>NZ_JBDGKX010000007.1:124599-350995 GCF_057656155.1 Azoarcus sp. Soil_N_20 | reverse complement strand
GGCTGGAAGCGCGAACCTGCGAGTGCTACACGGTGGTCAGGCAAGAGTCCGATCGCCTGCTAAATGGATCGCCCGCTTCGGAGATCGCCTCCCAACGTCAGTGTCCGCGAGGCGTGACATACGAGCAAGTCCGCGCATGATCGGTGGCGTATCAGCAGGACTGCCGCATTAACGCTGGCGTTGCCACGCCGTACCTTCCTCGTCATGGGGCTGCCTAAACTGAAGCGTGAGATGTTCGTTATTCGTTGAACCGCCGGATACGTGATCCGTAGGTCCTGTGGTGTGGAAGAGAGGCGCCCTGAGGCGGCTTCCGATCCCGATTAACTCGGTAGGTGAGATGAAAGAGATCAGTGTCAATCGCGACCCCGCTGAACTTCGCCAGATGCTCGATTATCTGGGTGTCGCCGCTTTCGTGATTGATGTAGTCTCCGCCGATGAGTTCCGTCTGGCCGCGATCAATGCCCGTCACGAGCAGCTTACTGGGATGAAACTCGACGAGGTTGCCGGGCGCAGTGTGGATGAGTTGCTTTCGCCCGAGATGGTATTCAATGTCAAGGCCAATTACCTTCGTTGTGTCGAGGGCAAGACCGCCACTGATTACCAGGAGACGCTGGACCTTCCCATCGGCCGGACTTTCTGGCAGACCAGTCTCGTGCCCTTTCTTGATGAGACCGGCAGGGTCAGCCGGCTGCTGGGCACGGCTTACGAAATCAGTGATCAGGTGCGTCTTGAACTGGAGTCACGTTATCAAACCACCGTGATGAGCGCCTATATGGATGAGTCGCCCGATGGCATCGTGGTGGTGGATGCCAACAATCGGATCAAGACATGGACCCGCCGTTTTCTGGAAATATGGGATATTCCCGAGGCAATCATGGGGGCGCGGGACGGCGAGGCGGCGCTGCAGGCAGTCGCCGAACAGCTGGAAGACCCCGGCAGCTTTGCGCAGCGGGTCAAGGAACTGTATTCATCCCTGGACGAGGAGGAGTGCGGGGTTAGTATCCATATGAAGGATGGCCGGGTACTGGAGCGCTATTCACGGGGCCTGCATGGGCCCGAAGGCCACTTTTGGGGGCGTGTCTGGTTCTACCGTGATGTCACGGAACTACATCGCATGACCGAAGTGCTGCTGCACATGGCGCGAACAGATCCGCTCACGGGAATCGCCAACCGTCGGGTGTTGTTGGAGATGTTCGGGGAAGAATACAGTCGGGCGCGGCGTTACGGTCATCACCTCAGCGTGTTGATGCTGGATCTGGATCACTTCAAACAGATTAACGACCGGCACGGTCACGCCGCCGGGGATACCGTACTCAGGGAGTTCGTCCGGATTGTAACGCCCGAAATTCGCGCCAGTGACTGTTTTGCGCGCATGGGTGGAGAGGAGTTTTCCATATTACTGCCGGAAAGCAGCCTGGGCTCGGCGCGCCAGTTGGCCGAGCGGCTGTGCCGGGCCGTTGCGGCCCTGACATTTAATAGCCCGCAGGGCGCATTCAGCGTCACGGTGAGTATCGACGTGGCGCTGCTGGCTGATAGTGATGCGAGTCCGGAACATCTGATTAATCGCGCGGATCGGTGGCTTTATGCCGCCAAATCCGAGGGCCGAAACCGGGTGTGCCCCAGGGGCGATATCGATGACTGTGAAGACCAGGCGCCAGGGCTTTAGCCGGCAGAAGAGAACACCCGCCATTCGTGGCATGGTGTTCATCAGTTCAAGGTTGTGAGAATCCAGGGTGAGTTCGTGTGGCATGACCCCAAAGACACAGCTGAAACCTTCACCCTACTTGAGGGTAGTCTCAGAATCGATTTCCGAGATGGGCATGTGAGTCAATCTGAGGGAGAAATGTATGTTGTTCTCAAGGGCATTGAACACAAGCCGTACGCAAAAAATAATGAAGCGAAAGTTCTGATTATCGAGCGGCGGGGTGTGGTAAATACGGGCGACGAGGCTGATACCCAAGCGGCAGTAATTGGCGTATGGGTGAAGTTTGAGTTTTTCCAAGAAGCCCGGATGCGTCTGGCCGCTATACAGACCCCCGCATGCGGCCAGGAGCCGCCGGCGTGGGGCGCGACAATCATCTTGACCGGCCATCCTGCGTGACGCTGTTCACCGGTGGTTTTTACGTTCCGGTTGAACCGCGCCCGGCCGGCCTTTCCGCGACCGCGCAATCGGTGGTCAGGATTAGATCTGCGATCGATACCGCGTTCTGCAGGGCGCTGCGGGTGACCATGCAGGGATCGAGCACCCCCATCGCGAGCATGTCGCCGTATTCCCCTGTCGCAGAGTTGAAACCGAAGCTCCCGCTTGCCGCCTCGACCTTGTCCACCACGACAGAGGCTTCGATGCCCGCGTTCTCCGCCAGTTGGCGCAGGGGCTGATCGAGTGCGGCGGCGAGGATGCGAATGCCGCAGTCTTCATCGTGATTGTTCCCACTCACGCCGCTCAGTGCGGCGCGTGCGCGCAGCAGGGCCACCCCGCCGCCGGGCAGCACCCCTTCGGCAATGGCCGCCCGGGCGGCATGCAGCGCATCCTCGAAGCGCGCCCGGCGTTCCGTCATCTCGGTCTCGGTGGTGCCCCCCACCTTCACCACCGCCACCCCTCCGGCAAGCTTTGCCGCGCGCAGGCGCAGGCTCTCGCGCTCCTGTTCGCTCGCGGCGCGCGCCAGTTCGACCTTGATCAAGGCGGTGCGGGCATCGATGCGCGCCGCCTGCCCGCCGCCACCGATCAGCGTGCAAGTGTCCTTGTCGACCTCGACCCGCTTGGCGTTACCGAGCTGCGCCAAGCCGGCCCGCTCCAGGGTGAGCCCCGTCTCCTCGGCGATGATCGTCGCCCCCGTGACGACGGCGATATCCTCCAGCATCGCCGCCTGCTTCTCGCCGAATTCCGGCGCCTTGACCGCGCAGGCCTTGAGCCCGCCGCGCAGGCTGTTGACCACCAGGATGGCGAGGGCCTCGCCCTCCACATCCGCGGCGATGACGAGCAGCGGGTGGCCGCTCTGCGCCACCTGCTCCAGCAGTGGCAGCAGATCAGCCAACGAGGCCAGCTTGCCCCCGCAGACCAGCACCAGGGTATCCTCCAGGACCACCCGCTCTCCATCCTCGCTGTTGATGAAGTAGGGCGACAGGTAACCACGTTCGAAGCGGATGCCCTCCACCACCTCGAGCTCGTTTGCCAGCCCGGAGCCGTCCTCCACGCTGATCGCCCCCTCGCGGCCTACCCGCTCCATCGCCTCGGCCACCAGCGCGCCCAAGCTTTCGTCGTTGTTGGCCGAAATGGCGGCGACCTGGGTGATCTCATCACGTGTCGCGCAGGGTCTGGCCATCGCCCGCAGCGTCCTGACCACCTGCTCCGCCGCCTTCTCGATACCGCGCTTGAGATCCATCGGGTTCATCCCGGCAGCGACGTACTTCATGCCCTCACGCACGATCGCCGCGGCAAGCAGGATGGCGGTGGTGGTGCCGTCGCCGGCGACTTCCGAGGTCTTGGCGGCCACCTGCCGGACCAGCTGCACGCCAATGTTCTCGATGGGGTCCGAGAGCTCGATGGCCTTCGCCACCACCACCCCCGAGTTGATCAGGATCGGCGGACCGAAGGGCTGCTCGAGCAGCACCGTGCGGGCGCGTGGTCCGAGCGTCTTCTTGACCGCGTCCACCAGCACCGTCATGCCGCGGACGATGCGCTCGCGGGCTGTCTGATGAAACAGAATCTGTCTTGCCGCCATCGGTATCCCCCTCCTCCGCTGTCCGCCCTCCCGGGGCGAGCGGCCTGATCTACCCGCGGGCCTGCTCCTCACGCACGTGCTCGCTGCCTATGGCCCACACCATCTCGCGTAGTTGGTCGGCGACGGCTTCCAGCACATCATCGACGGCCAGGATGCCGACCAGCTCGCCTTCTTTCCATTTCACCGGCACGCGCCGTACCCCACGGTTGCGCATGCGGCGCAGGGCAGCGCGGATGCGCCCGTCGCGGGCGGCGAGGGCGACCTGCTCCAGCGTCTGCACGACCAGATCGTGCCACAGGGCACGCAGCCGCTTGGGGCCGAGGCCGGGGATGTGCAGCAACTCGGTGACGGCGGGCGGCAATCTCGTCGAACGCGGTGGCGATGTCGGCATTGTGCAGTGGCATTGCGTGCTCCGAAATGGGCCGCGCGTGGTACACAAGGAAAACCTAACGCGCCTTCCAGGATAGACCGCGGGGAGTCCCGAAGTTTGACGGCGGTCAATGTGCCTCCGAATTGCCCTTGCGGCCCTGGTCTCGGGTACTACGATGGGGTTGAGGCAATGGCCTTCACTGGCTCGCCGGGTCTGGGCAGAGCCGCAGGGTAATTAGTTGATTAACCCTAGATCGAAGGAGGTGAATCATGGCACTGATGAAATGGGAACCCATGCGGGAAATGGAGGAACTCTTCGACCGCATGACGAAGTCGTTCGGGCCGTTGCGCCTCGGCGCGAGCGAAGGCGTGGGCGCGGCGGACTGGTCACCGAGGGTGGATATCGCCGAAACACCCGAAGAGTTCGTCGTCAAGGCCGAGTTGCCCGAGGTGAACAAGGAGGACGTGCATGTTGCCGTGGAAAACGGCGTCCTCACCCTGCGCGGCGAACGCAAGCAGGAGAAGGAGGAAAAGGGCAAGAAATTCCATCGCATCGAGCGCTCCTACGGCGCTTTTTCGCGCACCTTCACGCTGCCCGAAAATGTGGATGATTCCAAGGTGAAGGCAAGCTTCAAGGATGGCATGCTGACTATCCAGTTGCCCAAGAGCGGGGAACCGAAAGCCAAGGCGCTGGAAGTGAAGGTGGAATGAGCTGTTTGACGCCGGCAGTTCCGCGGCGAGGGCAAAGTGGACGAAGGATGGGAACATTTCATCCACGACGCGGACACGGGCGTGCGGGGGTACGGCGCCATGTGGGAGGAAGCCTTCGAGCAGGCGGCGCTGGCGCTGACCGCTATCCTCACCGAGGCGGCGGGCGCACGGCAGTGCCCAGGGGCCTAAATCGGCTGCGCGGCGCCCGGCGACGAGATGCAGTTGGCCGAGTGGCTCGACCTGCCTGATGACGCCTCCCACAACACCTGCAGTACGGAAACCCACGAGGTGGGCGGGTGGCGGCGCACGTTGTTCTTCCATCGCAAGGGCGCCGCTTGGCCTTCGGACCGGGCCATCCGGAACTGCCCGAGACCCTGCGCGCGGAGGGGCAGCCAGTGCTGCTCGGCGGCTCCATGGGCACGGGGTCCTACCTCCTGCGCGGCTGCGCCGAGGCACACGCTCCTTTGCCTCGGCCTACCATGGTGCCGGCTGCGCCATGAGGCGCCGCCAGGCCCTGCGCAACTGGCAGGGCCGCCAGGTGACCGACGAATTGGCCGAGCGCGGCATCCTGATCCGCAGCCCTTCGCAGCGGGGCGTCGCCGAGGAGGCCCCCGCCGCCTACAAGGACGTCACTGCGGTGGTCGACGCCACCGAGGCCGCCGGCCTGGCGCGCAAGGTGGGGCGGTTGACGCCCATGATCTGTGTCAAGGATTGAGGGCATGGCGCAACTGCAGCGGATAGGAGGGAGGCCCGATGGCGATGGAGAGGATCAGGAAGCACCCGCAGGATTACGCCTGCGCCAACCTGAAGGACTACGAAGCCACGCGCCGGACCTTCTCTTGGGACGCCGCGCGCGGGCTGCTCGACGGGCTGCCCGGCGGAGGGCTTAACATCGCCTTCGAGGCGGTGGACCGGCATGTCGCCCGGGGCGACGGCAGCAAACTGGCAATCCGGTGCCTCCGCAAGGATGGGACGCGGCGGGATTTCAGCTATGTCGAGCTCAAGGCCGAGTCCAACCGCTTCGCCAATGCCCTGGCCGCCCTCGGCGTCGGCAAGGGCGACCGGGTGTATTGCCTGCTCGGGCGGGTGCCGGAGCTCTACATCGCGGCCCTCGGCACGCTCAAGCTGGGGGCGGTGTTCTGCCCGCTGTTCTCGGCCTTCGGGCCCGAGCCCATCCAGGCGCGCATGGCGATCGGCGATGCGCGGGTGCTGGTCACCTCGGAAGCGCTCTTCCGGCGCAAGGTGGCGGCCTGGCGTGCCGAGGTGCCGACCCTCGCGGAGATCCTGCTGGTCGGCGGCACGGCCGCGCCGCGGACGGACACGCGCGATCTGGCCGCGCTCATGGAGGCGGCATCACCCGACTTCGAGATGGCCCACACCGGGCCGGAGGATATGGCGTTGCTGCATTTCACCAGCGGCACCACGGGACGGCCCAAGGGCGCGGTACACGTCCACGGGGCCGTCGTCGCCCACCACGTCACGGGGAGACTGGCCCTTGATCTCCACCCCGACGACGTGTTCTGGTGCACCGCCGACCCCGGCTGGGTCACCGGGACCTCCTACGGCATCATCTCGCCGCTGACCAACGGCGCGACCCTCATCGTGGACGAAGCCGACTTCGACGCCGAGCGCTGGTACCGCATCCTTGAATCCGAGCGCGTCACGGTGTGGTACACCGCGCCCACCGCCATCCGCATGCTCATGAAGACCGGCACCGAGCTCGCCCGCGTCCGTGATCTGTCCCGCCTGCGCTTCATGGCCAGCGTGGGCGAACCCCTCAACCCCGAGGCGGTGGTGTGGGGAGTGGAAGCATTCGGCATGCCCTTCCATGACAACTGGTGGCAGACCGAAACGGGCGGCATCATGATCGCCAACTACCCGGCGATGGACGTCAAGCCCGGCTCCATGGGCAAGCCGCTGCCAGGCATCGAGGCCGCCATCGTGGAGCGGACTACAGAGGGCGTGCGCGAGGTCAGCCGCCCAATGTGCGTCGGCCAACTCGCCCTGCGGCCAGGCTGGCCCTCGATGATGCGCGCCTACCTCCACGAGGAGGAGCGGTACCGCAAATGCTTCGCGGATGGCTGGTATCTCTCCGGCGACCTGGCCATGCGCGACGCCGACGGCTACTTCTGGTTCGTCGGCCGCGACGACGACGTGATCAAGAGTGCCGGCCACCTGATCGGGCCCTTCGAGGTGGAGAGCGCACTCATGGAGCACCCGGCGGTGGCCGAAGTCGGGGTGATCGGCGTGCCCGACGAGACCGCCGGCGAGGTGGTGAAGGCCTTCGTGGCCCTGAAGGCCGGCGTCGAGGCCAGCGAAGATCTCGAACTCGAACTCCTCGGTCACGCCCGCAAGCGCCTCGGCCCGGCGGTCGCCCCCAAGTTCATCGCCTTCCGCAGGAACCTGCCCAAGACCCGCAGCGGCAAGATCATGCGGCGCCTGCTCAAGGCGCGCGAACTGGGCCTGACCGAGGGCGACATCTCCACCCTGGAAAGCGACGAACAATGAACGAAGCTGGCACCAAACCCCATCTGAGCCACACTCACGCCCTCGATCTGCTCGCCCAGATGATCCGCATCCGGCGCTTCGAGGATAAGTGCGCCGAGCTCTACACCCAGGAGAAGATCCGCGGCTTCCTGCATCTCTACGACGGCGAAGAGGCCGTGGCGGTGGGCGTGATTCCGCTTCTCGGTGCCGACGACCGGGTGGTGGGCACCTATCGCGAGCATGGCCACGCGCTGGTGCGCGGCGTGCCCATGGACACAGTGATGGCCGAGATGTATGGCAAGGCCGAAGGCTGTTCAGGCGGGCGCGGCGGCTCGATGCATCTCTTCAGCCGCGAGACGAATTTCTATGGCGGCAACGCCATCGTCGGCGGCGGCCTGCCACTCGCCGTGGGCCTTGCCCTCGCCGACCGGATGCGCGGCGAGGCACACGTCACCGCCTGCTTCTTCGGCGAGGGCGCGGTGGCCGAAGGGGAATTCCACGAAAGCCTCAACCTCGCCGCCCTGTGGAAGCTCCCCGTTCTTTTCGTCTGCGAAAACAATCTTTACGCCATGGGCACGGCGCTGGAGCGCTCCGAATCCCAGACCGACATCCACGCCAAAGCGGCCAGCTACACCATCCAAAGCGAGGAGGTGGACGGCATGGACGTGATCGCCATGGAGGCGGCCGCGCGGCGCGCACTGGCCTTCATCCGCGACACGGGCCAGCCCTGCTTCCTGGAATGCCGCACCTACCGTTTCCGCGCCCACTCGATGTTCGACGCTCAGCTCTATCGCGACAAGGCCGAGGTAGAAGCCTGGCGCAAGAAGGGCCCGATCGAGCGCTTCCAGCGCTGGCTCGAAGACAACGGCATGCTCCGGACCGACGAGCTGACACGCATCGAAATCCAGGTCGCCGCCGAGGTCGCCGCGGCCGTGGATTTCGCGGAGCGCGGCAGCCTGGAGCCCATGGAGAACTTGTGCAGGCATGTGGTCGCACTAGAGCGCCCACCCGCGCCGGCCCCTTCTCCGCCCGCAATGGACAAGGTGGAGACCACCTATCGCGAGGCCGTCAAGGCGGCCATCGTGGATGCCCTGCGGCGCGACGAGCGCGTCTTCCTCATGGGCGAGGACGTGGGCCGCTACGGCGGCTGCTACGCGGTGAGCAAGGGCCTGCTGGACCAGTTCGGCGCGGAGCGCATCCGCGACACCCCGCTGTCCGAATCCGGGTTCACCGGCGCCGGCATCGGCGCGGCGGTGGCCGGCATGCGCCCCATCGTCGAGCTCATGACCGTCAACTTCTCCATGCTGGCCCTCGACCAGATCCTCAACACCGCAGCACTTCTGCGCCACATGTCCAACGGCCAGTTCGGCGTGCCCCTGGTGATCCGCATGGCGACCGGTGCCGGGCGGCAGCTTGCGGCCCAACATTCTCACAGTCTGGAAGGGTGGTACGCCCACATCCCGGGTATTCGTGTACTGGCGCCGGCGACCTTGGAGGACGCCCGCGGCATGCTATGGACGGCCCTCCAGGACCCGGACCCGGTGCTGATCTTCGAGAACGTGATGCTCTACAACCGCAGCGGGAAGCTCGCCGTCAACGCCGGACCCGTGGACATCGACCGCGCGGCGGTGCGCCGGGCAGGCACCGACATTTCCCTCATCACCTACGGGGGCTCGCTTCACAAGACCATCGAGGCTGCCGACGAACTGGCCCGCGAAGGCATCGCGGCCGAGGTCGTCGATCTGCGGACCCTGCGCCCCCTGGACGATGCCGCCATCCTCGCTTCCGTGAGCAAGACCCACCGCGTGCTGATCGTCGACGAAGGCTGGCGCTCTGGCAGCATCGCCGCCGAGATCGGTATGCGCATCGCCGAGGCAGGTTTCTTCGAGCTCGATGCGCCGCTGGCCCGCGTGTGTAGCGAGGAAGTGCCCATCCCCTACTCCCGCCACCTGGAGGACGCCGCGCTGCCCCAGACCGGGCGCATCGTCGCCGCGGCACGGGCCGTGCTGGGGCGGGGCTGAAACCATGAGCCTGTTTCTCATGCCCTCCCTGGGCGCCGACATGGAGACCGGGACCCTCATCGAATGGATGGTCGCCCCCGGCACCGCGGTGCACCGGGGCGACGCCGTCGCGGTGGTGGAAACCCAGAAGGGTGCCATCGAGCTCCAGGTGTTCGAGGACGGCATGCTGGAGCGCACACTGGTGGACGTCGGCGCAACGGTGCCGGTGGGCACCCCGCTCGCTGTGATCGCCGTGGCGGGTGAAGTGCAGGCCACGCTGATTGCGGCGCCGCGCCCTGAAGCGCCAGCGCCCGCGCAGCCGTCCCGCGTGCCCGCACCAACCGCCGCCGCAGCGCCCGCCGCGCCGCAGATTGCGCGGCGCAAGGCTTCACCGGCCGCCCGCCGCCTTGCCGAACAGGCAGGCATCGACCTCGCAACGCTGCCGGGCAGCGGCCCTGAGGGGGCGATCGTGCTAGCCGACGTGGCCGCCCGGCTCGCGCAGGCCGAAGCGCCACCACCGCCCGCCGCGCCAGGCGGCATGCGCGCGGCCATCGCCGCGGCCATGTCGCGCTCCAAGCGCGAGATTCCCCACTACTACCTCGCCCACACCATCGAGCTCACGGCGGCTGAGGCCTGGCTCGACCGCCACAACGCGGGACGCGATCCACCCGAGCGGGTGCTCCTGGGCGCCCTGTTCGTCAAGGCCGTGGCGCTGGCCGCGCAGAAGTATCCCGAGTTCAACGGGCATTTCATGGACGGTCAGTTCAAGCCGGCCCCCGCCGTGCACGCCGGCCTGGCGATCAACATCCGCGGCGTCGGTCTGGTAGCGCCCGCCATCCACGACGCCGCGCACCTCGATGTGGACGCCCTCATGAGCGCCATGCGCGACCTCGTGACCCGGGTACGCGCCGGGCGTTTCCGCAGTTCCGAACTGACCGACCCCACACTCACCGTGTCCAGCCTCGGCGAGCGCGGCGTCGAGGCTCTCTATGGCGTCATCTACCCGCCCCAAGTGGCCATCGTCGGTTTCGGCACACCCGTCACCCGCGCCTGGGTCGCCGACGGCATGGTCGGGCCACGCCGCGTCGTCGGCGTCACCGTGGCCGGCGACCATCGCGTCAGCGACGGGCACCGTGGTGCCCTCTTCGTCGGCGCCATCGAGCGCCACCTGCTTGAACCGGAGCGTCTATGAACGAACAGGAACTGGCCGCCGCCCTGGCGGAGGAACTCCACCGAATTGCCCCCGACATCGCCCTCGCCGACATCGACCGCGAGGGCGATCTGCGCGAGCAATTCGACATCGACTCGATGGACTTCCTCAACCTCGTCACCGCACTCCACAAGCGTTACGACATCCCCATCCCGCAAAGCGACTATCCAAGGCTGGCGAGCTTCGCCGGTGCGCTTGCCTACCTGGTGGAGAAGGTCTGTCGGCGCGCCGCAACGCCGTAGCCAGGACAGAGATCTTTCCGCCGCTCCGTCTGATCCGGCCCTGCACCTCCTGCAGCAGGCGCAAGGCTTCGACGGCCGCAACCCTGGCCCAGAGATTTCATTGAGGCGACGTTCTCAACAGGCAGGGAGACGGTGCTAGCGGCCCGGCTGGCATCATGCCGCGGCTCATCGCAGCCGTTCACCCACAAAGCTGAGGCAACCCGCCAGACTGCCGAGGCGCAGGTAGTCGCGGTCTTCGATTGCAAGCCCGAAGTGTTGGCTCAGCGCCGTGCAGAAGTTGAGGAAGTCCATCGAATCGAAGTCGAACTGCTCACGGAAAGTGAGTTCCGCGTGGACGCTTGCGGCGTCGACGTCGGGAGCGATCCTGGTCAGAATCGCCAGGACTTGGTCTTTGAGGTTGGATTGATCCATCGTCGTCCTTCGTCTTGTGCAATGCGCCAAACGTTTCGGGTGCCGCGGCCTGGGTGGGCTGGTCCCACGCATGGGCGCCCTTGGCCCATGACCTTGCGTCGCTGATTATCGCCGGTCCCGGCACCCCGCCTCCACCGACTTACACTTACGGTTCCGCGACCCGCGTAAACCCTAAGCCTTGATATTCGTCAGGCGGGGGACCAACCTTCCCGTTATCTTTGCGTGGCACGACAGCGGTGACACAAACGATTCCAAGGCAGGCTCTCAGACCATGACGATTCGCAATCTCGACTGCATGTTCAAGCCCAAGTCGCTGGCCCTGATCGGTGCCAGCCTTCGGGAGCACACCGTGGGCGCGGTGCTCGCGCGCGCATTGTTGCAGACCGGATTGCGCATTCCGGTGTTTCCGGTAAATCCCAAGCACCAGGAGATCTTCGGAGTGCCTGTGCATCGCGACATCGCCCGGCTGCCCCAAGTGCCGGATCTCGCCGTCGTCGCCACGCCGCCGCAAACCGTGCCGGGGATCATTGCCGAACTTGGCGCGTTGGGCACCAGGGCGGCCGTGGTGGTGACCGCCGGTTTCGGCGAGGGAGGCCAGGACGAGGGCCAACGTCTGCGCCAAGCCATGCTCGACGCGGCCCGGCCGCATTTGTTGCGCATTGTCGGCCCCAACTGCCTGGGCATCATGATGCCGGGCCAGGGCATCAATGCGAGCTTTAGCGCCACCGCCCCGCTCGCTGGCCATCTCGCCTTTGTCGCCCAGTCCGGTGCCATCGTCTCCTCGGTGGTCGATTGGGCCAGCAGCCGCGGAATCGGCTTCTCGTACCTGGTTTCCCTGGGCGACATGGCCGACGTGGACTTCGGCGACATGCTCGATTACCTCGCCAACGACTCGCACACCCGCGCCATTCTTCTCTACATCGAATCCATCACCGACGCCCGCAAGTTCATGTCGGCGGCTCGCGCTGCCGCCCGGAGCAAGCCGGTTATCGTGGTCAAGGCCGGACGGCATGCCGAGGGTGCCAAGGCCGCGGCTTCGCACACCGGGGCGCTCGCGGGCCGCGACGAAGTGTTCGAAGCCGCCTTCCGGCGCGCTGGCATGCTGCGCGTGATCGATCTGAACGAACTCTTCGACGCTGTCGAAACCCTGGCCCGTTCCCATTCCCCACGCGGCGACCGGCTGGCCATTCTGACCAATGGGGGTGGAATGGGGGTCCTGGCCACCGACGCCCTGATCGACCAGGGCGGCCATCTGGCCCAATTGGCCCCCAAGACCATCGCAGGGCTCGATGCCGTGCTTCCGCCCACCTGGTCGCACGCCAATCCGGTGGACATCATCGGCGACGCGCCGGGCGCACGCTATGCAGCCGCCCTGGACGTGTTGGCCAGGGACGAGGGCATCGACGGCCTGCTGGTGCTGAATTGTCCCACCGCCGTCGCATCCCCCGTCGACGCGGCCGAGGCAGTCATTGCCTCGCGGGTGCGGACCAACGGGCTACCGGTGCTTACCAGTTGGGTGGGCGGGGCCGCCGCCAGCGAATCTCGCCGGCGCTTCGCCGAGCAGGAAGTACCCACTTATGACACTCCCAGCCAGGCGGTACGTGCCTTCATGCAGCTCGTGAACTATCGACGCAGCCAGGAGGCGCTGATGGAGACGCCGCCCTCCCTCCCGGAGGGCTTCAAGGCCGAACCGGAAAAGGCCAGGGCGGTGTTGCGCCAGGCCCTCGCCGAGGGGCGCGAATGGCTGACCGAGCCGGAAGCGAAGGCCGTGCTCGCGGCCTACAGCATTCCCGTCAGTCCGACGTGGCTCGTGCGCACCCCACAGGAAGCGGCGAAGGCCGCAGCCGACTTCGGCGGCCCAGTGGCGTTGAAGATCCTCTCGCCGGATATCACCCACAAGACCGATGTCGGCGGGGTCGCCCTGGACCTGGCGGGATCGGCGGCGGTCAGGCGGGCGGCCGAAGCCATGCTCGAACGGGTCGCCACCGCAGCGCCTCAGGCCCGCCTGGATGGCTTCACGGTGCAGCCGATGATCCAGCGCCCGGGCGCCTTCGAACTGATCGCGGGGGTGGTGAGCGATGCGCAGTTCGGACCGGTAATCCTGTTCGGACAAGGCGGTGTCGCCGTCGAGGTGGTCGACGACAAGGCTCTCGCTTTGCCACCGCTGAACATGCGCCTGGCCCGCGAGCTGATGGAGCGCACCCGCGTGCATCGCCTCCTGCGTGGCTACCGCGGCCTCGCGCCGGCCAATCTCGAGGCCGTGGCCTTCACCCTGGTGAAGCTTTCGCAGTTGGTCGTGGACCTGGATGAGGTGAGCGAACTCGACATCAACCCGCTCGTTGCCGACGAATACGGCGTCATCGCCCTGGACGCGCGTATCCGCGTGGCAGAGCCGCGCTTGAAGGGGGGATCCCGCCTTGCCATTCGTCCCTATCCCTCGGAGCTGGAAGAGGAAGTCGTCCTCGCCGACGGTCGCAAACTATTGCTGCGGCCGGTGCGGCCGGAAGACGAGCCCGCCTTCCAGCGCAGCTTCGCCACGCTCACATCCGAGGAGATCCACATGCGCTTCTTCGTCCCCATGAAGGCCTTGTCGCATGTCATGGCCGCCCGGTTTACCCAGATCGACTATGACCGCGAGATGGCGCTGGTGATTGCGGAAGCCGGTCTCCCGGGTAATGCGGAGGTCTACGGCGTGGTACGCATCTCCGCTGACCCGGACAACGAAGCTGCCGAGTTTGCCATCATCGTGCGTGGCGAAATGACCGGCCAGGGCATCGGGGTCTACATGCTCAAGCGCATCATCGCCTACGCCCGCAGCCGCGGTATCCGCGAACTCTACGGCGACGTTCTACGCGAGAACGCAACCATGCTCAGTTTGTGCGAGTTTCTCGGCTTCGTGCGCGGCTCTGGCGACCCCGACGACCGGAACATCGTGCGCGTCCGCCTGAAACTGTAGCCCCGACCGGCTTATCCTGCGACGGCCGGCACGGCTCCGAACTCCCCGGCAGGGCGTCCCCCACATGGCGGCGCCAGGATGCACGGGCCAGGCTGCGTTCAGGCGCATCGGGCTGGCGGTCGGCAGTGAGGGTGCCAAGTTGCCCTGCTCTTTGAGGGTCGCGGACCCGGCAAACCCGGGGCGCGAAACGCTGGTGTAGCTTGCGGATGCCGCTACCAATAGGGCCCCGGGAACGGCGGTTGTTTAGGTCTCTGATGGACGAACAGCCTTGGCTGCCTATAGTGTTTCCCGACAAACCGTCCGTAGATTGTCCGGCAGGGATTACTTGGCGCTCTCCCTGTTTATGTGCCCCGCAGCCGTCTGCTTCAGTGCGTGGATATCCAGCAAGCGGACATGCTGTCCACAGGTACTCACCACCCTTTCCCTGCCAAAACGAGCGAAGGTCCGGCTGACGGTCGCACCACTCAGGCCAAGATGGCTGGCGATCTCCCGGCGCGACAGCCGAAGATCGAAATCCCGCGGCGAACGGCCCAGCGCCGCGAATCGTTCCGACAAATCCAGCAGGAAAGCGGCCAGCCGCTCCTCGGCCTTTCGGCTGCCAAGCAGAGTCATGTTCCGGGTCACGGCAACGATTTCCCGGCTCAACATGCGGTGAAACCAGCGCTGGACGTCAGGTAGCTCTCTTGTCAGCCCATCGAGTACCCCCATGGGAATGACACAAACTACACTCTCTTCCAGCGCCATCAGATTTCGGGTGTGCAGTCCCGAGGCAACGCCTTCGATTCCGACGACATCGCCCGGGAGGTGAATGCCAGTAATGTGGTCGCGTCCATTTTCGCCGGGCAACTGGGATTTGAAAGCCCCCGCCTGGATCACATAGATTGCCGTCATTGGATCGTCCTCACGATAAAGGGCGTGCTCGGCCATCAATTTCCTCCTCAAAAATAAGGACTGGTTAATATAGCCTTTATGGGACATAGGCAATACCGCCGCCACACAGCTCTCGATCACCGGACAGTCGCTACAGGAGGACGCTACGGGACCTTGAGAGTAATGCTTGATTTGGACGGAACTGGCCGCTTGCATCATCAACGCCGGTTGGTATGAGAACTGGCGGAACCAGCATGGACGTCAACCGCCTTGTCGGGTCATGGCCAGAGGGGCTGGTCGCAACCATGTGTTTTACCTTTAACCCTTGTCTGAATTGTAGATATGGGATGGGTTAGGCGATATGAGCACTTCAACCGAAATTGGCAACAGGGAAAAGGGTATTATCCAGACGGAAACCACCACTCTCCCCATAGGGAGGGTGGCGAGAATGCGGCCTCGGTTAATGATGGTCCGCCAGTCGAAACCGCCGTTCCCATAGCGCCCCTGACGCGATCAAACCATTACGTTAATTGCCTCGATCGGCGATCTGTGCCAGGTCCTGCAAGGATTGCGCCACCGTCACCGGATAAGCCGGCGCGGCCCCAAACTGCAGCAAGGCCTGCGGCAACTGCGACAACTGGCGTGGGATGCGTTCCCGAATAGCGGCAACGGGCGGAAGCGACCCTGAGCGTTTACCGCCCGCCATGACCGGTTGCAGGAGCGGCTCGCCGGGCTCGCAGTCCTGCTCGAGTGCCAGGGTATCTCCCTCCATCCGGTCATCGGCGTCATACCGGCGCCACACCTGTTTTCTGCCAGGCCAGGTGGCCTTGCCCTCGGAACGCTTTCGCCGTGGCCGCCCGTTGTATTCCTGGAGCTTGTAGGCGCAATCGAGAAAAGGCGCATCCGCGGACGTGTTCATACGGGTGCCGACGCCGAAGCCGTCGATGGGTGCATTCCCCGCCACCAGATCGCGAATCCTGTACTCGTCCAGATTGCCGCTCGCAAAGATGGTCACTTTGGTCAGGTGCCCGTCATCGAGGATGCGTCGCACCCGGCGGGCATGTTCGCCGAGATCACCACTGTCCAGGCGCACGGCATTGATGGCGATTCCCTCCGCGGCCAGGCAATGGGCCAGGCCCAACAGGTCCCGAGCCGCGGCTTCGGTGTCGTAGGTGTCGATGAGAAGCGTGGCGCTCGCCGGGTGGGAGCGGGCAAAGTGTTCGAAGGCCGCCAGTTCCGAATCGTGGGCCTGGACATAGGAATGGGCCATGGTGCCAAAGACGGGGATGCCCCAGCGCATCCCTGCCAGAACCGTCGCCGTGCCATCGAACCCGGCCAGGTAGCTGGCCCGGGCCGACAGCAGTCCGGCCTCGGCGCCATGGGCCCGCCGCAGGCCGAAATCCACCAGCCGCCGCCCTTGGGCCGCAATAACGCAACGGGCCGCCTTGGAAGCGACCATGGTCTGGAACTGGAGTAGATTAATGATGCGCGACTCTACCAATTGCGCTTCTCGCAAAGGTGCGACGACCCGCAGGATGGGCTCGTCGGGGAAAAAGACCGTTCCTTCCGGCATGGCGTCCACATCGCCCGTAAAGCGCCAATCAGCCAAGGACTCTACGAAACGGGGCTGGAAGCGGCCGCAGGCCATCAGCCATTCGAGCTCCTCCTCGGTGAAATGGGTCTGCTCCAAGTATTCGATGACTTGCTCAAGCCCGGCGGCAATCAGGAAATTTCGCCCCGCCGGCAATTTGCGGACAAAGAATTCGAATACTGCCGTCTCGTTCATGCCCTGATCGAAATAGCTTTGCAGCATGGTGAGCTGATAAAGGTCGGTGAGCAGGATGCGGTCGCAGATCATGCCCGGATGCTCTCCAGGGGCGTGGTCAGAGCTCCACGCCGCCTCATCTCGGCGATGGCGGCATCTCCGTCGCCGGCCTGGACATTGACGGCGCGCACCGCATCCAACAGCAATACGGCGGCGAACCCCAAGGCCAAGGCATCCTTGACCGTATTGAGCACGCAATAATCGGTGGCAAGGCCGCCCACGAACACGCGCCTGACACCCGTCTGATGGAGACGGTGCGCGAGGTCAGTGCCGGCAAAGCCGGAATAGCTGTCCGGCTCCCGGGCCGTCGCCTTGGAAATGATGTAGACGTTGGCTGGCAGGGCCAGGCCAGATGGAAACTGGGCCCCAGCCGTGTCCGCAATGCAGTGGGGAGGCCAAGGGCCACCCGCCGCCCGGAATGAACAATGATCAGCTGGATGCCAGTCTCGGGTGGCATATACCGGGAGCCCGCGCTTCATAAACTGGTGCAGATACTCGTTGAGGACAGGTATCACCTCATCACCGGCCGGTACACCGAGGGCACCACCGGGCAAGAAATCCTTTTGCACATCGACCACGATCAGGGCATCGCCGAGCCGGGGAGAAAGGCTGCATCGCTCATCGGTCATTTCAAGCTTCCTTGCGTTTCTGGCGCCCCTTCGTGGTCTGCCCGAATGCCTGGCGCAGTTCTGCCCATTCCGCCAACTGATTCGCGACCAGGAAATTGATCGAGCCGACCGGTACCAAACCTTCGGCATCCGGCTCGCCGGCTGCGACGCCAGTGAGGAGCTCGATGGCCTGGTCCACCGTATTCACCGCGTAAACATCGAACTTTCCCTCGGCCGCAGCGGCCACCACGTCTTCCCGCAGCATCAGGTTTTTGACATTGCCGGCGGGAATCAGCACGCCCTGCTCACCGGTGAGTCCGCGCTCCTGGCAGATATCGAAGAACCCTTCGATCTTTTCGTTCACGGCACCGATCGCCTGGACTTGCCCATGCTGGCTTACCGAGCCCGTCACCGCCAGGGTTTGTTTGATCGGCACGCCGGCGAGGGCGGAGAGCAAGGCGCACAACTCGGCCAACGATGCGCTGTCGCCCTCCACCGGCCCATAGGACTGCTCGATCACCAGGCTCGCTGATAATGAGAGGGGCATCGGGCGCGAATAGCGGTTTGCCAGGAAGGCCGACAGGATCATGACCCCTTTGGAGTGGACGGCGCCGCCCAGTTCGCTCTCGCGCTCGATGTCGATGACTTCGCCTTCCCCCATGCGGGCCGTGGCGGTAACCCGTACCGGATGGCCAAACAGGAAGCCCGATTCATCGCCGACCGCCAGACCATTGACCTGGGCCACCGCCTCGCCATCCGTACCGATGAGCATGGTGTCCCGCAGGATCGCTTCGTGGCACCTCCTGCGCAGGCGCCCGGCCCGGCGGATCTGTTCCCGCAACGCTGCTTCAACGTCGCCCCGCCGGATACGATCCTGTCCTGCCTTCGCAGTCCAGTAATCGGCCTCGCGCAGGAGGTCGGTCATGGGTTGTGTCAAGGCCGAAAGCTTTTCCGTATCTCCCGCCAGTCGCGAACCATGCTCGATGGCCCGGGCAACCGCGTGCCGATCCAGGGGATGCAGTCCCTGGCTGCGGGCTTGGCCGGCAAGAAAGCTGACGTAGCGTCGGATATTGGTTTCATCACGGACCATGTCGTCTTCAAAATCCACGACGATCTTGAAGAGCTCGGAACTCTCCGGATCGCAGTCCTTCAAGAGGTCGTAGAGGTCGCGCTCGCCGAAAAGGATCACTTTGACATTGAGCGGGATCGGCTCAGGCTCCATGGGTACCGTACTTGCCCATCCGATGGCCTGTCCCAGGGGCTCGATCCGGACCCTTGCCGTCTTGAGCGCCACCTTGAGCCCTTCCCAGGCATAAGGCTGGGACAGGATCTTGACCGCGTCGAGCATCAGGTAGCCGCCATTGGCTCGATGCAGGGCACCGGCCTTGATAAGGGTGACGTCGGTCACCAGGGTGCCCATATGGAAGATCTGGTCGAATCGTCCCACCAGATTCTGGTAGGTCGGGTTGCCCTCGAACACCACCGGAGCTCCTCTAGTCTCCCCTTGTTCGACCAGCAGATTCACATGACAGCGCTGGATAAAGTCCGACCAGTCCGAATCATCCTTGCCCCGCTCGGCCTTAAGTAGCTCATTTCCGTGGTCAATGGCCTCTTCCAAAATGCCATCCAGGAACTGAAGGACCTTGGGCTGATCCCGATAGCTTGTTTTCAAATCCTCCTTCAGATGCCCGACCGCCAGAGTGATGGCATCGCGGCCCACTTCCTTCATCCGTCCCCACATTTCCCGGCGCCAGTGCGGAAACTGGTGAAGGAGTTTGCGCAGTTCTTCCCGAAAACCCTCCATCAGGCGAACCCGGCGCTCCTGCTCGTCCTCCGGCAGCTGGCTAAACGCCTCGTCATTCATGGCTTCCCCATCCTTGGCGTGGGCGAAGACAAGACCATCCGGTGTACGCAAAAGAACCGCGCCTTGGTCGGCGGCAGATTGACTGAGCTCGCGCAGGGCCTTCTCTTCTCGCTGCTTCTGCTCATCCCGAATGGCTTCAATCCGCGAGCTGACACCATGACTCTCGAAGGCATCATTGATCGCCGGCACCAGTTCCCGGGCCAGTTGCCGCATGGCCCGCTGCAGTTGACCGCCAAGGCCGGCCGGCAGGCAAAGGGCGATCGGCTTGTCCGGATGATCGAAGCTGTTGACATAGCACCAATCCGAAGGCCCGGTTTCGTCCCTGGCCCTGGCCTCGATAAACGCTTGGACCAAGGGGTGGGCGCCGCTTCCGGCCTCGCTCATGACGAACAGGTTGTAGCCGGGTTGCTTCATGTCGAGGGCAAAGCTGATGGCGTCCTTGGCTCCTTCTTGACCGAACATGTCCTCCGTACCAGGCAGCTCGGCAGTGGTCTCGAAAGCGAGCAGCGCCTCGTCACAGGATCGATACAGTGCGCCATGCGGGAGAGATTTCATTATCGAAGCCATACTACTCCACCAGGTCGGGTTCGCCACAGTGACGCAAGATGGTGTCCCCGGCGGTGCGCTGCAGCCCCAGCGCCGCCTCCCAGCCTTCGCCTGCCGGCAAAGCCGGCTCGCCGACTGCCAAGATGACGGAGCCGCGATGAAGCCACCAGTTGCTGTCCCGAAATATCGTTCGAGTACAGCGGATGGCAATGGGGCAACCGGCAAGTCGGCCGCCGCGGCGATCAGGAAAACTCCCAGGTGGATAGGTCAGGACGCCATGGGGCGGCACCACCACGATGGGGGAGAAATCCACTAAAGAGACGGTCATTCCCCGCATTGCCGGTGAGCCCCCCGTCATCTACCATGGCTCCTGGGGCAGAGCCGGGGGAGACGTTTTGCGCGACCATGCCAATGAACGCAGTACGGGCCAGGACATTGGAATCGAAGCCAAGGTCGCATTTCTCAAGCTTCCCGAAGCCTATTCCCATCGCCCTCTCGAGGTCCGGGCCATCGAAACCCACATGTCCTGGGTTTTCCTGGCCGGCTCTCTGGTCTACAAGCTGAAGAAACCGGTCCGTTACAGCTATTTGGACTTCTCCACCCTCCCCGCCCGCCGTCGGTACTGCAGCGAGGAAATCCGCTTGAACCGGCGCCTGGCGCCTGGTGTGTATCTGGGCAAGGTCGCCTTGACCCTGAGTCCCGAGGGCAGCCTGAGACTCGGCGGCACGGGTACGGTGGTGGATTGGCTGGTGAAGATGCGTCGCCTGCCCGAGGAACGCATGCTGGACAGGCTGCTCCTGGAACACGCCTTGGCAGTGGGTGATTTGCCAAGGCTGGTTGCGGTTTTGACTCGATTCTATGCGCGGACAAGGCGCGTCGCCTGGCCGCCGGGCGCCTATGTCCAGTGGCTGCGCCAGCCCTTGGAGAGCAATGCAGCTGCCCTCCTCATTCCGCACTACGGTCTGCCCGCTGGCAGCATCCGGGCCATCCTGGCAGCCCAGCGGGCGTTTCTGAACTCGAACGCCCATCTGCTGGAGGAGCGGGTACGAGCCGGGCATATCGTCGATGGGCATGGCGACCTGCGGCCGGAGCATGTTTGCCTGGAGCCCGTACCGGTCATTATCGACTGCCTGGAATTCAGCCGCGACCTGAGACTGGTGGACGCCGCCGATGAGCTTGCCTTCCTTGCCCTGGAATGCGAACGCCTCGGCAGCCAGGAGGCGGGCGATGCCCTCCTCGATCTGTATTCCCGGCTCAGCGGCGACTCGCCCCCCGTCGAGCTGATTCACTTTTACCGGAGTTGCCGGGCCTGCCTGCGGGCTAAGCTCGCCATCTGGCACCTCGATGAGGGAAACCTGCCCGATCCCGGGAAATGGTGGGCGCGCACGCAGACATATCTCGACCTGGCGGAAAAATACGGCAACGCCCTCATGCCTCCAGCAAGGCCGTAAGGGAACCGCCGCCATGGATCGCCGCGATGGCATCGGCAAAGAGAGGGGCGCTCTCCAGAACGGCAAACTTCGATTGCACCAGGCCGGGACTCAGTCGGAAAGGAGGGATGCTGTCGGTGATCACCACCTCGTCGATCGCTGGGTCTGCCAAAACCGATTCCGCGCCGCCGGAAAAAACGCCGTGGGATGCCGCAGCATAGACTGCCGTCGCTCCCCGCTCCCGGCAGGCCAGCGCCGCCCGGAGCATGGTCGATCCGGTACTGATTAAGTCATCGATGATGATGACGGTACTGCCCGCCACGTCGCCCACCAGCGCACCGCTGCGCAGCACGCCGCCGCCCCGGTGCTTTTCGAGAAAAGCCAGCGGCAGGTCCATTCCCATCGCCCGTCCCAGGCGCACGCGGAAGCGCTCGGCCCGCTTCACGCCACCGGCATCGGGCGAAACCACCGCGACCGGACCGGGACCCAGGCGGCCGGCGAAATGCCGCACGAAGAGGGTCGCGGCTTCAAGGTGATCGGTATGGCAGCGGTAGGCGTTCTGGAAAGCCGCGACGTTATGCACGTCCATGGCCACCACCCGGAAGGAGCCGACCGCCTCGAACAGGCGGGCGACGTAGCGGGTGGTGACGGGATCGCGCGGCTGGGTCTTCTGTTCCTTGCGAGCGTAGCAAAGGTAGGGGATTACCGCCGTCACCCGCTCGGCCGAGGCATCCACCAGGGCACCGATGAAGAAGAGGAGCCGGATCAGCTTGTCGTTGACGCTTTGCCCCGCCTCCCCATACAGAGACTGGACCACATAGACGTCCTTACCGCGTACGCTGGAGAGGGGCCGAGACTTGTGTTCCCCGTCCTCGAAATCCCTCTCTTCCAGAAGACCCAAGGGAATATCGAGCCGAGTGGCGATTTTCTCGACGAAGGCACGCTCGGCATTCAAGGCAAAAAGGCTGATATCAATCATTTCAGTTCCCCCTCCTTCACTGCTTCCATTACCAGTATGAGCGTCTTCCCAATGAGAATCGGCACGGGACCTGAAATTCAGTTCGCAAGAGTGTAAATGGAGCGAGTTGTTCCGGCACAGGCGCAGGTTGGCACCTGTCGAGCCGCTTCGCCTCCTTGACATTTGTCACACCCACTACCGCGGCAGTCTCTATCCTGAATTTAGGAAAAGATGGCAAGGCTAGAAGCCTGAGGTGTCCCATGAGTGTCGGAAATGTGTGCAGGCGCTCGGTCGTCGTCACTTGCGAAAGTGTCGTCCTCGCCGAAGCGGCGAGGCAGATGCTGGAACAGCATGTGGGCTGCCTGGTGGTCGTCCAGCAAGGCGAAAAGGGACGCATCCCGGTTGGCGTCCTCACTGACCGGGATATTGTCCTCGGCGCGGTGGCCCACCATCTCGACCCCCGCACCTTGGCCGTCGGGGAAGTGATGACGCGGGAAGTCGCCACCGTAAGGGAGCAGGATACCGTGGTGAATGCCCTTCGCATCATGCGCCGCCGCGGAATCCGGCGGCTGCCCGTGGTCGATGCCGATGGCCTGCTGCAGGGCATCGTGACGCTGGACGACCTGCTGGACCATGTGGCCCGGGACTTGAATGCCCTGGCAGAAGCGGTCGATAGCGAGCAGCACCGTGAAATCAGGGAACAGGACTGAGTCGCCCCGGCGTCGCCGGCAGCGGCCAGACCTTCGCTTGGGAGTATAGGTCGTGTCGAAACATCCCAAGGCCACAGGCTTCCATACCGTCAGGCACGACTGCGGTCATGGCCAGGGCCGCCAGCTCGAAGGCTTCGGCTTTGCTCGGGCCGAAGCCACGCACACCGATATCCGCCCCATGGGGACAATGTTCCCGACGCACGGTGGTCATGGTGAATTCATCATTCCAGATCCCCTTGGCGATAGTGGGGCTATACGCCCCGGATCACCGCCGCCGGATGTTTCATGCTTTGCCCTCCTTCGATAAGCGGATGGGAGCCAAATTCCACCGGATCAACCGACCTTTGACTTTGGTCACTTCAAACCCACCGGGCCGGCCTAAGCTGACAGGAAAGCTGTTCTGCCCCAGCGGTCTGGGCGGCCGTTATCCGTTCTCTTGCGGATCCCGGGCACAGAGGAAATAGAAATGTTCAAGGATCGTGAAGATGCCGCACTGCAGTTGGCGGCACGCTTGGCCTGTCGCCCCCTGACTAATCCTGTCGTCTTGGGTATACCCCGCGGGGGCGTGGTCACGGCGGCGGTCCTGGCGAAAGAATTGGGTGCCGAACTGGATGTAATTCTCGCCCGCAAGCTGCGGGCCCCCTGGCAGCCAGAACTCGCCATTGGCGCCATCGGCGAGGACGGAGAGATCTATCTGACCGGTTTCGCTGCCGCCGTGCCGGGAGCCATGGAGGACTACTTCGAAAAGGAGCGCGAGCACCAGGCCGCCGAAATCGGACGGCGGAAAGAACTGTTCCGGGCCGTCCGTCCGCCAGCTGACGTAACGGGGCGTTCGGTCATCATCACCGATGACGGCATTGCCACCGGCGCGACCATGCTGGCCGCCTTGCATGTGCTCAAGGCCCGCAAGCCTCTGGAACTCATTGTAGCGGTGCCCGTCGCGCCTCCCGAAACGGTAGCGCTGATCGCCCGACAGTGCGACCGGGTCGAATGCCTGACCGTACCCCATGACATGGGAGCCATCGGCGCTTTCTACCGGGATTTCAGCCAGGTCGAAGATGAAGAAGTCGTGAGGTTGTTACGCGAAGCGATGAAAAAACCTGGAGTTCCATCCTCATGAGTTGCCTTTGCCTACACGGACAGCGTTTTCGCGGACGCCCGGAATCCCTCCAGCAGCATTTCCCCGTCGAGGATGCTCAGGACAAATCCCATCAGGCGCCCCTGGGCAGTTATGACGATCGCCCAGGGCCTGCACCGCCTGCCGCCCCTGGCCCGTAGCGGCTCGGGGATAGCCACCGGGCTCTATGCCGAAGCGGTCACCCGCGCCACCTACGAGCGCCTCGCCGACTTGGCAGCCCGGGTGCTCGCTGCCGACTACTCGGTCATCATCGACGCGACCTGCTTGCAACGCTGGCAGCGGGACCGTTTCCAGCATCTGGCCCGGGGTTTGGACATTCCCTTCCTCATACTGGACTGCCGTGCCCCAAGGGAGATACTCCAGCAACGAGTGGCGGCCCGCGCCGAAACCGGCTGCGATGCCTCGGAAGCCGCGTCGGCGGTCCTGGCCCGGCAATTCCGTGATGCCGAGCCCTTGAGTATGGAAGAACAAGGCATGGCCGTGGTCGTGGATACCGTCGTGGCGAGGCTTGATGGATCTCTGGAACACATCCGGCAACACGTGTTCCCTGCCCCATGAGCCATTTCGATGTATTCAACGGCGATGCCGATGGTCTCTGCGCCCTGCACCAGTTGCGCCTGGCGCAGCCACGCGCCGCCCAACTGGTGACCGGCGTCAAGCGGGACAACGCCCTCCTCGCCCGCGTGCCTGCCGGTCCAGGCGATTCGGTGACCGTCCTGGATATTTCCATGGCCACCAATCGGGAACCGCTTCTGGCCCTCCTGCAACGTGGCGTCCGCATCGAATATTTCGACCATCACCGCGTCGCCGACCCACCCATCCACCCCAACCTGAAGGCCATGCTCGACACCGCGGCGGATGTCTGTACCAGCGTCCTGGTGGATCGCCACATCGGTGGGCGCCATCGCCCCTGGGCGGTCGTCGGGGCTTTCGGCGATGCCATGCCCGCCGCCGCCAGGACCCTGGCTGCCTCCCTGGTGATTGGTGACCAGTCCCTGGATCAGTTGCGCCGACTGGGGGAATATCTCAACTACAACAGCTATGGCGAGAGCGCCGCCGACCAGATGTACCGGCCGGAAACCCTTTACCGCCTCATGCAGCCTTATCCCGATCCGCTCCGCTTCCTGGCCTCCGAAGCGGCTTACGAGCGCCTGGCGGAACAATACGCCGAGGACCTGGAGCAAGCCCGCTCCTTTTCGCCCCTCGACCAGGAGGGATCGGCAGTGGTTTTCCGCCTCCCCGACGCCGCGTGGGCCCGGCGCATCATCGGCAGTTTCGCCAACCGGATCACCTCTGCCGCGCCGGGGCATGCTCATGCCGTCCTGGTGCCCGACAGCCACGGCAGCCTGACCGTCAGCCTACGAGTGCCGGCCGATGCGCCGTTGAGCGCTGACCGTTTTGCCGCTCGTTACGGCGGCAACGGCCGGTTGACCGCGGCGGGGATCAGCAACTTGCAGCCCACCGATGTGATGGCATTTTCCAACGATTTCTTGCACATCTTCAGGGCGTTACCGCATTAGACCAACCTCACCAGGTAACGGGTAAACCAGACGGTGGTCAGTATACCTACCCGCGCCAAGGCACCAGGATCTTCGAAAGGATGGGTGGTGTCAGTGCTCGGGCAGCGAGTGAATCAACTGCTTGAAATTGCCCCGCGCGACGGCTGGCCAGATTTCCGAATGGACCCGGCCGAAAGTACGGAACACGGCCGAAACCTTCATTGCCGTAGTCTCCTGGCTGCAAAAAAGGCGTATTCAGCCTAGAAGCACCGACGGTGTGCGGCGTGACGAAGATCAAATCACCGGGTCGTCCCCTGCTCGTCCCCCCGGAAATGGGCAATGCCATGGCGGACCCACGCCTTGCGGCCCTCCTCAAGGAGGATCATCAGCACGGCCATGGGCAGCATGATCAGCCAGATGCCAGCGGGAAGTGGTGCCGTGCCGAACAGGACATTGCCCTGGGGCGTGTAGACCACCGACAAGATGAGCATGAGCTCGAAACCGATACCCCACAGCAGGAGGGAATTGGCCTTCAGGCCCAAGGGCCAGGCGGATCGGAGAGGATCGCGGCAGAGAAAGAGGTTGGCTACCTGCATGACCACAATGGTGGCCAGGCAGGCGGTGGTGGCCTCGCGATACAGGGGATCGAGCCGTCCGAGGGACTCGCCCCAGTGCCAGCCCGCCGCCAGCAGCAGGCCGAAGAAGACGGCCAGGGAGCCGGCCGCCTCGATCAGGCCGAGGAACAGGTAGGCCCGCGCCAACAGCCGGCCATCCATCAGCCGGGCGGAACGGGAGCGCGGCGGTCGATCCATCACTCCGGCCTGGGGCGGCTCGGCGCCCAGCGCCAAGGCAGGGAGCATGTCGGTGCCGAGGTCCACCGCCAGAATCTGGATGACGGTCAAGGGCAGCGGCACCCGCAGCAGAACGAAGGCCAGATAAGGCACGATTTCGGGAATATTGGAGGTCAGGATATAGGTCAGGAACTTGCGCAGATTGTCAAATACTGCGCGGCCTTCCTCCACTGCATGCACGATGCTGGCGAAATGGTCGTCCAGCAACACCATGTCGGCGGCCTCCTTCGCCACGTCGGTGCCGCTTCTCCCCATGGCGATGCCGATGTCGGCGATTTTCAGGGCCGGCGCGTCGTTGACCCCGTCCCCGGTCACGGCCACCACTTCGCCCTTAGCCTGCAGGGCCTGCACCACCCGCATCTTGTGCTCGGCGGTGACCCGGGCGCAGATCACCTCCGGGCTTTCCAGGGCAAGCTGGAGCTGGGCCGCAGTCATGGTGGCGATGGCTTCGCCCCGCAGCAGGCGGGGCGAGTCGCTGGTGATCAGGCCGATCTCCCGCCCGATGGCCAGGGCGGTGTCCGGATGGTCGCCGGTGACCATGATCACCCGGATGCCTGCCCCATGGCATTTCGCCACCGCCTCGGCCACATCCGGACGGGGCGGATCCTCCAGGCCGACCAGACCTTCGAGGACGAGATCGTTCTCCGCCATTTCCTCCACCACCTTCTCCCCCGGCCCCAGCATCCGGCTGGCCAGGGCGATGACCCGCAAGCCCCGTTGCGCCATGGTCGCCAGGGCCGCTTCGGCGGCATCGGCGTCGAGGGCAACCGTCTGTCCGTCGGCGCCTCGTTGCCGGCCACACAGGGGAAGCAGGACCTCTGGAGCACCTTTGCACTGAAGCCGGGCGCCTTCCGGGCACGCTGACACCACCGACATCCGTCGGCGTTCGGTGGCGAAGGGCAATTCGGCCAGCCTGGGGGCGGCTTCGCGGACACCCCACTGGGCGCCATATTCGGCCAGCGCCACCTCCATCGGATCGCCGCTCCAGCCGTCTTTCCCAGCCTGACCGGGGCGCAGGCTATGGCAGGCCGCGGCAACGGCCAGGAGAACGGCGATATCGGACGGCATCACTCCGTTCCCCGCGTCCGGAAGCGGACTCCGTAAGGATCCGGCAGCAAAGACCTGCACTACGCGCATGCGGTTCTCGGTCAGGGTGCCGGTCTTGTCGGTGCAGATCACGGTGGTCGTGCCCAGCGCTTCCACCGCCGGCAGGTGCCGCACCAGGGCATTGCGCCGGGCCATGCGCTGGGAAGCCATGGACAGGGACAGGGTGACCGTCGGTAGGAGCCCTTCCGGTACGTTGGCGACGATGATGCCGATTGCGAACACGGCACTGTCCCAAACGGGAACGCCGATGGCACGGCCGACCAAGAAGAACACGGCACCGAGGGCCGTAGCGAGGATGGCCACCAGGCGGGAAACCCGGGCAATTTCGATGCTCAGGGGCGACGGCGTCTCGCCGGTGCCCTGGGTCAGGTGGGCGATGCGGCCGAACTCGGTGCGCATGCCGGTGGCAAACGCGACGGCCTGCCCATGCCCCGCCACCACCGCCGTGCCTGCAAGCAGCAGGTTACGGGCTTCGACCGCGCTCGTGGCCTCCATAGGCTCCGCCACCCGCCCGGCAGGACGGGATTCCCCCGTCAGGGTGGCGGCGTTGACCCGCAACCCTACCGCTTCGATGAGCCGGCAATCCGCCGGAACGTTGTCGCCCTCCTGGAGGAGGAGTACATCCCCGGGGACCACTTCCTCGGCCGGCAAAGCAATGACTGAACCGTCCCGCCAAGCGCTCACCTGGTCCGGCAGCAACTCCTTCAAGGCGGCAAGGGCACGTTCCGTCCGGTACGCCTGCCAGAAAGAAAAGCTTCCATTGATGATGATCACCCCGACGATGGCCCAACCCAATTCGCCCATGCCCTGACCCGGATCGTAGCGCTCTGCGCCAAAGGCCAGGGCCGCCGCCAGCCACAAGATAAGGGCAAAAAAATGGGTGAATTCGCCAGCAAAGCGCCGCCCGAGGGATCGCCGTTGCATCGGTTCGATGCGATTCTGGCCAAACTCACCCAGGCGCCGGGCAGCCTCCACCGTGCTCAATCCTTGGCGGTCGCTTTTCAGACCGAGAAGGACTGCCTCGACCGGCTGACGCCAGATGTCCATTTGCTTTTCTCCCAGACGGGCAATAGCCGATGCCTATCGATCTAGCATAGACCACATTGCGCCTTTTCCCTGGCGGCAGAGGCCCTCAAACGCATTGCCGCGCTGGACGCGATCGAGGCCGACATTCGGGGCAAGCCTGCGCAGCTGCGCCAGGCCGAGCGCCAGGTCCGTGCCGGCCCCGCACTGGTTCAGTTACGCGAATGGTTCGGCGCTCGTGCGATACATGACCGACGGGTGCATCGAGATCGACAACAATGCCGCCGAGCGGGTGTTGCGCACCGTTGCCATCTCCCGTTCATTGTGCACGCCCTCGTTAAGTGTTTGAAAAAATGGAGAGTTTATTCTCCACTTCTGTGCGACACGGAGCACCTGTTCGGGCGATCGCGGCGATGATGTGCTCCTCCTCCAGATCGGTGGCGCAAATCTGGAACGGTGCCCCAGGAACAACCTGCTCCGCTTGAAGCACGCCGTCCTTGATGAGACGGCGGATCCGGTGATTCGTGACGCCGAGTTTGGCCGCAGCCTCCGACATTGTGAGCCACTGTCCATTCTTCTCGGCCGAACGGTATGCATGAATGCTATGCACTCTGCGCAGCGACGCGACACGGTGTGCTGTCCAAGTCTTGCCCTGACCGGTTGGAATAGCCATCCGGTTCAGCGACGCGGCAATCTGTTCGTCAGACCACCGCGTAGCCATACTTCGAATGATCGCCAGCGCCTCTTCGGGAGTGCGGCAGCCATGTTCGCCGGTCTTCGGCTTTTGAATCCGCAGTTGCGAGTGCTGACCTCCGCGCCAATGAATTGTCAGAATGATCTCGCGCCTGTCCTCGTCGACGTCAGCAATGATCTCAACCACGAGCGCGCGCAATAGTTGTTGGCGGGTACGCATGGTTACACCGGGCGCATTCCATGCGGCATGCAGATCCTCGGCAAGGCCAGCGAAGTCGGCCGCGGCGGCGGTGGGGTCCGGCTGTTTCGTGAGGTCCAGTCGTTGCTCGCACGATTGAACCCTCTGCAGCGCATCCTCCCAGCTCTTCTCGAGCTGAGCGGCAATCAGCCGATTGTCGGGATCACACGCAGCGTAGCGCCGCTCTGCCAAGCTGGCCTCGTAACGGGCCTGCTGCAGCTCCAGTTCAACGATGCGCCGCTGTTCGTCCTGGACTTCCATATGCCTCCGCTCGGCCTGCAGTGCGGCTTCAATCGCCATCGGTTCGACAGCCCGCACAAGTTCGCGTGCAACCGCCAGATCGGGTCGTGCCCCCCCAAAGCTGAGGCAGCGCGGCTGCCCGAGCTGCAAGTTGGGGCGATCACAGCGATAGACGGCCTGACCCGGAGCCCGACCTCGGTAGGCCACCGACAATCGCCGTCCGCATCGCGCGCAGCAAAGCACGCCTGCCAGCAACGCACGGCCGCCGCGTCCGGACTTTGCTCCGCCCACTTTACCGTAAGCATTGACGGCCAACTGCCGCTGGTTGCGCTCGTACTCAGCCCAGTCGATATAGCCTTCGTGGTGCTCCTTGAGCATCACCTCCCATTGGCCGAACGGCTTGCCATGCCCGTAGCTCTTGCGAACGCGACCATCGACGAGCGCGGTGCGCTTCTCGCTCTTACCGTAAACGTAGGCTCCGGCGTAGAACGGATTCTTGAGTATCGAGATTACGTTGCGGTAACGGATCGGGATCCAATCGAAGCTCACCAGCTTCTTGCCATCGGAGGGGCGAGGGAAATGGACATGGTCGGCGGCGAGAGACAGCAGGACCTGACGTGCGCTGCCGAGTTGGCGAAAGCGGGCAAAAATCAGCTGTATCACTTCCTGCAGCCGTATGTCCGGATCGAAGCCTAGGCCGATCTCCCGACGCCATACGTAACCGATCGGAACACTAATGCGCAGTTCACCGCGATGCGCCTTGGCGCGGGCTGCATCCAGCATTCGGGTCCGCAGCACGCCAAGTTCAAACTCACTGATGCTGCCCTTCATCCCCAGCAGCAGCCGATCGTTGGGCCGGCACGGATCGTAGATGCCCTCCAAGTCGATCACCCGGGCCTCGACCAGACCGCACAGTTCCAACAGATGGTGCCAGTCGCGCCCATTGCGGGCCAATCGCGACGCGTCCAGGCACAGCACCGCTCCCACCTCGCCGGCACACAGCCATGCCACGAGGCGGTCGAAGCCAGGCCTGGCCACGGCACCGCTGGCCGAGCGGCCGAGATCATCATCGATCACCTCAACGTGCTGGAATCCTCGGCGTCGCGCCTCATTGACGAGTTCGTATTGACGCCGTTGGCTCTCGAGATTGGTTTGCACTTGCGCCGGAGTGGACTGCCGGACATAGACCACGGCCCTGCGTCGAAGTACCGATGCTGGTAACAGTTCAGCGTGCGTCATGGTCAGCGTCCTCCGTCTGCACGCCGGCCGCCTGCATCAGCAGGTCGGTCAAGAGCATTAGCACGGTCGCCCGTTCCGGAGAGGTCATTCCCCGAAGCTGTGCCGATTCGAACACGATGTTGAGTTGGTACTGCTGCACCAGCGGTGCGAGTGGGATCGAGTGCGACTGACGCGGATTGGCCATTTGGATTCTCCTTGACGGTGCGGAATGCACCCGGAGAGCTTGCGCGAAATCCATAGCGGGCTAGTAGGTGGCACAGTTCGACAAGGGCAGAGACCGACGCCCTTGGATCGCCAAGAGCCATGCCCGCACAAGCGGCAGCGTCTAGCATCCACGCGGGCATTACGACGACTACGCCAGAGGAAGCCTCGACGTGAACGACTTCACCACCCGCCCGCTGCTCGCTGTACTGTCGTCGAAGGCGACGGCCATACAGTGGGTGCCAGCGATAAAAGACCTCAACTTCCTGCCCGACATGGGCAGAATGACCCCGTGATTGCGCTCGGGCGCAAGAACTTCCTCTTCGCGGGTTCGGACGCCGGCGGCGAGCGGGCGGCGGCGATCTAAAGGCTGATCGGCAGCGCCAAGCGCAATGGGGTCGATCCGGAAGCCTATATGCGCGATGTGATCGGACGCATGGCGGATCATCCAGTCAATCGGGTGGGCGAGCTCCTGCCCTGGAATATCGATCTCATGCCAACCTCCGCGCAGGTTGAGGCGCGTAACGACCGGCAATGTTCGTGATCCACAGGCCCGTCTTACCCATAACGGCAAGCTGATCTCGAAGGGCGGGGAAATCTCGATCGGCCACATGCATCCCGTTGAATGCGCCGCGACCGCCACCGCCGAGGACACCTGCCCCGCCATGCTCCAGCGCCGCCACCGCGAAACCCTCTATCAATTGCTCGTACGACTTGACGAGGCCATCGCTCCGCCTGGAATCACGACCCCTTCACTGACGAGATCAACGGCCCGGATTGACCAGCCGTCAAGATGGACTGCGGCGTCTTACAATTACCCACAATCCCGACGCCGATTCGCAGCCCGAGGACAATGTCGTTCAGCCTGGACAAGCCTCTCCAAATGACAGTGTTCCCTGGGGGAGGATCGTTGTCGAATCAGTTCCGTTATCACGGTGCACCGGTCGTGGTCACCCCGCTGTGAGGTAGCGAACGAACCAATCAGACGCCAATGCAGCCGCCCGCTCGAGGGTACCCGGTTCCTCGAAGAGGTGGGTGGCATCGGGCACGATCTGCACTTGCCGCGTTGCCGTCATACGGCTGGCGGCGAGCCGGCCCCCCGCAACATTGGATCACCAAGGAATTCGCCTGGCACCGAGCGAGCGCTGCAAGCCGAAGATGAGATTGGTCGACCTCCTGACATTGGTCAACATCCTTCCGACTGGAATCTGATTAAATGATTCAGGGGGCAATAGTCGGTATTTCAACCCGAACCCGGAGCCAGGGAGGTGGAGGTCATCATGTCCCGCAAGTCGAAAGCGACATCGTTCCACCCGGTCAGGCACGACCGGCTGATCCAGGAACACGAGCACGATCCGTACGCCTCCCGCGGTAAACCGAACGAACCGGCATCCTGTCCTGACTGCGGCGCGATATTCCACGGCGGCCGCTGGCGCTGGGGTGTTGCATCACCGGATGCAGATGTGCATCTGTGCCCCGCCTGCCGCCGTATCCGCGACAAGTATCCGGCGGGGATCGTGCATATCGGCGGCGATTTCGGTGTAGCGGAGAAGGACGAGTACCTCCATCTCATCGACCACGCCGCGACGGCCGAGGCCGCCGAGCATCCGGCGGAGCGCATCATGGACATCGAGGAGGAGGACGGTAGCCTGGTGATCACCACCACCGGTGTACATCTTGCCCGGCGCATCGGTGAAGCACTGCAGCACGCGCATCGTGGCCGGCTCGAATTCCGTTACGAAGATTCAGAGCGCTTCATTCGCGTTCATTTCTGGCATTGACAACCGGTCGAGCCCATGCCCCGGCATTCATGCTGGGGTCAGCCAGACAAGCTTCGCTGGAGGCGCGAGTTGCCGCAGCGGCTCCTCGAGTACGCGCAGCAGGATGCGAATGCCGCACTCTTCGTCCCGATTGGTGGCGTGCCGAGCGTCCTGCGGGCGCGCAACAGCGCGACGCCGCCCCCCGGCAGGACGCCTTCGGCGATCGCCGCGCGGGTGGCATGCAGCGCGTCCGCGAAACGCACCTTGCGCTCCTTCATTTCGGTCTCGGTCGAGCCTCCGACCTTGACGACCGCAACGCCGCCCGAAAGCTTGGCGAAACGCAGGCGCAGCGTCTCGCGCTCGTCCTCACTCGTCGTGTGCGCCAGTTCCCCTTTGATCATGGCGATACGGGCATTGACACGCGCCTTTTCTCCGGTGCCGCCGATGATTGTGCAGGTATCATCGTCGACCTCGACGCGCTTCGCGCTGCCGAGCTGCGCGAGTTCGACGTTGTCCAGCGTGCGCTCGGCCTGCTCGGCGATCACAGTGGCGCCGCCCAGTTCGGCAATATTCTGGAGCATCGCCGCTCCCCGAACGCCGGTGCCCTGACCGCGCAGGAGTTGTGCGAGCCGCGCAGGCTGATCACCACCGGTGTGGCCAGCAGCGACCTGCCTGACCATCTGGACGCCCATGTTCTCGAAGGGATCGGCCAGAACGATGACCCTTGCCACCACCCCGGAGTTGATCACGATTCGGGGGGCGAACGGCTGTTCGAGCAGGACGGTGCGGGCCGGCGGCCCCGGGGTCACCTTCTGTGCATCGACGAGCACCGACATACCGCGGACGATGCGCTCGCGCGCCGCCTGATGAAAGAGGAGCTGCCTCACCGCCATGTCCGTCTCCCCGGGTGCCCCCAGCGTCTCCACTTTACGAGCGACCGGGAGGCAAATCGCTTGACATGAATCAGAGCTAGCCCAATCGGCCAGGCGAGCGCTGCCCCATGAGCTGGTCTGTCGTCCGACGGCAGATCAAGAGCCCCCGGTGAACTGCAGCTGGTGAACACGGCTCAGCGCCAACGAAGTGCGATCCTATCGTCCTCGCGCTCGTAGCGGGTCCCCAACGACCGTCCCTCTCGGTTCAGGATTGTCTGCAGCCAGGCACCCTCTTCGGCCGATGCGCGATTGACCCGGAAGTGTCTGATTCGGGTCGGCACAAGGCTCAGGCTCAACAATCGCCCGCTCGCCGCCGCCAAGGTCGGGAAGTACATCAGGCCGAGCTCCGCGCGATAGTGCTCGTAACCGCTGATCCCTTCGTAGTCGTTCAGGAAATCGCCGCAACCGTACAGGATCAAGCGCTCGCGATACACCTCGATGCCCTGCACATGGTGGGACGAGTGTCCGTGCACCAAGTCCACGCCCCCGTCGATGAGCCAGTGTGCGAAGATCCGTTGCTGCCGCGCAATCGTGTAGCCCCAGTTGGGGCCCCAGTGTATCGACGCCACGACGACGTCCCCGCTGCGCTTGTGCTCGGCCACGGCCGCGAGCAGCGGCACGGCGTGCTCGACGGCAAGGTCCGGCAACCACGCCACACCGGCCCGGCTTTGCGTCGCAGCCCACTCCTCCGGGACCCCGCTGCTCGCCACGCCGCACGCGAACACTAGCAGTCGTCCACCGCCCGGCTGCCCGGCATTGAACGCAACACAGGCCGGCGCCGTGGCCTCGGCAAGGTCCCGGCCCGCACCCGCGGTGGCAATGCCGGCCGCATGTAGCACGTCGAGTGTCTCGCTCAATCCGCTGCGGCCCCAGTCCAGCGTATGGTTGTTGGCGAGTGCGCAGCAATCCGGTCCAAGCGTGATGATGGCCGCCAGATTGGCCGGGTGCATCCGGTAGTGGATGCCCTTACCCGGCCAGGCATCCTCGCTGATGGTGACGGCCGTTTCGAGGTTGACGATGCGCAGCACGTCGGGCCCGAGACTGTCGAGGACGGCAAGTGCATCACCCCAGATGTATGCCGGCTCCACCGGACGAGTGATCCTGCCACTGCGGTTTTCGGCGAGCAGCACATAGTCGAGCGCCGAGTCCACGAAGGACTCGTACAGTCGTGGCGGTACCGGATGGGGCAGGATCTGGTCGATGCCCCTGCCGGTCATCACGTCACCGCACAGGAACAGGCTGATGTCACTCATTTTCGTCGTCAATTCATTGCCGGCAAGCGTTGATGCGATCGGCGCCTCATCGAAGCGGGCGGAACTCTCCGCCTTCATTCATCATAGGTAACGCCACGCGGTTGCGGGTCAGCGTCGCCCCGACAGGCAAACCTCCGCAACCAGCGGCAGATGATCGGAGGCAGTGCGCACCAGTTCCGAAGCAGGGACTTCGATGCTGGTCACATCGACACCGGGGCTGACGAAGATATGGTCAATCCGAACGGTCGGGAAACGGCCGGAAAAGGTGCTTCTGGGGCGGTGGCGTCGCGCCTCGATTTGAGCGTCCTTGAGTCGCCCGGTCACTCGGCGGCATACCGCCGATGAAGGCAGTGCATTGAAGTCGCCGCACAGGATCACCGGGTCACGACACTGTTCGTGCGCCAGCCAGTCGTTTCCCAGCAAGGCCTCGATCTGCACCATGCGTTCACGCGGGTACAGGCCCAGATGGGTATTGATGATCTGGAATTCCGTGCCATGCAGGTCGACGGCAACCCAGAGCGCACCGCGCGGTTCAAGATTCGGTTTGTCGGCGAGTCCCGGCAGCGAACCCGCTTTGATCAGGCGCTGCGGCAGACGCGTCAGGATGGCATCACCGTAGCGTTCCTCCTCGACATGCATGGCCGGATGGAAATGAAACTCCATCTCCAAATTACGAGCGATCAGGTGGGCCTGGTCCATTCCATGGCTGCGCGCCCGCCCGACATCCAGTTCCTGCAGTGCCACCACATCCGGCCCGGCGCGGGCAATCACGCGGGCGATGCGCTCGGCATCGAGTTTGCCGTCCATGCCGATGCAGCTGTGGACATTGTAGGTCATGACACGCAGCGTGTCCGTTCGCAGGGTGGCGCGCCGCTTACCGGGCGCAAAGGGTTGGCCGCTGCGGCCGAGGTGCTGCAGCGCCGCACTGCGCAGATCAATGGGACGCAAGTACGCACGTTCACGGGCCGGCAGCGGAGCGTCCTCGGGAAGCAGTGCGAAGCCGTTTGTTTCCGCCGGCGAAGCGCCGGCGTGAGCGCCGTTCTCATCGGCAAATGTCATCGCGGCCACACCGTGACGCCAACCTAGCAGAACGAGATCGCCGGCGTCGGCATGTTCACAGAGACGCACGAGGTCCTCACTGACCGCATCGAGGAATGGATGTTGCGAACCAAACACCTTGTCACCGTGTTGCGGCAAACGAAACTCCCCGGCATCGGTCCAGGCTCGCAACACGCCCCGAGACTCCACCGCGAGCACAACCGGAATCTTGTGTCGATGGGCCAGTTCACGGGCGACATGATCACGTGCGTCGCCATTCAACTTCGTCCGCAAATAGACATGGCCGACGGGTCCGAGGGCGACGACCAACGGTTGCTGATCGTCCGCTTCTTCGCTATTGATCCCGAGTACGGAAAACAGGCGTTGAATCCTTTGGCCACCCAGAAAACGAACCCGTTGGGTCTGGATGCCGCTCACGCCTTCCTTGCGAATCTTCGGGGCCGTTGCGCACGGTGTTCCGAATGCCGCCGTAATCGCCTCCGCCAGGGTATAGCCTTGCACCTGATGGTAGGGCCGGACGGCAGCCTGACCGTGATCGGAGTAGATCCACACTTCGTAGTGCCGCCATGCAGAATGGTTTGCGGCGCGCCATAATCGGGCGACGGCGTCGTCAATGCCCTTCAGTGTCCAATGGGCAAACAGCGACGCCGGGCCGCGCCGATGCGACTGTTCGTCATAACCGAGGAAATTGATGTGAATGACGGGCAAGCCGCGGCTGATGTCGATCTTGCCACCGATCACACAGAGCTCGCGCAGCAGAATGGAGATGCCGACCCGTGTGGGTATGAATTTCAACTCCTTCACGAAGTCTTGTCCGCGCGCCAGGCCGCGCACAAAATCCACCAGCGACAAGCCCAGCTCCAACAATAACAACACCGCGACACGCAGAAAGCTGTTGAGATTGCTGAACAGAAACGCCAGCAGTACGAGCGGATTGGCGGCGCGCAGAGTCGGGCCCCAACCCATCGATGACGGACAGAAATGCGACTCTGCCGCGCCGCCGGTGAAGTTGTCTGCGTACGCGCTGCCTCCCGCCAGCAGCGTTTCGCTGTCCTTGCCCAGATGCAGCGCCTCGACGCGTGCCGCTGCGTCCGGCTCGTACATGCGGACCATCCGGCGCGATTCATGATCTCTGAAGGAGAACGCCGGAACGGCGCATTTGACGCCATAGAAGAGCTCGGCCTGGACAGCAGGCGTCGTCGACGGCAATCCTGAATAGTGGGCATGGAGGCGATAGTGCTCGCATTTGATCAGGCGCTGCAGGAACGGCAGTTCCTTGCGATGCAGCGCGCGTTCGAACTGCGGCTGCGAGAGTCCATCGATCTGGATCATGATCAGTCCCGGACGCGTCGGCGACCCTTCCGACGCGGGAAGTCGCAGCAGACGCGCCAGCCAGACGCTGCGACTGAGGTAGCGCCGCAGGCGCCGCAGGAATGTCTCGATTCGGCCGAACATGGGCTGGCCTTACCCTTTAGCCGCAACGTTTGCGTGATGGTTCTTCAAGCGGAAGAAACCTGCCACGTACGCTGTGCAATGGCCCGAAAGGTGACGCATTCATTTGTACTCATCGTGGCCCATGGGTCACTCATACGGCCCGGCTGTTCCGACCGCGCCTCGGCGGTGCGGCGTTTCCCATATGCGCGAAAGGCATCAGTCTTCCTCCTGAGAGAACCGATTCGGGTCCAGGGCCGCGTCGCCTGCTCCGGCCACGCTTTTCAGAATATCCCACTCCGTCCTGATCGCGGCAATGACATCCTCCAGACCACTCTCGTCCTCACCGGACTCGGTGCTCGAGGTGGGTTGGAGCGCTTCGTAACACGCCAGTGCCTTGTCCACCGATCGGGGCATTGAAAAGGCCTCGGCCGTGTCGAGTGCGGCCTGCGTCTGCTCGCGCATTTGTTCCGACGTCAGTGCAGCCGCCCATTGCAAGGCAGCGGTGAATGCTGCGGGTGTCATTTCCCGCAGCAACCGTCCGTTTTGCCCATCCTTCACCACTTCGCGTGCGCCGGTCGCGTCCAGGGCGACGACCGGCAGTCCGGCTGCCATGGCTTCCGTCAGCACCATTCCCTGGGTCTCGCTCGTGGAGGCGAACGCGAATACGTCCATGGCGTGCAGGGCATCGGCCAATGCTTTCCGTCCCAAGATGCCTGCAATGTGCAACCGCGCTGCGACACCCGCCCGGGAAAAGATATCCCGGACGGAGTCTTCGGAGGGCCCGCGCCCGATCACCAGAAAGTGCGCACGGCGGTCGCCGCGGAGGAAATCGGCGACCGCCTGCGCCAGAAACTCCAGGTTCTTTTCCGGCGCCAACCGGCCCAGGTGGCCGACCACGAAGGCGTCTTCGGGGACCCCCATGTGCCTGCGAAAGGACGGACCGTCGCCCTGCACGAAGTGCTCCAGGCGGACGCCGGTGGGCACCACGGCGATTGGCGTAATCACACCTCGGGCCTGCAGCAGATCCCGAATGCTTTCGCTGGGAGCGAAGACTTGATCGGAGAGGTTGGCGTAGCGCGTGGCGAGTTCGATCACGAAACGTTTCAGGACAGGTGAGTCGCCGGGAACGTAGTGCGTATATTGTTCGTACAGCGTGTGATGGGTAAATACCAACGGCAGCTCCCGGCGGCGCGCGATCCGCACCGCAGTGATGCCGAGCAGGAAGGGATGCTGGGAGTGCACGATATCCGCGCCGAAGGTGTCGATCGCTTCGTTGAGCTGTGGATGGATCGGCAACGCGACGGAAAAATCGCTGCCGTTGAATTTCTGAATCGCGGGAACGCGTACCACGTCGATCTCGTTCTGCGGCATATCTCGAAATTCGGGGGCCACGACCAGAACCCGATGCCCGCGCCTGCGGTATTCCTCGGCGAAGGCCTCGACCGAGCGCGCCACACCTCCCACGTGCGGGGTGAACGTGTTGGTGACCAGGACGATGTTCATGCGTCACCTTTCCTTTTTTGCGAGGGTAATCGAATCCGTGCCCGCGTCGGCGTTTGCCGGAATGAAGCCGGGCAGGCGTATCTCGATCGGGGGCGCGGTGCGATGCCAGTCACCTCGCCACTCGACGCGCGGCGGGTTTGCGGAATCCGGCGTGATGCGCAGCGATACTGCGCCGAAGGCGGTCGGTGCCGGACCGAAACTGATCGGCGAATCCTGCTCGAGCCAGCGTGTAGGCACGCCGGCGCACAGCACGAGGCGTTCACCTTCTTCGCGCACGAAACAGTTGCGGATCATCAGCACCCACTCGGCTGCCGCCCAGACATGGTGACCGTCCCCCATGCAGCCGCCGCCCGTGCGTGGATGGATCGCCTCCGGCCATTGACCCGTCGGCGATGCCAGGGCGGCGACCGTATCCATCAGCTCGAGGTGGCGCGGGTCGTCGGCGCGTAGCAGAACCTGGGCGATATGCAGTGTCAGGTAGGCATTGAGGCCGGAATGGATCATGTCCTGAAAGAACGCACCATTGACCAGACAGCGGCTGAGCAGGAATTCGACGCTGTCGAGCAGACGGGGATCGTCCGGCGCACAGAGTTGTGCCGGGTAGCCCATCGCCAGCGAACCGATGGCGCCGGCGTCCAGGCGCCGATAGGGCGACGCCGGCATGGCCGGACGACCGAGCCGTTGCGCACAGCCTGCCAAGCTGCGATCCACCGCCACCGCAAGATCGTCAGCGGCCTGCGCAAAGTTGTCACCGTGTTCGGCATCGCGGCCCCCGACCATTGCCGCCGCCGCGCGCAGGCCAGCGATCCCCCAGAAGTCATCCCAGTAATAATAATCGTTGGGGCCGAGATGTTCGGCGCTGAAACCGGGCGGCAGCAATCCCGCGTGCGGCGCGTCCAGATCATCGCTGAGCCGTTTGCGCACGATCCAGCGAGCGCCGCGCCGCATGGGATCGTTCCATTCCGACCCCGGTGGTTGTCCGGTCAGCGCGGAGTAGCGCTGCAGGATCCATAGCACCTCGCCGTTGGCATCCCACTCGCCTTCCTGGGACCGGAAATATCCGAGCGTCGTCTGCCGGGCCGGGAACCGGCCCAGCGCGCGTTCGGCGCGATCCGTCAGTCCGACGCACAGCAGGGCATGAATGATGAAGGCCGCATCACGAAACCAGAATCGCTTGTAAGTGTAGGGGCCGGGATAGACATCATCCGGCGAATGCAGAATCAACGAAGTCACCGCGGCGTCATAGAGAAACTGATAACGTGGCTGTGGGCAGATCAGCTTGCAATGATTGCCTTGGGCCTCGCTCCAGGCGTCGGCGGCGAGGCTACCTGACGCTTCGGCGAGCGGAATGGATGCGGTGATTTCTGCATCGCCGCCGCCCGTGACCGGAAACAGCGCTGCCGCGGTGACCATGCCCACATCGCATGTGCCTTCAAGCTGATCGTCCCGATCCTTGAGATGAATATGCACGTCCCCGTTGCGGTAGTCGGAGACGTGATGTCGTCGCGCTGCGATACTGAATTCCACCTTCCGCTTGTCGTCGATGATCCAGGCATTGCGCTCCTCCGACAGGCGGAGATGGTGGACGAAGCTGATGCCCTCCGGGTTGTGCGGGCGCAACGCCAGCACCAGCCAGGCGTTCGAATCGGCGCGCGCATGCAAGCGCAACTTGCACACCGGAATGCCCGATTCGAGCTCTACCGAGGCGCTGCTGGTCAGGGCCAGTCCCGTGGCTGCTGTCTCGGTCGTTACCCGAACACCCGGTTTCATGTCTTGCCACTGGCGGCTATCGGCTTCGCGCGACGGCAGCAGACACCGTCCGTCCTCGCTCATCAACCAGCCGTCCAATGACCAGCCATCGAGAAACGGCGTCAGCAGACCGCGCGGATCGACAATCGGCAGTTCCTGGCAATCCGGGTAGCCGATGGCGGTCCAGTTGCGGTGGCTGAGATTGATATGGGTGATCGAGAAGGCGCGCGGAATGAACGACTCGTCACGTGGATCGAACTGCCGTTCGATCCAGTAAGGCCAGACCCAGTCCAGGTTGTGCTGGATGACACGGCTGTTGATCAAACCGCGGGCGTGAAACACCACGCCGGCACGCAGCAGCTCTATGGGTTCGCCCACTTCGGACGGCTGGGCGAAGCTGTGCAGCCGCGCCAGCAGGGCGATGGGGTCCAGAAAACCCTGTTTGTGCGCAACGTAGCGAATGGCAAAACGCCACGGCAGCCATTTCATCCATCTCACGGCAGGTCCTCCTCGAGGGCACCGCTTTCCGCATAGCGAGCCAGCGCGCGCCGCGCCAGCCGATTCAGATAAACGACCGCGACAACGGTGGCAACGAAGCCGGTGCCGTAAATGGCCCATTCCAGCGCCGAACGGTCAAGATCGCGCGCCCCGAGGGTGGCGATGTCGGCGGCGATCGAGCCGAGATATACATTATGGATTGAGAAGGGTACGAAACCTATCAGCGAACCACCGACGAAACCACGCAACGAGAACGAGGTCAGTCCGAAAAAGTAGTTGGAGACCTTGCTGGGGAAGAACGGAATCAAACGTGTCAACAGCACGATCTCCCAGCCACGGGGCGTCAATTCATCGCTCACCAGTCGGAGCCTGGCGTGGGCGGTGACGAACGCTCTGGCGCGCTGCCCGAAAAGATATCGTGCGATCAGGAATGCCAAGGCGGCACCGAGCGTCGTACCCGTTACCACGTAAAAAGTGCCCTCCACGACGCCGAACACGAAACCTGCTCCGGTGGTGAAGAGCACTCCCGGCAACATCAGCACGACCACCGCCGCCATGACAAGGACAAAAAGCAGCGGCGTCCACGCGCCCTGTGCGTCAAACCACCGGAGCAGGCTCAACACCTGTTCGTGAGCCCCGAAGCGAATCAGCACAGCGAGTATCACGGCCACGAACAGAATGCTGGCCACGACACCCCATAGCGGCGACTTCATGCGACCGGTGCGAAATTTGGCTGCATCCTGTTTCATAACGGGTAATGAACTCTCACCTGCTCGGCGCGTGCCGCCATGCCCAAGAAGTCCCATCGCGCCGCCATCATCGACAGAATCGGTTGCAGCTCATCGAGGCTCCGCCAGTTTGGCCCGACTCGCCCCTGTCCTATAGATTTAAGACGGATTTTGAATCAAATGGAAGCGGCCGCAGCATCCTCCAACCGGCTGTCTCGAAGTCGGCTTGAGGCGTCGCCATGAGGAATGCCCTTGAGGGTTGCCAAACCGAGCGCCTGACCGCCTCGGTTGCGAACCGAGCCAGGACCGGCACAGCATCCGGCGCGACATCCGGAGAGCGCATGCCGACCGAGCACGACATTTATTTGTTCAAGGAATGAACCCACGGTCGCCTGTTCGACTGCATGGGTTGTCATCTGGCCCGGGAAGGCGATGTCGGGGGCGCCCAATTTGACGCCTGAAGGCGGCCAAGGAGGCGAAGTAGGCAGCGAACGCCAGGCGCGCGAAGGACGGGAAGGCCCCCATCGCAATCCGCGGCGACGAGGGGAAGGTGCGTGCGAACCGCGAGATCGCGTGGTTCTCGGCGGCCTGGAATTGGGCCCGGGATCGCGGGCTGACGAAGGCGCCGAATCCGACCGTCGGCGTGCGCCGGCACAAGGAGGGGGCCCGGAAGATGTATGTCGACGACGACGAGCTCGCGGCGATCATCCAACACGCGGGCAAGCCGCTGCGCGAGGCAGTCGAGCTCGCCTACCTCATCGGGCAGCGCCCCGGGGATTTGCGGCAGATCTTGGAGACGGACATCCGCGGCGGCTGCATCGAACTCAGGCAGGCGAAGACCGACGCGAAGCTGCGCATCGAGGTGACCGGTGCCCTGGCAGCCCCGGTCGATCGGATCAAAGCGCGCAAGGCGACGATCGCCGGGGTGCGCTCACAGGCGTTGATCTGCGACGAGCGCGGCCAGCCGATGCTCAAGTCTGGCCTGCGCCACCGCTTCGACCGGGCCCGCGAGGCGGCCGCGCAGTCCGCGCCGAACACCGCGGCAGCCGAGCGCATCAGAGCAATCCAGTTCCGTGACCTGCGGGCGAAAGCGGCCAGCGACATGGAGGCGCTCGACAAGGCGCAGAAGCTGCTCGGACACACCACTCGCGGCATGACAGAGGCCTACGTGCGCTCCCGCAGAGGTGATAAGGTCAAACCGGTGAAATGAATTTTGTAGATCGGCTGGCTTTTTGTAGATTATCCACAGCCTGTGGATAACCGGCTGAAAGCCAAGTGGTGCGAGGGAAGAGACTCGAACTCTCACGCCTTGCGGCGCTGGAACCTAAATCCTTTTGTCATTGGCAAACCACAATAATTCACAACACAAAGCAGTAATAAAAACAGTGTCTTGAGAGACATGTAACATTGTGTAATGTTGTGGTTTGTTGCAGATTTTGGTGGGGCACTCCCCCACAATTCCCCCGAGCCGTTCAGGAGTTCCGGTCCATGTCTTCGGTGGATCAGCTTCATTTGGCATATTTCTGCCATCTTTGCGCCCTCAATTCCCCCGGAGTTTCCCCGCGGCCTGCCAGTCGTTCAGGCATCCGGCGGCGGGACGGTATAGGGCGGCCGGGTGTAACCCGCTACACGGAGCGTCGGGGCCTTTCGGCGACCCGCACCCGGCCATTGAACGATTACTTCCGGCCGCCTCTTGCAAGGGCAGCACGGCGGAAGGTCTTGACGATCTGATCGGCCACAGACTGCTCGGCGGTCACCTGGGCGCTGGTGCCGTCAGGCCATTGCAGGGTGATCGGCGTACCTGCTGCAGGTCGCCCGGCGTTGGCGTCCACGCTGGGGATGCTCACCCGCTGCAGCATGGATGGCTGGCCGAGTTCGCCGCCGTAGGCATAGCGCGGCATCTGCCCGCGGTTGATGCGGCGCATGTTGTCGTCGCCCCACAGGCGCACCGCGGGTCGCTGGATGACCCACTCGCCCGGGGTACCGCGATACACCACGTTGTCGGCGCGGTCGCTGGTGGCGAGGCCGGGGAGCGGCCCACCGAAGGCTCTCTTGGTGACACTGCCGAGAATATTCGCAACCGCGCCGTCCTCGGGCTTGCTGCCGAGATCCGCCACCGTGACGGGAATCACGATCGGGTTACTGGCCAGCTTCGTCTGGAGCATGGCGCGCAGTTCGTCGGCCGAGGTTTCGGCGCCGGCCTGGTCGAACCCAATCTCGATCTGTTTGAGGAACGCAGCCTGCGCCACGGTCTCACCCATCACCTTCAGGATCTCGGCGGCACGTGCTTTTTCTTCAGTGACGTTGCCCTCGGCCTGCTGCTCTAGGCCAGCGGCCGCTTCGGCCTGCACCTGGGCAATCTGCTTGCCCAGATACTTCAACACAAACGCGCTTTCCTCACCCGTCTGGTCGAGCTGTTGCACGATCGCCTTGGCTTTTTCGGCCTGCTTGATCGCACCCTCGAGGTCACCATTGAAGGCGAGCCCACGGGCCTTCGAGATTTCAGCGGACGCGTCGACGCCAGAGGCCCCGTTGCCCTGCTTTTTCTGTCCGAGCCCGTCGACGAACTCCTTGTTCGATTTCGCCAGGCCTTGCGATCGCGCCTCCGCGGCCAGCCGCTTCTTGTTCGCCGCGTCGATGGCCGCTTCGGCCGCCCGGTAGGCTTGAACCTGCGTATTGAGCGTGACACGTAGCCGCGCCGCTTCTTCGTTCTTCGCCTGGATGAGGCGATTGGCAAACGCTTTCTCGGCCGTCAGGCGCTTCTGCTGCTCGACATCGATCTGCGTCGCCGCGGCCTTGATGGCTTCGGCCTCTTTTTTCAAGCTCTCAGGCAGTTCGCGGGTGCCCTTGGAGGCCTTGTCGGCTGCAGCCTCGGTATCAGTCAGGGCGTGCACCAGTAGCTCGAGCGCGACCAGGGCAATGCCTACGGGCCCGGCCAGGATCCGGAGTCCGCGCGACAACAGGGTGACGCCCTGCGCCGCGCGCGTCATTGCGACAGCCGAGGTGCTGGCAACCGCAGCCGTAGAGGCCAGAGAAGCACTTGCGGCGGCGGCCACCGGGCGAATCATCATGGCACTACGCAACGCCAGCCAGGCCGCCTTGTAGCTCAGGAGCGCGAACGCCAGCACCGGCACGGCAACGGCCAATCCGCCCAGCGCGGCGACTGCATTTTTGATGCCGTCCGGCAGGTCGTTGAACACGTTGAGCGCGCCGGTGGCGGCCTCGATCAACGGCGTAAGGGCGAGTACGGCATTGCCGAGCGCAATCTCGGCATCCGCCAGCGCGGCATTGAACTCGCGGAGATCCGCATCGGGACCGGACATCATCTTCTTCAACGCGGTCTCGGTCGCGCCGGCCTTGTTGGCCATGTTGTCGAGGATGTTCGCGAACGCTGCAGCCTGGTTGCCGGTGAGCGACAACGTGCCTTTGATCGCCTCTGCGCTACCCAGCAGCACGGCCATCTGCTCGGCGCTGCCCCCGGTTGCCAGGCGCACTGACTCGAGGAATCCAGCAAAGCCCTGTGCCTTCAGCGCTGCAAGATCGAAGTTCAGGCCAAGCTCGGCGGCGAGGTCGGCTGCTTCCTTGCTCGGTTTCACCACCGCAGTGAGAATGGCCTGAATCTGTGTCATCGCCACCGAAGTGCCGAGACCACTGGTCGTCAGGGCCGAGATCGAGGCCAGAAGTTCGTCAACGCTCACGCCCGTCTGTGCGGCGAGCGGTGCAATATTTCCGATGCTCCCGGCCAACTCGCCCACCGTTGTGGAGCCGCCCTTCATCGCAATGAAAAGCGCATCGGAGACATCCACCGCACTGGAAGCCGGAAGTTGATAGGCGTTCAGCGTACTGGCAAGCCCCTTTGCCGCCACATCGACCCCGGTCGCCCCGCCGATCGCGAGCTTGTTGGACTGGGCCAGCAGACCCATGGCAGCGGCGGCATCTTTTCCCCGCGCACTGATGATGCCGTAGAGCGCCGCGGCATTGCCCTGTACATCGCTGCCGAAGGCACGCGAGAGTTCGCGCACGCCAGCGGACAGCCGCGGAATACCGCTCGTATCGTCGAGCAAGGTCGAGACCTCGGCCATGCTGCGGCCGAATTCACGACTCTTCTGAATGGCGGGCCCGAAGGTGACTTGAAGCCCCTTCAGCGCAGCGGTACCGGCCACGAAGTTGGCACCAGCACGCGCGAACGCCTGCCCTGCGCTCTCGCCGTCGGTAGCCAGCTGCTTGACATGGCCACCGGCCTGCTTTGCCTCCTGCCCCATCTCGCCGAGCACCTGGGTGGCGACCTGCCCTTTCTCCTGCATCTGCACCAGTTCTTCGCGCAGGCGCCGTTCGGCTTCGGCCAGGCTCTTCGTGTCCACACCGGCGGACTTGAGGTCGCCGCGCATCTTTTGCAGCGCCTGCTGCTTCGCCTGCAGGGCGACGGCCGCTTTCTGGACCTCGTTGCGGCTGCGGGAAAATTCGGCGGTGAGCGCGCGGCTCGGGTTCTCGGTGGTGGCAAAGGCCTTGCCCAGCGCCTGCGCCTTGACCTGCGCGGCTTCGAGCGCCACCGCCGCATCACCGGTTTCCTTCTTCAGCTTGGCAAAGCTCTCGACCAGACCTTGCGTCTGCTCGATCTTGCGCATCTCCTCGGCCAGCGCGCGAAACTGCGGGGCGAGCTCGCCGCCCGATTCAGACAACCGGTCGATCTCATCGGCCAGCGACTTGACGCCGGTGTCGCCGGCGGTTTCGGTGCTGATGCGAAGGGTTACATCCTGAGTGGCTTTCATGGTCGGGTCCTGGGCGCGCGGCGGTTACTGGAACCTGCGCCGCGACATGGCCACTGCGGTCGGTGCGGTCGGTGCGGCAGCTGCCACCGCGCCGCGTGCGAGGATTTCGCCGGCGTCGGATAGCGCCTCCAGGGCTTCGAGGAATGCGGCCGAGGCGGTCGGCGCGCCGTCCATCGCGTCGGCCTCGGCCAGCACGCGCAGGCCAATGGCACGCAGGCTGTTTTTCGGGCGCTTGCTTCCGTAGCAGGACGCCACGATGTCGGAGCGCTCCACGGCGCGAGCGCGATCGGCGGCCTTTGCCGCGCGGTCCAGCGCCGCGGTGTAGTCGGCGGCGATCTCGGCCTGAACGGTGATTTCCCGCCCGGCTCGAATTGCTTCGTCGAGGAAGGCCAGCAGGGGCGCCGGGGCCAGCGCAACGAGGTTTGCAATTTTCACGGTCATTGGGGAATTCCTCCAACTTTGGCGGCAATATCGAACGGCACACCGAGCACCGCGGCCACGGTCACATCGTCACGGCGGGCCGCTCCGGTGGCGACGGCGATGTTCTCTTCTTCAATCTCGAGTTCGTAAAGTGCCCGGCGCAGTTCCATCGCGCGCCGCTCGCGGGTGTCCAGCGGCATCGCTTCAAGGCCGACCGCGGTGCGAATGGCTTCGGCGCGGGTTTCCAGGTCCGAAAGAAGCTCTTCACCGTGAAGGTGCGCCAGCCACCCGAAAACGATCTCGTCCACATGTTCGACGTGCGGGCCGCTGCGCTTGGCGTAGGCGAGACCACTTGCCAGGTTCGCCATCGCGGTCTCGAACCGGGCGCGGTGTCGGTCAATGGAGCTCCTCAGTGAAGACATGGCGACGTCCATGGGCACGGGAGCGGCCTTGGTCTGTTTGATCTGCGCCGTGAGACTGGCAATCTCGGCGCGCAGGGCGTTCAGGTGTTCATTCATGTTCAAACGTCTCCGATCAATTCGAGGTTTCTTGCGAGCTGGCGCGCTTCGAAGCCGAGGCGGATTGCGGCCGGGTCGCTCATGACGGCCATCTGCTGCAGCACGTCGGCGTGCAGATCACGTAGATCCTGAACGTCCTTCTCGGCGCGCGCGACGAAGTCGATTTCAGGCTCGTGTGGCTTGCGCGGAACGACGGCCCGGCGCACGGACTCGACCCGAAGTTCTGCGGCGGTGATCTCGCCGCGGATTTTTTGGGCGTAATCCGAGAGTTGGTTGTGCTGCGCTGATCGCGCGGCGCTCGCGGTGATCAATCCAATTGCCTTTTGGCGGGCAGCTGCGCGCCAAGCTGTGTCATTCATGGGGTTGGCTCCTTAGGAATGATTCGAGTTCGGTGCTACGAACGTAGCGCAGGCCGCGCGGGCCGATGCGCAAAACGGTGATCGGTACGTCTCCGGCATCACACGCCAGGCAGAGCGCTTCGGCGCTCATCCCGATTCGGCTTGCCGCAGACGCAAGCCGGTAGAGCCCCGGTGTGGACTCGTACGAGGCGGTTCCGTCATCAATGGGGGTGTCTTTGGGCATGTCATCGGCCTCGCATTGTTTCGAGCGGTCATGATGGGTTTGGGCCTGTTTCGCAGCCTGTGGGCCGATTTCAGGTGTGCCGAGCGCGCGGGCAATCTGTCGAACGCGAGTGGTGGACACGCCGGCCGCCGCGGCAATTTCACCGGTTTGAGTCCCGGCACGCAGGCCGGTGAGTACGATGCGCAGTCGCCACCCTCGGGCGATGCTCGAAGAATGGCCAGGAAGGCTGACGGTTTCCCCGCCAGCTGCGGCGACCAGGCGCAAATAGCGGGCTTCGCCGAGGAGCAGGCAAAGCGGGTGCGTGGTGCGGAATTTGTCGGGCACATATACCGACAGCCGGCCGTCGGAGAAGCCGAGCAGCGCCAGTAGTCCGGTCGGCCCGATGGCATCAATGACTCGCTGAAGCTGCGGAGCATCCAGGTCAATCATCGGTGTCGCCCTCACCGTCTGACTGGAGCGGGTCAATTGAGCCGTACACATCGGCCATCTCTTCGAGGGTGAGCCGGTAGAAGGTCCGGGCGGACAGGCGGTCGAGCGCGTCCTCCAGGTTGCCAGCTGCATGAGCTGCCGACAGCGCGGCGAACTCATGCACCGCCGCGTCAATGAATTCGGACACGCGCTCGGCCACCTCATCCGGGTGCAGTCGCGCCGCCTTTACCCGGTCGAGTTCAACAGCAAGCGCGGCGCGGGCCGCGGCGGACTCCTTCAGTTGGACGCGGGCAGCTCGCAGTTCAACCTTCAGCTCGCGATTTTTTTCTTGCAACTCGGGAACATCGCGCGCCAGGCCCTTAAACAACCGCGCCCGAAGTCGATCCGGGTTGGTGTTCTCGAAAACTTGCCGGCTGGCTACGACCGGGTCGACGCAACCATCCGGGCCAAGGGTAACAATCCCGCGCTTTATCCAGTCGGAAACGGCCTGTTTCGAGACCTGGCACATGCGCGAAAACTGAGCCGGTCGAACTCGCATCGAGACCAGGCTCTGAGGGTCGAACGGCAGCATCGGCTGCGAACTTGACGCGGGTTCTTTTTGCTCATCATCGAGGGGTGTCTCCTGGTCGGTCGTCATCTTGTCAGTCAAGAAGTCAATATTTCAGTAGTTTTTTTCATCACTGGCTACATCAAAAAAATGCCTCTACGCACCCTTGCGCATCGGTTGTCCATAGGGGCCCCCGCTGCGGGACATGAGAGGGACAAAAGAGGGACAAAACAGGGACAGTCGGGACGCGAAGAAGAGGGACGACAGGGACATCCCCCTATAGGGGGGTGTCCCTGTCGTCCCTCTTCGCGTGGGATGTCCCTTCATTGTTCTTCCGGCGTCGGCAGCCAGACGCCGGCGCTCATGCCCCGCTGCACGAGCCCGGCAAAGGCGAGGGTTTCCCGGATACGGTCCATCGCCTTCTTCCTGGCATCCGGCGTAGCCCCGGTCAACAAGCCCTCGGCGGCGCAGGCGTCGCGCCAATCCTTCAATGCTGGCGTCGAGGTGGCGGCAAGTCGTCGCAGGATCTCGTGTGCACTGCGCTCGCGTGGACCTACCGGGTCGCTCGTTGGCGCGGTAAGGTCTGCCAGCTCGAGCACGCCACCCGGGCCACGCTTGAGCCACACGGGCGAGAAGGCAGACGGGGGGAGCTCGTTGCCCTTGGTCGCCGTGAGCTGTACGAACGACTTCCGCACGTCGATCTCGGTGATGCCGAACTTCCGGCCCTCGTCGGCGGTCATCGTCCGCATCGTGAATTCACCGCGGACGGCGTCGGTGATCGCACCACTGCCGCGCGATGAATGGCTACCCACTTCGTCCGCGTTCTGGATGGCCTTGGCCGCGTGGCTGGTGAGCACCACACAGGCCTGCGACTCGATCGCGAGGCGGTCCGCAAGCTCTCCCAGGCGGCGCTGATGAGCGGGGTTCATCTCGTCGCCCTCGGTCAGCGCAAGGGCCGGATCGAGCCCGATGAATACCAGGTCAGGAATTGCCTTGCAGCGGGCAAAAAGTCCCGCGGCCGCTTCTGTTTCGATCAGCATGCCAGACACGTTTGCGAGCAGCCGGACATCCTTCCCGGCCAGGGGAAAGACATAGAGCTTCTCTGCGATCAGCTGCGCCTCTTCGGCGGTGATGTCGCTGAACTCGATGATTGCGTGCAGGGTCCGGTGGACATTCTCGATCGTGTCTTCGGCCAGAAAAAGGGCAGCAGCTCCTCGGCGCTCGATCTTCCAACCCCAAGGCACCCGGCCGGTGATTGCGCCGCTGGCAAGGTGGTACAGGGCGCGCGTCTTGCTCGATCCTCCTGCACCGGTCAGAAGGTGGGCGCGGTATGCGAGCAACGAGAAGTGCGCGAACCAATGCACGTCGGGCGCGGGCGTTCCGATCAGGTTGGCAACACTGCCCGACATGCCCGCCGGCCACATGGCGGGCGGCTTTGGCGCCGCCTCCTGCATGACAAGCTTGTGCAGCGGCGCGGTCATGCAGCGGACTCGGGGACTACGCAAAGGGACTCGGTCACAGTTGCGCCAGGCCGCGGGGGGAAGATGACAAGCTCAACAAGCGCCGCACCATCATCGATCAAGGCTTGTGCGAGCGTCAGCAGCCAGGCGGGATCGGTGCTATCCGGATGTGCAATGCGCACTTCACGGCCGGCCGCGACATCAAAACGCAAGCTTGCGGGCTGGTCGTCCGGCTGCACTACCAGTAGAGGGTGCGGCAGCTTCTTCGCATACTCCCACCCGATTGCGATCGTGATCGAGCAATGGCCAGGCGGCGGCGATGCCGCGAGGCGCGCACCGTATGCTGGATGCTTGCGGCCGTGGGGGCGCGGCAGGCGGCGGGAAAGGGTGAGCTGCGGTGAAGATGTTGCGGCTGGATCAGGGCATTCCGGGGTTTCACCAGAGGTGAAGGATGAAGCCTGGTAGGTCGCCCGTATGTCGGCAATCAGTGCATCCGTGCTGCCATCTTCCCTTTCAGCACGAGCCGTGCATTCCTGGCACACGCCGACCGCGATGGATATTTCGCCGCGGCGCCAGACCTGCACCAGCTTATCCTGGCCGGAGTCAAAACCAGCGGCGCTGAGGTTGGAGTGGCAGACGTAGCAATCCATCCCGTGAGGTGGAATCCAAGCGTATGAAGTAGAATTGAGGTGTTGGTTTTCAGCGGCGCGCTCTTGGCGGGGGGCGCCGTTTCGTTTTTCTGCTGTCATGGTCGTCGCACTCCCTCAGTGCGAAGAAGTGCGCGAATCCAGCCAAGATTCAAAGGCGTCAAGGTCGATCAGGACCTTCCGCCCGATGCGGATAATGACGCCGGCCTCGGCCAAGCCATTGCCAGAAATGCGATCGCCCCGCGAGTTGAAGCGATCTGCCGATTTGAAGATCAAGTCGCGCAGCGCGGCCTGAGTGAAGGCCGGATAGACTGCGGCAGTTTGGGCCACGGTCGCCACGCGGCGACGAGGTTGCAGAGTAGCCAGGGGGGCGGCGTGCTGTGTTTGCTGTTCCATTGCGGCGGGCACCTGTAGTTAGTTACGACGCCGCCAGTTTCGCAATATCCCCCCTGTTTCTTAGTGCCTGTTTTCCTTTTTGTTTCCGACTTTTCGAGCACGGTTCATTTCAGTTGTGCGCGTCAGTTGAACGGCTCATTCGAGCGGGTCCGCGCGGGGGCCAAACCGGGCGCGGGAACGTTCGACCATTCTGCGGGAGATCCCACGCTTCTCCTTTGTCAAGTCAAAGCTCGCCGGCAGATATGGCACTATGTCGTTCGCAATTTCTCCGCAGAAATTCAAGAACACGCCCTCGAAGTTGGATGAAGGAAGGGCCGAGAATGTGTCGCGGTGAACGCGGGTAAATCGGTCGCAGAGGTCTTGAACAGCGCGCTTGGATATGGGTCCTTCCGACCATTCATGGCAATAGGTAGCGGCCTCCGCGAGTCCCCCCACTGCTTCCGCCTCCTCCGCCGCGGCCTGTCGGATATCATGTTGGCTCGCCCCGCCGTCTCCGTTCGTGAGTAGGCGATTGAACAGCAGAAAACTAACGCCCGAATCAAGCGCTTTCAGAGCGTGAAACAACGCTCGAGCCTTGTCGCGCACCTCTGCAATCTGCTCGATCGCGTCGGCGGACCTGATCTCGTTGCCAGCAGGGTCGCTCTTCAGCCAGGCGACAATTTCACGCTCGCATAGGTCTATAAAGCGGGCGACGAGATCGGGGGGCTTGCGACTGTATAAACCGGCCAAGACCTCTTTACGGTGAGGAGTAAGGAAAAACTCGGACATCACCCACCCATGCGGCGAACCCTGTTGAAAGGTGCCACCCCAGGCCGGCAGGGTGTCCGGCTTTTCCCTCCGTCGAGGTAGGGGCGGCGTGATCATGCCCGGCGCGCGCCGGGCGGGTGGTGGTCATCGCCCGTGTACCAACCCGCTGAGATGATCATCCAGAGCCCTCACCACCCCTCGTGTGAACGTCGGGTTTCGATAGGCCTCGCCGGCGGTATTCACGATGAACTCCCGCTGCCGGTACATGGCCACGAAGGCGATGCCTATGATCTGCCCGCGGCGCGCTTCGTTCAGCAGGCATTCAAGCGCTTCGATGGTCTCGCCGCATCTTGCGGGGGGTGCCAATCGAAGTGGCGCGGGCGGAAGATTTCGGACGGTAGAATTGATGTCGGCCATAGTCGCAATCTCCTAGTGGTTGCGTTTGTGGTCAGGGCCGGCCGGTGTTCCAGCACCGCGCCGGCCCGCTTGCCAGTTTCCGACTGGCGGTTGTTACCCGCGGCTGCGGAGGGCCTTGAGGATAAGCTCAACGATGTCGGGCTCGGGTTGGCGGGTCATGGTGATTCTCCTTGGTGGTGGTCAGGGTCGGGCTTGCGTTACCGGGTCGGTCGCACTGATAGCGGCCGCGCGCATCGAATCAAGGCGAGCAGACGCTAGATCCAGGAGAATTTCCATATTGAGCGCAGCTTCGTGTGCGTGCCGGTCGCTGCTTTCGAGTGTCGAAGTCGCCAGGGCGCGGGCGCCGATCAAAAGCGCATCTATCCGGAAGGTTTCGTGGCTGATCTCGGTAGCGAATCGCTGGAACTCGGTGTTACCTTCTGCTGTAGCCATGATGTGAAGCTCCTTTTCACTGATCGGTCAGGGCGGCGACGGTGGTCTAGACCGTCGTCTGCCCGCTTGCCAGTGTCCGACTGGCGGCGGTGTTGCTCATTTGGCCTTCCCCGAGAGCCCGAGCCGATCCGTCAGCACGGTGCCTACCTCCACGGTGCGTTCAGGGCTCAGGTGCGAGTATCGGGCAGTCATCTGCAATGTCTTGTGGCCCAGGATCTTGGCGACTTCCATTGATCCGATGCCGGCCATGGTCAGATACGATGCAGCGGTGTGGCGCAGGTCGTGCCACCGAAAATCGCTTATCTTTGCCCGCTCGATCGCCGAGTTCCACGCCGTTCTGACGCTGCCGAAGGCGCGCACCGTGGACGGCACCTGAAAGACACGGTCGTCTTTGAGGTCGCGCACCTTCGCCCGAGCCTTGAGCAGCGCCAGCGCCTCGCCGGTGAGTGGCAGCACCCTGCCCGCTCCGTTCTTCGTTTCTCCGTCGAGTAACAGGATGGTCTGCCGTGCAAAATCGACTTGGGGCCAGCGCAAGGACATGATCTCGTCTTGCCTGGCGCCGGTGGATAGCGCCAGAACCACAGCGGTATAGAGGTGGGGATTGCGGGATTTTTTGCACTCGTCCAGCAGCCGCACGCGCTCGTCGTCGGTCAGGTAGCGCACCCGGCCGCTTGCCTCTTTGTTCTTGCTCACACGCACGACCGGGTTGCGCTCCACCCATTGCAGTTCTTTCACCGCATGGGTGAAGCAGGACGACAGCGTTGCTAGGTAACGATTGACAGTGGCGGGCGAGCGCAGCCCACGTTTGGTGTTCTCGGTCAGAAGGGTGTCGCGGATCTTGGCGACGCGCTGCGGCGTGATGTCTTCAATCACAAGGCCGGCGAACTCTTCCCGCCAGCGGGCAAGGTGGCCTACTTGGGCCTGCGAGGATTTGAGCGCGTCGGCACCGGCGGTGATAGCGGCCTGGTACTCGTCGGCCAGCTCGGTGAAGGTGCGGCGCTTGGCTGCACCGAAGTGCTTGCCGGCCTTGATCGCCGATTCGGTCTGTGCTGCCCAGGTGCGGGCATCTGTCAGCCGGTCGAAGGATGCAGACTCCGGCGGTTGTCCCTTGACGCGGATCTGCACGCGGTAGGTCGTGCCGTTCTTGCTGGTGCGCTTCTCGATGTAGGCCACTGCCCTGCCCTCGTTGATGCCGTGAGCAAACAGTAACCAAAGCCGCACTGATCAGCAAATGCGGGGGAGCGGTCGGGGGATACTCCCCCAAATTTCCCCCATAGTTACGCGAATCGGCTATCGCAACCAGTGTTCAAAACGCTGAAACCCGCGTCGTTACTGGTGGTGCGAGGGAAGAGACTCGAACTCTCACGCCTTGCGGCGCTGGAACCTAAATCCAGTGCGTCTACCAATTCCGCCACCCTCGCAAGGTGGATGCCCAAACGTGGCCGGGATTATACACATTGCCCGCCGATGGATGGCTTTGCCGCACGGGCGGTAAACCGTTGCTTGACCTCGGCGCTTGCGCCGTGAGAGCCTTCATCGACAAGCACATGGGCTATACGGGGTACTCGGTTGATGGCGATTGGATGCACCGCACAATTCCCGGATCTCGCCACGGGGTCCGTTGCCGTTGCGACCCATCGCCGCCGTTTGGCCATCGAGTGCCTGCTCTCCGCCACCCCTGTTCTGTCGTCTACAAAGTCCCGCCGGTTGCGATGATTGCCTGGATGCGACCGTGCTGGCGCCATCGTCTCCTGGCGGCCGTATTGCTCTCCGTTATCCTGTTTGCCTCCCCGGCTCGGGCGCTTGAGGTCGCCGTTGTCCTATCCCAACCTTCGGGGCCGCATCGGCAGTTTCGCGACCTGCTTGGCGGGTTGACGGTGCCACATCGTTTGACCGAAGCGGGTGACAGCGTCAACGGCCTCGACCAGCAGGTGCTGCAACGCGCCGATCTGATCATTGCGGTTGGCGCCCAGGTTACCCAGGAAGTGCTTGCACGGTTCCGGCGGCCGACCATGGCGGTACTGGTCAGTCGTGCCCAGATCGATGCGCTCGGCGCTGCCCATGCCGGCGCATCGTTGTCGGCGATCGTGCTCGACCAACCCGCAATACGACACCTGCGTCTCGCCAGCGCGGTCGCTCCCGGCATAACCCAGGTGGGGATGCTGACCGGAACGGGGGCCTCCGGCGTCGAACGCGGTTTCGCTGCTGCTGCAACAGAGACCGGGCTGAAGTTGGTGACCCGCCGGGTCGGTTCTCCCGGTGAACTGCTTCCGCAGCTTGAACATTTACTTGAAGCGAGCGACGCCCTGCTGATGATTCCCGATCCGATCGTTGCTTCGCAATCCTCTGCGCGCACCATCCTGCTGACCAGTTACCGTTACCGGCGACCGATCCTTGCCTACTCGCACGCCTATGTCGAGGCAGGTGCGCTTGCCGCGGTTTTCAGCTCTCCGGAGGATGTCGCAGGTGACGTCGCCGACTGGCTTCGTACCTTGAGCGGGAACACGATCGAGCTACCCCCCATTCAATCGCCCCGACGTTTTTCCCTGGAGGTAAACCGTCAGGTGGCGCGTGCGCTCGGACTCGATGTTCCCGATGACGAGGTGCTTGTCGAGCGTGTCGGGCGCAAGGTGACACCATGACATTGCTGCGGAAACTGAGCCTTCGACAGCGTCTGCTTGCGGTGGGGCTCCTGCCTGCCGCGCTGCTCGCCGCCGGCATCATCGCGCTGTTTCTGCTGCGCGGCGCGCAGGCCATGGATGAGGCACTTCACGATCGCGGAATTGCAATCGTCAGCTTCCTTGCACCCGCCTCCGAGTATGGCGTCATCTCGGGCAACCGCGGAACCCAGACCGGCCTGTTGCAGGCCGTTCTGGAGCAGTCCGACGTGGCCGCCGCCGCAATCTACGATTCCGAGGGCACCCTGATCGCGGTGAGTGGCCGGATGCAGCCGGTGCAGACCGCGCTGATCACGTCCAGCCGTGAAGCCCGCAGCATCGTCCACGCCGGCAATCGACTCGGTTTTGCGGCGCCGGTGATCTCGGCGCCGATGGTGATCGACGATGTGCTCGAGCCACAGCTTCGGAGTCTGGCGGGACCTGTGTTGGATACGATCGGCTGGGTCTATGTCGAGCTGGATACCACGCCCCTGGCACAGCGCAAACGCGAGATCGTGATCTCCACCTTCTTCCTGTTCATCGTCGGCCTCGGCCTGGCCGGCGTACTCGCGTCTCGCCTTGCGGCTGCGGTCGGGATTCCGCTCGCACGGCTGGTCGAGGCGGTGCGCCGGATCAGCGCCGGCGATCTGGATGCTTCGGTCCCGGATGATGCAAACAGCGACGAACTGCGGTCGCTGCAGCAAGGTTTCAATACGATGGCCAGGTCGATCGCGCACGCGCACAAGGACTTGCAGGGCCGGATCGATGAAGCCACCGCCCAGCTCGCGCACCAGGCGCTTCATGACCCGTTGTCGGGACTGCCCAACCGACGGGCCTTCGAGCAGGCGCTCGAAGAGGCGGTAAATCGCTCGCGGCGGGCCGGTGATCAGGCAACGCTGTGCTTCATCGATCTGGATCGCTTCAAGATCGTCAATGACACCTGCGGACACGCCGCCGGCGACGAATTGCTGAAGAGCATCGCGCGCATGATCGCGCATCGGGTGCGGACGGGTGATCTGATCAGTCGCATTGGCGGAGACGAGTTCGCCCTGATCCTGCACGACTGCAGCGCTGACGACGCTCGCCGACTTGCCGAGGATCTGCGCGAGGCGGTGTCGACCTTCCGTTTCCACTGGGAGGGGCGACGCTTCTCGGTCGGCGCCAGCGTCGGTCTGGTGCGCGTCGATGGCCGGGTGAGCAGCGCATCCGAACTGCTGGTGGCGGCAGATCTCGCCTGCTATGCGGCGAAAAGAGGTGGCCGCAACCGGGTGATGGAGCACGAGATCGAGCCTCCCGGCGGCCGCCGCAAAACCGATATCGCCCTGGCCGCCGCGGCATTTCCCGGCGGCGTCGATTTTTCCCGGCTTTGTCTCTATCAGCAGCCCATCCTCAAGCTCGACGGCGAAACCCGATCGGAGTGGGTGGAGGTTCTGTTGCGCCTCAAGGATGCAGATGGCGTGCCGCAGTCACCTGGTGATCTGCTTTCGGATATCGAATCGGCCACGACGTGCATCGAACTCGACCTGTGGGTGGCGGAGCAGGCCTGCCTGATGTTCTCGCGCCAGGCGGGTACGGCGTCACCGAGGCAGCGCTTCAGTCTGAACCTGAGCGCAGCGTCGGTACTGGAGGGCGAGCGCTACTGGCCGCAGTTGCAAGCGGTGTTGAATGGCGCCGCATTGCCGCCCGAGCTTCTGGTCCTTGAATTTCCTGCAAAACTGGTCGAGCAATCGCCCGAGGAGTCGGCGCGCTTTGCAGCCGAAGCACGGCAGATCGGTATCGGCATCGCCCTCGAAAAACTCGACGGCGCTTCGACCGGATTGCTGCGCTCGCTGCGGCCCGATTTCGTCAAGATCAGCTTCAAGACCCTGATCGAATCCTATGGCCTCGAGGCCGGGTGCAACCTCGCCCAGGCACTGTGCGGAATGGCCGCTGCGCTGTCGATTCCGACGATTGCGTCCGAAGTGGAAGACGACTTGATCCTGGCTGCATTGCGCGACTATGGGTTCGATTACGGCCAGGGAGACCTCATGATGCCGGCCCAAGCGCTGACGGATTGAGGTCCGACCTCACATCTCGAGCCGTTCGGCATAGCCGGTCATCTCCAGGTAGCCCTTGCCGATCTCCACCTCATCGCGGCCTTCGCCTTCGTGCAGGCGGACTGCGCCTTCCCAGTAGATGGCGCCGGTCGAGCGCCGGCTGTCGAGTTCCTGATCGTCCATCATCGGCGAAATGCGCATCGTGCGCGCAGTCTCTCCGCCTGCCGGAGACAGCCGCAGTGTCCACTCCACCGGATAGACCGCGCCCGAGCGCGCCGAACGCCACCGCCGCCGGGGGCTGAAGCTGAGCTCTTCGGGCTGCAGCAGCCGGATGCTGCCATCGGGTGCGCGCAAGGTGGCCGCGGCCCAGATCGGCGCCTCGTCCGCGCCCCGTATCCGGAACGCCATCAGCGATCCGCCGTCATGCAGATTGATGCCGATCCAGTCCCAGCCCCTGGCGTCGGGCGCCAGGCCTTCACTGGACCACTCGTGATCCAGCCAGGCCTTGCCGCTTACCGTCGTATTGGCACCTTGCAGGCGAAGTTCGCCCTCGACGGTGAGCTGAGGTCGGCTGTAGTAGTAGCTGGCATGCTCCGGACTCGGTGCCTTCCGCGAGTAGGCTCCGGCCCCGTTCAGCACCGGTGCTCCGGTCGGCGCGATACGCAGATCGAAGGCAAACTCCCCTGCGCTGATGCGGGCGCGGTAGTGGCCGCCTCCCTCACCGCCTTCAGCTCCATTGTCGACCCAGCGCAGCGACCAGTCGTGCACCCTAACCCCGGTATGGGCGGTTTCCGCGCGGACCAGCGGCGGCAACACGCGCTCGGCACGTTCGGCGTGCATCAGCCGACCGACGGCAGGGTCGGCCACCGCGGCATGAGCCAGTACCAGCTGGGTCGGGTTGAAGCGGCTGTCGCCACCTTCTGCGATGCGCGGCCGCACCCGGAAAAAAGTGACCTGAAAGCCACGCTCCACCCCGTGTTGGTCGGCGAGCCAGCCGGTGACGTACCACCACTCGGTGCGGAAATCCGGATGAGCGCCGTGATCACGCGGAAAAATCGGGCTGACGCCCGGGGTGACCGCCGGATAGGGCGGCCCGGCCCGGTCTCTGCCCGTGTCGGTGTCCGCAGCGGCGGCGCCGACGGCGAGCGCCACGCTCGCTATTGCCCCGCCGATCCAGACCGTCAGCATCCCTCTCGTCCGTCCCCGCATCACCAGTCCTCCCGCACAGCGAGCACTGCCGAGCGGCGCATCGCACGCGCCCCGGCCAGACGCGCCACGAGCGCGGCGAGCACGATCATTCCGGTGCAAAACAGCACCAGTCCGGCGATCGGCACATTCAAGTCCATGGTCCAGTGGAAACTCTGCCGGTTGATGACCTCGATCAGGACCCACGCAATGCCGCCGCCGGCCAGTACGCCCACCCCGACCCCGACCGCGGCGGTGAGCGCGCCCTCGATCGCGATCAGGCGGCCGATCTCGGCGCGCGTCAGTCCGAGGTGGCGCAACATGCCGAACTCGCCCCGGCGTGCGGTGGCCAGGGCGGCAAAGGTGGTGGCGATGCCGAACAGTCCGATGACGATGGCCACTGCCTCCATCAGATAGGTCACCACAAAGGTACGATCGAAGATCTGCAGGCTAAGCGCACGGATCTCGCCCGGCAGCGCGACTTCGATCAACTCGTCGCCAAACGCGGCGCGCAATTCCCCGGCCACGGTCGCGACAGTCTCGCCCTCGCCCACGCGGATGGCCACATCATTGACCCGGGTGTCACCGGTCAATTGCCGATAGACCTCGCGGTCCACGATCACCGCGCCGTTCTGGCGTGCGTAGTCGCGCCAGATACCGGCGACGCGAAAGCTCACCGCCCTGCCCGCGAGCGGCAGGTCCAGCGCACTGCCCGGCTGCAGGCGCATGAAGTCTGCCACCACTTCCGAAACCCACACCGCCGGAGTACGGTTTTCTCCCTCGGCAGCTGGCATCCGGCTTCCTGCGACCAGCGGCAACCCCCAGCCGCGGTCGACCGAACGAGCGATCAGGGTCACCGGCGGCCGCCCGTCGATCAGCCGCAGGTTGACCGCCCGTACGGTGTCGATCGAGGCGACGCCCGCAATCCGTTCGATGCGGGCCACGGCTGCGGGATCGAAAAAGCCGCTCTCCGCGGACGACGACGACGCCTTCAGGTAGAGGTCGGCGGGCAGCACGGCGGTCAGCCAGTCGTCCACCGAAACCCGGAACGAGCTGACCATGATCGCCATCGACACGGCGAGCGCCACGCTCGCCACCACCCCCGCGCCGGCCACCACCGCCTGCCCGGGGGCAGCCGACAGCCGGCCGTGGGCAAGGCGCCAGATCGCACTGTTCCCGAGGGCCAGCACGTGCATCGCGGCGTGCGTGGCCCCGGGCAACACCAGCACTGCACCGGCAAGCAGCAAGGCAACCGACAGATAGCCGCCGATGGGCATGGCCGCGATCGGCGGCAGCAGGCTCGCGGCAACGGCAAGCGCGAGGGCGATCAGGGTCAGCCTGCCTCGTGGCCGGCCGGCGCTCAATGCCGCGGTTTCGCCCGCGCCCGCCTTGAGCGCGGAAGCCGGCGCGGTCCGTGACGCTTCGCGCGCCGGCAGCCATGCGCCGGTGACCCCCGCCACCATGCCCAGCGCAAGGTAGGCCGCACTGACCAGCGGCGAGAACTGGAGGCTGGGGCGGACGCCCTCGAAGTAGCCCGCGCCCAGATCGCCGCCGATCAGCCGGAACGCGAGCCCGGCGAACAGATGGCCGAGCCCGACGCCGGCCAGCCCGCCTGCAATGCCGGTCACCGCGCCCTCGAGCAACAAGCCGTGGAGCAAGGTGCGTCTGGCCATGCCGAGCGCCCGCAGCAGGGCGAACTCGCGCCGGCGTCGTACCACCGACAGCCATTGGGTGGAGAACACCAGAAAGCCGCCGGTCAACAGCGCAATGGCCGCGAGCATGCTCAGATTGACCCGGTAGGCGCGCGATAGCGCAGCGGCCTCGGCCTCCGGGTTGTCCGGCGTGGCCAGCGAAACACCGACCGGCAGCAAGGGTTGCAGCGCGGCCGCGGCTGCGGTCCGCGACACGCCGGAGGCGAGCTTGAGATCGATGCGGGTGATCCGCCCGACACGGTCGAACGCGTCCTGGGCGGCACCGATGTCCATGATCGCCAGCGCCTGGCCGAGGCCTGCGCCGGGCACCGAGCCGCCGATCCGCAATGCGAATGTGCGCGTACCGGTCTGCACCGTCAGTGAGCCTTCGGCGACGAGTTTTTCCCGCGCTGCGGCGCTGAGAAACACCGTCCCGGGTCGAAGCGCGGCGAAGCGGTCGATGCCCCCGTCCGCAGCGGAATCGGGCGCGGGCAGCAGCGCGGGCTGCACACGGGCGACCCGGAACAGATCGATCCCGATCACCCGCAGGCTCGTGGCCATGACCGGCAAGCGCGCCTCGACCTCCAGCACCGGGCTGGCTTCGGCCACTTCGGGACGCTGCGCGAGGGTCAGATAGAGCTGCTCGTCGAACCCCTCGCGCCCGCCACTGACCTGCAGGTCGGCCTCTCCGGCCAACTCGCGCATGCCGCGGCCGAACTCGTCGAGTGCGGCGCCATGGATCAATTGCACCGCAAGGCCGAGCGCGACACCGAGGGCGATCGCACCCAGCGCCAGCACTGTTGCCACCCGCCTGCGCGCGAGACTGGCAACGAACAGGCCGATCAGCGCGCGGTTCATCGCAAGGCGTCCGCCACCATCGGCACCAGCCCGTCGGCACGCAGCTCGAAAATGCGATCGGTGCGCCGTGCCGCGGCGTGCGAATGGGTGACCACGATACCGGCGGCGCCGGCGACACGAACGCACTCGAGCAACAGGTCGAGAATTTCGGTCGCGCGAGCGGGGTCGAGATTGCCGGTCGGCTCGTCGGCGAGCACGACCGCTGGCCGATGGACCAGCGCGCGCGCAATCGCAACACGCTGCAACTCACCGCCGGACAGGGTGCGCGGCCAGTCGCTCGCGCGGTCGCCCAGCCCCACCCGTTCCAGCATCCCCCGTGCCCTGCGGTCGGCTTCGGCACCGGTCACACCCTGCAGCCACAGCGGCACCGCGACGTTGTGCTGCAGGCTCAGATGAGGCAGCACATGGAAGGCCTGAAACACGAATCCGAAGCACTCGCGCCGCAGTCGCGCCAGCGCATCGTCGTCGAGCCCGACCAGTGCCGTGCCATTCACGTGGACGCGACCGGCAGTGATCGTCTCGAGTCCGGCCACGCAGTTGAGCAGGGTCGATTTGCCGACCCCAGATTCGCCCATGATCGCAACGCATTCGCCTGCTCCGACCCGCAGCGAGAGTGCGGCGAACAGCTGGCGCGGCGGTGCGGTGTCGAGGGTCTTGCCGAGTTGGTCGATGATGAGCATGGGAACGCAGACTGGCAGCGATGCGGAAAGTGCCCGGCGGGCGTCTTCGCTTATACTCCGCCCGCGCCGTTGTCGCCAAACGGGCGCCCATGCGCCTGCCATTTCATTCGTTCCGATGCCCGTCGACCACTACGAGAACTTCCCGGTTGCGTCCTTCCTGCTGCCTGCCCGCCTGCGCGAGCCGGTGGAGGCGATCTATGCCTTCGCCCGCAGCGCCGACGACATCGCCGACGAAGGGGACGCGCCCGCGGTCATGCGCCTGGCCCGGCTCAACGACTACCGCAACGCGCTCAATGCGATCGAGCGCGGCGAGGCGGTCGCCGATGCCAGCCTGGCGCCAATGTTCGAGCGCCTCGGACGCAACATCCGCCAGTACGGCCTGCCGGTGCAACTGTTCCGCGACCTGCTCGACGCCTTCAGCCAGGATGTCGGCAAGACCCGCTATGCCGATTTTGCCGAGTTGCTCGACTACTGCCGGCGCTCGGCCAACCCGGTCGGGCGCCTGCTGCTGCACCTGTATGGCACCGCCACCCCCGATAGGCTGCGCATGTCCGACCGCATCTGCACCAGTCTGCAGCTGATCAACTTCTGGCAGGACGTGGCCATCGACTGGCGCAAGCAGCGTATCTACCTGCCGCAGGAGGATCTCGCCCGCTTCGGTGTCGGCGAGGCCGACATCGACGCCGGCACCTGCGATGCGCGGTGGACTGCCCTGCTCGACTTCGAAGTGCAACGCGCCCGCGCGATGATGCGCGAAGGCGCGCCGCTCGCCCTCCGCCTGCCCGGGCGCATCGGCTGGGAACTGCGCCTGGTGGTGGCGGGCGGCCTGCGCATCCTGGAGCGGATCGAGGCTGCCGGCCACGACGTCTTCCGCCACCGCCCGCAACTGGGCAAACTCGACTGGGCGCGGATCGCCTGGAACGCCCTGCGTCACGAGAAAACCACATGAACCCTCACGACTACTGCCAGGACAAGGCCGCCAGCAGCGGCTCCAGTTTCTACTACAGCTTCATGTTTCTGCCCGCGGAGCGGCGTCAGGCGATCACCGCGCTGTATGCCTTCTGCCGCGAGGTGGACGACGTGGTCGACGAATGCCACGACGTGTCGCTCGCCCACACCAAGCTCGACTGGTGGCGGCAGGAGACCGCCCGCGTCTTCGACGGCACCCCGACCCACCCGGTCGGCCATGCGCTGAAGGATGTGCTCACCCGCTTCGACCTGCCGCGCGAGCAACTGCTCGAGATCATCGACGGCATGGCGATGGACCTGCAGCAGACCCGCTACCTCGACTTCAAGGGCCTGCAGCTTTACTGCTACCGGGTGGCGAGCGTGGTCGGCCTGCTCGCGGCCGAGATTTTCGGCTACACCGACCGCCAGACGCAGAAATACGCCCATGACCTTGGCATGGCCTTCCAGCTCACCAACATCATCCGCGACGTCGGCGAGGACGCGCGTCGCGGCCGGATCTACCTGCCGATCGAGGATCTGCAGCGCTTCGAGGTGCCCGCCAGCGACATCCTGCAGGCCCGCTACTCGGACAATTTCCGCAAGCTGATGGCTTTCCAGGCCGAGCGCGCCGAGCACTTCTACGAACAGGCCTTCGCCCAGTTGCCCAAGGCCGACCGCAAGAGCCAGCGCCCCGGTCTGGTGATGGCGGCGATCTACCGCACCCTGCTGCGCGAGATCGCCCGCGACGGCTTCCAGGTGCTCGACCGGCGCACCTCGCTCACCCCGCTGCGCAAGGTCTGGCTCGCCGGCTGGACCTGGATGAAGGGCTGACATGGCCGGCGGCGTGCCCGCGGTTGCGGTGATCGGCGCCGGCTATGCCGGCCTCGCCTGCGCGGTCGAGCTCGCCCACCGCGGCATCCACGTGACCGTGTTCGAGCGCTCGCTCACGCTCGGCGGTCGCGCGCGCGTGGTGCGCAAGGATGGCCGCGTGGTGGATAACGGCCAGCACATCCTGATCGGTGCCTACACCGAGCTCACCCGCTTGCTGCGCCTGACCGGCGGCACCCCCAAGCAGCTCGAGCGCCTGCCGCTGACCCTGCACGTACCGGGCCGGATGCAGCTCAAGGCCGCCGCCCTGCCCGCCCCCTTCCACCTCGCCGTCGGCCTGCTGCGCGCCCGGGGCCTGAGCTGGGCCGACCGCCTCGCGATGCTGCGTCTGATGCGCTGGCTGAAGAAGGCCGGGTTCCGCGTGGCGGCGGACATGACGGTGGACGGCATGCTCGAGGCCACTCGCCAGACCGAAACGCTGCGCGAGCTGATGTGGGTGCCGCTGTGCGTGGCCGCGCTCAACACGCCGAGTGCGGAGGCCTCCGCCCAGGTCTTCGCCAACGTGCTGCGCGACAGCCTCGCCGCGGGTGCGGCGGCCAGCGAACTGCTGCTGCCGCGCATCGACCTGTCGGAGCTGTTCCCGGTACCCGCCGCGCGCTATCTGGCCACCCGCCGCGGGCGGCTGCGCACCGGCACCGGCATCGACGCGATCACCCCCGGTGCCGACGGCTTTCGCCTCGATGGCGACCCCGGCAGCCAGCCCTGGGACCACGTCGTGCTCGCCACCGCGCCCTATCACGCCGCCCCGCTGCTGGCCTCGACCGGCGCCTGCGACCGCCTCGTCGCCCAGATCGAAGCCCTGCCGCACGAACCGATCACCACCGTCTATCTCGCCCTGGGCAAGGGTCAGCACCTGCCCGAGCCGATGATCGGCTTCGCCCGCGGCCCCGCCCAATGGGCCTTCGACCGCGGCCGCTTCGGCGGCGAAGAAGGCCTGCTCGCCTGCGTGATCAGCGCCCACGGCGCGCACGATGCACTGACCCGCGAAGAACTGATCCTGGCCGTCCTCGCCCAGCTCGAGCAGGAATGCGGTCGCCGCCTCCCCGCGCCCGAGTGGTCGCAGGTCATCGTCGAAAAGCGTGCCACCTTCGCCTGCCGCCCCGGGCTGTTCCGTCCCGGCATCCGCACGCCCCTGCCCGGACTGTGGCTGGCGGGGGATTACATCGAGTCGGACTATCCGGCGACGCTGGAATCGGCGGTCCGCTCCGGCGTGGCGTGCGCCGAGGCGATCCTGACCCGTCTCGCACCACGGGGCGCATAGCAGCGGCACGCACTGACGCTGCACTCACCGAAGCCGCACTCGGCTCCGACGCCGCACAACGCGCATTGTCGTAGTCGGGCAGCCTATGCAGGCTCGACCGTCGTCGTCACCACTTCCGCAAGGGTCCCCGCCGTCATCCGCAGTACCCGACCGCAGCGCCGTGCCAGCGATTCGTCGTGAGTGACCAGGATCAGGGTGGTGCCGGCTTCGCGGTTGAGGCTGAACATCAGTTCGATGATGGCCTGACCGGTCGCGGCATCGAGGTTGCCGGTCGGCTCGTCGGCAAACAGCAGTTGCGGACTGGCGGCAAAGGCCCGCGCCAGCGCAACGCGCTGCTGCTCCCCGCCGGAAAGATGCTTGGGGTAGTGCTCGAGTCGGCTGGCCAGCCCGACGCGTTCGAGCCATTGCGTTGCGGTAGCCTGCGCGTCAGCGCTGCCCGCCAGCTCCAGCGGCAGCATCACGTTCTCCAGCGCGGTGAGTGCCGGCAGCAGTTGGAAGGACTGGAACACGAAGCCGACCGACTCGCCGCGCAGGCCGGCCCGCGCGTCCTCGTCGAGGGCGAACAGGTCGGTGCCGAGAATGCGCACCGTGCCGCTGCCGGGAACATCCAGCCCGGCGAGCAATCCGAGGAGCGTCGACTTGCCCGAGCCGGAGGCGCCGACGATCGCGACCGATTCGCCGGGGCCGACCGCGAAACGGATGTCGTCGAGAATGCACAACTCGCCCTGGCCGTCGGCCATCGCTACACTTTTGCACAGGCCATCGACCTCGATGACCGGACTGGAGAACTCAATGCCGCTGCGATCCATGCTGACCTTCCTGCTCGTTCTGTTCGCCGGTGCCGCACAGGCGGCAACGATACTGGTGTGGGGGGACAGCCTGTCCGCCGGGTACGGGCTCAAGCCGGGTGAGGCCTGGCCCACCCTGTTGCAGACGCGGCTGGAGGCCGAAGGGTTCCGCCATGAGGTGGTAAATGCCAGTGTATCCGGAGAAACCTCGGCCGGCGGACGCTCGCGTCTGCCCGCCGCACTTGTGCAGCACAAGCCCGCGATCGTGGTCCTCGAACTCGGCGCCAACGACGGCCTGCGCGGACTGCCGACCGATCTGCTGGCGCAGAATCTGAATGCGATGGTCGCCGACGCCAGGAAGGCCGGGAGCAAGGTGCTGCTGGTCGGCATGCAGTTGCCACCCAACTACGGCCCGAGCTACACCCGCCGATTCGCCCTCACCTTCACCGAGGTCTCGAAGTCGGCCGGGGTGCCACTGGTTCCATTCCTGTTCGCGGGCTTCGGCGACCGCCCCGAAATGTTCCTGCCCGACGGCATCCATCCCACCGCTCCGGCCCAGGCGACGATCCTGGACACGGTCTGGGGCGGACTCAGGCCGATGTTGGGACCGACCACCGCGCGACCTTAAGACCGAAGGCGCCGATTGGGGGAAGGCGAGGCACATCCCACCCTGCGGTGCTGGCGCGGGCTCAAACTCATGCCCGGGTCGAAAACCGCCCGGCGCTGACCGCGTCCACGCGCTCAGGAGACGCGCACGCCGGGTATCCCGTGCCCCATTTCCCCGATCACGCGCCCGGGATTGCCCTGGGTGCTCTCGATCGCCTGCAGCACCGAATCCACCGCATCCGCAGCGCACGCGATCAACAGGCCGCCCGAGGTCTGCGGGTCGGTCAGCAGCTTGCGCCGCCATTCCGGCGAGTTGTCCGCGATCGTCACCGCGTCGCCGTAACTGGCCCAGTTGCGGGTCGAGGCGCCGGTGGAGATGCCGTCGCGCACCAGGGCCACGGCCTGATCGATCAGCGGCAGGTCGTCGAAGCAGACCTCGGCCGCCAACCCTGCCCCGCGGCACATTTCGAGCAGGTGGCCGGCGAGACCGAAACCGGTGACATCGGTCATCGCATGCACGCCGTCGATCTCCGCCAGGCGGATGCCGACCCGGTTCAGGGTGGTGGTCCAGCGGATCATCTCGGCGTAGCCGGCTTCGCCGAGCAGCCCATTCTTGAGGCCCGCCGACAGGATGCCGATGCCGAGCGGCTTGCTCAGGATCAGCACGTCGCCGTCACGCGCACCGGCGTTGGTACGGACCCGGGCCGGATCGACCACACCGATGCCGACCAGGCCGTAAATCGGCTCGAGGACGTCGATCGAATGCCCGCCGGCGATCGGGATGCCGGCCTCGCGGCAGATCGAGGCGCCGCCTTCGAGGATGCGGCCGATCACCTCGCCCGGCAGCTTGTCGAGCGGCATGCCGACGATGGCGAGCGCGAAGATCGGGGTGGCGCCCATCGCATAGATGTCGGACAGGGCATTGGTGGCGGCGATGCGGCCAAAATCGCGCGGGTCGTCGACGATGGGGGTGAAGAAGTCGGTGGTCGCCACCACGGCCTGACGATCGTTGAGCCGGTACACCGCCGCGTCGTCAGCGGTGTCGGTGCCCACCAGCAGCTCTGGCGGCAGTAGCCCGGCGGGCATGCGCGACAACAGTTCGGACAACACGCCGGGGGCGATTTTGCAGCCGCAACCGCCGCCGTGGGAGAATTGGGTAAGTTTGATCTGATCCATGACCTGAAGGAGTGCGGGACGGTCGGCAATATTGCGACCCTGCCCGGAAGAACCATGCACAAAGGCGTCGCGACCGTAGCACAGCTGGAAAACTTTGACGAGATCATCGACGTCCGCACCCCCGCCGAATTCGCCGAGGACCGCATTCCCGGCGCGGTCAACCTGCCGGTGCTCGACAACGAGCAACGCATCGTGGTCGGCACCATCTACAAACAGCAGTCACCTTTCGAGGCACGGCGCATCGGTGGCGCCATGGTGGCGGAGAACATTGCCCGCCACGTGTACGCTTACATGCACGACAAGCCGAGGCGCTGGCGTCCGCTGGTGTATTGCTGGCGCGGCGGCCAGCGTAGCGGCGCCTTCGTGAGCTGGTTGCGGATGATCGGCTGGGACGCGAGCCAGCTTGCCGGTGGCTACAAGCAGTTTCGCCATCACGTGATCGAGACCCTGCGCACCGTCGTTCCGCAATTGCGGCTGCGCATGGTGTGCGGCGCCACCGGCAGCGCCAAGACCCGGGTGCTCGAGGCGCTCGCCCGCCACGGCGCACAGGTACTGGATCTCGAAGACCTTGCCGCACACAAGGGCTCGGTGCTGGGTGCCCTGCCCGACCGTCCGCAACCGACCCAAAAGGGGTTCGAAACCGGGCTCTACGAGCGCATCCGTACGCTCGACCCGGGCCGCATCGTGTTCGTCGAGGCCGAAAGCCGCAAGATCGGCCGGGTCCATGTTCCGGACCCCCTGATCGCGGCGATGCGCGCGGCACCGTGCATCGGCATCGAGGCCGAACGCGACGCGCGGCTCGAATTCCTGGTGCGTGACTATGCCTACCTCGGCGCGGACATTCCCTGCCTGCGCAGCAACATCGAACGCCTCCGGGGCCTGCAAAGCAACGAAACCATCACGCGCTGGCATGAACTGGCCGAAGGCGGGAACATGCCGACCTTGTTCGGCGAGTTCATCGACCTTCACTACGACCCGCTCTACAAGCGCTCGCAGGGCGGCAATTTTCCCGGACTCAAGGACGCGCCACGGTTCGACACTGCGGATCTGTCAGCCGAGGGCATCGATCGGCTTGCCTGCCAGATTCTCGCCGCGCATCAGGACTGATTCAGAGGCAGTGCGGTGCCGTCTGCCCGGCCCTTGAGCGCACAGATGCGCTGGATGGCCGCACGCCGCGGCGAGCTCACCACGCCCTGCTCGAAGGCGACCACATGCCAGCCGGCGGTGCGTTGCAGCAACTCGCCCGGTGCAAGCAGAAAACCGGGATTGCTTGGCTTGCCGAAGCGTTCGTTGCCGATCATGAAGGTTTCGTAGATCAGGATGCCGCCGGGTGCGAGTACCTCGAGCAACAGGTCGAAGCGGGGGCGAAACAGATAATTGGTCACGACGACGGCATCGAACTGCATGCCGGTGTAGGGCCACTGCCCCTGCTCGAGGTCCGCTTCCCTGGCGTTGATATTGGCCTCGCCGGCCAGCCCGGCCAGCGCGGCACGATCCCGATCCGTGGCCTCGACGCTGAAGCCTCGGCGCGCGAGCCAGCGGGCATGGCGGCCTCCGCCGCAGGCATGGTCCAGTACCGTTCCACCAGCCGGGATCAGTGCACTGAAACGGATGAGCCAGGGCGAAGGCTCGCCGATGGCATCATGGGTGGCGGGAAACTCGCGGGGGTGGGCAGTGTCGCCGGTTTGATCGAATTGAGCCATGAGTCCATCGAAGAGGCCATAATCACGGGGGCCGCGCCGATCTGCATCGACAGCGGGAAGGGTTTCATTCTACCGGCACGAGCACCTCGATGCGGATTGCGCAGCAACAAGACCAAACCGGCTCCGCCGGCTTCTCCGTAGTGCATGCCCGTCGGCGCCGGGCGCACGGATCTTGAGGATTTTCTGGATGATCGATGCCGCGCCGAACCGGTTGATCCGCGCCCTTTCGATCGCGGCACCGGGCTATGCGTCGGGTGCGTTCGCCGATGGCGGCAGTGCGCCGGCGGGCTCGGTCTGGGTGCTCGCGCTGACCATTGCGATCCTGCTGGGAGTGGGCGCCGTGGTCTTTCGCCGCATCGTGGCGGGAACGGATCGGTGGCCGACACTGAGCCGCCGCCGAAGTGAAAGCCGGGAGGTGTTCGAGGCGCTCCTCGACATGACCTGCGACTGGCACTGGAGCACCGACACCGTTCATCGCTATACCCATATCAGTGAAGGCTTCCGGCGCCAGACCGGCCTCGACCCCGAACTCCTCATCGGCCGTCGTCCATGGGAGCTGATCTGGGACGGTGCCGGAGACGACTACTGGTCCAAATATAAACGCCACCTCGGGCGGCGGGATCAGGTCAGCCTGATCCTGGCGCGACGCGGACCCGATGGTCAGCTCCGTCACATCGAGATGCTTGGACGTCCGCTCTACCGCGGCAAGCTGTTTCTCGGCTATCACGGCATCGGGCGCGAAGTCACCGAGCGGGTCAACACCGAGCGTGCGTTGCTCGAGAGTCAGCAGCGCTACCACGACGTCGTCGAGTCGGTGAACGAGGTCATTTTTCAGACCGATGCCCAGGGCAGACTGACCTTCCTGAACGGCGTCTGGCGCCGGATTACCGGCTACCGGGTGGAACGCAGCCTGGGCAGGCCGCTGACCGATTTCCTTCATCCGGATGATCGTGCCGGAGTCGAGAACGTGTTTTCGCAAGTGGCAGCCGGTGTGCTTCCCGAGTGCAGCAGTCAGCTTCGGCTGCGTACCCGCACCGGGGAGATTCGCTGGATCGAGGCGGCGGGCCGGCCGATCAAGGGCGCCAATGGCGTCCGCCGTGGGGTGGCCGGCACGCTCGACGACATTTCTGCGCGCAAGGTCGCCGAACTGACCCTGAAAAACGTCAATCAGGAGCTGGAAGCACGCGTCAGACTGCGCACTGCCGAACTGGAGGCGTCCAATCGTGAGCTCGAGGCGTTTTCGTATTCGGTATCGCATGACCTGCGCGCGCCCTTGCGTGCGATCGACGGTTTTGCCCGGATCCTCGAGGAAGAGCTCGACGGTCAGCTGACCAGTGCGGCGCTTGGCTATCTGGAGCGTATCCGCCGCGCAACCCAACGCATGGCTCATCTGATCGATGCACTGATCGAACTGGCCCGTCTGACCCGCCAGCCGCTGCGCAAGGAACGCGTCGACCTGTCGGAGATGGCCCTCCAGATCATCGACGAGCTGCGCTCGGAAGAGCCCGCGCGCAACGTCGAAGTGGAAATCACCCGCGAGCTTGTGGTGACCGCAGACCGGGTGCTCGCGCGCGGACTGCTGGAGAACCTGTTGCGCAATGCGTGGAAGTACTCCGCCGGCCAAGCGGTCGCGAAAATCCGCTTCGGGGTCGAGATGAACAACGACCGTCGCATCTTCTGTATCGAAGACAATGGTGCAGGCTTCGACATGGCATTCGCCACCAACCTGTTCCGTCCTTTCAGCCGGCTGCACAGCAATACCGAATTCGACGGCACCGGAATCGGGCTGGCGACGGTACAGCGCATCATCCAGCGCCACGGTGGCGCGATCTGGGCGGAAGCCGAGCCTGGGCACGGCGCCCGCTTCTTTTTCACGCTCGGGCACTGAGCGCCGGTGACGGCGGTCGACGCCGTTCGCGCCGCCGTTCAAAGGGATGCAGGAAATCCCTCACACCCCGGCGTTGTGCACTGCAGTATAATCGGCCCGTTATCAATGGCACGACCCGGGCCTGAGGGCTTGCGAAGCCTGCCTCGGTGGTGCCAAACCCTATTAAGGGAGCCACTCCCATGAACGAAAAACACTACCTCTCGCCACTGCTCGAGCCCCGCTCCGTGGGCGTCATCGGTGCCAGCGAACGCGAATCCTCCCTGGGCAATGTACTGATCCGCAACATGCTCGACGCCGGTTTCAAGGGGCGATTGTTCGCGATCAACCCGAAGCATGAGACGGTACTCGGCGTTCCCTGCTTCAAGTCGGTCGAAGATGTGCCGCAACGCCTGGACCTTGCCGTGATCGCGGTTCGTGCCGAGAAAGTCGCTGCCATTGTCGATAGCTGTGGTCGCGCCGGGGTCAAGGCGGTCATCGTCCTTTCCGCCGGATTCTCCGAGGCCGGTCCGCGCGGTGCCCTTTACGAACGGCAGGTCATCGATGCAGCCCGCCGTCACAAGATCCGTCTGCTGGGCCCCAACTGCCTTGGCGTGATGCGTCCGGAACTCGGCCTCAATGCGACCTTCGCCCATGCGTCAGCAAGCAAGGGCTCGATAGGCCTGATCTCGCAGTCCGGCGCCTTGTGCGCCGCCATTCTCGACTGGGCGAAGCCGAACAACGTCGGTTTTTCTTCGGTGGTGTCGCTCGGGTCGTCGGGCGATCTCGACTTCGGTGAAGTGCTCGAGTACATGATCTCCGATCCGCGCACCGAGAGCATCTTCCTGTATGTGGAAGGAATCCGCGATGCCCGCCGCTTCATGAGCGCGCTGCGCGGTGCCGCGCGGGTCAAGCCGGTGCTGCTGATCAAGGCCGGTCGTCACCCGGATGTATCGCGCGCGATCCTGTCCCATTCCGGGGCGACGATCGGCGACGATGCCGTGTTCGATGCCGCGTTGCGGCGTGCCGGCGTGATCCGGCTGTACAACCTCGGCCAGTTCTTCGCTGCCGCCAATGCCTTGTTCTCGCACTTCCGCCCGCGTGGCAACCGCCTCGCAATCATTACCAATGGCGGTGGTCCGGGCGTGATGGCGGCCGACCGCGCGGTCGATATCGGCATTCCGCTGTCGGAGTTCTCCGAAGGCACGATGGAAAAGCTCAACGCTGCGCTGCCGGTCGGCTGGTCGCGGGGCAATCCGGTCGACATCCTCGGCGACGCCGATCCCGAGCGCTACCGCAAGGCGCTGCAAGCGGTGCTCGACGGTCCCAATGTGGATGGCGTGCTGTTGATGCTCACCCCGCAGGCGATGACCAGCCCCACCGAGGTGGCGCAGATGGTGATCGAACTGGAAAAGACGGCCGACAAGCCGGTGGTAACCTGCTGGATGGGCGAGGAGCTGGTGGGCGAATCCCGTCGCCTGTTCATCGAAGCGGGCATTCCGACCTTCCGGACCCCAGAGCCGGCAGTCGAGCTGTTCGGCCACATTTCCTCCTACTACCGCAACCAGAAGCTGTTGATGCAGACGCCGGCCTCGCTGTCGCATCTGTCGCCGCCATCGGTCGAGAGTGCCCGCCTGGTGATCGAGACCGCGCTCAGCGAGCGCCGCAAGACGCTCAACGAGATGGAGTCGAAGGCCTTGCTGGCGGCCTTCCGCATTCCGATTGCACAGACCGTGGTGGCGCGCTCGGCCACCGAGGCCATGGTCCTGGCCGAGGAAATCGGCCTCCCGGTGGTGATGAAGATCGACTCCGCCTCGGTCATCCACAAGTCCGATGTCGGCGGCGTCCGGCTCAATCTCACCAACCTGGCCTCGGTGCGCTCGGCGTATCAGGAAATCCTCGAAGCGGTCAAGAAGAGTCAGCCGGACGCGGTGATCAACGGCATCTCCATCGAGCCGATGATCCAGAAGCGCAACGGTCGCGAACTGGTGATCGGCGTACGCCGCGATCCGGTATTCGGTCCGGTGATCACCTTCGGCGAAGGCGGCAATCAGGTCGAGGCCAATCGCGACATCGCGGTGACCCTGCCGCCGCTGAACAGCTTTCTGGTGCGCGACATGATCCGCTCGACCCGGATCGCAACGCGGCTGGCCGAGTTCCGCAACCTTCCGGCGGTCGACATGGATGCGCTGGAACTGGTGCTGCTGCGGGTCTCCGAGATGGTCTGCGAACTGCCGTGGATCACCGGCATGGACATCAACCCGCTGATCGTCGACGAGAACGGCGCAGTGGCGGTCGATGCCCGCATCGTGGTCGACAACGTGTCGCCCACGGCCGATCGCTACGATCACATGGCGATCCACCCCTACCCTTCGCACCTGATCAGCAAGTGGACGGTACCCGACGGCACGGTGGTGACGATTCGTCCGATCAAGCCCGAGGATGCCGATCTCGAGGTCGAGTTCGTGCACGGTCTGTCGCAGGAAACCAAGTATTACCGCTTCATGAACACCATGCGCGAGCTGCCGCCGGCCATGGTGGCGCGCCTGACCCAGATCGACTACGACCGCGAAATGGCCTTTCTGGCCACGCTCAACGTGGACGGCGTCGAGAAGGAAATCGGGGTGTGCCGCTATGCGGTGAATCCGGACGGCGAGTCCTGCGAGTTCGCGGTGGTGGTGGCCGACGACTGGCAGCATCGCGGTCTGGCGCGCAAGCTCATGGGGGTGCTGATCGAAACCGCGCGCAATCGCGGCCTCTCGTACATCAACGGGATCTTCCTGGCGAACAACGAGCGCATGATCAAGTTCGTCCAGAAGCTCGGCTTCATTCTCACCAACGATCCGGATGACAGCACGGTCAAAGTCGGCGTGCTGCCGCTGCAGGACTGAGCGGATGACGGCGAGCATCGAGACGATCGAGTTTCAGGGTTTGCCCGCGCTCAAGCTGGATGCGGCGGGCGCGCAGGCGGTGGTGAGTCTGTTCGGCGGACAGCTCCTGTCGTGGTCACCGCGCGGCGGCAAGGAATGGCTATACCTGAGCGAGCAGGCCGTGTTCGACGGCAAGACGCCGATCCGCGGCGGCGTGCCGGTGTGTTTTCCGCAGTTTGCGGAGCAGGGCTCCCTGCCCCGCCACGGTTTCGCCCGCACCCTCGACTGGAGTCTCTCCCATCAGCGCAGCGGCGACGATTTTGCCATGGTGGTGCTGCGCCTGGACGACAGCGAGCAGACCCGAGCATTGTGGCCGCATGCCTTCGGGCTCGAGCTGACGGTCGGCATCGAGGGCAACCGCCTCGATGTCGAGCTCGAGGTCGACAATACCGGCACTGCAGACTTCAGTTTCACCGCGGCATTGCACAGCTATCTGCGTGTGAAGGAAGTCGAGGAAGCCCCGTTGGAGGGGCTTTATGGCCTGCGCTACCGCGATGCCACCGACGCCGGCATGATCCGCCGCGAAACCGGCGAGCATGTCATGGTCGAGTCGGAAGTCGACCGCATCTATCGCAACGTGGCCCGCCCGCTGCTGCTGCGCGACCGCGGTCGCGAGCTCGGTATCCATGCCGAAGGCTTTCCCGACGTGGTGGTGTGGAATCCGTGGGAGACGCGCTGTGCGGCGATCTCCGACATGCCGGCCAGTGGTTTCAGGCGGATGCTCTGTGTCGAAGCGGCTGCCGTGGAACAGCCGGTAAGCGTGAAGCCGGGATGTCAGTGGTGGGGCCGGCAGACACTGCTTGCACTGTGACGCTCGACGGGCAGATCTCCCCGTCGACTTGTTCGCATGCGGCGCTTGCTGCAACATCGCGCCCTTCCTGCAACCAGATGCACCGTAGTCATGCGGTGACCAAGACCATGCTGCCCCCGATCGAATACCGTATTGCCGAAGAGCTCGGCGTCCCGCCCCGTCAGGTGATGGCTGCCGTCCAGTTGCTCGACGACGGTGCCACCGTTCCGTTCATCTCGCGCTACCGCAAGGAAGCGACCGGTGGGCTCGACGATACCCAGATGCGCACCATCGAAGAGCGCCTGGGCTATCTGCGCGAGCTCGAAGATCGTCGGGCGACCGTGATCGCCTCGATCGACGAGCAAGGCAAGCTCGACCCCGCACTGCGTGCCGAGATCGAAGCCGCCGACACCAAGCAGCGCCTCGAGGATCTCTACCTGCCGTACAAGCCCAAACGCCGGACCAAGGCGCAGATCGCACGCGAGGCGGGTATCGCGCCGCTCGCCGACGCCCTGCTCGCCGATCCGACGCTCGAACCGGAGACCGCCGCGGCGTCCTACCTGAATGCGGAGGCCGGTTTTGCCGACATCAAGGCGGTACTCGACGGTGCGCGCCAGATCCTGATGGAGCAGTTCGCCGAAGACGCCACCCTGCTCGGCGAGTTGCGCACCTACCTGCACGATTACGGACAGGTGCGCTCGACCGTGATCGAGGGCAAGGAGAACGAAGGCGCCAAGTTCCGCGACTGGTTCGATTTTCATGAACCGATCATGACCATGCCGTCGCATCGCGCCCTCGCGCTGTTGCGCGGACGCAACGAAGGGATGTTGCGCCTCACCCTCGATGTGGACCGCCCCGATCCGGACGCCGCTCACCCCTGTGAGGGCCGCATCGCCGCGCGGTTCGGTATCCGCAACCAGGGCCGCGCCGCAGACCGCTGGCTTGCCGACACGGTGCGCTGGACGTGGACGGTCAAGATCTCGGTTCACCTCGAGCTCGACCTGATGGGAAAGCTGCGCGAACGGGCAGAAGAAGAAGCGATCCGCGTGTTCGCCCGCAACCTCAAGGACCTGCTGCTGGCGGCGCCCGCCGGCAGCCGCACCACCATGGGGCTGGATCCCGGCATCCGCACCGGGGTCAAGGTTGCGGTGGTGGATGCGACCGGCAAACTGGTCGATACCGCCACGATCTATCCGTTCGAGCCGCGCCGTGACCGCGAGTCCTCGCTCGCCGCGCTGACCATGCTGGCGAAAAAGCATCAGGTGGAACTGATCGCGATCGGCAACGGCACCGCCTCGCGCGAAACCGACGCGCTCGCCGCCGAACTCATGCAGCGCCAACCGGAGCTCAAACTGACCCGGGTCACGGTGTCCGAGGCCGGGGCCTCGGTCTATTCCGCGTCGGAACTGGCGGCACGGGAATTTCCCGATGTGGACGTGAGCCTGCGCGGTGCGGTCTCCATTGCGCGCCGCCTGCAGGATCCGCTCGCCGAGCTGGTGAAGATCGATCCCAAGTCGATCGGCGTCGGCCAGTACCAGCACGATCTCAACCAGGGCCGGCTGGCGAAGAGCCTCGATGCGGTGGTGGAAGATTGCGTGAACGCGGTGGGGGTCGACGTCAATACCGCCTCGGCCCCGCTGCTGGCGCGCATTTCCGGGCTCAATGCGACGCTGGCGGGCAATATCGTCGAGCATCGCAACGCCCACGGACCGTTCCGCAGTCGCGATGCGCTCAAGGGCGTGCCCCGCCTCGGTCCCAAGACCTACGAACAGGCCGCCGGCTTTCTGCGGGTGCCGAGCGGCGACAATCCGCTCGACGCGTCCTCGGTGCATCCGGAAGCGTATCCGGTCGTCGAGCGCATCCTGGCGCGGGTGCAGAAGAGCGTGCGCGAGCTGATGGGCAATGGCAGTTTCCTGAGAACACTGAAGCCTGCCGAGGTCACCGACGAGCGTTTCGGCCTGCCCACGGTCCAGGACATCCTGTCCGAACTCGAGAAGCCGGGTCGTGATCCGCGCCCCGAGTTCCGTACCGCCACCTTTCGTGACGGCATCGAAACGCTGAAGGATCTGCAGCCGGGCATGCTGCTCGAGGGCGTGGTGACCAATGTCACCAACTTCGGTGCCTTCGTCGATATCGGGGTGCATCAGGACGGCCTGGTGCACATCTCGGCGCTCTCCAACTCCTTCGTCAAGGATCCGCACAGCGTGGTCAAGGCGGGACAGGTGGTGAAGGTCAAGGTGGTCGAGGTGGACATTCCGCGCAGCCGCATCGCGCTGACCATGCGCCTCGCCGACGCGGTGCAGCCGCGGAGCAGCGACCCGAGCGCCGCAGAGCGCGCACCGGGCACGCGCCGGGACCCCGGCCAGCGCCCGCCGAAAACGGATACGCGTGGCGCGCAGGGCAGTCGCCCCGCCGCCGGCAACGCCCTCGCCGACGCCTTTGCGCGGGCGCGCAACAAATGATCGGGCCCGACCAGGAAGGAAATCCGTCCATGGAAACCGTGATCTACGGCATCAAGAACTGCGATACGATGAAAAAGGCCTTTGCCTGGCTCACCGAACGGGACGTCGCTTACCGCTTTCACGATTACCGCAAGGATGGCCTGAGTTCCGGCAAGCTCCACGACTGGAGCAAGGTGCTCGGCTGGAAGACCCTGATCAACACCCGCGGCACCACCTGGCGCAAGCTCGGCCCGGAAGCGCAGGCGATCGACACCCAGAGCGCGGCGGTGCAACTCATGCTCGCGCATCCGGGCCTGATCAAGAGGCCGGTAGTGGAAACCGCGTCGGGGCACCTGCTGGTCGGGTTCGACCCAAAGCTGTTTGCCAGCTTCATCAAACCTTCCGGAGCCGCAGAACAATGACCATGCTGCCTTCGAGTTACATCCAGCGCTTCCTGCTCGAGAATCTGGATATCCGCGGTGCGGTCGTCCGTCTGGCCGATGTGTGGCAGGCGATGCAGACCGATCGCCACTATCCGGAGCCGGTTGCCCGCCTGCTCGGTGAAATGAGTGCGGTATCGGCCCTGATCAGCGGCAATCTCAAGCAGGCCGGTCGTCTCACCTTTCAGGTCCAGGGCCACGGTCCGGTTGGCCTGATGGTGATCGACTGCAATGCCGAACTCAATCTGCGCGGCTATGCCAAGGTGGCCGGGGTGGTGAGCGGCGACTCGCTGGGCGAACTGGTCGGCGATGGCCGGCTGCAACTGTCGCTCGACGTTGCCGGTATGGATCGGCCCTACCAGAGCCTGGTGCCGCTCGAGGGCGACAGCATCGCCAGCGTGTTCTCGCACTATCTGGCCCAGTCCGAACAGCAACCCGCCGGGCTGTGGCTGGCCTGTGATCCGTCGGCCAGTGCGGCGCTGTTCATCCAGTGTCTGCCCGGCGCACAGGACCGGGATGCCGATGGTTGGTCGCGCATCATGCAACTCGCGCAAACCGTCCGTGCCGACGAACTCCTCGGCCTGCCGCCGGAAGTGCTGCTCGGTCGCCTGTTCGCCGAAGAGGACGTGCGACTCTACCGGCCACGCACGGTCACCCATCACTGGCCGCCCGAACCGGAGAAGGTTGCGGGCATGCTGCACAGTCTCGGCGAGGAGGAGGTTCGCGCGGTTCTGGCCGAGCAGGGCGAAGTCGTGGTGCATGACGAGCTGTCCAATCACACCTATCGTTTCGACGAGGACGACATCGACGCGATCTTCGTGCCGCCCACCCTGCACTGACCATCCGTACGACATCGGCAGCGTCCTTGCTGTATCACCCTGCCATCAGTAAACTCGCGCGATTAACCTGTAAGCTCAGCCCATGTCTACGTCCGCGCCAAATCGCTCGATCGAGTTCCGCAATACGACAGTCGGCGCCACCATCGCCGTCCTGCGCAACACCGAGCCCGCCGGGCTTGCCGATGCGCTGCACAAGATGCTCGGCGGCATGCCCGACTTCTTCAGCGGCGAAGCCGCCATTCTCGATTTCTCCGCCATGACCGCGCTGCCGTCGCGCATCGACTGGGCTGGTCTGCTGTCCCTGTTGCGCCGTTACCAGCTGCAACCGATCGGGGTGCGCGCACTGCCGCCGGAACTGGCCGCAGCCGCACGCCAGGCCGGCCTCGCGGTGCTGGACAACGCCGAATTCCGCGACCGTCCCGCCGCCGAGGCGACTCCTGCCCCCACCCCTGCCCCCGCACCGGTACCCGTCGCCGCGCCCGCTGCAGTGGCCGCGCCGGTGGCGCAGTCCACCACGCTGTTCGTCGAGCGCCCGCTGCGCTCCGGCCAGCAGGTCTACGCCCGTGGCGGAGACCTGGTGCTGCTCGCCGGCATGAGCAATGGCGCGGAAGTCATTGCCGACGGCAACATTCATTGCTTCGGTCCGCTGCGCGGACGTGCCCTTGCCGGCGCGCAGGGCAATAGCGCAGCCCGCATCGTGGCCACCAACTTCGGTCCCGAACTGGTCTCCATCGCCGGGGTGTATCGCACCTTCGAGCGCGGCATCCCCGAAGCCATTGCCGGACGCGGCGCACTCGTGCGCATGTCCGCGGCAGACCGCAGCCAGACCATCGAAATAGAACCGCTGCAGCTCGACTGACGCGGCGTCGTACACACATTCAAGGGGAAAACGTGAGAGTCATCGTCATTACTTCAGGCAAGGGCGGGGTCGGAAAAACCACCACCAGTGCGGCATTTGCTTCCGGACTGGCATTGCGCGGCTTCAAAACTGCGGTGATCGACTTCGATGTCGGTCTGCGCAATCTCGACCTCATCATGGGGTGCGAGCGTCGCGTGGTCTACGACCTGGTCAATGTGGTCAATGGCGAAGCGAAGATCAATCAGGCGCTGATCAAGGATCGCCACTGCGAGAACCTGTTCATCCTCCCCGCATCGCAAACGCGCGACAAGGATGCGCTGACCGAGGAAGGCGTGGAGAAGGTGCTCAAGGATCTGGAGCACATGGGCTTCGAATACGTCGTCTGCGATTCTCCTGCCGGTATCGAACGGGGCGCGGTGATGGCGCTGACCTTTGCCGACGAGGCCATCGTCACGACCAACCCGGAAGTCTCGTCGGTGCGCGACTCCGACCGCATCCTCGGCATTCTGCAATCGAAATCGAAGCGGGCCCGTGAAGGCGGCGAACCGGTCAAGGAGCATCTGCTGGTGACCCGCTACTCGCCCAAGCGGGTCGAAGACGGCGAAATGCTCTCCTACAAGGACGTGCAGGAACTGCTACGGGTGCCGCTGATCGGCGTGATTCCGGAGTCCGAATCGGTGCTGCATGCATCGAACCAGGGTACGCCCGCGATTCACATCAAGGGGTCCGACGTATCCGAGGCCTACACCGATGTGGTTTCCCGATTCCTTGGCGAACAGCGCGAACTGCGTTTCGTCAATTACGAGAAGCCGGGCCTGATCAAGCGACTTTTCGGAGGCAAGTGACATGTCCCTGCTTGCCCGCCTGTTTGGCGAAAAGAAGAAAACGGCCGAGATCGCGAAGAACAGGCTGTCGCTACTGATCGCTCACGAGCGCAATGGCGGCGCCGCCCAGCCCGATTTCATGCCTGCACTGCAACGCGAGCTGATCGAGGTGATTTCCAAGTATGTTTCGGTCAATCCGAACGACATCAAGGTCAGCCTCGACAAGCAGGACAACTACGAGGTGCTCGAAGTGAATATCGTGCTGCCGGAGCACGGGCGCTGAACCACGCAGGTCTAGGCGAAGCCGATCGCGGCCCGGCGATCCGGTCGGTCACGGCAAGGCTGGTGCCCGGGACGGGGGTCGTAAATGTCTCTAAAACGCAACAACCGTAAGGTTTTCAGCTTTTCTGAAAAACGAGTTACTGCTGCGGTTACTGTCATGGTTCATTAATTTAACAGGTACGACGCCCGCTAAGCTGTTTGGCAGGCCGACCCATCCAACCTACTGCTTTCTTATGAACTACGACAACCCCGCCGAACGGTTACTTACCATCCTCAAAGCAGGGAGAAATTTCAAGAAGGAGGAGAACTGCCGCAAGGTATGGGGGCGACTACTAAGCGCGGAAAATGACCGAGCGCTGTTAGCTGCTCGACTTGGTAAAGTCATGCAGTTGCCTGAGGTTATTATTGCAGCGCTGAAGGATGAGTTCCCTGAGCAAGGAAACGTCTGGGCTCACTGGGAATCACAGGTCTGCAATGCGTTTGCAACTCAGAACCTTCAAGGTGCGTGGGAAACCTTCATGAGCCACATTGACGGGAATACGTTTACCTTCCTGTCGATGAGTTCAGCTCTTCTCCAGAGCCGCACAAATACGAAGCTTCTTACCGCTGCAGAACTTACGGAGTTCAGGACTACTCTCGACGGGCTGCTAAATGAGGTGATTGCGTCAGATCACCCGCAAGAGTTGAAGCTGTATCTCCGCCGTATGATCGCGAAGATTATTACGACTATCGACGAATACACCATTACGGGCGCTATGCCTATGCTGGATGTTGTCGAGGCAACAATCGGACACGCGGCGCGTGATCCTCAATATAAGTCATTTCTACTTGATACAACGCTTGGAAAGAAGTTGGTGGACACCCTCGGGGTCATGGCTGACGCGGTGACAGTGGCCGCTGGTATTCCTCAGCTTCCCCAAGCAATAGCGGTGCTAATGCTCGCGGCGACCTGAAGCTCAAGCCTCGAAAACTTCCTCGAACGTACAGGACACGCTCCGGGTGTTCGGGCTCGTCGGGGCGCTGCTCCACTCCCGGCAGACCCATTTCCCGGGCTCACCATAGGGCGGTGTCCAGTCGAACGATTCGACCGCGCCACGCGCCCTTAGAAAGTTCTCGATGCTGTCAGCTGTCGCGTTCGCCCGGTTGTCGAACGACAGTTCCCACTTTCGGGCAATGAAGTTGATCCCGACTGCAATCCGGGCCTCGTAGCCGTCGCCGAACTTGGTAGGGGTAACGTTCGGCTTCGTGTTCTGTCTGCTGCCGTAGGTGGCAATCCATGCGAATGTCGGCATTGTTGATCCTTATCGGTTAAGCAGGCCGCCGGGGCGCTTCTCGGACACGATGACCTGCATCACGACGCCCTTGATTTTCTCGCCGAGCATGCGCGTGTCACCGCCTGCGCCGTCGGTCTTGGATTGGCCGTTTTCGTTCACGGTGATGTTCACCACGGTCCCGCCTGTGTCGCCGTTCATGGTTACGCCGAGCTTGCCGTCAGCACCACGCTTCAGGGGAAGGATGGCTTCGGGGCCGGCCTCACCCATGACACCCTGCTTGAAGCCTCCACCACTGGCGAACTTGAACAGGGTCGGCGAACTCACGACCGAGTTAGTGAACGTGCCACCGTTGGCAAAGGCGGAGATCTTCCCGGATCCACCGAACGCGGCGCCATCAGCGAACAGACCGCCGAACATGGTGCTGTTCTTCAGCGAGTTCAGAATCTGCTGCTGAATGATCATCTTTGCCGTAGCTTTCAAGAAATTCTTCAGCATGTCGCCGATGTTCTGGTCCAGCGGATCGAACAGGTAGTCCACGAACGCGCCAGCCATTTCCTTTGCGCCGTCTTCCGCGACCCGCGCCATATCGAGCAATGAATCGGCGGCGGGCTTCGTCTGTGCCGGAATGTTCCCAAGTGCGGCGTTTGCGGCTTCGCTGAATTGCTCGGCAGAGATCCGCCCTTTCTCGAAGGCTTGGGCGAGGAACTGCATGGTGCCGCGCTGGGCTTCGAGCTGTGCGGTGGGCGTTGCAGCGATCAGCTCATTCAGCCGGGTCTGCGATGCTGCGGCCTGCTCGGCTTGTAGGGCGTACTCCGCCGACTCGACGACCATCAAGCGCCATGACTCGGGCATGGCGTAGAACGAGGGGTCGCTCATCACCCGGACGAGTTCGGCCTGTGTCGCGGTCAGGGTCAAGCCGGACGTGTTCGCTTCGAGCTGGGCACGATTCAGGAAGCCCATTGCATCGGCGTACGCCTTCGCGCTGTCGGCCATCGGGTCTTGCTGGGTTGCGCCCTTCGGCGTCTTGGGTGTGGCTTTCGGCGTGCCCGGCAGCGTGGGTGCAGGCGTGAGCACGGGCGGGCCAGCGCGGCGGTCCCTCGGGTCTGCGTTGTCGCCTTCCAGCAGCATAAGACGCCAGTACGCCAGTTCCTTCGTTTTCTGGGCGATCGTGTCATCTTTCGCCAGATTGCCGAACAGCGACCGCTCGAACCATTTGCCGTTCTGTAGCTTGTCCAGTTCGTCGGCCAGCTGGGCGATATGCTCGGCTGGTCCCTTGGTCGGGTCTGACAGGCCGATGCCGACAAGCGCTTCCATGAAGGACAGGCCAGCTTTCCGGGCGTTCAGGAACTCGCTTGCTAGGTCGTTCAGGCCGGGGATGACAGCGTTCCCGATGGAGGTTGCAAGCCCTTTCGCGAGCGTATCCATCCGGGCTAGGTTGTCATTGAACGCTACAGAGGCGGCGGCAAAGTCATCGCCAATGATGCCGTTCAATGTGTCCGCTTCCAGACGCATCGCTTCCAGACCCGCACGCCCGTTGTTCAGGGTCGGAATCAACCGGATGCCGGACTCTTCCATCAGCTTGTTGGCGATCGCGCTCTTACCCGCGCTGTCTTCCATTTTGCTGAAGGCGTCGGCGATGTCGATCATCACCTGTTCAACAGGGCGGAGCTTGCCGGTGCTGTCGGTTACGTCGATCCCCAGCGCCTTGAACGCTGCGCCTGCTTCAGCACTGCCCGACTGTGCGGCGAGCATCTTGTTCGACAGACCCTTCAGCCCGTTGCCGAGATCGTCGAGCGTCGCATCGTTCAAGCTGGCGGCGTAGTTCAGGGCTGACAGCTGTTCGACCGCCACACCGGTACGCTGTGACATCTTGCTCAGCTGGTCGGACAGATCCGCAGCGCCCTTGACGCTTTGCACGACGTTCAGGGCGCCCCATGCGGCAGCGATGCCGGCGCCCATCTTCATGAATGACGCCTCGATAGCCTTGGCGCGTGCCTGTGCTTGGCGCTCGATCTGGCTGAGCTTCTTATCGGCGGTGCGCGCTGCCTTGTCCATACCCTGCTCAAAGCCACCGATGCGGGCAACTAGGTCGAGGGTGAGGGCGCCAAGCGATTTAGACATTTCAGTTTGCTGCCATTGTCAGGATGTTCATGATTTCGCCGAGGTCGGCTTCTTTCTCGGTTGCTGCTTCGTGAATCTTCAGCTCGGGCAGGAAGTCGGATAGATCCGCCTTGCCGCCGGTCAGTCGGTTAATCTGGGTGCAGACCGTCGCGAGCAATCTATCGGTGTGGTGAAGTCCGCCCTTCATCCGGGCGTATTCGTTCCACATCGTGAATTCCTGATAGCTCATGCACGCCTTTGCCTCTGCTACTGTTTTACCGCCGACACCCGCTAGCACAAGCTCGCACCAGAAGGCATCGGCGGGTGTCAGTTTCCCGGCTTGGCGTTGACCTTATTGATTGCCTCGATCAGCTTTGAGGCAAGCGACGGATCGAGGCGGTAGGCGTCTTCATAGCTGATCGGCTCGCGGTCTTCACCGAGCAGGACCGAAGCGGCAATCATCCGGGCGCTCTTCGAACGGTCATCGGAAGTGAACAGGTTCTCGACTTCGCCAAACGACAAGCGCTTAACGAACACGTCGAACTTGTGATCCTTCCATTCGACCGGGACTTTCACAGGCTCAGCGGGGATGAACCCGCCTGCTGATCTGATTTCGGCGAGGTTCATATCGTTACGCCTTCGGGGTCAGAGTCGGCATTCCGGAGATCTGAAGCGACAGGTTCGACTTCACAATGCTGTTCAGGCTGAAGTCAAATGTCACGTCCTGAATGAAGCCCTCGAAGCTCAGGAACGAACGGGTTGTCGGCAGCACGAATTCACCAGCAACAGCAGTCGGCGAGACGGTACCATCGGACCAGCCTACCGCCCATTGCAGCATGGTGCCCGCGCGGTAAGCCGCGTGCAGGTCAATATGCACGTTGTCGGCGGGGTCGAACTGGATTGCGAACTGTGCCGAACCGGGAGCCATCAGACCGGGCAGAAAAGTCTGAGCGGTCAGCTCGTCAAGGTCGGTCGTTTCGAGTGCGGCGCGCTGTGCCGAGATGCCGGAGATGTTGGTGGCCGCGACCTTCAAAACGGTCGTTGCATCCTTGATCCAGAAAAGGGAGGTGCCAATACTTACTTTTGCCATTCTTAAAACCTCATATCGATTGAATTGATTGTGAAACTACAGCGGAAGATTCCGCCCTCTTTACTGGTGCCAAGCCACGAAACGACATAGCACTGACTTTCGATTGCCGAGCGAACCGCGTTCGCGATCGCTTTGCATTGGGTGCTTGATTCGGACCAGACATCAATCTGCGTCGTGATGCTGTCGGCGGGTGCCGGTCCATCAAGCAAGTTGTACGGGGTGCCGGTGATGAACTGGTGCGTCACATACGGCAGGATTTCAAGTTCCGGGGCTTCGCCGAATTCAAAGAACCGGACAGGATCACTCCCGAGCAGGTCGGTGCAGTCGGTCGAAGCTTTGACGAGGGCGAATAGATTCATAGCTTGTCGAGCGCCTTTTTCAGCTCGTCAGCAACGGTGTCGAATACCTCTTGCGCGTTGTTTTCGAGTGCCGGACGCAGGAACGGCTTGGCCTGAATGTCCTTGGTGCCAAGCTCGACCATTCGGAAATAGTAGGGCGTGTCGGGGTTCTTCTTCGCACCACCCTTTACGCCCACCTTCACGTAAAGATTTCCGCCCTTGAATTTCGACAGAAGGCTGAAATGCGAATCGAGCAGGCCGGTGTCTTCCGGTGCGTTGTCGCGCGCTTGTTTGCGGACCTTGTTCATCCCTTTACGGGCAGCACTGCGGAGCGCCTTTTTAGCGAGCTTCTCGGTAATGCCTTGAAGACGGTCATGCAGCTGTGCAAGCTCATTTGCGTTGGAGGTGATCATTCCGATTCAACCATCAACGTAAGCCATTCGCGCCCGGATTGGTTGTCAGGGATCACGGCGCGGATGTTGTAAATCGTGGTGCCGTGAATCACTCGCATTGCAGCAGTGATGCCTTCACGGAATCGAATCGTGACCCGGGCAGTGATCGAGCTTTTAACCTGTGCAGCAGCGATGAATTCACGCCCGCTGAGCGGTTCAACAGCTGCGGGGATGTTCTGGGCAACAGGTGACCATGCGCCCGTCAGAGCGCCCGTAAAGCTGTCTTGTAGGTGCGTCTTACGTTCGATGCTGATCCGGTGCCGGAGCTTGCCTGCGGACAGGGATTTAGCGCTCATGCGTACCCCGGCGTTCTGAGTCGTTCGAGCAATCCACAGACCGAACGCGACAACGGGTCAGCGCTCGATTCACGGTTTGCGTAAAGCTCGCCGAGAACAAGCAGGGTCGCAGCGTCTTCTACGTCGTCATTCGTCCGACTGGTCGACGTGGTGCTGATGTAGTCGGCCACGATCGCAGCGGCCATCCGCAGACGCAGGGCGATGTCTGCATCTTCGAGATCGTGGTCAATCCGGAGATGAACCTTTGCTTGTGCGAGCGTGATCATTGCGGCACCTCGTTCGCATCACGACGGGCGAGCGCTGCAAGGCTGTAGTTCTGTTGCTGGATCAGCGGTGAATCGCCACCTTCGACCGGTGCCATACCTTCACGACGGCGGGCTTCGTTCGGGGCCATCCAGCCAGCGCCGATTGCTTTTGCATAGCTGTCGTAACGGGTGGCGGTATCGAGGCGCAAGAGTTCGCTCGTGTCGAACTCGCAACGCTGGGTGGCCGGCAGCTCTAGACCTTCATCGAGTGCCAGCTCAAGCGACTCAAGCAGGCTTTGAATGGTCGTGGTGTAGTAGGCGAGCTGTCCGGCTTCGCTGCCGTTATAGCTCGGCATATCACCGATACCGACCTTCCAAGCGGGCACGCCAAATGCGTTGCACACTTGCTGATCGGTAAATTGCAGTTGTTCGAGCAACTGGCTGTCGACAGCGCTTAGGGTCATCGGCTCGAACTTCATTCCGTCGGACAGGAACGAGATTCTTCCCGCATTATCGCCCGTGAAATTCGTATGCCAGAAGTCCGCAATTGCCTTTGCTCGCTCTTGAGCGATCGCGCCCGGGGCGGTGATTACGCCGGAAGGCTTCGAGCCATTGCCGAAAAACTTGGATGCTGCTTTTTGAATCGACAGACCTTGACCCGCAGCGAGTGCGGCGGCGGTCAAAGGAGAAACGCCGATCAGTGGGTGATGCAGACACACGCCCCGATCGTGGATGATTTCACGGGCCGGGAAGCTGACAACATCGCCACCGATTTGCAGGTTTGTGCCACCGCTCACCTCATAGAAAACGTCGTCTTCGGCTGAGGTCTTGATAGTAACTTTCGTCGGGTCAAGCAACTTCAGGCCGATGACGCGCCCGGCAGCATCGCGAATCTTCAGGGCGTAGGTGTTGCCATGCAGAAGCTTCGAGACAATCCACGCATTGAAAAACTGTGCACGGTTCTGGTAGTTGTTCGGCTTGCGGAACAGTCGGCTGTAATCGGTATCGATCGCAAGCCAAATGCCGTTAGTGTTCTGGGTAATGCTAATCGGCAGCTTGCCGATATCGGACGCAATCAGGGACACGCACGAAAAGACCGCACCATGCGCGAGCATGTCCGACTTCGTAAGCTCGGCCCCGGTTTGCCATGCGCCACCGAAGGACTCGGCGACGATCGGAAACCATCCCGCGTTTTGATTCGGGACGGTCGTTATGGCTTTGCCGGTGAGAAATGCGCCGAGCTTGCGAAGCGGACTCATGCTTACCCCGTTCGCTTAGGCGTACTTCACAGCCGACACGCGATAAACGGCGGTCGGGCGGCGCTTGGTCCAGGTCACACCACGGATAGCCTTGATCGCATAGCCACCGGTCTGCCACAGGGAAACGAGTTGCGCGGCGGTCGGGGTCGTGCTGTCGCTCACTGGTGCGCTTTCCATTTCAAGCGAAGCTTCGCGGCTGGCGTCGATGGCAAGGCCACCTTCGGCCATCAGAATCTCGTTCTGCACAGCAAGGATCAGGTCGTAACCCGCAACGGCGGTGCCGGGAACGTTGGTGCTGACGATGACCGGCAGGCCCTCGAAGGTGCCGCCATTCACAAAATCCACGCCCGGGAACTCGCGCTGTCCGCTGGTGGCATGAACCATCATCGAAAGCGCCAGTGCGGTAGCCGGGTGCATGATCCACACGCCCGAGGCAATCGGCTGATTGGCAGCAACAGCAGCGGCATATGCGGCCTTCACGTCGGTTCGGACGTGGGCAGCAGTCGTGCCAGCGGTCGCGGCAGTGGTGGCACCGTTGGCGATCGCAGCGGGCTTCACGCCAGCGACACCCGCGTTTGCTTGGTCGATGAACGACACGTCGATAGCTTGGCCGAGCGTGGCGAGCAGGTCATCCCGCACGAGGTTTTCGGCAGCAGGTTCGGAGCGGCGAAGCAGGTCTTCAGTGAAAACCGCAATCGCGCCGATCTTGTGCGAACCGACTTCGAGGTCACCAAACGCGGCATTGGTCAGCGGTGCGGCCTTGCCTTCGCCGATCCACGATGCCGACGTGCCGGTGGTGCCCTTCGGAATGCGGATGTTCTGCGGGACTTGGCGAGCCTGCGTCATCTTCGACAGAATCAGGTTCGGGCGCAGCAGCTCGATAAACTCATTCGCCATCAGTTGCGGTTCGACCAGAACAGAGAAGCCGGCATCGGTGGTGCTACCAGCGGCGACAGCAGCCTTCAGCACGGTTTCGACGCGGTTGCCGTAGTTCAGGCCCTTGGCGATCTCGACCGCCTGCATGGGGTTGCCACGCGACAGGGCGAGCGCCTTGGTGTAGCGCACGAAGTCGGTGCCCTTCGGTGCGTTGTCGGTCACGGTCACGCCCGGGACGTGGCCCACGATAATCGGCTGTGCGTTCTTGGCTTGGCGACCTTCGGCGGCTTTCAGGCGCTCGATGTGCTGATCAAGGGTCACAAGCTCGGCTTCGGCGGACTTGAATTGAACCTCGTCGCCACCGGTCAGGGTTGCGCCCTTGGTAATCAGGGTGTCCATATTGGCAAGCACGGTTGCGCGCTTGGCTTGGAACTGCTGAATCTGTTCGGAAATGCTCATGTTTTTGAAAACCTCAATTGATTGAACTGCTGATTTTGTGGTGGTGATGCTCGCCTGTGCGTTCATCGCAACAGGTACGACGGACAATTCAAGCCATTCGAAGCGCTTGAACCTGAAACCGCCGTTTGCGAGCGGTTCGTTTTCCAGTGACTTGAAGCCGATCGACAGACCCTTCAAAGCGCCCGCTTGAATCAGGCTCCAAATCTCTCGGGCTTCGTTGGTCAAATCTTTCAGGACACGACATACAACTTCGATGCCCTTATCGGTAATCGTGGCCTGCTCGACGGTGCCGATAACCTTTTCATGGTTATGAAATGCGAGCAGCGGAATTGGAAGATTGAAGACAGCGCCTTTCGGCTCGACGATATCTTTCGTACGATCGGGTGCGGGCGTCGAAGCAATGCCGACAAAGACGCCTTCGGCTTCGTCGAACGATTTGATTCTTAGATCGGAGAACGCTTTATTCATGAGATGAAGCATATATTAGTCAATTCTTACACTTCAAGTAACTGACTCTAATTAAATTAAAACTCGGTCAAAAAATGTAGCAACTGTGTTCAGGTGCAGGCGCTTTGATATCCAAGTCAACCGCATGGAAAGCCATAGTCATGGCAACAAAGGCATCAATGCGCGCGGTGCTCTTCACCTTGTGCAAGCTCATATTTCCCGATTGATCCCTGATAACCACGGCGCCATGCGCGCCCATAGTCAAAACCGGGTGCATGCCGTGTCTTGCTCGCTTGTTGAGAAAGACCCTCTCGACGGCTTTCATGGCTGGGTCCATTGATTGGAACGACTGCCCATGTTCAATAAGCGGCAGGTCGAGTGCATGGCGTTCGCACGCTGCCCGGAAGCCTTTGATATTCCAGCGGTCAAACGCAACAGATACCACGTTCAAACCATCATTGATTTCCCGGATGCGCTTGACCACGTAGTCATAATCCACCGTATGGCCCGGCACCGTTTCAATGAAGCCTTGATTCCTCCACAGGTCATAGGGCACACGGTCACGGCGTGCGCGGTCCATAACTCCCTCAGCGGGTACGAATATGTAAGGGACTACGTTCCAGATATCGCTATCTTTCTTCCGGCCGATTAGCACGTATGCGGTTAGATCAAGGTGGCTTGACAGGTCTAGTCCGGCATATACCTCTACACAGTCTTGCAGTGGGTGCGGGGCTTCGCCGTTTGATTCCCAAACAGAGCGCGACATGAACGGACTAACGACGCTCACCCGCTGATTCAAGTGATAATTGCGGAACTTATTCTCGGCGGAAGGCATACGCCCTGCTTCGGCGGCTTGCTGCTCGAACTTCTTCAGCGAATTGAATTGTCCGAGTGCTGGGTTTGCCAGCTTCCACGCTGCCCTATCGTCAAGCTTCGCGTCTTTGGGCGCTTCGTAGACGTGGCAAACAATGCGCGGGTCACCTGACGCCTTTGCATCATCAATCCAGACTGACAACAAGTCCGCATCGTCTGCGGCCTGTGTGCTGATCGCAATCAATAGCGGCTTCTCGTGCGCGCCTTGGCTGGTTGTGATTGCGTCGACAAAATCGTTCCGGGGGCCGGTTACCTGTCCAATCTCATCAAGGATTGCGAGCACTGGGGAAAGCCCTTGCGCGGTCTTTCCATCGGAGGCGATCGCCTTGTATTGGGTGCCCATTACGACGCCGTAAAGCTCTTTGCGAGAGGCGATTACACGCACGCGTCTTTGAAGCGCGGGGTTCAGGTTCACCATTTTCTCGGCGAGCTTGAACACAAGCGACGCCTGATCACGCGACATTGCGCCGCTAATAATCTGGCTGTTCTGCTGCGCTTCGGGTCCGACCAGATGCACTAGCACCAGTGCAGCGATAAGGGCGGTCTTGCCGTTCTTCCGGGCAATACTGAGAATTGCCTTTGAGGTGCCGCGCCGATTGTTGTAGATCGCCTTGATGAACCGTTTTTGAAACGGGACTAACTTAATCGGCTTGCCGACATGCACGCCTTCAGGAACTCTACAGACGGTTTCAATGAACCGGATTACTCGATCCGCTCGACTCATCCGGGCCTTGCAAATAGGTCATCTTCCGCACGGGCGATATCCGCCAGTTCGGACGCAGCGCTGTTCTTCTCGGCCTGATCTCGTGCGCGCCCGTTGACGCTTGCCGAGTTGATCTGAAGCAGGCGCATTGAAGCGATGATCCGGCGTTGTGTCTGCTCTGCGAGTGCGTGCCCGGGGTGAACACGGATCACGCCCTTTGCATCAGGGGCGAATGGCGGAACGGTGGCGAGTTCTTCGGCGAGTTGCTCAGCTAGTGCGAAGTCACGGCACAGCTGCCCGGCAATGATCAAGTCAGGGTCCGTCCACGCGCTGGTGCGCTTGGCGCCGATGACACGGGACCAGAACGCCAGCGCCCGGACGTCGAGCGGCTGCAACGGTTCCGGCATCGGTTGTGCCAGTTCTGCGGCTGCTTGCTGTGCGAACGCGGTGCTGTCTGCTCGGGTCTTGCGTGCCATGTCTGTTCAAGCCTTCAACGAGTGTTGAAGCGTTGGTCGTGAAAATGCGCGTTTTTGGGAAAATTTGGCGTTAGCGAAAAAGAACGACTTCGTAAGCGTTCTTTTCACCGACGTTCGCAGAAGTTTAAACATACCCCCCGGGCGGTCAGTGCCAGTTCGAGGACACGACAGGCTGCTTGCTCCGCTTCAGCGGGATCCTTGAACGTTCCGAGCTGATAGACGCTGTCCGGTGTGGTGACGCTGGCTTGATGCTGGTCGTGACTGAGCACCTTAAGCTTGATGGCGAAGGCTTCGGCTTGCTCCAGCGTCTTGAAGTGAATGGCGTTGCTCTGGTTCATCGCTTCGATTTGTTCGTGCATTGTGGGGATCATCGTTATCCGTTCCAGTGGGATGCGATGGCTTCACGGTATGCGCGCCGTGCGTCATCGACGGTTTCGAACTCACCAAGGACAATTGTCCGGGTCGGTGTTGTGATCACTGCTTGATAACGGAAGCCGAATGCTCGGACGCCTTCGGGTAAGCGCTCGACCCGGTGTGACGCTTTGAATTCTTCTCGGCGGGATGTGATCATGCGGGCATCTCGTGGAAAAACTTCGAGCGCTCGCCGTAGATCTCGACGTGCTTCCGTTTGTAGGCAGCGCCTGCTTCTTCCGGTGTATCGAACACGGCGAAGAATGCGAGCCTTCCGTTTCGAGTGATTCGGGTTTCGAAGCGTTTGCCGTTCTTGGAGCGATATACACCCGGGTGTATATCGCGCGGGTCGTCGAAAGGCTTCGGGCCTCGATCTAGCACCGCATCAGCGAACCCCTTGAGGTATGCGCGAATTTCAGCCGGGGCGGTGCCATCCTTCTGCAGACGGCGGTTCAATTCTTCGAGGTCGAGCGCCAATTCGAGAAGCTTGGGCTTTGATTTGTATTCTCCGGCGATGGTCATTTCAGCCTCGATGTAAAGCGCTGCTCGATGATGCGGATGGCTTCTGCGCCCATATGCCCGGAGACACCGCAGACAATGCCTGTGATTGGTGCGGGTGTATCTGCTGCCATGCATCCGAGATATGCGAGCAGGCCAGCAAAGCCGGATGTTGCGATGTGCATCGTGAATTGCGTTGCAGAGTGCTTCAGGCCGGCATTGATGCGGCTGAAGTACGAAACGAGGCCACCCCATAGCGCGGCAATGATTGCGGCGATGGCGAATAGCGCGTCGTTGTGGAGAATACGGTCAGGCACTTCAGTTCCAATATTTGTTCGGGTTCAACGGCATTCCGTTTGCGTCACTGCCGACCATAACGCCCGTGCGCTCGAAGCGCTGCTTTACGCTGTCGTGACAGGTCTTGCAAAGTGATTGCCAGTTGCGGCGATCCCAAAACAGATCGAGATTGCCGCGCCATGGCGAGATATGGTCAACGACATTCGCCGGGATCTTCCGACCCTGAGCGGCGCAATATCGACAGAACGGTTCACCGTGAAGGTGTTCGAGGCGTTCGCGTTTCCAGCGAGCGCTGTTGTACGGATTCGGTTTAACGAGACCGGACACCGAATTGACGGCCTGATAGATGCCCTTTGCAATGGCGGTGACCGCGCGTGACTTCCCCTCTACTCCTAAAGGATCGTCAGTCAATTGCCTTTCTGCGCGCGGTGAGGTGTCCATCTAATTCGGTATCCGATTCGTTAAGATTCGATTATATCTCACCGCAACAGTGTTGCATATCATTATTTTGCGATATGGCAATAAAAAAGCCGACCACATGGCCGGCTTCTGAATTGCGCTCGAATTGGATCTGATTACACGACGCGCTCGCCGTCGACAGTGACCTCGATATCGATCCTCAATTCATCGCCGTCGGTCCTTGGTTCTTGCTGCACCGATCTGGCGAGCTGTTCGGGGCTGGGGAGATTCGCGTCAACCATTCGCTGCAACGAGTCCTTGAAGTTCGGAATCATGCTGCCGCCTCCAGAAATTCCGCAACGGCTTTGACGAAATCGGGTGCTGGTTCGAAGTATCGCGATTCGACGCCGAACTTCTCGATGTGAGCGGCTATATATGCCTCGTCGTCCTTCGACAGCTCGCGATTGCCCATATTCACAGCGTGGGGAACGTCGCGAAGGTTGCCGAGACGGTTGTTTAGCTTGTTGCGGTCGATATGGTCGATTTCAAGCGCAGGCCACGTGCCATACTGATGAAGCCACACAACGCGATGCGCTTGATACTTCTCGGCGCGGATCGTAATGACTCGATATCCCCAGCCATTGACGCCACCAGCAACGAGGCCGGCATGCGGGCCGTTCCGCCAAATCAGATTGCCGGTTTTGTGATCGTAGTCGAACAGGTTCAGCGCTTCGGCGTGGGTCAGGTCGTGCTTCGCTTCATGCCACGGGCCGGAGCAATTCGTTTTGACGTAAAGCGCCCGGGCCTCGTCAGCCGTATATCGGGCGATCTCGATAGCCTTGGCGCGGCGGTTGAATGTCTCGATGCTGTCGACTGCATCGCCGATTGGGCTATAGACAAGTCCAAGCCGGCGGCATTCAAGCCACGCCTGTTCGCGGGTTACGCCGTTCGTGGTGACCCTGCCGTGGACAAGGGTCCAAGCGTGCTTGGATTTGCATTCGAGCAGGCCGCGCAAGGCCAACTCATGCGAGCGACCTTTGCGGCTCAGACGACATTCAGCGCGGGGGATGACGATCATGCTGCTACCCCACTGCGCGAATTGATCCAAGCGTCGACATCGGACTGGCGCCAAGCGACCCGGCGAGGACCGAGTTTCACCGGGGCCGGGAAGAGTCCGGATTTGATCCATGCGTAGACAGCGGACTTTGAAACGGTGATCTGTGCCAGCAGATCGGGAAGGCTGATTAAGACGTTCATTTCATACTCCAGATAAAACGACTTTTGTCGATCGTTGATCTGCAGTATTGCGCGACTGCTGGCACGCGTTTAGCAGCTCGGGGGCTACAAGGTGCGGGCAGGCGTTGCGCCTGCGGCCTATTTCATGCGTAGTTGAGACGGTCACAGTCTCGGGTACAACTCGAACAACGATATTCTTTGAAGTGATCAATTCACTCCGGGTAAGACTATATCAGATCCTATGAGGCGCCACAAGACTTGAAAATTGGAAACTTGTTATCAGATCAAGCGCTTACGGTTGTGAGCAAGAGTCAGGGGCTTGACAAACGCGAATAGTTCAGCCGGCCGCGCGTTTTCGCCAAACATACGATTTCGTAGCTTTTCCAGCTCTTCAACTTCGACGCCCACGCCGTTCGCGTCATCAAGGGCGAGGACGGCGAGCCGTGGTTCGTGGCGAAGGACGTTTGTGATGTGCTGGGATATGGGAACTACAATCACGCGGTGACCGCCCATTGCAAGGGTGTCGTGAGGTACGACACCCTTCAAACGGCAGGTGGTCCTCAGAAGATTCGAGTCATCCCCGAGCGCGACGTCTATCGTCTGATCTTCCGCTCGAAGCTGCCGGCCGCTGAGAAGTTCGAAGACTGGGTCACCGGCACCGTCCTCCCGGCGATTCGCAAGGATGGGATGTACGTGATGGGCGAGGAGAAACGCGTTTAAACGCCCTGTGAGCGGTTTAACGCCTTCGGGTAGGCGCTGATATGTCCGGGCCTGAGTTAGGCCGACCGGCGGACCGCATCAAGGAAAGAGCCGCGTCCGACCTTCAGCGGTCGATTCATTCGCGCCCGTACAAGCTCGATAACGCTGTGGTGCCAGCAGATACACGAAAAGGCGCCTTCCTTTGTAACGACAACGCCTTCGTTGCCGAAGCGCTCGCCTTCAATGGTGAGCTTCCACCGCGCGATTCTGGAGCGCCCGGGCGTCTGAAACCCGAGTTCGTCGAGGATCTCATTGACCCGGCGGGGTTCAATGAATAACGCCTTTCCAATGTTGGTGACCGTAAGATAACCGCGCTTTATTGCGGAACCGGTTGATTTAGCCATGCTGCGCCCCTTGTCTCGATATCAAGATCATAGCGGCTCAACTTTGGAACGGAGCCGACAAGCGAAAAAAAGCCGGCACGGGGCCGGCGTTCTGGAGAAACCTTTGCGGAACCGGTTGTCATAGCCGGAACCTTGTCTGAAAACGGAACCGGTCGTCATAGCCGGCACCTTACCTTGAGCCGGACAGAAATCGTGTCCCGGCATCCTTACTTAAGTGAAACAACAAACTCGTGTCCCGGTATCCTGATGAAACACTCCGGAACACGGGAGGGAAAACTTTCCCGCGAAGCGGGCCGGGGTTTGGGGCGGAGCCCCAGGGTCTTGCCTTTGACGTTGCTTTTGATGTCCCGGCGTGTTGGTCCAGCTGTGGACGTAACTCTAGCCGACAACACCTTGGGGCTGCCGCCCCAAACCCCGCTCCCGGCTACGCCGGGAAGTGGGTATTACTTATCAGGTAAGGCCTGTTAAGGTCTGTACTGATCAGTACATTGTTACCGTGTTTGCCCTATCAAACAACATGCATATTGTACCATAAAACACCCTTACATTTCAATAGTAAAGTCAATAAAACTGCAAACAAGGTTTAATCTGTTGTATTGAAATCACAGTGCAAACTCAATTGTCACGATATAGGAAAACGTGCATTTTGCTAATTGCACGAAATTGAAAATTTATTTGGATCAGCAGTCAGTGACTATTGCGCTTTTCCAAGAAATGATGCGCTAGTATCTCGTCACCGGCTGACAGATGCCGGCAACATTTAAGGGAATCTAAAAATAATGACGATCAACGGCGTACACCTTCACGTTTTCGAAACCGCCCACGCTGGAACGCGTTACCTTGTCGAGGACGAAGCGGGCGAGCTTCATACGTTCCGGAGCTGGGACGAAGCTATGACGGCGGGCGGCTTCGTTGGTGATGACGGAGAGGTGGCGTAATTCTGCAGTTCTGCAGAAATACGGGGAATTCCCGTATTAGCGGTGCTGGGTAATTACTGGGATTCCAGTAATTGGCAGTGCATGGGCAAAGGAAGGGATATCTCCCTTTTTCGGGATAATTCTTCTGACCCGAAGAGTTAAACTTCGGGAATGGCCGGGATTCCGGCAGTTTCCGCGCAAAACAAAAGCCCCTCAGAACGTCGAGGGGCTTTTTCTATGGGGCAGTGACTGCGGGTCAGGCTGGGGCGCTCTAGGCGGCTGTATTCATTCGCCCGAGATACTCTAGGTACTTCCGGATAAGCATGAAAGCGATAGCCTCGGCCTCTTTTATCTGATCAGGAGTGGCGCTCTTTAAAGGCAACACGGATCGTCCGGGGTGTCTCCCCTCACGCACCCCGCCTTCATTGCACAGATGCTGGAGACGACTGAATGCTTTCTGGTCGGGAAGCCCGAGTGCGTTTGCGGCGGATTTCCTGCTGCCAAATCGGGCTTCTGTGATTTGATCAAGAATCGCGTACGCATCATGAAGGCTGCGCGTGGTGCTCGCTCGGATTCCATCTAGTGATTCCAGTAGATTGCCAAGACATTGATCAGATCTAAATCTAACGATAAGTCCTGCCAGAACGTTGGCGTTTTCAACTCGGTCTAGTCTTGTGTCTTGAATGAGAGTGCCGGAGCTATCCGAAACACTTAGATCGAGAGATTCTACCGGGTGCGCATGACTCATATTGTCGATGGAAAGCGTTTTCGACGTGGATCCATTGCTGTTATAGCGAACGTTTGTCGGCTTAGATAATTCAAAAGCGTTGCCCGTCAGTAGCTGTGTGGCGGCAAATCTGCTCATTAGAGTAGTAGTTACTCTTTCGAATGCGTTCGGACATTGGTCTAAATAGTCCGAGTTAAAGGTAACGCGCGCAATACCGGCGCTAACCCCTAGCGAGTAATCTTCACACTCGTCGCAATATCGGTCATCCAGATAGTCTGCAGGCTGATAGCGCCACTCGAATACGGTAATGTCTTTCATGTCGCGGGTGCCTCCTTCCCGTTCGTAGCCTTGCGAAGCCCATCTAGATAGTCGGCCCATTCCTGCATCATCACCCTGCGCTCTGGCAGGTACTGCGCGAAGTTGTACGCGGCAGAGACCTTGTTCCGCTCGCCGTGGGCAAGTTGGGCTTCGATGGCGTGGTGTGCATATCCTAGTTCATGCAGCAGGGTCGACGCGGTGCTTCTGAAGCCGTGCCCGGTCATTTCCTCGTTCGAGTAACCCAGCCGACGCAGACCAGCGTTCACCGTGTTCTCGCTCATGGGGCGTTCGCGGGTGCGCTCGCTCGGAAAGACGTACTTGCTGCGCCCGGTCAATGGCTGAAGCTCTCGAAGGATCTCGATGGCCTGCCGCGACAGCGGAACGATGTGTTGCTCGCCCATCTTCATTTTGGCGCCCGGGATCCGCCATTCGGCCTTATCAAAGTCGAACTCGGTCCACTCTGCGTGCCGAAGCTCACCCGGGCGCACGAACACAAGCGGCGCAAGCTTCAGTGCACTGGCCGTCACAAAGGCGCCGGTGTAGCCATGCAGCGCTCGCAGCAAGCCCCCTACTTCCTTCGGGTCGGTAATCGCGGCGTGGTGCTTTTCTTTGTGGGGGTGCAGCACGTCAGATGGGATGATGTCGCGTGCCGGGTTGCGGTCGCATTTGCCATGACTGATCGCATAGCTGTAGACCTTCACGATCGTCTGAATCGACCGCTTCGCGATGTCATGCGCTCCCCGGGTCTCGATCCGTTTGACGATTGCGACGATGTCCGACGCCTTGACGTCGTCGACGTGCTTGTCGCCGATCCATGGGAAAATATCCTTTTCCAGCCGAGCTAGTAGGGTCTGCTTCGTGCTCTCGGCCAGAACGGAAGCCTGCCGGGCGTACCACTCCCGGGCGATGGTCTCGAAGCTGTTCGCGGCGAGATCCGCGCGGGCGTTCTTGGTTGCCTTCCGGTGCTCGCTCGGGTCAATCCCTGCCGCTACCTGCTTGCGTGCTTCGGCTCGTTTCTCGCGGGCCTGCTTTAAGCTGACTTCGGGGTAGGTGCCGAAGCCGATCGTCTTCCGCACGCCTTCGAAGCGGTAGTCGAAACGCCACCACTTCGCGCCGCTCGGCTGGATGAGCATATACAATCCATCCCCGTCTGTGAGGCGGGTTACCTTGTCGGTAGGCTTGGTGTTCTTAATCTGCGTGTCAGTAACGTACATGACAGTAACCCCCTGCGGTAGTGATGAGTTACTGCCGAAGTTACTGCCAAAACTGACGGAAGACAACAAGCTTTATCGAACGCCAGTGGACACTAAAGCGGGCAAATTAGAGGCAAATCCTTGATTTTTATTGATGTTTTGGACTTTGGCGGACTGCAGTGAACTTGCATCTGGTGCCCGGGACGGGGGTCGAACCCGTATGCCATGCGGCGGCAGATTTTAAGTCTGCTGTGTATACCAATTCCACCACCCGGGCGAGCCGCGGATTCTCCCACAGACACACCGGGCTGCCCAGCCCCGGCCTGCACTCGGGCCTAGCTCGGCGTGGTGCGATCACGCCAGCGGCGGACGTGTCATGCTGAACGACATCGAAGCCCATGTGGTGCTCGGGGTTGCGGCCGATGCCGATATGGCGACAGTCAAGAAGGCGTTTCGCCGTCTGGCGATGCGCTGGCATCCGGACCGTAATCCCGACCCCGCCGCGCTCGAACATTTCAAGCGCCTGCGTGCCGCTCATGACCGCATGCTGGACGCGCAGGATGACGATGGCGACGACCGGGACCGGCGCGACGGCAACAACGACAACCCGGCCGGCCCCGCCGAGACCGCGCCGCCGCGCGGAGCGGATCGCTGGCAGGATCTCGACCTGAGTCTGGAAGAGGCCCTCGCCGGTTGCGAGAAGGCGGTGCCGGTCGAGTCGGTGACGGGCTGCGATCGATGCGAAGGCAGCGGTCAGGTTCAACTTCCGCACGGCCGGCTGTGCCAGAACTGCCACGGAACCGGGCGTATCCGCACGCATGCGGGCCTGGCACCGTGTGCCGATTGTGGCGGCCGTGGCTACTCCAATCTGGCGAGCTGCCCGGATTGCGCCGGTGCCGGTGTGCTGCGTGCGGTACGCACGCTGATGGTCAAGGTGCCGGCGGGCATGATCGCTGACGAGGAATTGCGCCTCGAGGGCAAAGGCGAGGAATCCGAGCTCCCCGATGGACGCGCTGGCGATCTGAGACTTCGCATCCGCCTGAGCCCCCACCCCTTGTTCCGCCTCGAGGGCCGCGATCTGCTGCTAGAGCGTCCGGTAAGCGCGTTCGCACTGCTGGCGGGCAGTGTGCTGATCGTACCGGTCCCGGGCGGGACGCTCGAACTCGAGGTCGCGGCGGGCACCTGCGCGCCGCGCGAACTCCGGATCGAGGGCGCAGGCTTCCCCGCACGCGGCGCCCGCCCTGCCGGCGCGCTGCGCGTCCTGTTGCGACCGCTCTTCCCCGAATACCCCGGCCCGAAGCTGATCGCGCTGTACCGGAAGATCGACGCCGAGATCGGGCGGGATACCGGCGTCAGCCTGCCACAACTGCGCGAGTGGGAACGGACATGGCTTTCCGGACTCTGACTCCGGTAGCTTCGTTCGATCGGGTCTCCATCATTCGCGCGTACCCGATCGGCAGGATTCCCGATCATCGTTCCGACCCCATGGACAGCCGAATGTGATTGTTCTCGACCTCCTGTGCTCACGGGATCACCGCTTCGAGGGATGGTTCGGCTCGGCGTCGGCCTTTGACGAACAGCTTCGCCACAATCTCGTCTCATGTCCGGTGTGTGGGGTCATGGACATCCGCAGGATGCCGAGCGCCCCCTATGTGCAGACGCGGGCGAACGAGGTCCCGCGGTCGTCCGTGGCGGACACGGCTCAGGCGCCGCCGCCGTCCCTGCCAGACTCCGGCGCCGGTGCGGCATTGATGGCGTCCTTGCGACTGTTGGCGCGCGCAGCGGAAGACGTCGGTGAGCGTTTTCCGGAAGAGGCGCGCAACATTCACCGTGGCGACAGCGAGGCACGGAGCATTCGTGGTGCAGCCTCGCAGGATGAACTCGGCGAACTGCTTGCCGAGGGGATCATGGTGCTGCCCGTTCCGCCGGATGAGGATCTGCACTGATCGTCGACCCTGCGTCCGCGCACGCTTCGATCACGAAGCAAAGCGGTCCGTCCATCCCCGACAAGGGGTTCCAGCCGGAAGCAAACCTGTGCAGCAGCGATTCGATCACCCCGCCACACCGTGCCTGACGCATGGCCATCATGAAGTTCAGTGCTGTACCCGATTCGCCGGACATGATCGCCTCCCGTTTGACCCGAGCATAGGCGGGCGCCGTGACCGGACCATGAACCGTCGTTTACCGTCGGGTGACACTCACGGACAGGCCTGCACCAGGGGTACCCACATTTCGTCGCCACTGAGCCCGCCATGGACGCCGATCATGTCATGCGTCCTCTCCCCGGCAACGCGGTCACTGATCGTCCATCCCGGCTCCATCAGCAGGGCATGGGTGCCGATGCGCTCGGCAAGGCGCCGATGGGCTGTTCCCGGTCCGAACAAACCGGCTTTCGATAAACGCCCGGAGCGCAGCACCACTGCCCTGTCGGTCATCTGCTCGCGCACAAAACCGTAGAACTCGCTCTCGGCACCGCGGCGAACGTTGCAGAAGGCAACCCGACGTTCGCCGAACAGGGGAGCTGCAAGCATGGCCCGGGTTTCCGGATGGCGTTCGAGACGAATGTGGCGTTCGTCCGATGCGTCGATGAAGCCATGATCGGCGGTGAGCAGGACGGTGAGCGGCATGCCGCCTAGCCGGTCAAGGAGTTGGGCAAAGAGTCGATCGACGAGCCCGAACTCCGCCCGGGCCTGTTCCGAGTGCGCGCCGAATCGGTGGCACACGGCGTCGAAACGCGGGTAGTAGGCGTGAATGAGGCCACCGCTCGTGCTCAGGGCCCTTGCCTGCGCAGCGATGGTGTCGACGAACTCGGCGGATGTGCCGTAGGGCCGGATCGTTGCGCCCCGGGCATGGTGCCGCGAGTACGGCGAAAAGGCGATGTCCTGCGGTGACACCATCGCGACCGGAAGGCGACCGCCGACAAACATGCCCGGGTAGGGAAACAGGCGCCGGGTCAGCAAAGGGGCGCGCAAGGGGCCGCCGCCACGACACTGCAGCGGCAAGGGGGCGATGACCCCGCCGAAGCGCCGATCCTGAATGAACCAGCCGGTCAGTCCGTGCTGCGCGGGCGACAGACCGGTGAGCAGCGTCGTCACCGCGCTCGCGGTCGTGCTCGGAAAAACCGAGGTCAGACGACGCTGGCGATAACGCAGGATCGAACTGCCCTGCCCATGGCGCTGGAGGAAGTTGTCGCCGAGACCGTCGATCACCAGCAGAACAACGAGGCGATGCGCGGCGACCGACGGGCCCGCGCCGACCGCGAGCCGTTCCGGGTCGTGCAGCCAGGCGCGCAGATCGCGCGCCAGTCCGAACAGGCCACCGGCGCCGAAATCCGGCAACACGGCGTCGTGCGGGAGTGGCAAGGACGGGGAAAGCATCGGCTCGACCTCCGAAAGCAAAAAACCGGACAAGTGCAATCCACTTGTCCGGCTCTGCAAACTGGAGCGGCAGAAGAGTCTCGAACTCTCGACCTCAACCTTGGCAAGGTTGCGCTCTACCAACTGAGCTACTGCCGCGTAATGCCTTCACTACCTGGAGGCGCGAGCCGGAGTCGAACCGACCTACACGGATTTGCAATCCGGTGCATAACCGCTTTGCTATCGCGCCGTTAACCCTTTGGTCGGCACCCTGGCGGGGCCCCGAATCCGGAGGAGTCCGGATTCAAAATTCTTGGAGCGGCAGAAGAGTCTCGAACTCTCGACCTATACCTTGGCAAGGTATCGCTCTACCAACTGAGCTACTGCCGCTCTGGAAAGACCGCCATTATAGACGGCGATCTTAATGTGTCAACCCGATTTTAGCGGTCCATATGCTTGGCCAGACGGGGCATTGCACGGTGCAGATAGTACCCCATCGACCACAACGTCAAGGCCGCCGCAATGTAGATCAGAATGCTGCCCACAAAGCGAAGGTCGATCGACAACAGGGGCGCATTGTATAGCAGCAGGGGAATGGCTGTCATCTGTGCGGCGGTCTTCAATTTGCCGACATATGCAACCGCAACGCTGGCCGACTCTCCGACCCGTGCCATCCATTCGCGCAGCGCCGAGATCGTGATCTCGCGGCCGATGATGATGACGGCGATGATCGCGTCCACTCGTGCGAGTTGCACCAGCAGGATCAGTGCCGCGGCGACCATCAGCTTGTCGGCCACCGGGTCGAGAAAGGCGCCGAAGGCAGAAGTCTGCTCGAGTGCCCGGGCCAGATAGCCGTCGAACCAGTCGGTCACCGCAGCCACGATGAATATCGCCGTGCTGACCAGGTTCTTCTGCAAGGGGCTCACCCATCCGTCCGGCAGGTAGAAAATGCCGACGAAAAGCGGAATCAGTGCGATACGCGCCCATGTGAGGGTGTTGGGGATATTGATTGGCATGCCTGGCGGCCGCTGGGCCCTGTCTTCAGTTCGCAGCGAGTATATCAGCGGCCGCCAGCCGCACGTCCCGAGTTTGTACGACGTCGACCGCACCGTCAGGCTGACCGGGCGGGTCGCGCATGGATTCACGACGAATGCGATCCGGAACTGATCGAACAGTCGGTGCAAGCACTGGTCATCGAATGAGTCGTGGCAATCGCCCGCGTGGTCACCAGAAAGGACGGGCTTCCATGGCGACGACGCGAGCTATTTCTTGCGGCAAGGCGGTCGCTGACGCTACAGGGAACGTCGGCGATCAGGGCGGGTAGATCGGTGAATGCCTCGAGGACGCAGCCAAGACAGAATCGGCCGTCGGCCGTTTACTCGCCCGCCGCATCCTGTGGCCCGCCAGCCGTGGAGATCGCCTCGCGGCAGCGTTGTGGCAGCACCATCCCGCGCGCCTCGTCCTCGACCGCAGCCGCGCTGATCACCGGCGCCTGGGTCCTGACGCAGCCGAAGATCGTGGCAAAGGCCACGTCGGCCGCATCGCGCCCGGTGCCGAAGCGCACCAGGCCCATCGGGATCGCAGTGCCGGACGGATCGAAGATGTACCAGCGGTCTCCGAGATAGGCCTCGACATAGGCATGGAAGTCCGGCGGGCCGAGCGCCGGGTCCGCACCATAGTCGGTACCGGTCACGAAGCGTGCGGGAATGTTCACTGCGCGGCACAGGGCGATCATCAGGTGGGCGAAGTCGCGGCAGACGCCGACCTGCTCGATCAGGGTGTCGACCGCCGAAGTCGTATAGTTCGATGCGTTCGACGTAAAGGCGACGTGCTTTTCGACCCAGGCGCGGATCGCCTCGACGCGATCATGCCCCTGTGGGATGGAGCCGAACTCATTGCCGGCGAGCTTGAACAGCCGGTCCGACTGGCAGTACCGGCTGGGATAGATATAGCCCATCACCTCGGGCGGAACGCAGCGCACAGGCACCTCAGCAAGCTGCGTGGGCTCGGCGAAGTGGTGCACGAGATCGACCGTGGCCGAATACGACAGCTTGAGTTCCCCCGGGGCGGCGTGCAGGCGCATGTAACGGTTGCCCGTGAACGGGTCGGTATGGATCTGCGCATCGACAGCCTGGCTCATCACCAGGCGCTCGGCCGAGACCGTCTGGTTCGGCGTGTACGCGGCGTGGATGTTGAACACGAAGTCGGCGCCCTGGTCTTCGACTTCGTAGCTCAGATCGACCTTCAATTCGATGCGTATCATGGTAAAAAAAGATTCGCATATCGAGCGACCGGATTCGGTGCGCTAGCGCACACAGATCGTCGAGAATTCCATTTCCGCGACCGAGGATACATCGGCGATCGTCCGCCGGCGGGCCGGTAAACACGGCTCAACCGCCGCAGTGCGGTCTGCTCAGACGACCGCCCCGAACAGCGCCCCGACTCCGGCGGTGATCGCCATCGCGAGCGCGCCCCAGAAGGTCACCCGCCACGCACCCGTCGCCACTGGTGCCCCGCCGGCGCGGGCCGCAACGCCACCCAGCACCGCGAGGAAGGCAAGCGCGCTTCCCGAGACCCACGGAATCAGGCCCTGCGGACTTGCCAGCGCCGTCACCGCGAGCGGCAGCGCCGCGCCGACCGCGAAGCTCGCGGCCGAGGACAGCGCAGCCTGGATCGGCCGCGAGCTGACCGTTTCCGAAATCCCCAGCTCGTCGCGCGCGTGGGTGCCGAGGGCGTCGTGCGCCATCAGCTGCGCGGCCACCTGCTGCGCGAGGCCCGGCTCCAGCCCCCGTGCAACATAAATGGCCGCCAACTCGCGATGTTCCGCGACCGGCTGGGTCTCCAATTCTGCGCGCTCGCGCGCCAGATCGGCGTTCTCGGTGTCGGCCTGCGAATGAACGGACACGTATTCCCCGGCGGCCATGGACATCGCCCCGGCAACCAGCCCAGCAACCCCCGCCACCAGCGCGGCCCCCTCGACCGAACTGGCAGACGCGACGCCGACCACGAGACTGGCGGTCGAGACGATGCCGTCGTTGGCGCCAAGCACGGCGGCCCGCATCCAGCCGATCCGGTCGGTACGGTGACGTTCGGTATGACGTCGCGGGAATTTCATGATCGACAGTCCTCGGATAATCCGGTATAGCACGGCGGCGGCTGACCCGCGCCATCACGTTCGGTGCGCGCGCTGACCGTGGGCCCGCGCGGATCTCGTGTCTCGAAACGCCCGCGCACGTCGACCTCTAGTGCCGCGGGCGGGTATCGCGCAGCGTGCGCACGATGGCGTGCACATACTCGTTGCCCGCCCACTGCTCCAGATTCTGCGGCAACTTCAGCCGCCAGCAGGGGTAAGTCGGGGCCACAGTGCCCGGGAGGTTGGGCTGTTCCAGTACGCCCAAGGCATCTTCCATCTGCACCAGCAGAAGTTTTGAGGGCGTCCGCGCGAGATGGCCGTAGACCGCCGCAGCCAGTTCCGGGGTCAGCGTGAACTCAGTGTCGGCGCCCTCGTCGGGTCCATCGTGGCGGCCGGACATGGCCGTCAACTGCGCTCTGTCCGCGGTGCGCAGGGCGCGTTGCCGATCGGGTACGTGCTGGTCCGGATAGAGATCCAGGCGCTCGCGCAGATCGATGTCCGAGCCCTTCCAGAATGCCGCGAGCGTGGGTAGATCGTGGGTGGTCACCGCTACCATGGCATCGCGAGGGTAGTCCTGCGGCGATTTCAGACGGCCATCCCCGCTGCGTTCAAAGTACAGCAGGCGGGTCGACATCACCCTGGCGGGCTGCAGGGCGTACCGTACCTCATCGGGCACGGTACCGAGATCCTCCCCCACGACCAGGCAGCAATTGCGCTGGCTCTCGAGGGCGAGAATGCCGAGCAGATCCTCGACCGGATATTGCACGTAGGCCCCCTCTGCGACCGGCAACCCGCGCGCAACCCAGAACAGGCGTCGCAAACCCATCACATGGTCGATGCGCAAGGCGCCGGCCGTCCGCATGTTGGCGCGCAACAATTCGATGAATGGGGCGTATGCCGAAGCGGTCAGCCGATGCGGGATCCACGGAGGCAGGCCCCAGTCCTGCCCCATGCGGTTGATCTCGTCCGGCGGCGCGCCGGCGCTGGCGCCCAGGGCGTGGAGTTCGCGGCGCATCCAGGTTGCCGCACCGCCTTCGGCAACGCCGATCGCCAGATCGAGCATCACGCCGACGCCGAGTCCGCATTCCCACGAACGCACACCGGCGGCATCGAGTTGCATCGAAGCCTGCCACTGCAGATACTCGAAGTACTCCACGCGATCCGGATGCGCATCGAGGAATGCCACCACCTGCCCGGATTGCGGGTCGTGGTAGGCCTCGGGCCACGCCGGCCAGCCCCACACCGTAGCGTCCTGCGCACGAAAATGGGCCTGCAGCGCCTCGAACAGGGCGTGCTGGCGCAGGGCGTCGCCATGCACGGCCTGAAATCCGCGAAACGCGCGCGCACGCTCGGTGCCGGCGGCCAGGTGGTGGGTACGGAAGTGGGCGTAGAGACACTCGAGCACGCCCGATTTCAATTCTGCCACGCCGTGGTAATCGACCTGTTCGACCGCGCGCAGGGCGTTCAGCCTGGTCCGGAAACTCGCGTGCTCCACCCGTTCCCGTGCTTCCGGACAGTCGCCGAACTCGGCGATCGCCTCCACATCGAGGTACATCGTGTTGAACCACGTGCGGCTGGACGGGCTGTAGGGGCTGGCGTGGGTCGGCGCGTCGGGGAACAGCGCATGGACCGGATTGAGCAGCAGCACACCGGCACCCGCTTGCGCGCAGAACTCGATCATGGCTCGCAGATCACCGAAGTCGCCCACGCCCCAGTTGCGTTCGGAGCGAATCGCGTAGAGTTGCGCGGCGATGCCCCATACCCGCCGTCCATCCTCGATCGCGGGTGGTTCATAGCAGCACGACGGGGCGACGATGAAGGAGGTTTCCGCGACCGGGGAATCATCCGCGAGCGTCACCACAAGGTGGTGATATCCGGGCTCCACCGCCAGGTCGAGCGCGAGGACCCGACGTACGAAGACCTGCCCATCGACCTCGGCGCGCCCGCTCTGTTCGAGTCTGGCGGGTGTGAACTCGCCCCACTCTTCCCGCCCCGATTCGTGTCGCAGGCACCAGCGATAGGCGCAGGCCTCGCTCGACTCGGGCAGCGAGATGGCGATCCGATGGGGGCGGGCGGCTTCGCGCACGACCACGACCGGCGGCAGGGGGCGTCCCCAGTGCTCGCGGTCGAAAGCGGACAGGGACGCGGCGATGTCCTCGTCGCTGTTCGCCGGCACGCCCATTGCGGACAACAGCGCGCGCTGGCTGGTCGCCGAGGTCTGATAGGCCTTGCCCCACATGTCGAAATATCCGGGCAATATCCCGTAGCGGTTGCACAGTTCGTCAAGCTGGCTGCTCATGAATATCCTTCCACGGTTTCGGTGGTCTCCTCCTCGCCGACGCGTCGGGCACATGACTTGTCATCGGTGATCGCATGCTTGCGTCGCGCGTGGAGCCCGGCGATCAGATATTAACCGGGAAATGCGGCCCTTCCGGCAGCTGCCGAGGCAGCATGGTCGGTTTCCGGGGGCGACGCCGGTTGACGCTGGTTAGCCCTTCCCGATACGGTTGTGACACTATTCACCGCATCAACACAAGAACCGGTCACCGATTCGATCGGCATCCACGGAGAGCCCGCCATGAGCCGCCACGCCGCGACGCGTACGCCGCCAGACTCGCGCGCAGCTGCGCCGCTCGACCCGGCGGAACTCGAAGCCCTGATGCGCGCGGCACATGGCGACCCTTTCGCAGTACTGGGCATGCATGTCGTGGATGGCGCAGTGGTGGTGCGCGCGCTGCTCCCGGATGCGCACGAGGTGGAGGTGCTCGATGAGCGCAACCGTTGCGTCGCGGTGCTCGAACGCCAGGCTCACAGCGCCCTGTTCACCGGCGTCGTGCCCCGCCGACGGCCCCTCCCCTGTTATCGATTGAGGGTGCGATGGTGCGCGCCAGACGGCAAGCCCGGCCACACCACGGTCATCGAAGACCCCTACCGCTTCCCCTTGCTGATCCACGACACCGACGTGTGGCTGCTGGCCGAGGGTACCCACCACCGGCCTTACGAATGGCTCGGAGCGCATCCGGTCGAGATCGAGGGCATCGCGGGCACCCGCTTCGCGGTGTGGGCGCCCGCCGCGCGCCGGGTGTCGGTGGTGGGCGGGTTCAACAACTGGGACGGTCGCCGCCACATGATGCGTCTGCGACGGGAATGCGGCATCTGGGAGATCTTCCTGCCCGCGGTCGCCGAGGGCGACTTGTACAAGTATGAGATCCTCGATGCCGCGGACCAGCTCCGGATCAAGGCCGATCCGTTCGCGTTCCGCGCCGAGATGCGCCCGCAAACGGCCTCCGTGGTCCAGCGTCTGCCACCGGCGCTGGCCAACAGCGCGGCGCGTCGCCGCGCCAACGCACTGGATGCGCCGATCAGCATTTATGAAGTCCACCTCGCGTCGTGGCGGCGGAACGCGCGCGGCGAGTGGCTCAGCTACCGCGAGCTCGCCGAGCAGCTCATTCCCTACGTGCGTGATCAGGGCTTCACCCATATCGAGCTGATGCCCGTTCACGAGTACCCATTCGACGGCTCCTGGGGCTATCAGCCCACCGGGCTCTATGCGCCCACCTCGCGCTTCGGTACGCCAGCCGAGTTCCGCGCTTTCGTGCAGGCCGCGCACGACGCCGGCCTGGGCGTGATTCTGGACTGGGTGCCGGCCCACTTTCCCAGCGACGAACACGGTTTGGCAAACTTCGACGGCACCCCGCTCTACGAGCATGCCGACCCGCGCGAAGGCTTTCATCAGGACTGGAATACCCTGATCTACAACTATGGCCGGACCGAGGTGCGCAACTATCTGGTCGGCAACGCGCTGTACTGGATCGAACGCTATGGCATCGACGGCCTGCGGGTGGATGCGGTTGCGTCGATGCTCTATCGGGACTACAGCCGCAAGGCGGGCGAGTGGATTCCGAACCGGCTGGGAGGTCGGGAGAACCTCGAAGCGATCGACTTTCTGCGGCGCATGAACCACCTGGTCGGTACCCAGCGCCCCGAGGCGATCACCCTGGCCGAGGAATCCACCGCCTTCCCCCAAGTCACCGGCCCGCCGAGCGATGACCTGTGCGGCGGCGGACTCGGCTTCCACTACAAGTGGAACATGGGCTGGATGAACGACACCCTGTCCTACATGGCGCGCGACCCCGCATATCGAAGCTACCATCACGACCAGATCCGCTTTTCGCTGGTGTATGCATTCACCGAGAACTTCGTCCTCCCGCTGTCGCATGACGAGGTGGTGCACGGCAAGGGCTCGCTTTTGACCAAGATGCCTGGCGACAGCTGGCAGAAGTTCGCCAATCTGCGCGCCTACTATGGGTTCATGTGGGGGCACCCGGGAAAGAAGCTGCTGTTCATGGGCTGCGAATTTGCACCATGGACCGAATGGGATGCGGACGCCTGTCTGCCCTGGCATCTGCTCGATCACGCGTCGCACGCGGGCGTGCAGCGCCTGGTCCGGGATTTGAATGCGGTGCTGCGTCACTACCCCGCGCTGCACCAGCTCGACGTCGCGCCCGAGGGTTTTGCCTGGATCAGCCATGACGATGCCGCGCATTCGGTGGTGGCATTCGAACGTCGCGCGCGTGAGGGGCGGCCCGTGGTGGTGGTATGCAATCTGACCCCGGTCGTTCGCCATGGCTGGCGCGTTGGCGTGCCGCATGGCGGAAGCTGGCGCGAAGCGATCAACACCGACGCCGCGATCTACGGCGGCTCCGGCGCCGGCAACGGGCTCCTCGACAGCGAGTCCATCCCCTGGCAGGGTCGCCAGCAGTCGATCATGATGACCCTGCCTCCCTTGGCGACGGTAATGATGGTGCAAGATGACTGAACCACGTCCTGCCTTCGAACCGGGATTGGCGCTCGGCCCCGGCCAGCCGTGGCCACTGGGCGCGCGCATAGCGAGCATGGTGGCGAGCCCTGCAGGCACAGGCGCAGCGAGTGCGGAAACGGGGGTCAATTTTGCCGTCTGGGCGCCGGACGCGAGCCGGGTCGAACTCTGCCTGTTCGATGGCGAGGGCCGGACCGAACACCACCGCCTCGACCTGCCCTGCTGCACCGATGGCGTGTGGCACGGCTTTCTGCCTGGTGCGCAACCGGGGCTGGTGTATGGACTGCGTGCCCACGGTCCGTGGGCGCCGCACCGCGGCCAACGCTTCAATCCGGTCAAGGTGCTGCTCGACCCGTGGGCACTCGAAGTCGTCGGCCAGTATCGCGGAGAGCTCGACGCGTGGCGCGGCCACGCCGCGAACGATCCGTCGCAGCCGGACGGCTACGACAACGGGTCGGTGGCGCTGAAAGCCCGGGTGGTGGCGCCGCCGCCGTCGGTGAGCCGCCGTGCCTGCCCGTTGATAGCGCCCGGGAAAACGGTGCTTTACGAGGCTCACGTCCGGAGCCTGACCATGCGCCATCCGGCCATCCCGGAGGTGCTTCGGGGCAGCTATGCGGCGGTCGCCCATCCGGTGATGCTCGCCCACTACAAGGCGCTCGGCATCACCACGCTGTGTCTGCTGCCGGTGCAGTTTCGCGCCGACGAGGCCGCGCTGCAGCGCCGCGGGCTGAGCAATCACTGGGGCTACTCGAGCATCGCATGGCTGGCCCCCGAACCGCGCTACTGGAGCGGCCGACCCGGTACCACGGCCGCGGGCGAGTTGCGTGAGATGGTGAGTACCCTCCACGCTGCCGGGCTCGAGGTCGTGCTCGACATGGTGTTCAACCACACCGCCGAAACCGACGAACTCGGCCCCACGCTGTCCCTGCGTGGCCTCGCCAACGCCCGCTACTACCACCTCGACCCTGACCATCCGGCGCGCTACCGTAACTGGACCGGTTGCGGTAACAGCGTCGACCTGAGCGAACCGCGCGTGGTCGAACTGGTGACCGGGGCGCTGCGCCACTGGGTCGACGCGTACGGGATCGACGGCTTCCGGCTCGACCTCGCGGCCACCCTGGCGCGTGGTCGCGATGGCCACTTCAGCACCCGGGCGGGCTTCTTCGCCGCGGTGCAGTCCGATCCGGTGCTTGCCCGGGTGAAGTGGATCGCCGAACCCTGGGACCTCGGGCCCGACGGCTACCAGTTGGGCGCCTTTCCGGCGGGCTGGCTGGAATGGAACGATCAGTACCGCGATGCGATGCGCGCCTGGTGGCTGCGCGGCGGCGGGGACCGCGGCGGCTTCGCCCAGCGTTTCGCCGCATCGGGTACCCAATTCCATCACAGCGCGAAGGCACCCACCGCCAGCGTCAATTTCATCACTGCGCACGACGGGTTCACGCTGCGTGATCTGGTCTGCTACGACCACAGGCACAACGAGGCCAACGGCGAGATGAACCACGACGGGCATCACCACAACAATTCCTGGAATTGCGGCACCGAGGGGCCGACCGACAGCGTCGCCATCGCGGCCCTGCGCCAGCGCCTGCAGGCGGCCCTGCTCGCCTCGCTACTGAGTTCGCAGGGCACGCCGATGCTGCTCGCCGGCGACGAGATCGGTCACACCCAGGCGGGCAACAACAACGCCTACTGCCAGGACAACGAGATCAGCTGGCTCGACTGGGAGCACGCCGATCACGAACTCGTGGCCTGTGTCGGCCGCCTGATGGATCTGCGCCGTACGCACGCGGCCCTGCGCCAGACCGCGTGGCTCACCGACGGGCAGCACGATGGCGCGGGCCGCACCGTGATGTGGCTGCACCCGGACGGCCGCCGTCTGGCCGGGGTCGACTGGCACATCGAGGGCGACCGCGCCCTCGCCATCTGGCTGCATGCGCCGCCGCCCGACGCCGATGACGAACGAGCGGTGCTGCTGCTGGTCAATCCCGATGGGCGGCCGCGAGCCTTCACCCTGCCCGAAGGCCGCTGGTACACCGAGTTCGACAGCGGGACAAGAGCGGACCCGGCGCAATCCGGTATCACCGGCGGTGCGCCGGAATCCGCCCTCGAAGTGGCAGCACGCACGCTGCTCGTGCTCATCGATCGGCGGGTCATCACCGAGGCGACTCAGGCGACATCCCGCGCATGACCATCCCAATCTCCGACACTCATTCGAGGAGTATCTGATCATGGACACCCACACCGATGTCGACCGGCGGCGATCGCGGCGCACGCTCGCGCTGGTGCTGGCAGGCGGGCGCGGCTCCCGCCTGCGCGATCTGACCAACGTCCGGGCCAAGCCGGCGGTGCATTTCGGTGGCAAATTCCGCATCATCGACTTCGCCCTGTCCAACTGTCTGAATTCGGGCATCCGCCGGATCGGCGTCATCACCCAGTACAAGTCGCATTCCCTGTTGCGGCATATCCAGCGCGGCTGGAGCTTTCTGCGCAACGACATGAACGAATTCATCGACCTGCTGCCGGCCCAGCAGCGGGTGGACGAGGAGCACTGGTACCAGGGTACGGCCGATGCGGTGTATCAGAACCTCGACATCATCCGGACCGCAACCCCGCCCCAATACATCATTGTCCTCGCCGGCGATCACGTATACAAAATGGATTACTCGATCATGCTCGCGGACCATGCGGCCAGCGGCCGGGGCGTCACCGTGGGGTGTATCGAAATGCCGCTCGAGGAAGCTTCGGCATTCGGCGTGATGGCGGTCAACGCGCAGCGCCATGTCACCTCCTTTATCGAAAAGCCGGCCGAGCCACCGGCCATGCCGGACAATCCCGCACTGGCGCTGGCGAGCATGGGGATCTATATCTTCACCGCCGATTACCTTTATCAACTGCTCGAGGAGGATGCCCGGAACCCGGCGTCGGCCCACGACTTCGGGCGCGACCTGATCCCGCGCGCGGTGAACGAGAACCAGGCGTTCGCCCACCCGTTCTCGCTCTCGGCCATCGCCACCCCGCCCTTCTCCGGCCCCTACTGGCGCGACGTCGGCACCGTGGACGCCTACTGGGCAGCCAACCTCGATCTCGCTTCGACCACCCCCGCGCTCAACATGTACGACAAGGACTGGCCGATCTGGACCTACCAGGAACAACTCCCGCCGGCAAAGTTCGTGCACGACCTGGACGGGCGACGGGGCGCGGCGGTCGACTCGCTCGTCTCCGGAGGTTGCATCGTGTCCGGCTCGGTGGTGCGCAATTCGGTTCTGTTCTCCAATGTACTGGTGCGCTCCTACAGCACCGTGGACGATGCCGTGGTGCTGCCCGACGTGCAGATCAACCGTCACTGCCGCCTGAAAAAAGTCGTCATCGACCGCAATTGCAAGATTCCTTCCGGGCTGGTGATCGGCGACGACCCCGAACTGGATGCGAAACGCTTCTACCGCACGGACAACGGTGTAGTACTGGTAACGAAAGACATGCTGACCGCTCTTTGAGGACACCTCCGATGCGCATCCTGCAGGCCTGTGCCGAGATCTTTCCCCTGCTCAAGACCGGTGGTCTGGCCGACGTTGCCGGGGCATTGCCGCTGGCCCTGCAACGCCTCGGAGCCGACGTCCGGGTACTGCTGCCCGGATTCGGCCCCATCCTGGACGGACTGGTCGATGCCACCCTGATCGCCGAACTGGCTCCGCCCGGCGAACTGGGCGCGGCCGCCGCGCGCCTGTTGCACGGCCGGCTTCCGGCCTGCAACACCGAGGCCTACGTGATCGATGCCCCGGGCTACTATCGCCGCCCGGGCGGTCCTTACGCGGACGACCGAAACCATCCCTACGCCGACAACCATCTGCGTTTCGCCCTTCTCGGGTGGACCGCCGCCAAACTTGCGCAAGGGCTCGATCCGCAGTGGATACCGGAGCTCGTGCATGCGCACGACTGGCATGCCGCGCTTGCCCCCGCCTATCTGCGGGCCGCTGCGCTCACCCGGCGACGACCGCTTCCGCCCAGCGTGTTCACGGTGCACAACCTCGCTTACCAGGGGCTGTCCGACGGACGCCATTTTGGTGCGCTCGGCTTGCCGGCACAGTTTTTTGCGATGCACGGCATCGAGTTCCATGGCCAGCTCAACTTCATGAAAGGGGGCCTGTACTATGCGGATCGGATCACCACCGTGAGCCCCGGCTACGCCCTCGAAATCCAGCAGCCGGAACAGGGCTGCGGGCTCGATGGCCTGCTGCGGGAGCGCGCCCAGGACCTCTCGGGCATCCTGAACGGTGTTGACGAAGAAGTGTGGGATCCGGCGACCGACCCCCTGCTGCCGGCCCGCTACGATGCCGACCAGATTGCCGGCAAGGCGCGCTGCAAGGCCCTGCTGCAGCGCGAACTCGGTTTGCGCAGGGTGGCGCGCACGCCACTGTTCTGTGTCGTCAGCCGGCTTACCGAGCAGAAGGGCCTGCATCTGGTGCTGCGCGCCCTGCCCGCATTGGTCGAACAGGGCGCGCAGTTCGCCTTGCTCGGTAGCGGCGACGCCGCGCTGGAGGCAGCCTTCGTGGAGGCCGCGTCCACCCATCCGCAGTCGGTTGCGATCACGCTCGGCTACGACGAGCAGTTCGCCCACCGGCTGATCGCGGGCAGCGATGTCATCATGGTGCCGTCACGTTTCGAGCCCTGCGGCCTGACTCAGTTGTACGGCCTGAAGTACGGGACCCTGCCCCTGGTGCGTCGGGTTGGCGGCCTCGCCGACACCGTTGCCGACACCCGTCTGGAGACGCTGGACCACGACGCCACCGGCTTCGTTTTCGATTCGTTCTCCACCGACGGCCTGCTGCAGGCCGCTGCGCGGGCGCTCGCGCTGTACCGCCGCCGGGCGGACTGGACGCTGGTGCAGCGCCGCGCAATGGGCACGCACTGCGGCTGGGATGTTCCGGCCCGGCACTACCTCGCCCTGTATCGGCAGCTGCTGGCCTGAGCAACCGGACGAAGAAAGGCTGGCGAACAATCCGCGGGCGCATTAAATTAACCGCACGCATCGATCACTTTCCCGGAACGCACTCGATTGAATTCGCCGATGGACCTGACCCAGTTCGAACACCAGTACGATCACCTGTCAAATGATGTCGCGGCATTCAAGCGCGCGATCTCGAACAAGCTGATGTACCACGTGGGCAAGAATCCGGAGTCCGCGCATGCGGAAGACTGGTTGCACGCCGTGTCCTACGCGGTACGCGACCATCTCGTCGAGCGCTGGATGAAGACCACCCGGGCCGGTTATGCGCAGGACGTCAAACGGGTGTACTACCTGTCGATGGAGTTCCTGATCGGCCGTACCTTCAGTAACGCCCTGCTTGCACTCGAGCTGCTGCCGATCGTGCGCCAGGCCCTTGCCGACCTCGAAGTCGATGCCGACGCCCTGCTCGAACTCGAGCCCGATGCGGCGCTCGGCAATGGCGGCCTCGGGCGTCTGGCCGCCTGCTTTCTGGATTCGATGGCCACGCTCGGGGTGCCCGGCTTCGGCTACGGCATTCGATACGACTATGGCATGTTCCGTCAGCAGATCATCGACGGGCAGCAGGTCGAGGTTCCGGACTACTGGCTCACCCGCGGCAATCCGTGGGAGTTTCCGCGCCCGGAGATCCAGTTCCGCGTGCGCTTCGGCGGCCGTCTGGAGCGTCAGGGAAGCGTTGTGCACTGGATCGATACCGATGACGTCCTGGCCATGGCCTACGACACCATCATTCCAGGCTACGGCACCGAGGCCACCAACACCCTGCGCCTGTGGTCGGCAAAGGCCACCGAAGAGATCGATCTTTCGGCGTTCAATCGCGGCAACTATTTTGGCGCGGTCGAGAGCAAGACACATTCGGAGAACGTGTCGCGGGTCCTCTATCCGGACGATTCCACCCAGTCGGGCAGGGAGCTGCGCCTGCGCCAGGAGTATTTTTTCGTCTCCGCCAGCCTGCAGGACATCGTCCGGCGTTACCTGGTCACCCACGACAGCTTCGATGCGCTGGCCGACAAGGTCAGCATTCATCTGAACGACACTCACCCGGTCCTTGCGGTACCGGAGTTGATGCGCCTGCTGGTGGATGAGCACGGCCTCGAGTGGAGCACGGCGTGGGCGCAGTGCCAGAAGGTGTTCTCCTATACCAACCACACGCTGATGCACGAGGCGCTCGAAACCTGGCCGGTGGACATGCTCGGCCGCGTGCTGCCGCGCCATCTGCGCATCATCTTCGATATCAATTCCGATTTTCTTGCCGGCGTGGTGGCGAAGCACGGCCACGACCTCGATCTGATGCGCCGCCTGTCCCTGGTCGACGAAACCGGCGAGCGCCGCGTGCGCATGGCCTATGTCGCCGTCGTTGCCTCGCACTCGGTCAATGGCGTATCCGCGCTCCACTCGCGGCTGATGACCGAATCGATTTTCGCCGACTTTGCCCGCCTGTGGCCCGAGCGGTTCAACAACAAGACCAACGGAGTGACGCCGCGACGCTGGCTGGCGCTGGCCAATCCCGGCCTCGCCGCGCTGATCGACACCCGGATCGGGCACGGCTGGCGCCGGGATCTGGCGCAGCTGCATGGCTTGCGCGAATACTGCGACGACAGCGGTTTTCTGCACATGCTGAGCGCCACCAAGCGCGCAAACAAACTGCGGCTGGCCGAGTACGTGAACACGCATCTCGGCATCGCCCTGAATCCGGATGCGCTGTTCGACGTCCAGGTCAAGCGCATGCACGAGTACAAACGGCAGCTGCTGAACATGCTGCACGTCGTCACCCGTTACCAGGCAATCCTCGCCAATCCGAAGGCCGACTGGGTGCCGCGGGTGGTCATCTTTGCCGGCAAGTCGGCCTCGGCCTATCGTTTCGCCAAGGTGGTCATCCGCCTGATCAACGACGTCGCGGCCACGATCAACAACGACCCCCGCATCGGCGATCGCCTGAAAGTGGTGTTCATCCCCAACTACAGCGTCAGCCTCGCGGAGTTGATCATCCCCGCCGCGGATCTGTCCGAGCAGATCTCCACGGCCGGCACCGAAGCCTCCGGTACCGGCAACATGAAGCTTGCTCTCAATGGCGCGCTCACCATCGGCACCCTCGACGGCGCCAACGTCGAGATCCGCGAGGAAGTCGGTGAAGACAACATCTTCATCTTCGGCAACACCACCGAGCAACTGGCCGAGATTCGCGCCCTGGGTTATCAGCCGCGCGCGATCTATGATGCAAATCCGACCTTGCGGGCCGTCCTCGAGGCCATCCGCGACGGCGTGTTCAGCCCGGCGGAACCGAGTCGCTACCACCAGATATTCGACGTCCTGGTGCAGTGGGATGACCACTACCTGCTGCTGGCCGACTATGCCAGCTATGTCGACACGCAGGCGAGAGTGGATGCGCTCTATCGCAAGCCGGAAGACTGGAGCCGTCGGGCCCTGCTCAACATCGCCGGGATGGGCCGGTTCTCGTCGGACCGCACCATTTCCGAGTACGCAGACACGATCTGGCGAGTCAAAGCGGTGGATCTGACCGGCAACGACTTCGTGATGCCGCGTGGCCACCACCCCTAGTCCGGATGACGCCGTGCTCAGGGGCGTCCAAGATGTCGGTCTCAGCCGCTCGCAGGCGAACTTCGACGCCGGCCGTCCCAGCGTGCGACGAGGGTCGAACACCGATGGGGTGGGATGCGGCCGGAGCCCGGGCAGCACCGTCCGGCTCAGCGCAGCGCGGCGTGAATGTCTTCGGCAAGCTTGCGGCTGACGCCCTCGACCCGGCACAGGTCCTCGACGGTGGCGGCACGCACGCCATCGAGCCCGCCGAAGGCAGCGAGCAGATTGCGCCGACGTGACGGACCGACGCCCGGGATGTCATCGAGCCTGGAACCGATCCGGGTCTTGCCGCGTTTGGCGCGGTGGCCGGTGATGGCAAAGCGGTGGGCCTCGTCGCGAATCTCGATGATGAGGTGCAGCGCGGCCGAGCTGCCACCCAACACCAGCCCCTCGCGGCCGTCGGCAAAAATCAGCGTTTCGAGGCCGGCCTTGCGGCCCTCGCCCTTGGCGACCCCGACCATGGCGACCGACTCGAGCCCGACTTCGCCGAGGATCTCGGCCGCGGCACTGACCTGGCCCTTGCCGCCGTCGATCAGGATCAGGTCCGGACAGATCCCCTCCCCGGCCGCGACCTTGCCGTAGCGCCGTTCGAGCACCTGGCGCATGGCGGCAAAGTCGTCGCCCGCGGTGATGCCGGTGATGTTGTAGCGACGGTACTCGGCGCGCTTCATCGCCCCGCCCTCGCAGACCACGCACGAGGCCACCGTGGCCTCGCCCATGGTGTGGCTGATGTCGAAGCATTCGACGCGTTGCGGCGCCTCGGTCAGGTCGAGCGCTTCGCGCAGGGCTTCGAGGCGTTGCTCCACGCGGCCGGTGTCGCGGGCGCGGGCCCGGATGGCGAGGCTGGCGTTGTTCTCGGCCATTTCCATCCACGCCTTTTCGGCGGCGTAGCGTGGGGAGACCACGCCGGGCGGACGCTCGGTGATCGCGGCGAGGATCTCGCGGATCGGTTCGGGGGCGAGGTTGACCAGCAGCCGTGCGGGGATCGGGTGTTCGGCGTAGTGCTGTTCGACAAAGGCAAGCAGGCCGTCGGCAGCGCCCGACACCGCGGCGCCGCTGGGGAACTGAGGGCGGTCACCGAGATGACGGCCGCCGCGCACCATGGCGATGTTGATGCAGATCAGGCCGTCCTCCTCCACCGCGGCGAGGATGTCGACGTCCTCGTCCTTGCGGCTGTCGACATACTGGCGGTGCAGCACCGACTGGAGGACACGGACCTGGTCGCGGCATGCGGCGGCCTCTTCGAAGGCAAGGCGCTCGGCGGCCGTCTGCATGCGCGCGGTGAGGGCGTCGACGACTTCGTTGGCCTGGCCGTCGAGAAAACGGGTGGCCAGACGCACGTCCGCGGCGTAGGCGTCCTTGTCGATGAGGCCCACGCAGGGGCCGGTGCAGCGTTTGATCTGGTGCAGCAGGCAGGGCCGCGAGCGATTCTGGTAGACGCTGTTTTCGCAGGTGCGGAGCTGGAAGGTCTTCTGCAGCAGATGGATGGTTTCACGCACGGCATAGGCGTTCGGAAACGGGCCGAAGTAGCGTGCGCCCTTGGTGAAGGCGCCGCGGTGGTAGGCAAGGCGGGGAAATTCGTCGGCGGAAAGTTCGATGTAGGGGTAGGTCTTGTCGTCGCGAAAGAGGATGTTGTAGCGCGGCGCGAGGCTCTTGATGAGGTTGTTTTCGAGGATCAGGGCTTCCGCTTCGGAGCGGGTGGCGGTGACGTCGACGCGCATGATCTGCGCCACCATCATGGCGATGCGCGGGCTGGCCTGGGCGCGCAGGAAGTAACTCGAGACGCGGCGCTTGAGGTTCTTGGCCTTGCCGACGTAAAGCACCTTGTTCTCGGCGCCGATCATGCGATAGACCCCCGGATTTTCGGTCAAGGTGCGCAGGAAGGCTTTTGCGTCGAAGGGAACGGGCGCGGCAGATTCGGTCATTCGTTTCAGCGTTTATGTTCGTGACTCTTTGGCTTGCCGGCCAAGCATTTGTTCTGCCGGCTGCGGAACTCGCCCTGCGGGCTCGGACAGTCCTCGCCGGCGCCACAAACGCCCGACCGTCAAGCCAGCCGCGTACCAGCGCCACGCCCCGCTATGTCTTGGTGACATTCCCGATCGTCGATGCCGTCATCGTCGGGCCGGTCGGCGCGTCTTCGGCGATGGCAAGGACTTGTTCGCGCGCTTTCAGATAGGGGTCATGAAGTTCGAGGGCGAAGCTGTCGACCAGATGGGGGGCACGCGGTTTGGCCGGCACCACGGCAGCCAGCCGGGCGAGACTGTCCGCATCCGGTACCGGTGCCCAGCGGTCGAGCAGTTCGGCCGCGAGCTCGGGACGATTGCAGGCGAGGACCATGTCGCAGCCGGCGGCGTAGGCGGCCTTGGCCCGCCCGACCAGATCGCCGGCGAACTTTGCACCTTCCATGTTGAGGTCGTCGCTGAAGATCACCCCCTTGAACCCGACGCGCTGGCGCAGCACGTCACGCAGCCAGAAGGCGGAGAAGCCGGCCGGGTTCGGGTCGGCGGCCGGGTAGATCACGTGCGCCGGCATCACCCCGGCGAGCTGACGGCCGAGGCGGTGGCGGTAGGGCGCGATGTCCTCGGCCCAGATGACGTCGAACCCGCGTTCATCGACCGGGATCTCGTGGTGGGAGTCGGCCTCGACGTAGCCGTGTCCGGGGAAGTGCTTGCCCACGCAGCCCATGCCGGCCTCGGTCATGCCCGCGGCCAGTGCCTGGGCGAGCGTGGCGACCACTTGTGGGTCGCGATGGAAGGCGCGGTTGCCGATCGCGCGGCTGACGCCGTAGTCGAGATCGAGGACCGGCGTGAAGCTGAGGTCGATGCCGTGGGCGAGCAGTTCGGCGGCGAGGACGTAGCCGGTGGCACGGGCGGCGTCGAGCGCCTGCAGGTGATCGTGGTCCCACAGCTGGCCCAGGGTGCGCATGGCCGGCAGGCGAGTGAAGCCGTCGGTACGGAAGCGCTGCACGCGGCCGCCTTCATGGTCGACCGCGATGAGCAGCGCCGGGTCGCGCAGACAGCGGATCTCGGCGGTGAGCGCGGCAAGCTGGTCGGAGCCGGTGAAGTTGCGTGCGAACAGGATGACGCCGCCGACCAGCGGGTCGCACAGGCGTTCGCGCTCTTCGTCGGTGAGACGGGTGCCGGCGACGTCGATCATCACCGGGCCGCGGGCCAGTTTCAACGCAGGTGTCGTCATGTGTGCTCGATGACCGCAAAGGCCACCACGTAGTCGTGTTCGTCGGTCAGGCTGAGATGGGCGCCGAGGCGGTGCTCGGCCATGTAGTGCGCGAGGCGCTCGTCGTAGCGGAAACCGGGTTTGCCGAGCGCATCGTGGCCTACCGCCACCGCATGCAAGGTGGCCGGAGCGGCCACCCCGGTGCCGAATGCCTTGCCGAAGGCTTCCTTGGCGGCGAAGCGTTTGGCGAGAAAGCGTGCGGGGTCACGGCTGGCGCGCCAGGGTTCGCGCTCGGATTCGGCAAGGATACGCAGGGCGAAGCGCTCGCCATGGCGTTCGAGCGAAGTCCGCATCCGTTCGATGTGGACGATGTCGGTGCCGATGCCGTGTATCACTTTGCCCCGTCCTCGCTTACTGGCCCGCGGTTTCGCGCATCAGGCGCTTCATCTCGCTCACTGCCGCACGCAGGCCGGTGAACACGGCGCGGCTGACGATGGCGTGGCCGATATGCAGTTCACGCACGCCGGGCAGGCCCGCGATCGGCTGCACGTTGTAGTAGTTGAGCGCGTGGCCGGCGTTGAAGCGCATGCCGAGCGCACGCACCGCGGCGCCGGCCGCCCTCACCTTGTCCAGTTCGGCGAGCACCGCCGCGCTTTCGCTGTCGCGCCCTACATCGTGGAAGGCGTGGGCGTAGGGGCCGGTGTGAATCTCGCACACTCGTGCACCGATCCGTGCGGCAGCCTCGATCTGGGGGATCTCGGCGTCGATGAACACGCTGGTGACGATGCCGGCATCGGCCAGGCGCGCGACCACGTCCTTCAGCCGTGCCTCCTGCGCGAGCACGTCGAGCCCGCCTTCGGTGGTGATCTCATGGCGGCCTTCGGGCACCAGCATGGCCATTTCCGGCTTCAGCGCGCAGGCGATGGCGACCATCTCCTCGGTGGCGCCCATTTCCAGGTTGAGTTTGACCTGGGTCAGCTCGCGCAGCCTGCGGACGTCGTCGTCGTTGATGTGACGACGGTCTTCGCGCAGGTGCACGGTGATGCCGTCCGCCCCGCCCAGGTGCGCCTCGACGGCGGCCCATACCGGATCGGGTTCCCATGTGCGCCGCGCCTGGCGCAGGGTGGCAACGTGGTCGATGTTTACGCCGAGTTCGATCACAGTTCCTGCAACTCCTTCAGCACCCGGCGTGACTGTAGCGGCTGCCCGCCGAGATAGTGGTTGATCAGTGCACGCAGCAGCCGCTTGGACTGGGCCAGCGTTTCGGTTCGGGAAAATTCGCCCGCAGCCATGTCGATGAGGGTCTGTCCGCTCACCGCCAGCCCTTCCCCGCCGTCGATGTCGTCCCGCCCGGGCGGGGGCGGCGCATCGACCGGCATCGGTCCGTGCTCGATTATATAGAGGTAGGCTTGTGCCGGCTGGATCGCACCGCCCTGCCCGGCTTCCGCATCGAGGGCGATGCCGTAGCCGAGTTCCTGCAACAGCGCGAGCTCGAACCGGCGCAGGATGGGGGACAGGCTTTCGCCCCGGCCAAGCGCCGCATTCGCGGCTTCGTAGGCGTCGAACAGCGCCGGATGGGGGTCCTCACGCGCGGTGAGCCGCACCATCAGTTCATTGAGGTAGTAGCCGCACAGCAAGGCCTTTCCGGTGAGCAGGGGCTGCCCCCCCCGCCATTCGGCGCGGATCAGGGTTTTCACTTCGCCACCGCCGGTCCAGTCCATCAGCAGGGGCTGGAAGGCCATCAGCACACCGCGCAATGCCGACATAGGGCGCCGGGCGCCCTTGGCAGCGAGCGCGACACGGCCGTGATCGCGCGAAAGAACCTCGACGATCAGACTGGTTTCCCGCCATGGCAGCGTGTGCAGCACCCATGCCGGCTGCTGTTCGATGCGTTGTTTCGGCCCCATGGCGGCGACGGATTATTCGTAACCGAGGCTCTTGAGCGCGCGCTCGTCGTCGGCCCAGCCGCTCTTGACCTTGACCCAGACTTCGAGGAAAACCTTGCCATCGAACAGCTTTTCGAGTTCGACACGCGCCTCGGTCGAGATGCGTTTGAGCTTCTCGCCGCCCTTGCCGATCACGATGCCCTTGTGTCCGGCCTTATCGACGATCACGGCCGCGTGTATCCGGCGCAGATTGCCTTCGACCTCGAACTTCTCGATCTCCACGGCGATACCGTAGGGCAGTTCGTCCCCGAGCAGGCGAAACAGCTTCTCGCGCAGGAACTCCGACGCGAGGAAGCGTTCGCTGCGGTCGGTGATCTCATCGTCCTGGTACATCGGCGCCCCCTCGGGCAGCAGGCGGGTGGCGGTGGCGATCAGGGCATCGCAGTTGCTGCCGCGCTCGGCCGACAGGGGGACGATCTCGGTGAAGTCACGCAGCCCGCGCACGCTGTCGATGAAGGGCAGCAAACGGGTCTTGTCCTTGAGCTGGTCGACCTTGTTGATCACCAGTATCACCTTGGCCTCCGCCGGAATCACCTCGAGTACCTTGCGGTCGTCCTCACCCATGCGACCGGCTTCGATCACGAAGAACACCAGATCCACGTCGGACAGCACCTGCGAAACCGTGCGGTTCATCGACCGGTTGAGCGCGTTGCGGTGCTGAGTCTGGAAGCCGGGGGTGTCGACGAAGACGAACTGGGCGGCCTCGTTGGTCAGGATGCCGGTGACCCGATGGCGGGTGGTTTGCGCCTTGCTGGACACGATGCTGATCTTCTGACCGATCAGCCGGTTCAACAGGGTCGACTTGCCCACATTGGGACGGCCGACGATGGCAACGAAACCGGTGCGGAAGCCTTCCTTGGCGGGGGCTACGTCCTTGTCAGCGGAAGTGTTCATTGTTTCCTCAATTTGGCCAGTGCGAACTCGGCCGACTGCTGTTCTGCCGCGCGCCGGCTGCTGCCCCGGCCGACGGTACGCAACGCGAGCTTGGGCACCTCGCACGCGACCTCGAATTCCTGGGCGTGGGCTTCCCCGAGCACTTGGACCATGGTGTAGGTGGGTAGTGCAATCTTGCGCCCCTGCAGCCACTCCTGCAGCGCCGTCTTGGGGTCCTTGGACGGCAGCGCGGGATTGACTTCGGCGATCAGCGGAACGTAGAGGCGATCGATCACGCTCTTCGCGGCCGGGAACCCGGCGTCGAGAAAGACCGCGGCGAACACCGCCTCGAGTGCATCGGCAAGGATGGACGGGCGACGGAACCCGCCCGAGCGCAGTTCGCCCTCACCCAGACGCAGGCACTCGCCGAGCTGCAGGTCGAGCGCGAGGCGGTGCAAGGCCTCCTGGCGCACCAGCGAGGCGCGCACGCGAGACAGCTCGCCTTCGCGCAGATCCCCAAAGCGTTCGAAAAGCGCGATCGAGGTCACGCAGTTCAGCACGCTGTCACCGAGAAATTCGAGCCGCTCGTTGTTCGGAAAACCGAAGCTGCGATGGGTCAGCGCCTGCTGCAGGAGATCGGGATTGGTGAAAACGTGGCCGAGTTGGCGCTGCAGACGATCGACAAAACCCGCCATCAGGGATTGGCGCTCGAAACCTGGAAGTCGATCAGCAGGCTGACATTGCCGGCAACCGGCACCTTGCGTGAATAATCGACCTCGACAATCACCTTTCCGCCCTGCTTGGCGATCTGGAGGTCGGCGCCGGTCACCGTGCTGATGTCGTCGATCTGCCCGCGTCGATCGAAACTGCGCCGCAACTCCGACACCGGCGCGCCGCCATCGCCTTCAGCGGCAATGAGCTTGACGATGCGCTGCACCGACATGTACTCGTTGATGGCAGGCACGGTCCGGAACGCGATGAGGAGCGCAAACGCGAGAAATGCCCCGACGATCAGCACGCTGATCAAGCTGAGGCCACGCTGGCGAGATTGAGTCATGGAGTTCTTCCCCGTCATCAGTGAAAGCGGCCAATGCGCTTCATGTCATTGAAATTGAACCAGATGAAAAAGGCCCGGCCGACGATGTTGCCGTCCGGCACGAAGCCCCATACCCGGCTGTCACTGCTGGCATCGCGATTGTCGCCCATGACGAAGTAATGCCCCGCCGGCACCGTGCAGGTGACGCCGCCGCTAGTATAGGTACAGTTATCGCGATACGGGTAATTCAGCACCTGGGCCACGAAGGCCGGCGCCTCGCGTTCGATCAGGATCGAATGGTTGCTCTCGCCGAGCTTTTCCGAGAACTGCGGCGAGTAGTACAGCCGATCGGGATGCAGATAGGTGCCCGACTCTTCGATCGAGACGGCTTCACCGTTGATCCGCAGGCGCTTGTCGATGTATTCGACCTTGTCGCCCGGCAGCCCGACGACCCGCTTGATGTAGTCCAGCGAGGGATCTGCAGGATAGCGGAAGACCATGACATCGCCGCGCCGCGGGTCGTTCAGATCGATGATCTTGCGGTTGATGACCGGCAGCCGGATGCCGTAGGTGAACTTGTTCACCAGAATGAAATCGCCCACCAGCAGCGTCGGAATCATCGAGCCGGAGGGGATCTTGAACGGCTCGACGACGAAGGAGCGCAGCCCGAACACGATCAGGATCACCGGAAAAAAGCTCGCACCGTACTCGACCCACCACGGCGAAGGTGCATCCGCGGCGCGATGCTTGCGGGCGTAGAAACGGTCGGCCGCCCACAGCGCTCCGGATATCAGTAACAGGACAAAAAGGATCAGGGCGAAGTTCACGCAGACTCCAGTCGGTTATCGATGTCGTGACGGCGTTGGCGCCGGCACCTACTTGTTGTCATCGGTACGCAGCACGGCGAGGAAGGCCTCCTGCGGAATCTCGACGTTGCCCACCTGCTTCATGCGCTTCTTGCCTTCCTTCTGTTTCTCGAGCAGTTTCTTCTTGCGGCTGATGTCGCCGCCGTAGCACTTGGCCAGCACGTTCTTGCGCAGCGCCTTGATCGTTTCGCGGGCAATGATGTTCGAACCGATGGCCGCCTGGATCGCGACATCGAACATCTGGCGCGGGATCAGGCCACGCAGCTTGGCGCTCAGCTCGCGGCCGCGGAACTGGGCACTGACCCGGTGCACGATGACCGACAGTGCATCGACCTTTTCGCCGCCGACCATCAGATCGAGCTTGACCAGATCGGCGGCCCGGTACTCCTTGAACTCGTAGTCGAGCGAGGCATAGCCGCGCGACACCGACTTCAGCTTGTCGAAGAAGTCCATGACCACCTCATTCATCGGCAGGTCGTAGATGAGCTGCACCTGGCGGCCGTGGTAACGCATGTCCACCTGCGAGCCGCGCTTCTGGTTGCACAGCGTGATGACCGGACCGACATACTCCTGCGGCATGAAGATGGTCGCGGTGATGATCGGTTCGCGGATCTCTTGGTACTTGCCGGGATCGGGCAGTTTGAATGGGTTCGCGACGTGAATGATCTCGCCGCTGTTCAGCACCACCTCATAGACCACGGTCGGCGCGGTGGTGATGAGGTCCATGTCGAACTCGCGCTCGAGCCGCTCCTGAACAATGTCCATGTGAAGCAGGCCGAGGAAGCCGCAACGGAAGCCGAAGCCCAGCGCCTGCGATACTTCCGGCTCGAATTGCAGCGAAGCGTCGTTCAGGCGGAGCTTCTCCAGCGAATCGCGCAACTGCTCGTATTCGCTCGACTCGACCGGGTACAACCCGGCGAACACCTGGGGCTGGATTTCCTTGAACCCCGGCAGGGCCTCGGCCGCCGGTTTGCCGGCCAGGGTCACGGTGTCGCCGACCTTGGCCGCTTCCAGTTCCTTGATGCCGGCAATGATGAAGCCGACCTCGCCCGCAACCAGTTGCTCGCGGTTCAGCGATTTCGGTGTGAACACGCCGACCTGCTCGCACGGGTACTGCGCGCCGTTCGACATCAGCAGGATCTTGTCCTTCGGTTTCAGCGCGCCGTCCACTACACGGACCAGCATGACGACGCCGACGTAGTTGTCGAACCACGAATCGATAATCAGCGCCTTCAGCGGCCCGTCGGGATTCCCCCTTGGAGGCGGAATCCGCGCCACGACGGCCTCCAGCACCTCTTCGATGCCGAGCCCGGTCTTGGCCGAGCACAGGATGGCTTCGGACGCATCGACGCCGATGACGTCCTCGACCTCCTGTCGTGCATTGTCCGGGTTGGCCGCCGGCAGGTCGATCTTGTTCAGGACCGGAACCACTTCGACCCCCTGGTCGAGCGCGGTGTAGCAGTTCGCCACCGTCTGGGCCTCGACACCCTGAGAGGCATCCACCACCAACAATGCACCTTCACATGCGGCCAGCGAACGGCTGACTTCGTAGGAGAAATCGACATGCCCCGGCGTGTCGATCAGGTTCAGGTTATAGACCTTGCCATCCTTCGCCTTGTATTGCAGTGCGGCAGTCTGGGCCTTGATGGTGATGCCCCGCTCGCGCTCGATATCCATCGAGTCGAGCACCTGTGCCTCCATTTCGCGGTCGGACAAGCCGCCGCAAAAGTGGATGAGTCGATCGGCCAGGGTGGATTTTCCGTGGTCGATGTGGGCGATAATGGAGAAGTTTCTGATATGTTGCAAAGTGGCTACCGTCGTATCTAGGAGGCTCGCGAGGTCTCGTCAGCCCTCACAAACCCCTGAAAATCTTACTTTTTCTTAACCAAGAAGTATCGAAGGCCGCTAATGCCAAGTCGATACCGGGGTGGATCTGCGGCCCTCTCGCCCGGCCCCGAACAAGCTACCCGCAACTGCCGGGGAATACCCGCTCGTGGTCGGCGTGCCTGTGCGAGGAGCAACGGCCCATGCCACTGCAATCCTCATGTCCGCACCGCCAAACCCGCAGCCAGGTCCGTCAAGCTCACGGACGGCGGCGGATTATACCTTGAACTCACCACGGCCGGCGGTAAGCTCTGGCGCCGTCATGGCCGCCAGTCGAGCGAACACGCGCGCCATATGGCCGTTGCGCGCGTCGATGCCCGGCCGTTCACGCCGCGGTCTTCGCGGAGCCCGACCGCTCGAGCGGAAAAGCGAGCTCTTCCCAGGCGCTGATGGCGCCGAGCATGGGGAAACCGCCGCGCTTGAGGATGCCCGCGTTCTCGCCTGTCCTTTCGGGGTCGGGCACGTCCATGCGGGCGGTAGCGCCGACGAATGAGGCACCGGCGGTGAACATGCCCCAACACTTGTCGCCGGCATCCCCGACATGGACGGGGTAGGACATGCTCTCAGGGGTGTGACCCGGGGTCTCGAGCGCGACAAATCGGCTCGGTCCCACTTCAGTCATGGTCGCGGCGCGGGTTGACCACGACCGCGAGCCCGTGTCCCCGGCCCGGGGCGCAGGCGTTCTGTCCGAGGCCCGGCGTTTTCAGTCGACGCAAGAATACGCGCGCTCTCCGGACGCAGTCAGCTGCCGGGCTTGCCGCTGCCGCAGCGTGACCCCGTTGGGTCGATCGGCTGCACGCTCGGGTGGCTCAACGTCGTGTCAGCAGCCACCCCATCAGAAACCCCATTCCGGTCGCCAGGCCCAGCGCGGCGATCGGTTTCTCGTGGACACGAGCGGAGCAACGGTCGGTGAAATGCGATTGTGCCGCCTTGAACTGGCGCCCTTTGACTTCGATCGTTTCGGTGGCCGAAGTGACTGCGCCGGCGATCCTGTCCACCGCATGATGGGCACCGGTGGCGAGTCGGTCGACGACGGGATGTTCGCCGTTCGCCGCGCTCGTGACCGACTGACGGGTGTCGTTCGAAACGCCCTGCACCTCGTCTTCCCAATGCGGAAAGGTGCCAATGGGGACATTCGATCCACCGATGGATTGTCCTGTGGATTCCATTTTCGATTCTCCTGCACTAGCTCATGATGGAGATGCCCTTCCGGCACATCCATCGAGTTGAGACACCGACGCCGACCACAACCAGCCGGGGCCGTCCGATTGGCCCCGTGAAGCCTCTGGCTCCGGTCGGCACCCCTGCCGGCCATTACCGTTGGGTGGTGTCGCCCTTTTCGGCCTTAGCCTCGACTTCTGCATCGGCCTTCGCCATAGCGTGCGCCATCTTGGCCTCCTTTTGACACACGTCCTTGGCATCGCCGGAGGCGTCGTCACACTTTTCCTTGGCAACGGCATATGCGGCGTCGGCTTCGGCGATGCGCGCGTCGTATCGATTCTTGGCGGTCGGGTTGTGCTTCGCCTCCAGCTCGGCCTCGGCGACCTTTTGGCGCCCCTTTGCCTCTTCGACGCAGATATCCTTGGCGTTGCCGCTCTTCGAGTCGCAAGCGGCCTTGTCCGCTTCGTATCTGGCCTCGATGCTATCTTCGGCCGCTTCATATTCCTTGTCGGACATCGTGGCGGCCATGGCGCCGGTGCTGAATGCGAGCCAGATCGCACTCGATACGATGGTGAGTTGCAACTTGTTCATGATGACTCCTTGGTCGACTTCGACTCTGTATTGATGGCGCAGCCCCTGTCGGGGAGCGCGTTTCCGGCTATCCGCGCGGCTCCGGTGAGCGGTCGCGGCTACCGTCCTACTTCCCGACCGGCTTCTCGCCCAGCAACTCGGCCTTGCGGGCAGCGATCTTTGCGCCGAGTTCGAGCAGATCGAGTTTCGTGTCCTTGATCCGTGGAAAAAGTTCGTTCTGCTCTTCCTTGACGTGGTGCTTGACGTATTCGGAGAGCACCGTGACCTTGGCATCGAACATTTCGCCATCGGGTTCGACGCCTTCGATCTGGGCAATCAAGTCCTTGATCGACGCATGCTCCACGGTCGCCTCCGGGACCAGTTCATGGTCCTTCAGCACCCCCTTTACCGAGGGGTAGAAGAGTTCCTCTTCGACCTGGGCGTGCGCCGACAACTCCGTGCAGATCTGGGCCACGAGTTCCTTCTTCCTCGCCGGCGATCTGGCCTTTTCGTACTCGCTGAACAATTCGCTCACATGCTTGTGATCGGCACGCAGCAGTGCGGTGGCATCCCGAGCTCTGGTCGTCGCGGAAGAGCCGGATTGACGGGTTGTTGCAGTGGTCATGATGCGATCCTCTGGGGTTGAGACGGTGTTCCAGCTTGCAAGCCATGTGCCCACCAGGTGCCGTTGGTGGTTTCCGCCCGGCAAGATACCGACGCCCAACCGGGGCGGACGCAGAGGCTGTTGGATATGCAGGTGCTGCGTCGGCGCGTCCTCGCGCCGCGCCCGGGGTATTCCGGATCGATACCGTTTTCGGGCACGGCGGCACCTTGCGTGTCCTCGGGTCTGGTGCCCGGGCCGGGCACATCCGACGGCATCCGGCAACACTTTCCCAAGCCAGGTAAAAACTACATACGGCCTCCGCGATCGGGCGCAATCGACCTGTGGGGGTGATTTCTGCCCGGCCCGGCGCCGATGTCGGCAGGCGCCTACACCGCGCAAGCCTTGTCTTACAGCACCATGGCGCGTTCGCTGATTTCACCCCGGACTGCGGTTCGCTATCGTGGTTTCGACGCGTCGAAGAGCCAAGGTCGCCTTCTCCGGCGCGGTGCCGGCCGGCGCGAAAGTCGACGCTGCGATCGTGGCGTCACTTGTTGTCGCGAGCCGGCTCAACGAGAACCGGGCTGGTCACGCCGTCAAGTGCGCGCCTCGCCCGGACGAGGCGCCAGCCTCGATCATCCACAGGAGACAATGATGGCTACTAGCGACAAGCTCGATGTCCTTGCCACCGTAGGCGGCGCAGGCATTGTGGGCGGCACCACGAATACCAGCGGACCGGGTCCGCAGCTCATGGCGGCCGACACGCTGGAGAACAACGACGTGTACAACCACGCCAACGAGAAGCTCGGCACGATCGAGCACATCATGCTCGACGTTTCCCAGGGGCGTATCGCCTATGCCGTTCTCGTACGTGGTGGCGTGCTCGGCATCGGCGGGAAGATGCATGCGATTCCGTGGAGCGCATTGACCCTCGACGCAAATCGCAAGTGCTTCGTGGTCGATCTGGACAAGGATCAGCTCAAGGAGTCGGACGGTTTCGACAAGGACCATTGGCCCGCCTTTGCCGACTCGCGCTGGGCGACCGATCTGCACGCCAGTTACGGCCGCTATCCATACTGGGAGCCACGCAGCTTCTGATCGCGGCACCAGGGCCATCAGGCTCCGGCGTCAGTGTCCGGCGGGCGCCCTTCGGGTGGCCCGCCGGAATCATGTGAGGGGTGGGTGTTGTCGCCGTTCTTGACCTCGAGCTGTTGCAGAATCGACAGGACCACCCACGCGAATGCCGTACCGAACAACGCGACGCCGAAGCGTCCGAGCCCTGCGCTCACGCCGATCGCGCACGTCATCCAGATGCCCGCGGCGGTTGTCAGCCCACGAATGTCGCTCTTCGTGGTCCGCTTCAGAATCGCGCCGGCGCCCAGGAAGCCGATGCCGGTCACCAGCCCCTGGATCACCCGCGACAGATCCGAACTGTCGGCGCCCGCTTCGGTGATGGCCACGACCAGCAAGCTCGTGCCGGTGGCGACCAGCATGTGGGTGCGCAGCCCGGCCGACTTTCCCACCCGCTCGCGTTCGAGGCCGATGATCGCCCCGCATAGCGTTGCCACGGTCAGGCGCAGCAGCGAGCGCACCATCTGCTCCGGTGGTCCCATCCCCGCGCCCAGTTCAGCGACGATCAAGGCCAGTATGTCCATGCTCGGCACCTTTGTTACGGTCTGTTCCCATTGTCGCCGAAGTGCCCACGTCGGAGACCATCCGCTCGGCGGTGCGCCGGGTGCGCGATGAATGTGCCGCCACCTGCGCGCCGACCAGAAATACTGCGGCCGAGAAGAACAGCCACATCATCAGCACTGCCAGCGAACCCGCCGCACCGAAGGCACTCGCCGTGCCGGCATAGACGAGATAGCGGGCAAACAACTGCTTGCCGATCGCGAACAGAAGCGCCGCGGTCAGGCCGCCCAAGGCGGCGTGGTGCCACCGGACCGGAACATCGGGGAGCACCTTGAGCAAGGTGGCAAAGGCGAACCAGAGAAAGCAGAAGGAGATCGAGAGTTGAATGAGGTGCAGCAGCGACGCCACGCCGGCTTCGCCCAACAGCCGTTCGGCGCCGTAGATGATGACCGCATCGGCGATGAGCAGAATCACGATCAGGAAACCGATCCCCACCACCAGCCCGAAAGACACCAGACGCACGCGCAACAGGCTGCTCACCGGTCGATCCGGCGCATGCACGCGCCAGATCAGATTGAGCGCGTGATTGAGTTCGGCAAAAGTGGCCGATGCCCCCACCGCCATCATCAAGACCGACAGCCAGCCCGTCCATCCGCCGCCCCCGGTCTTCCAGGCGCTGGCCAGCATCGCCTGCACCACGGCAGCACCTTCCGCGCCCACGACCGCCTCCACGCCAGACTGTAGACGCCCCTGCACCGCTTCGATACCGAAGAACAGACTGCCCACGGCAATCGCGATAACGAGCATCGGCGCGAGCGAAAACGCCGCGAAAAAGGCGACCGAGGCCGACATCGAGGCGCCGTCGTCGGCGATCCAGGCACGCAGGACCGAACCGATGGCCCCTAACCCCCGCCCGGCCTTTCTCGCCCATCCCATGTTCCGGTGTTGCGCATGCGAGTCCATTGCCAACCTCTGCCCGACCCCGATTCCCGTCGTCGTGCTCGTCGCCGTCCGCGCCGTTCCAGCCGGCGCGGACCTGGCGGAGGGAGCAAGCCGAATGCCTGCTTCCATCGCGTCAGGCGCGTACGAGCGGGATGCTGTCCAGTTCGAGTACGTTAGCGATCGTCTCCACGAGCGTCGCCTCATCCACCGGCTTGCCCACCGAGTCCTGGAATCCGGCGCTCAGGAACCGGCTCCGATCGAAGTGCGTCAGCGCGGTCACCGCGATCGCCGGAATGAACGGCAGAGGATCGATCTCGCGGACCCGCTGGAGCACCTCGAATCCGCTCGCGCCCGGCATGGCGATATCGAGGAGCAGGATCGTCCGCGGCGCGATCGACGGGGCGGCCTCGAGGGTGTCGAGCAAGGCCTCACCCGAGCCGAAGGTCGTAACCGCGGCGCCGGCCCCCGCCAGCATGATGCGCATCACTTCGCGTGCGTCCGGGTCGTCGTCGACCAGCAGTACCTCGGCACCTTCGAGTGCTGCCGCGCCGACGCCGCAGCCCTCGGCCGGCGTCGGGACTTGACCGCCCTCCACCATGCACACGGCAGGCAGACAGACGGTGAACGTGGCCCCCTGCCCGACCCCGGCGCTGGTCGCGTGCACCGTACCCCCATGCAGTTCGACCAGGTTGCGCACCAGTGCCAGGCCGATACCGAGTCCCATATAGGGCCGTGTCATCGAGGTATCGGCCTGGCTGAAGCGGTCGAACACGTGGGGCAGGAAGTCCGCCCCGATGCCGATTCCGGTGTCGGTCACCGACAACTCCACCCAACGTGCGCTCTGCCGCACGCCGACTTCGACCTCGCCGCCCTCGGGTGTGAACTTGATCGCATTGGACAGCAGGTTGCTCAACACCTGTTGCAGGCGGTCCGCATCGCCATCGACCATCGTCACTGGCTGCAAGGGCGCGAATCGCAGGCCGATCTGTTTGGCTTTCGCCTGGTCGCGCAGCACCTCCATCGTCGGCTGAACGACGTCGACGAGGTTGAGGCGCTGCTTGTTGAGGTCGAGCTTGCCGCTGATGACGCGCGACGAGTCCAGCAGGTCGTCGATCAGTCGCGTCTGATGGTCGATATTGCGCTTGATCGCTTCTGCTGCCCGCGCGATCAGGTCCGGCTCGGGCGCCCGTGCCCCGGACAGGACCTGGCTCCATCCCTTCAGCGCATTGAGCGGGGACCTCAATTCGTGCGACACGATCGCCAGAAATTCGTCCTTGGCCCGACTTGCACGCTCGGCCTCGTCGCGCAATCGATGCTCGGCGATGAGCAGTTGCGCCAGCTCCTGCTCCACCCGTTTGCGCTCGGTAATGTCCTTGGCGACGCCGACGAGGCCGAATACCTGCCCCTGGGCGTCGCGCAGCGGCGACTTGGTGACGAGGAAGGTCCGTACGCCCTCGTGCACGGTGCGCGTTTCCTCGACGACGATCGGTTTGCCGCTGTCGATAACGCGGCGATCGTTGTCGACGATGCTGCGCACCGCCTCGGAGTCGCCCAGGAACTCCTCCTCCCTGCGCCCGATCACCTGCGCCCGGCTCATCCCCAGTGCCTGCAACGCGGCCGGATTGATCATCATGATGCGGCCGTCGCGACTCTTGGCCACGATCAGTTCCGGCGTCGTCGCCGCGATCGCGCGCAGCAAGGTCGTGCTCTCGCGCAGCACGGACATGGTCCGGTCGAGCGCCCGGGTCCGATCCGCCACCCGCCGGTCGAGGTTTGCGAATGCCCGACGCTCGGCATGCGCCCGCGCCCGAACGATTCGGGCATCACGCAACACCAGTACGCCGCCCGCCACTTCGCCGCCAGCGTCGCGGATCGGGGTTGCGGTGACGTCAACCGCGTGCATTCCGCCGTCCTCGCGCAGCAACGCCGGTTCGCCATCGAGCGAAACCGGAGCGGCGCGCGCGAAAGCCTCGCGCAGCGGGCATTCGATCGCGTCCCGGGTGCGCTCGTCGACCAGTGAAAGCAGCTCATCTACGTCGCGGCCTACCGCCTTTGCCCTTCGCACTTCGAGCAGGTCCTCGGCCGCGGGATTGAGAAAACTGATCCGAACCCGGTCGTTCACGGTGATCACCGCATCGCCGATATTGGCGAGCGTCGCATCCAGCCACTGACGATCGGTTTCGGCCCGCCGCTCGGCAAGGGAGCGGGACAGATTCATCTCGTCGATCTTGACCGAAGTCCACAGGATCAGGCCCATGCTGGCAATGATCATCAAGGCGGTGAGTACGCCTTCGCTCTCGATCGTCTGGAACCAGCCTTGACGCTCGCCGAGTGCCTGCACCCACGCCGCAAGCAAGGGAACGCCGATCGCCAGCGGCACCAGACGGCGAACAATGCCGGCCTCCGGTGAGTCGTACTCCAGCAGCTGCAACAGCCGCGAGCGCGGCTGCATCACCAGCACGCTGAAACTGGCCACCAGCAGCGCAAGCGCCACCGGCAGCGGCATCCCAACCGAGGGGACCGAAAGATCCACGCGGATGATGCGGATCGTCAGGCCCACCAGGGCCACCAGCGCCATTCCGGCGACCATCAGCGCGAGAAACTGGGACAGGGCCCGGGGGCGTTTGGCCTTGCAGGTCGCCAGTCCCATTGCAGTACTCAGCAACAGGAAACCGGCCTCGGTCCACATGGAGGTGGGGGAAGGGTGAAACGGGCGCGCAAGCCGCAGAAACCGCTCCTGACCCACACCGGGCAGGTCGAGCTGCAGGGCCAGCACCGCCGCGGCGACGAGGAAGCTGCTCAGCGCCGTGAATCGAACCAGGCGCCGGGCACCTTTTCCGCCCGGCAGGCCCAGCGCCCACAATCCGACCCCGAACAGTGCGAGCACGAGCACGCTGCTCGGCGTGATCGGGGGGAAATCGCGGCCGAGCGAACCGAGTTCCGGAATGCCTCCGACCAAGCCGGCAAAACCGATCACGGCAAGCAGGCCGACGACGCCGCTCACCGAATGGACCGCGCTCCGGATGCCGCCCGGCCCGGCCCCGATGTGCTCCCGTTCGGAAGCCGATGTCACGCTCGTCATTGGCGCCACCGCTTATGCCTCGCGCAGCGCCCAAGCGCTGATTCGGTCGTGTGCAGGGCGTCGCGCGGGTTCCTTGTTCCGTTTCACTGCGCACTCCGTCGATGGAGAAGATGCTCCCCTGCAAGTGGCGTTCCCAGGCGACTCCCGATCGTCGGCCCCTCCTGCGCGTAAGCCTTACCGGACGGGAACAGACCTTACATGACGGCCTGTCGGTCAGGCACGGAAATCGTCGTCCCCGTTGCCATCGTCCCCGTTCTCCTCGCCCTCGGCACCGTCTTCGTCCTTGTTCATATTGTAGACAGCGAGGCGGTTGTACAGGGTCTTGAGGCTGATGCCGAGCATCTTCGCCGCCTTGCGCTTGACGTTGTCGCACTCGATGAGCGTGGCCTCCAGGACGCGCCGGTTAACCTCCTCGAGCGGCGTGCCGATCCGTATGGTCAGGACCGAGCTGTGCGAATTGTGCAGGAAGGCCTCGGGCGCCAGCTCGGCGTCGATGACGTCGTCGGCAAGGATGAACGCACGATGGACGTAGTTCTTCAGCTCGCGCACATTGCCCGGCCAGCTGTGGGCATAGAGCGCGGTGATCGCGGACGGCGAGAAGCGCTTGTTGGTCTGCTCCTGCTCGTTGAGTTCGGCGAGGAACTGCTCTGCCAGCAGTTCGATATCCGTGCCCCGCTCGCGCAGCGGCGGAAGGTGGATCGGGAACACGTTGAGCCGGTGATACAAATCCTCGCGCAGGCGGCCCTCGGCGACCGCCTTCTCGGGCGAGCGGTTGGTCGCGGCGATCAGACGGACATCGGTGACGATGGATTCGTTGGTGCCGACCCGCATGATGGTGCCGGTCTCTAGCACGCGCAGCAGCTTGACCTGCAGGTCGGGGCGCATCTCGGTGACCTCGTCCAGGAACAGGGTGCCGTGGTTGGCACGCTCGAAGAAACCGAGATGCTGGCGGTCGGCACCGGTAAAACTGCCCTTCTCGTGACCGAACAGTTCGCTTTCCACCAGTTGCGGCGACACGGCTCCGCAGTTCAACGGCAGAAAAAGCTGACGCTTGCGCCGGCTCAACTCGTGGATGGTCTGTGCGGCCATCTCCTTCCCGGTGCCGCTCTCGCCGATCAGAAGCACCGACGCGGAGGTCGGCGCCACGCGGGCAAGCTGGTCGTAGAGGCGGCGCATGGCCGGCGAACCGCCGTGGATCTGGCCGAAGCGGCCGAGCCGCAGCAGCTCGCTGCGCAGCTGACCGATCTCCTGGCGCAGGTGCTCCGTCTTGGGGATACGCTGCAGGATCGCCCTGACCCGGTTTGTGTCGACCGGCTTCACCAGATAATCGGTCGCGCCCACGCGCAGCGCGTCAATCGCGCTTTCCACGCTGGCGTGGCCGGTAATCACCACCACCTCGGTGGAATTGTTCGGCTCGAACTCGTCCACCAGTTCGATCCCGCGGCCATCGGGCAGCATCAGGTCGGTAAAGATGACTTCCGGCCTGGAGCGGGTGAGGAGGATGCGCGCGCCGCGCAAGGAGTCCACCGCCGCGACCGTATAGCCCTCGGCCTTGATGAATTCCGTCATCCATCCGATCGTTTCCGGATCGTCGTCCACCAGCAGAACTTGTGGCATCTGGACTCCCTATATTCTTGTCATCGGGCAAATATTAGCCGTGTGCACAAACGCCTGTCGATCCATGGAAAGCCATACATTTGGCTCCGTAAACAGGGCACGGACACCGAAAACGCAGGTGCGCAATCGCTTTCTCGTTCCAGGCTACGACCGGCCGAAACACTCTGATCGAAACGCGGTGCCCGTCACGGGCAGTCGAGCCCCCCGCTCGAGGTGATTTCGGAAACGAGCACGTGTCCGCCCCGTTCCAGGCACATCTCTTCGCTGACCGGGTCAGGCGCCGTCGAGTATATCGGACTGCATGGATCCGCCCCCGTTCCGCCGGCCCACCAAAAATCCCCGACCCTTTCCGCCCGCCCTGCAGCCGACCATCACCGTTCGATCGGGCGCGCGTCGCCATCCGCTATCAGCAGCGCCAGCGGAAGGGCTGCGAACAGGCCGTCGAGCTCAACACAGTGCCGGCTGCCCAGTTGCCGGGGCTGCACGCGCTCGCCGCTCAAGACCTCGCGCCACGGTACCCCGCCGCACCACCAGGGCAAGGTCACCACCGTGCGCGCCCACAAGCCTCTATCGATCACCCGATCGGGATCGCCTCCGCACAGCCCGAACAGCAGGCGGCTGGCGATCACGATCACGGCGCGACGCTCGAGCACGCGGGCAAAGGCGACCACGTGCTGCGCAGCCGGGCCATCCACATCCAGCGGCACGTAGCGTCCGTTGCGGAACTCGTCCTCCCGGGCGGCCCGCACCGACAACACGCGCCACAGCAGGTAGAGCTTGATCCGGCCGTCCTCGATCGCGGTGAGCATGTCGGCCACCTCGCTCCGGCTCGCCCCGGCGGGGAAAGCCTGGCGCAGTGCGTGCAGCTGTTCGCGGGCGGCGTCGAAATCGACCGCGCGGCGGTTGTCCGGATCGACCAGACTGAAGTTCCAAGTCTCGCAGCCCTGGTAGATGTCCGGGACGCCCGGTGCGGTCAGCTTGAGCAGCAGCATGTTCAGGCTGTTCCACGCCCCGAAGCGTGCCACCGTAGCCTGGAATGGGAGAAAATCGGCGAGAAAGGCCTCGCGCTCGGCGCCGGGCGCAAACAGTCGTCGCACGAAGCCGCTCAGCGCCGTCTCGTAGTCGGGTTCCGGATTCATCCAGCTGGTATGTTGCTTGGCCTCGCGCGCGGCCTTCAGCATGTACGCCTCCACACGCCGCGCAAGCTCCGCCAGGCCGTTCTCGTCCGGCCGCTGCATCGGCCAGACGCCGAGCAGAGTCTGGTACAGCAGATACTCGTCGTTGCTCGAAGGGGCGGCCTCGTCGCCCACCCGCGTCTTGCGCCGCGCATTGAGCTGCCGCCAACGCCGTAGCGCCAGGCGCCAGGCGCCGGGCATCTCGGACAACACGTCGATGCGTGCGCGCACATCCTCCGAACGCTTGCTGTCGTGGGTCGACGACGCGAGCATGCCGAACGGGTGGGTTCCGGCGATGCGCTCGTTGGCCGCGTGGAAGTCTTCGACGGCGATCCCGAAGGTACGCGGATCGCCTCCCACGTCGTTGAGCGAGACCAGACGGTTGTAGCGGTAGAACGCGGTGTCTTCCATCGACTTGGCCATCACCGGCGCGGTGAACTGCTGGAAGCGGCGGACGAACTGAAGTTTGAGCTTGCGCGTCGCCGCCACCGGCTCGTTCGGAGCCGACAGCAGTACGTCACCGACGAAGCGCAGTACGCTCGCGTCGCCGGCCAGCGCACGGGCCGCAGCGTCGTCCACCGCGCGCTCGATGTAGCGGCGGTCGCTGTCGGACACCCCGCCGGGTCCGATGTAGGTGCGGTAGATCGGAAAACTGGCGACGATCTCGGCGAGTGCCCCGCGCAGCCGGCTGCGGGTGAAGTCGCGCGTGCGGCGGTCGCGCTGGGCGATATCGTGCGCGAGATAGGCCAAGCTGCCCAGTTCGCCGGTCAGCGAATGGGTCATGATCACGTGCTTGGATTCGAGCAGGACCTCGCTGAAGTTGCGGGCCTCGCCGGTGAAGGCGCGGTAGATCCGCGACAAGCGCGACTCCTGGGCGGCATCCACGAACAGATTGTTGCACAGATTGGCGAAGCGGTAGCCGGTCCCGCCATGCACACGCCACTCGGCCGGCAGCGGCTCGTACTCGCCGAAGATCTTCTCCACCACCAGGTAAAGGGTTGCCGGCACCGCGGCCGGCTGCTCGCCGTGCTGCTGTGCGGTACTGGCCATGGTCTGGGCGTAGCGCGCCTGCAGCCGCTCGAAATAGGCCGCCGGGTCGGCAAGGCCGTCCGGATGGTCGATCCTCAGCCCCGACACCCTCCCCTCGCCGAGCCAGCGCAGGATCTGGGCATGAGTGGCTTCGAACACCGGCTCGTGCTCCATGCGCAAGGCTGCGAGGTCGTTCACGTCGAAGAAGCGCCGGTAATTGATGTCGTCGGCCGCGACCCGCCACGAGGCGAGCCGATAGGCCTGGCGCCCGAGCAGACGGTCCAGTGCATCAAAGCTTGCGGGTTCGCCCGCCGTTCCGTTGAAGACCGACAGGCTGACCGCCACCCGTTCGCGCAGCGCCGGTTTGCGCGCGTAGAGGTCGGCCAGATGCTGCTTGAAAGTCTGCTTGTTGTGCCGACGCTCGGCCTGCAACGCCGGGTCGGCCACGTCGCGCGCCGGCAGGTGGGACAGCGCGGCGAGCAGGGTCGCCAGTTCGACGTCGCCGGCGTCGTCGCCGTGCGGTTCGCCGGCGGCGAGGATCAGCGGATAGTCGCTGGGGTCGATCGGGAAACGGTGCTCGAAGTAGCGCACGCTGAATTCGCCGGTTTCGGCGCAGAAATCAAGCGTCAGCTCGCCGGCCTCGAGCACGAGCCCGTACTGGTCGCCGAGCACCGGCAGCAGCACCTTGCCGCGCAGTTCGGCGAAAGGGGGCTCCCAATCGATGTCGAAGTGGTCGGCATGCGCCGATGCCGGACCGTTCTCGAGCACGTCGAGCCACCACTCGTTGTCCGCACCGAGCACCCCGACATGATTCGGCACCACATCGAGCACCTGGCCGAGACCCAGTTCGGCGAGGCGCGCGCAGTAACGTTCGAAGTCGGCCTCGCTGCCGATCTCCGGGTTCACCGCCTGGTGGTCGACGATGTCGTAGCCGTGTCGGCTGCCCGGGCGTGCCTTCAGGAAGGGTGCCGCGTAGACGTGGCTGATTCCCAGGTCGGCGAGATAGGGCAGCATCGCCGTGGCCGCGACGAAGCCGAAATCGCGATGGAACTGCAGGCGATAGGTGGCGCGCGGGATAAGGGCGCACTCGGGGTGAAAATCCGCCGGACCGGCACTGATCGGCAAGGGCGGGCACGGCCGCTCGGCATTCATGGCGGTGACGATCGCAATCCAGCGCGCATCGATCGCGATGTCCGCCAGTTCGGCGTCGAGCCGGCGTCGCCAGTTCGGGTAGCGCTCCTCGCTCGTACCCGGAACGTTTACCGCCTCAAGCTGGCCGAGCACGTCTTCGAACTGGACTGCGACCATCCTTGCCGGGGTGCGCGCGATATAGCGGTACACCGCTGCGGCCAGACGCGGGTCGGCGCTGTCGCGCTCGTACTCCCCGGCAGCTAGCGCATCGGTGCCCCCGGCAACAAGCCCCTCGCGCCGGAGCGCGCCGGCAAGCGCGTCCCGATCGGCATCGCGGCGGGCGGCCTGGCGTTGGCGCAAGTCGTCGTCGGCATCCAGCCCCAGGCGTGTGCGCAGGCTCAGGTCCGATCCGCTCCAGAATCCGCGCAAGGTCGCCAGATCATGGGTACCGACCACGGCAAGCGCGTTCTTCTCCCACTCCGGCGGCGACCTGAAGCCCTCGTCCGTGCGCTCGAAATACAGTGGCCGATACGACAGCACGCCGTGCCGCGCCATGCTTGCGCGCACCGGCGGGGGCACGATGCCGAGATCCTCGCCGATGACCATGCAGCGCTGGCGCTGGCTTTCGAGGCACAGCAAGCGGAACAGGTCGGCCATGGGATAGGCGACGTAGGCGCCGATTGTGGACGTGACCGCCGCTCCGCGACGGACCGGGAGCCAGAACAAACGCATCAGGCTCATCACATGATCGATGCGCAGCGCGCCGGCGTAGCGCATGTTGGCGCGCACCACCGTGAGGAAGGGGGCGTAGGCCGCAGCGGCGAGACGCTGCGGAATCACCGGGGGAAATCCCCAGTCCTGACCCGCACTGTTGAGTTCGTCGGGCGGCGCCCCGGCATGGGCATCGAGGGCATGCAACGCGGGCTGCGCCCAGGTTTCCGAGCCGCCTTCATTCACCCCGACCGCAAGATCGCGGTACAGCCCGATGCGCATCCCGCGTGCATGCGCACGCAGCGCCACCGTGCGAAGCTGGGCGTCGGCCTGCCACTGCAGATAGGCGAAGAACTCGACGCGGTCCTCGTTTGCGCGCGCGAACGCCTCGACCTCGGGGCCATCGGCATCGCGGTAGGGCGCGGGCCACACCGTCCATCCCCACAGCGCCGGATCCTCGCGATGGAAGTGCGACTGCAGCGCTTCGAACAGCACGTGCAGGCGCAAACTCCTGCCGCCCGCGCGCTGGAAGTCGCGGAACAGTCCCGCGCGCTGGGTGCCGCGCTCGAGATGAAGCGCGCGAAAGTTGCGGTAGAGCAGCTCCAGCACCTCGAACTTGACCGCGGCAACGCCGCTATAGTCGATCAGAGGCTGCTGGCGCAAGGCATCGAGCCGCGACCGGAACGCCTCCGAGGCGACCAGATCGCGGGCCCCGGCGCATTCGCCGAAATCGCGCATGGCCTCGATGTCGAGGTAGAGCACGTTGAGCCATTCGCGACTCGACGGGCTGTAGGGACTTGCCCGCTCCGGGTCGTGCGGAAACAGCGCATGGAGCGGGTTCACGCCGACGAAATGGGCACCCGCGTCGGCGGCGAGGTCGACCAGGCGGCGCAGGTCGCCGAAATCGCCCATTCCCCAGTCGCGGGCCGAACGCAGCGCATAGAGCTGGACCGAGGGCCCCCATACCCGGTGTTCGCCGCACTGCGTCTCCGCCGCGAAGCAGGTCGGCGGACAGATGCACAGCCCGGTCTCGGCGAGCAGGCGGGGCGGGTGACCCGGTTCGTACAGCGCCAGGCGATGGTAGCCTGCAGGCAGTGCAACCATGAGCTCCAGCGCCATTGCCATGGGCACGCCCTCAGCCGGCGCCGGCTGCGTGGCGGAAGCAGGACGGCCGACGGCAAGCCCCCGGCGCTCGCCGCCCCGCTCCAGCCTGATCCGCCACGGCAATGCCTTTCCCGCCAGATTGACTGGGAGGCGGGGCGAGAGCGCCAGTGGCGCGGGGCCCTCCTCGACCACCACGATCGGCGGCAGTACCTGTCCCGATGCGTCCACACCGATGCGCGCGAGGTGGGCACGTGCGTCTGCGTCCTCCTGCCCTGCTTCGATGGCATATCCCATGGCCGCGAGCAAGGCGCGCTTGCTGTCGTCGGGCACCACCGTCCGCCTGCCCCAGGCGTCCTCGTAGGCGAGGTCCACGCCGAGCCGGAGGCAGAGTTGGTCGAGGGCGCCGGCGTTCACGGCGTGTCCCCATTCGGCCGAACGACATAGGCGCGCACCGACCACGGTGCCAGCCGGTCGGCACCCGCGGCCCGGGCGCCGATGGCGGCGAAGGGGGGATGGGGTGCAGCGGAAAATCGGGCGGAAACGGCGTCGCCGAGGTTGGCGCGCAGGATCAGGTCGCGGCCGTCTACGGCCTGCCAGCGGATCTCGAAGGCGTGCTGCCCATGGAAGGTGGCAGCGCACCGCCCCGGGACCAGCATGGCGATGCGCGGTACCACCACCCGCCCCCGCAGTCCGAGCAAACCGCGATAGAGGGCGAGCCATTCGTGCGCGCCGGCGCTACTGCGCGCGCCCCAGTCGAGCTTGCTGGCGACAAAGGTCGCATTCTCGCACGGGTCCGGTATCTGCTCGCGGCCCTCGCCGGAGAAACGTTTGAAGGCGGCGAACTCGCGCCGCCGCCCGTCACGCACCGCTGCCGCCAGTTCGCCCTGGAAATCGCAGAAATACAGGAAGGGGGTCGTGGATCCGGCCTCCTCGCCCATGAAGATCAACGGTGGTGAAGGCGCCAGCAGTTGCAACGCGACCAGCGCACGCAGCTTGTGTGCGTCGACCAGTCCCGCGAGCCGCTCGCCGAACGCACGATTGCCGACCTGATCGTGGTTTTGCAGGAAGTTGACGAAGGCCGTGGCCGGCAATCCGGCGCTGGGCTCGCCCCGGGGAGCGTCGTGAAAATTCGAATGATCGCCCTGGAAGGCGAATCCCTCGCACAGGCAGCGGACCAGCTGCGCGACGGGACGGTCGGCGAAATCGGCGTAGTAGCCGTCGCGCTCACCGGTCAGCAACGCGTGCGCCGCATGATGAAAGTCGTCGTTCCACTGCGCCTCGTAACGCCCCGGCGTGGCCGCCGGGGCGAGGTGGCTGGCGCTATTGTCCACGTTCTCGAGTACCAGATGCACCTGGCGGTCGATGCGCGCGCGCACCCGGGTGGAGAGCTCCTCGAGGATGTGCGGCTGCGACCGGTCGACGATGGTTTGCACCGCATCCAGGCGCAGGCCGTCGAAGCGGAACTCCTCGAGCCAGTAGAGCGCGTTGTGAATGAAGAACTCGCGCACGGTGGCGCTGGCCGGTCCGTCGTAGTTGATCACCTCGCCCCATGGCGTCTCCCGGGCGGCCGAGAAAAACTCGGGCGCGTAGACGTGCAGATAGTTGCCATCGGGGCCGAAGTGGTTGTACACGACATCGAGGAAGACCATCATGCCGCAGCGGTGCGCAAGCTGGATGAAATCCTTCAGCTCGTCCGGCGTGCCATAGGCGGCCTTGGGCGCGAACGGCAGCACGCCATCGTACCCCCAGCCGCGACTGCCGGCGAAGTCGGCCAGCGGCATCAGTTCGATCGCGGTGATGCCCAGTTCGGCGAGCTCGGCCAGCCTCGTCCCGGCGCTGTCGTAGCGCCCCTCGGGGGTGAAGCTGCCGACATGCATCTCGTAGATCACCGCTGCTTCCCACGGCCGCCCGTCCCACGCGGCGTCCCACTCGAAGGCGGACGGCGTGGTGAGCTGGCTCGGGCCGTGCACCCCGTCCGGGTTGAAACGCGATGCCGGATCGGGCACTTCGAGCCCGCCGTCGAGACGGAACAGATAACGGTCGCCGGCACGTGCTTCGGCGATCCGGCAACTGTGCCAGCCGTCGGACTTGGCGCAGGGATGGCAGCGCTTTCCGCCATCGGCACCGATCAGTACCACCTCGACTTCACGCACGCTCGGCGCCCACAGGCGAAAGCGGTAGCCCGCGTACAGGTTGAGTTCGTCCACGCTGCGCGGGCCGAAGGGCATGCGGTGCTCGAGACGCACCGCCATTGCGATGGCGCCGGGTGCGCCAGCCGCCACTTCGGCCGCGGACGGATCGGGCCGCGTTCGGCCCGCGCGATCATTCCCCATCTCGTCCCTCATTGCCGTATCTGTCCTTTGCCGACGACGACGATGCCGCTGTCGCTGACATGGAAGCGTTCGCGGTCGGCTTCCACGTCATAGCCGATCTCCATCCCCGCGGGAATCACGTTGTATTGATCGATGATCGCACGTCGGATCCGCGCGCCTTCTCCGACTATCGTGTGGTCCATGACGATCGAGTCGGAGACCTCGGCGTCGTCGTCGACCATCACATCGCGTCGCAACAGCGAATGAATCACCGTCGCACGGCGGATCAGGACGCCGGCACCGAGCACCGCACTGCGGATACGACCGTCGTGGATGTGGGCGGGCTCGGTCTGGTCGGGGCTGGCGTAGATCGGCCAGCGCGGGTTCGACATGCAGAATCGCGGGTGCTCGCCGAGGGTGTCGAAATTCGACTCGTAGTAGGCGTCGATGGTGCCGACGTCGCGCCAGTAGGCATGCTCCTCGAAGTCGCGCACGCCGGGGATGCGATTGGTCGAGAAGTCGTAGGCCATCACCCGGTTGCTGTCGCTCATCGCCGGCAGCAGGTTCTTGCCGAAGTCGTGACCATCGCTGGAGTGGGCGCGGGTGAGCGCATCGATCAACAGCTCGGTGGTGAATACATAGTTGCCCATCGACGCCAGCGCGTGACCGGGGCGCCCGGGCATGGGGTCGGCCCACTCCGGCTTTTCCTGGAAGTCGCGGATGCGACCACCGCCGTCGGTACGAATGATCCCGAACGATCGCGACAGCTGCAGCGGGACCGGCAGCGCCGCCACGGTGGCGTCGGCGCCGCTATCGAGATGGAACTGCACCATCTGGCGGATATCCATGCGATAGACGTGATCGGCGCCGAACACCAGCACCAGGTCGGGCTTCACCAGATCGATCAGATGCAGATTCTGGTAGACCGAATCCGCCGTGCCCTGGAACCATTCCGGCCCATGCAGCATCTGCGGCGGCACCACGGTGACGAAGTTGTTCGGGACCAGCGGACTCATCACCCAGGTGCGCCGGATGTGTTCGATCAGGGACTGCGACTTGTACTGCACCAGCAGATAGATCGAATAGATCCCCGAATTGACCAGGTTGGACAGCACGAAATCGACGATGCGGTGACGTCCGTTGAATGGTACCGAAGGCTTCGATCTCTCGGCGGTCAGCGGATGAAGGCGACTGCCCTCGCCGCCGGCCATCACAAATGCAAGTACCGTTTTGCCGCCAATCATGATGTATCTCCTCGGGTTGCCCGGTGCGCCGCCAAGCCTGCGGGCGGCAAACCCGAGGGCCACGCTGCCGCGCGGTGCCGGATGCACCTGGCCGGACGTCGCCTCGAATTCGTTGCGGTGTCTCCGCACACCGTGCCGCCGGAGGCGGCGACAAAGCCGGGGCAGTCGCCTGCGTTCATGGTTCACCTCCAGCCAGTCGGGGCCCTGCCGCCGGAATCGACGCGCGCTGCCGTCGGAGTCGGGGCGCTCCCGGGGTCGCCCCGACCCGCGGCCCATGGGGGCGCCGACCGAGTTCGCGCAACAGCATCCGGCGCAGCGCTGCCTCGCTGGGCGAAAGGCCCTCGTCCGGGTCGCCGGACACGTAGTCGGCGAGTACGCTGCCAGCCAGGTAGCGGTCGAAGATCACCGGGCAGATGTAGCTGTTGCGCGTCACCGCGGCGGTGTTGCCGAGTCCGGCGGCCACCGCGCGCACGCAGCGCACCAGCACCTTGCTGCCGGCGCACTCGTTCTCGGGAACGCCGGCGGCGGCAAGATACTCGGCGGCCTTCAGCGTGCCGCCCCAGGTGCGGAAGTCCTTCGACGTGAACGGTCCCATCACCTCACGGATGTAGGCATTCAGATCGACCGCGCGAACCGGATGGCAGTCGCCGTCGTCGTCTTCATACTGGAACAATGCCGCCCCGGGCAAGGCCAGCAGCCGGGTGATGGCCTGCGTCACGGTGCGGTCGCGCACCGTCTGCTGCTGGACCACGCCGTGCTTGCCGCGATAGCAGAAGAGCACCCGCGTGCCCTCGATCCGGACATGGCGCTTGCGCAGTGTGGTCAGGCCGTAGCTGCGGTGGCGCTGCGCGTAGATGACACTGCCGACCCGGAAGTGGACGCTATACAACAGTCGGGTGAGCAGGGCCAGCACCTTGCGCCGCGGCAGCCCGGCGCGCCGCAGATCGGCACCGGCGGCTGCGCGCAGGCGCGGCAAGGCAGCGGCGAAGCGGGCAAGCCGACGCCACTTGCGCATCGCGTTGTCGTGCACGAAGTCGGGATGGTAGCGATACTGCAGACGCCCTCGGGCATCGCGCCCGAAGGCCTGGAGTTCGTCCTCGGGATCGGGGCTGACCCACACCTCGGTATAGGCCGGCGGCACCGCCAGCGCCGCAATGCGGGCGAGCCCGCGGCGGCTGGTGTAGGGCCGCCCGTCGGGCCACTCGTAACGGAAGCCCCCTTCGCCCCGTGCGATGCGGCGAAGGTAACGGTCCTGTAGACGGTCGGTACCAAGCGTGCGCATCGCCTCAAGTCTCCCCGCCCGGACGGACGAGCAGCTCCTTGACGAAGCCCGCGGTCTGCGGCCCGGACGCTGCGCAGAACAGCAACAGGGAGCGCGCGCCGGCCTGAAAGCGCTGGCCGGGATTGAGGGTCGGGAAAACATGGTGTTCGCGCAGACTGGTGTCGACCAGGCGCGTCCATTCGCCGGCCCCGAACACCTGCGGCAAGGTCCATGCGACGCTCTCGTGTGCCGCGTTGAACACCAGCAGCACAACAGCCTCCGCTCCGGGATGCGGTACCGCCAGCCGGCGCGCCCGGCCGTCCGACAGCATGCCGAAGGAGCGCATGTGGACGTCTTCCCACTGTTCGGGCTCGAGCTCGAGGCCGGCCGGGCTGAGCCACACCACGTCGCGGATATCGCTCGCGGTCTCGCCACCCCCGGTCGCGAAGCGCACCGGCCGCAACACCGGCAAGGCATCGCGCAGCATCAGGAGGTGGCGCACGAAGGCGGTCAGGCGCTCGCCAGGGCCATCGATCCCCGCCCAGCTCACCCAGCTCACCTCGTTGTCCTGGCAGTAGGCGTTGTTGTTGCCCTGCTGGCTGCGCCCGAATTCGTCGCCGGCGAGCAGCATCGGCGTACCTTGGGCGAGGAGCAGGGTTGCCAGCATGTTGCGCTTCTGGCGCTCGCGCAGTTCGCACACTTCGGGGTCGTCGGTCGGCCCCTCCACGCCGCAGTTCCACGAACGGTTGTCCTCGTGGCCGTCGCGACCGTTCTCGCCGTTGGCCTCGTTGTGTCTGTCGTTGTAGGAGACCAGGTCGTGCAGGGTGAAGCCGTCGTGCGCGGTGATCAGATTGACGCTCGACCACGGCCTGCGCCCACGATGGTTGAAGCGGTCGGCGGAGGCCGCGAGGCGGGTCGCGAGCTCGGGTGCCTGGCCCTCGTCGCCGCGCCAGAAGGCGCGCACGGTGTCGCGAAAGCCATCGTTCCACTCCCCCCATCCGGGTGGGAAGGCACCCACCTGATAGCCACCGGGACCGCAATCCCACGGTTCGGCGATCAGCTTGACGCCGTTGAGCACCGGGTCCTGACGGCACGCGTCGAAGAAACCGCTGCAGTTGTCGAAGCCGTTGTCCTCGCGCCCGAGGATGGTGGCCAGATCGAAACGGAAGCCGTCCACACCCATTTGCGACACCCAGTAGCGCAAGCTGTCGAGCACCAGTTGCAGCACCCGGGGATGGCGCAGGTTCACCGTGTTTCCGGTTCCGCTGTCGTTGATGTAGTAGCGCCGGTCGGCGGGGTCGAGCCGGTAGTAGGAGGCGTTGTCCAGCCCCTTGAATGAGAGTGTCGGCCCGAGCTCGTTCCCTTCCGCGGTGTGGTTGTACACCACGTCGAGAACGACCTCGAGCCCGGCGTCGTGGAGCCGGGCGACCATGTCGCGGAACTCGGCCGCACCGCCGCCGCCGAGGTAGCGCGGCTCGAGCGCGAAGAAGGCGATCGAGTTGTAGCCCCAGTAGTTGCGCAGCCCGCGGTCGGTCAGATGGCCGTCATCGACGAAGGCATGCACCGGCAGGAGTTCGACCGAGGTGACGCCGAGCGCTTTCAGATAGTCGACGATCGCGGCCGACCCCATGCCGGCGAAGGTGCCGCGCATATCGGGAGGCACGCCCGGATGCAGCCGGGTCAGACCACGGACATGGGCCTCGTACAGCACGGTGCGGTCCCAGGGGATGCGTGGCCCCCTTCTGGTCAGGCGACCGGCTCCGGGCGCGCCGACGCGAGCCTTGGGTACATGCGGGGCGCTGTCGCGCTTATCGAACCCCTGCCCCACCTTGCGGCCGCGCAATTCGTAGCCGAAGATCGCCGGTCCCCACTTCAACCGGCCCACCAACTCGGTCGCGTAGGGGTCGAGCAGCAATTTGTGGGGGTTGAAGCGGTGCCCCTCCTCCGGCACATAGGGCCCATGCGCGCGGTAGCCATACACCAGCCCGGGCGCCGCGCCGGGCAGGAATCCATGCCACACTTCGTCGGTGAACTCGGGCAGATCCACCCGGGTGAGTTCGTTGCGACCGCTGCCGTCGAACAGGCACAGCTCCATGCGTGTAGCATGGGCGGAGAACACCGCGAAGTTGATTCCACTGCCGGTCCACGTCGCTCCCAGCGGATTGGGCTGGCCCGCCTCGAGCTTCGGCGGCTGCATGTGGAGCCCGGGCATCATGACGCAACCCCGCGCCGCGGGCCCGACGCCGGCGTGCCGGGTGTGACGCCGCGCGCGGCGTCGCGGATCACGTCGTGGACGAAGCTCAGTTTGTCCACCACCGCGGGCGCGATCACGAACGGATAGGCATCGCCCTGCCCCAGGCTGCGCCCCATGCTGTTGAGGAACTGCGACAAGGGCAGCCACTGCTCGATCAGGGTCTGCGCGAACGCTTGTCCGGTGCCGTCGACCGCCGGCAGATCGGCCGGGCCGCCCGAGGTCTGGTCGGAGTGCAGTGCAAAGCCCCAGTGCGCGGCGGTATCGAGCGCGTCGGCGATGTGCATGTAGTGAGCCCAGGTTTCGGCCCAGTCCTCCCACGGATGCATCGTCGCGTAGGCACTGATGAAGCGGTTGGGCCAGTCCGCTGGCGGCAGCGACGAGTAGTAGGCGGCGGTGGCGGCGGCGTAGTCCGCGCGCTCGTCGCCGAAGAGCGTGCGGAAGGGCTCGAGCCACTTGCCGGGGGCGATCAGCTGGTCCCAGTAATAATGACCGATCTCGTGGCGAAAATGGCCGAGCAGGGTGCGGTAGGGTTCTCCGAGGGTCAGGCGTCGCGCCTCGCGCTGGGCATCGTCGGCCTCGATGATGTCGAGCGTGATCGTGCCGCCGAGGTGGCCGGTGGTGACGTCGAAGCCTCCGCCGCCATCGAGAAAGCGGAATGCCAAGCCGCCGTCGGTGGCCGTTCCCGGGGTCGGCAAGCCAAGCTGGTACAGCACATAGAACAGGCTGCGCTTGGCACTTTCGAGCTTGAACCACGCCCGGCTGTTCGCCGGATCGCGCACCGCAGGCGTGTCCTCGGTATGCCGGCAGCTGCGGCAGCGGTCGTCGCCATCGCCGACCGCGACCATCCAGTTGCACACCGCCTCGACCGCATAATGCCGGCACGGGCGCCACGCCCGGCTGGAGGCGGCGTCCACGCCCAGGCGACGCCAGCTGCCGTCGCCGTCGATCACGACTTCGAACGCGGCCATGTCCATTTCCGCGGGCACGAAGCCGAGCGCCGCGCCGCAGTTGCCGCAGACAACGTTCTCGAAGAACACGACGTAGCCGCAGTGGTCACAGTGAAAGGTTTTCATGGCGTGATCGGGGCGTGCGCCCCGCCGGAGTCCGCCGAGCTCGGGGCCGACGAAGGCGCGGTAGACGTGTGGCCGGCCACGGCGCCGCGCTCGCCGTGGCCACGGCTCAAGGTCGCCCTCACCCGTGGCAGCATGTCGGGGAACTCGGCCTGCAGATAGGAGATGAGTTGCTCGCGGACCTTGCACCGCAACTCCCAGCCGAGCCCGGCATCGCGCGTGCTCACCAGCACCCGCAGTTGCATCGCGTGCTCGGAGACGTCCACCACCTGCAGCACGCAGACCCGTCGGTCCCATTCCGGCGCAGCCTCTACCATCCGTTGCAGGGCTTCGCGCAACGGCGGCAGGGGCATGCGGTAATCGACCCAGAGGAACACCGAACCGATCAGATCGGACGTGCGCCGCGTCCAGTTCTGGAACGGATGCTGGATCAGGTACTCGAGCGGAATGATCAGCCGGCGGTCGTCCCAGATGCGCATCACGACGTAGGTCTCGGTGATTTCCTCGACCCGGCCCCACTCGTTGTCGACGATCAGCACGTCGTCGATGCGGATGGGCTGGGCAAGGGCGATCTGCAAGCCGGCGATCAGATTGCCCAGCACCGGCCGCGCGGCGAGACCCGCGACAATGCCCGCGAGGCCCGCCGATGCGAGCAAGCTTGCTCCAACCTGGCGTACGTTCGGAAAGGTCATCAGCGCGGAGCCGACGCCCAGCAGCGCGACGATGAACATGGCAGTACGCGCCAGAACCCGCACCTGGGTGTGCACGCTGCGCGCGCGCAGATTGTCGGCGACCGAAGTGGGATGGCGCATGGCCACGACATCGGCGAACGCGGAGATCAGGCGGGTCACCAGCGTGGTGATGAGCAGGATCACCGCGATCGACAAGGCCTGGCGCAGCGCGACCAGACCGGTCAGGGCTTCGGGCGCATCGGCCACGACCACATGCACGAGCAGCAGCGGAACCAGCAATCGCGCCGGGCGCCTAGTGTAGCGCACGACGGTCTCGGCAAGGACGTAATGCCGTGCCGCGCGTCGTGCGACCCGATCGAGCACCACATGAATCGCCAGACCGATCGCTGCGGCCACCGCACCGCGCAGCAGCACGGCGAACCACGGATAGCGAACCAGCAGTTCGCTTGCCGCCTCCATTCAACACCCCCCGCCGCACCGCTCGCAGGCCGCGCGGGTACCGCTCTGGATGGTCGGAACGACCGGGACACGCCTTCGACCCGAATGTCTGTTGTCCTTGTTCATCGGTTCTCCAATCCGTTTGCCCCCCGGTCGAACGCTGCGCGGCCCACTGGGAGACAGGCCCTGGACGGGATCGTCGCGGGATCGCGTTTGACTGCCATGCATTTCGCGTGCCCGCGTCGCTGTGCGCTTTCGGCCTGCGCAACGAGGTCGCCCCGCCCCCTGCAATCATGGCGCGGGTGCGGTGATCGGGCGCGACCGGCGCTCGCCGCGACCGTCATGGCGGCGGGCCGCGGCGCACGCAAGTCTTACGCAGACGATGTAAAACATTCCGCGAAATATTCGGGCGTGGTCGGCGCATTCCCGCTGTGATGCGCCCTTCCGGCGTGGCATGGGATTTGCGACAGATCCGACATCTCGCGCCGCGAGGTGGCGCAACTCGTATGGGGGTCCCGCCCCCGGGAAGGAACTACCATGACTCTAGGAATGAAGCTGCGCCTCGGGCAGCACATCGCGATCACGCCGCAGATCCAGCAGGCACTGCGTCTTCTGCAACTGTCTTCGGTCGAATTCAACCAGGAGGTTGAGCAGGCAGTCGCCAGCAACCCGTTTCTCGAAGAGGACACCGACGCCCCGGAACAGGCGAATCCCGGCGGCGGTCCCGGGGCGAACCAGGATCCCGGCACCACCCGGGCCGAAGCTCCGGATCGTGCGCCGGAGCCCCTGCCCGAGCGCGTGCGCAGCGGCAGCAGCGACGGTGAGGAGCATGACTGGACGGAATGGACCGAAGCGCCGGTGAGCCTGCACGATCATTTGCGGACCCAGTTGCAGTTGTCGTTTCTGAGCGACCGCGACCGCGCACTGGCCTACATGATCGTGGATGGACTGAGTGAAGCCGGTTATCTCGAAACCACCCTCGAAGAGCTGGCCGAACTCGTTGCCACCGAGGACGAGGTCGAGGTATCCGAGCTCCGTGCAGCACTGAGTCTGGTGCAGCAACTCGACCCTCCCGGCATCGGCGCACGGTCACTGCAGGAGTGCCTGCAGCTGCAACTCCTGGCCCTGCCGGCGGACACCGAGTGGCGCGAGATCGCGCTCGCGCTCGTGGGCGAGCACTTCCAGCTCCTCGCCCACCGCGAATTCACCCGGTTGCAGCAGATCCTGGAATGCGATGAAGCCGCGCTGCACGGCGCGCGCGCGCTGATTCGAACGCTGGACCCGCGTCCCGGGCGCAGCTTTGCCCCCGACAACACGCGCTACGTCGTTCCCGACATCATCGTGAGCAGTCAGCGCGGCCGTTGGGTGGCGACCCTCAATCCCGCGGTACTGCCCCAGTTGCGCATCAACCGCGCCTATGCGGACATCGCCGCGGGACGCAACGGGTGCGGCCCATCGTTTTCGCGCCTGTTGCAGGAGGCGCGCTGGCTGCTGCGCAACGTCGAACAGCGCTTCAACACCATCCAGCGCGTGGCCGATGCGATCGTTGCGCGCCAGCATGTGTTCTTCAGCTACGGTGAAGCGGCCATGAAGCCCATGGCGCTCAAGGACATCGCCACCGAACTCGGACTGCACGAATCCACCGTGTGCCGGGTCACCAACGGCAAGTACATGGCGACCCCGCGCGGCCTGTACGAGTTCAAGTATTTCTTCTCGCGCCAGCTGGCGACCGACGATGGCGGCAGTTGCTCGGCCACGGCGATCCGCGCGCTGATGAAGGAGTTGATCGCCGCGGAGGATCCGCACGCGCCGCTGTCCGACGCCCAGCTTGCGCACATGCTGGCCGATCAGGGCCTGCGCCTGGCGCGGCGTACGGTCACCAAGTACCGCACCCTGATGCGCGTGCCGAGCGTGGAGTTGCGCCGTGTCGCGGGGCGGTCCCAGCACGCCGAACTGGCGACCGCGGCGGCTTGACCGCGGTTCCTGCCGGAGCATGCGATCCGAACAACGACCGGGAGCATCCCCTACCTTGCCCACCGGTCCTCCGCCCTCCCCGCCCCTGCTTCGCAGGGAGACCGTGCCGGCGCCACCCGCAGGCGTCGCGCCGAGCCTGTTCGCGGTCGGCCGCAATTGCTGCGCGCTTGCGCGTGCCGATCGGGTGGCCTTGCTCGTCGACGGCGAGGACTACTTTCGCGCCTTTGCCCTGGCGGCCGAACAGGCCCGCCATTTCATCGGCATACTGGCGTGGGACTTCAACAGCAACACCCTGCTCGACTTCGAGCCTGCCCGGGGCGGTCGCGGGCAGGCGCCGTCCCGCCTGGGCGACTTTCTGAACTGGCTGGTCCGGCGCCGCCGCGACCTGCACATCTACATCCTCGACTGGGACTACCCGATGGTGTACGGCACCGACCGCGAACTGCCCCCCGTGTACGGCGTGGGCTGGCGACCGCATCGGCGGGTGAAGCTGGCCTACGACAATACCCATCCCCTGACCGGGTCCCATCACCAGAAGATCATCGTGATCGACGACGTGCTCGCCTTCATTGGCGGCTTCGACCTCACGGTCCGTCGTTGGGACACCTGCGCCCACCGCGCGGACGACGCGCGGCGCGAATGCGACGGCAAGCCCTATCCGCCGTTTCACGACATCATGATGGCGATGAGCGGCGCCGCGGCGCGCGAACTCGGCGGCATCGTCCGCAGCCGGTGGAAAGCGGCGACCCGCCACAGCCTGCCGGCCCCCGTCATCCCCGAACGGGCACTGTGGCCTGCCGGTCTGGAGCACGATTTCGAGAACGTGGACGTCGCCCTGGCGCGCACGCTGCCTCCGGTGGGGAGCTACCCCGGCATCGTCGAGGTGGAAACCCTGTACCTCGACATGATCGCGGCGGCCACGCGCAGCATCTACATCGAGAACCAGTACTTCACCGCCTACCGCATCGGCGACGCGCTCGAGGCCCGCCTGGCCGAGCCCGACGGCCCCGAGATCGTCGTCATCGTGCGCCTGTTCAGCCACGGCTGGCTCGAAGAGCACACCATGCACATCCTGCGTTCGCGGCTCGTGCAACGCCTGCGCGCTGCGGACCGCCATGGCCACTTCCACATCTACTATGCGCACGTCGAAGGCCTCGCCGAGGGGCTGTGCATAGACCTGCACTCCAAGCTGATGATCGTCGACGACGAGATTCTGCGCGTCGGCTCGGCCAACCTGTGCAACCGCTCGATGGGCATGGATACGGAATGCGATGCGGTCATCGAGGCCCGCGGTGACACTCGTGTGGCCGCCACCATCCGCGATTTCCGCAATCGCCTGCTGGGCGAGCATCTGGACGTGGCCACGGCGGTCGTCGACGAGGCCGTCCGCCATCACGGAAGCTTGCACGGGGCGATCGACGCGCTCGCCGGGCGCGACCGTACCCTGCGCGCGCTGGAGGACCAGCCCGACTGGCCGGAGGCGGTCATCGAGCTCGCCAGCGTCGGCGACCCGGGCCAGCCGGTCTCGCTGGAGAGCCTGATCGAGGGTTTCAATGTCGAACAGCTTGCCGACGCCGAGGACCCCGACGGCAACGGCGCGGCCGGCGGACCGCGCAGCCTGCATCGTCTCCACACCCCCGCACGGCGCATTCTGTTCCGCCTCGGGGGGGGCATTACCGTCTTGCTGCTGCTCGCGGCGGTATGGCGCTACACGCCGCTCGCGCAGTGGGTGGACGCCGAGCGCGTGACGCAGTGGGCACGCGAGTTTGCCAGTCGGCCGTGGGCCCCGCTGCTGATCCTCGTCGCCTACACCCCGGCCTGCGTGGTGATGTTCCCGCGCCCACTGATCACGCTCGCCGCGGTCGTTGCGTTCGGCCCCGTGCTCGGGTTCATCTACTCGTTGACGGGCATTCTCCTCGCCGCCCTGTTGACCTACGTCGCCGGCATGTACTTGCCTCCGCACATGGTGCGCAGCATGGCGGGCACCCGCCTGCGGCGTGTCACCGACACGCTGCGCCGGCGCGGCCTGCTCGCGGTGACCGCCCTGCGCCTGGTTCCGCTCGCGCCGTTTGCGGTAGAAGGCGTGGTCGCCGCTGCGATCGGGATCCCGCTGTCGACTTTCATGCTCGGCACCCTGATCGGAATGCTCCCCGGCACCATTGCCACCACCGTTTTCGGCGATCAGCTCGAGGCTGCGCTGCACGATCCGTCGCAGATCGATTACGGCCTGCTCGCCGCCGCCGCCACGGCCATACTGGCCCTGTCACTGATGGTACGGCGCTGGCTGGTCGCCCAGCACCGGCCCGCCCCCGATGGCAACGCGGACGCGCGGCCTCGCTAGCTGGCGCAGCCTGGATGAGACCCTCGGCCCGGACTGCCTGAGGATCTCGTCCTACAACATTCATCGCTGCGTCGGACGCGACCGGCGCATGGACCCGCGGCGGGTCGCGCAGGTCATCGATGAACTCGGTTGCGACATCGTCGGCCTGCAGGAGGTCGACAGCCTGTCCGACAGTCGGCACGATTCCATGCAGCTCGATTTCCTCGCCGCAGAAACGCAAATGACCGCCATTGCCGGCCACACCATCGTGCGTCACGAGGGCAGCTTCGGCAACGCGCTGCTCACCTCGCATCCGGTGCTCGCGGTACGTCGCCACGACCTCAGCTACCGTCGATGCGAGCCCCGCGGCGCGATCGATATCGACCTCGAGGTGGCCGGCCATGTGATCCGCGTCATCGTTACCCACCTCGGTCTGCGACCCGCCGAGCGGCGCTCGCAGGTGCGCCGGATGCTGCATCTGCTGCATGATGTTCCGGTCGCACAGACCGTGATCGTGCTTGGCGACATCAACGAATGGCTGCCCCTGGGCCGACCCTTGCGCTGGCTCCACGGCCTGCTCGGCCAGGCTCCCGGCGAGCGCTCGTTCCCGTCCGGCTTTCCGCTGTTTGCGCTCGACCGGGTGTGGGTCCGGCCCCGCCATACGCTGCTTGCGTTCGAAACCCATCGTACCCCGGCGTCGCGCATCGCCTCCGATCACCTGCCGGTAAAGGCCATGGTGGCAATCGGGCATCCTCCGGCATCCGCCCACGTCGGCGAACGGTGAACGCCCGGGCACGGATTTCTCATGGCTGCGCACATGCATCCCGACACGAACGTGGCGGGGAGATGCCGACGTCCAGGAGGAAAGCCATCATGCCCAAACACGCCACCGAACTCCCGCGCACGCTGCGCCGGTCCCCCCAGAAGGCGCAACGCACCTACGCCGCCGTGCTCGAAAACGCCGAGAAGCAATACGGTTCCGGCGAGCGCGCCAGCCGCACGGCGATTGCCGCCCTCAAGCACAGCTTCGAGAAGGTCGGCGACCATTGGGAACCCAAGCGTCGACCAGGCCCCTCCGACCCGCGCTCCGTACAGTCCACCGCGAACAAGCGCCGGAACAAGGGTGAAACCTTCGGCGGGGTGGACGTGCTGGGCCATACCCGGCGCGAGCTTTACGAGCGCGCTCGCGATCTCGGCATACGCGGCCGTTCGAGCATGAACAAGGAGGAGCTGGCCCGCGCAATCGCGGCCAAGCAGGGATAGACCGGGCCATCGCAGCCGTCGCCGTGCGTGCGCCGCCGCCCTCGCGCATGACCTCCCGAGGCCCCGGGGCAAGGGCGGCGCCATGGTAATGTTTTCCAACCGGTGCACATTTTTCAGCCGCATCGGGAGCGGACCATGGAAACTCCCGGATTGCGCCCCGCGCTGCGCACGAGCCGGGTGCCAAGAGCTCGCCGGGTACCGTTCTTGCTGCTCGAAACACCGACCGCATGGATTCGCGCCGCTCGGCACTCCGGAATGCGACCCGCGGGTAAGCCTGGTATCGATCGCGCGGCGACCCAGTATCGGTTGGAAAGCGCCCTCCATCCGCGGTTGGGAGGGATCGGCAGGCGGGGAGGACGACTATGGATGAGGCCAGAAGAATCGTGATCGCCGACGACAATCGCGATGTTGCCGACTTGCTGTCTCACTTCGTCGCTTCGCTCGGCCTCGAGGTCCATACCTGCTACGACGGTGTCCAGGCGCGCTCGGCGATCACCACGCTGCGGCCGCAGGTGGCGATGCTCGATATCTCCATGCCGGGAATGAATGGCTGCGAGCTGGCACGATGGGTCCGGCAACGGGAGGGTGGCGATGCAATGCGCCTGATCGCCCTGACCGGCCATACCGCTCCGGAAGAACGCGATCTGATGTCCAGCGCCGGATTCGACGCGGTACTGACCAAGCCACTCGACTTCGATTGCCTGCAGCGGCTGCTGACGTCCGGGCCGCGCCCATGAGCTCACCGCAGCGAGCGGACGAATGGGCGGCCTGTCGGAGGTAGTGCGGGAGCGCGCTGCGGCCCGTGCGCTGTTGCGGGTGTTGCGCCGCGTTGCATCGCCTGTGCGCCACGACCTGGCAGGGGGCCTGCTGTTGCCACAGATCCAGCTGCAGATCCTGCGTCGACGACTGCAGGAGCCGGGAGCAACGATGGAAACGGCCATTGCCGGCGTCGACCACGCGCTGCTCTGTCTGCACAAGCTGCGCAGTCTTCATCAATACAGCGTGTCGTGGTTTGCCTTGTACGACGAAACGCCGCTCGGCGTGGACGAGGCGGTACGCAAGGCGGCCGCCGGCTTTGCGCTGCCGTTCTCGGCCAAAGGCATCAACGTGAGCTGCGAACTGCTCGCCCCCGGCCCCCGCTATACGGCGCAGCCGCTCCATCTGCTGGTGCATGCCTGCTTCTACGCGGTACTCGACTCCGAACTCGCGCCCGGCGTTCTCGATGTTGCCTGCCACCAAGCAGCCGATGGCGCAAGGCTCGAGTGGCGGCTGAACGCCGAGACCCGTGCCGATCGCCCCGAAGAGAACGTCGATGCGCTGATCGCGCCGGCGTTGCGTATCGATCTGGCCGACGTCCAGGCACTGTGTGCGGGCTACGGCTGCCGCTTCGCCCACCGCGCACAGCGGTGGACGCTGCGCCTGGGCAACTCGACCACGCCGGATCCGCTGTCACCCGCTGGCGCCACCCACCATGACGATTGATCGCTGCTCGTCGGCCTGCGGCGCGCCTGGTCGTGCCATCCGCCCACGCCCCTCGGGGCCTCGCCATGGGGTCGCGATCATCCGGCGCGCGTCACGACCCCTTGCACAGGAGCACGGTCCTCATGCTGCATAGCCAGATACCTGAGGACTCCCGTCGCGACACCACTGTTCTGGCCATCGCCGCGCTCACGCTGGTCACCGTGTTCCTCGTCGACATCGCCACGCCGCTGGGGATGGCGGTATGGGTGTTCTACCTCCTGCCTCTGGGTCTTTGCCTGGTGCAGACCCGCCCCGCGGTCGCGCTGCTTGCCGCCGCACTGATCAGCGTACTCGAGGTGGCCGGTCTGCTGCTCTCGCCACCGGGAACGAGTGCAGGCGGCTCGTTCGAAGTTGCCGCGATCAATCGGCTGCTGGGCATGATGGCGGTGTGGGGCCTCGCCTGGGTGGCACTGACGATGATCCGCGCACGGGCCGCGCTGCGCGAAACGGCCTGGGTGCGCGAGGGCGAATCACGGGTCCACCAACGCCTGTTGGCGGACAACGAGCCGGCCAGGCTGGCGCGCGAGATCACCACCGAGCTCTGCCACTACCTCGGCGCCGCCGGTGGCGCGATGTACACCCTGGAAGGACGTAGCCTGCGCCTGCTGGGCGGGTATGCGCTCGGCCAACGGGTGCAGGCGCGCCAGACCATACCGGTGGGCGAAGGCATCGCCGGCGAAGTGGCCGAACATTGCCGTCTGGTCACGCTGATCGGCCTTCCGGACGCCTATTTCGAGCTGTCCTCGGCCACTGGAAATGCAAACGCCCGCGCACTGATCGCATTTCCGCTCACCGCCCACAAGCAGGTCTGCGGCGTCATGGAGATTGCCTTCGTCGGCGACCGGCGCTGGGTGAGCGAGGGCGCGCTGCGCCGTTGCGGCACGCTGCTGGAGGAAGTGGCCGACGCCGTGGGCATGAGCCTGCGATCGTCGGAAATGCGGGTCAACCTGGTCGAACTGCTGGAGGAAACCCAGCGTCAGAGCGAAGCCCTTCAGTCGCAACAGGCGGCCTTGCATGCCGCCAACCAGGAGCTCGAAGAGCATGGCCGCAGTATGCGCGCGACCCACACCCTGCTCGAGCGCCAGCAGGCGGACCTGGAGCACGCAAACGCCCGCCTCGAGGCACAGAAGGTGGAGCTGCTCGACACGCAACGCGACTTGCGGAATCAGGCGGCCGAACTCGAACAGGCCAGCCGTTTCAAGTCCGAATTCCTCGCCAACCTGTCGCATGAATTGCGCACCCCGCTCAACAGTGCGCTGATCCTGGCGCGCCTGCTGGCCGACAATGCGGACGGCAGGCTCAGCACCGAGCAGGTGCGCTACGCGCAGACCATCCATGACGCCAATGCGGATCTGCTGGCGCTGATCGACGACATCCTCGACCTCTCCAAGATCGAGGCCGGCAAGCTCGAACTCCGACTCGAACCGACCCTGCTCGAGCCGCTGCTGCGCACGGTGATTTCCATGTTCGAGCCGGTGGCGCAGCAGCGCCGACTGCGTTTCCGGGTGGACATCGAGGCGTGCGGCGGACTGCAGATGCGCACCGACGCGATGCATCTGCAGCAGATTCTGAGGAATCTGCTGTCGAATGCATTCAAGTTCACCGAACAGGGTGAGGTGGAGTTTCGCGCGGCGCCGGTGGGCGACGACCATCTGCGCTTTGTCGTGCGCGACACCGGCATCGGCATCGGTCCCGAGCGCCATGCGCTGGTCTTCGAGGCCTTTCGCCAGGCAGACAGCTCGACGCGCCGGCGCTTCGGCGGTACCGGCCTGGGGCTGTCGATCTCGCGCAATCTGACCGAGCGCCTGGGCGGGCGCCTGTGGTTCGAAAGCAAGCCCGGCCGCGGCAGCACCTTCTTCCTCGAACTCCCGGTGGACGGACCGGCTCGGGAATCCGCCAGTCTTGCTGCAACGCCCGTTCCTCCGTCCCGTCAGGCGTCTCCCGAACCGCCGCCGGTCGCCGAGTCGCCCGTCCCCGAGTCGCCCGTCCCCGAGCCGCCCGTCCGCGTATCGGTCGGGTCCGCAGAAGCGTCACCCGCGACCTCGATTGCCGATCCGGCATGGCAACCCGGGCCCGAACTCGGTGACGCGACCGTGATGGCGCTACCGCGCAAGCGGGTGTTGCTGGTCGGCGACGACGTTCAACTGCGCACCACCCGGCGCGGGCTGTTGCGGGTGCCGGGTGTGGAGATCATGGAAGCGGACACGGTGGTGGAAGCGCTGCGGATTCTCGATCAGCACACGCCCGCTTGCGTGGTGGTCGCCCTTGGACAGCCGGGGACGATCGGCGAAGTCCTGCTCGAAATCCTGTCCGGACGCGAGCAGAATTCCATGCCGCCGGTGATCATCTCCAGCGGACGGATGCCGAGCGGCGCAGACGAATCACGCCTGCTCGCCCAGGCCGAATGCATCGTCGTCAAGGGCGCCCTCGCGGCCGAACGCCTGGTGGACGAAGTCATGGCCGTGCTGGACCGCGGCAGGGGGGCGCAAGCGACCGGCAGGATTCGGGGCAGTGCGATGCGCACGCACGACGCCATATTCGACGGACGTTGCATCCTGCTCGTCGAGGATGACGTGCGCACCGTTTTTGCACTCATTGCCGCCTTCGAACCGCTGGGGGTCAAGGTCGCGGTCGCGCGCAACGGTCGCGAGGCGGTCGAGCGCGTGACTGCAGGCGGGATCGATCTCGTGCTGATGGACATCATGATGCCCGAGATGGACGGCTTCGAAGCCATCCGGCACATCCGCGCAGGCGACGGGGGGCACGACCTGCCCATCATCGCCCTCACCGCGAAGGCGACGACGGAGGACCGTCAGGCCTGCCTCGATGCGGGCGCGAACGACTACATGGCCAAACCGATCGACGTGACCCGCCTGATCGCCTTGTGCCGCGTGTCGTTGCCCATGGCTGGCGGCAGTGGTTCATGAAGCGCACCTGCATCCTGATCGTGGACGATGTCGTCGACAACCTGGTCGCGCTGGAGGCCCTTCTCGCCCGCCCCGAACGCGAGCTGATCCTCGCACGCTCGGCCACCGAGGCACTCGAATGCCTGCTCACGCACGAGGTCGCACTGGTTCTGCTCGACGTGCAGATGCCGGGCATGGACGGCTTCGAGCTCGCCCGCCTGATGCACGGCGTGGAGCGCACGGCCGAGATTCCGCTGATCTTTCTCACCGCGGCAAGCAAGGATCCGCTGCGTACGGCCGAAGGGTATCGCCACGGTGCGGTGGATTTTCTCTACAAGCCGCTCGATCCCCATATCCTCCAGTCCAAGGTAGCGGTGTTCGTCGACCTGTATGAGCAGCGGCGCGATCTCGCTGCCCGCCTCGAAGACCTGGACCACGCCCTGCGCATGAACGAGCGTTTCGCCGCCGTGCTCGGCCATGACTTGCGCAACCCGCTCGCCGCGATTGCGGCCGGCGCCGAGTTGCTGCTGCGCAACCCGGATCCGGCAACAGTGGGCGATATTGCCGCGCGCATCAAATCGAGCAGCCAGCGCATGGCGACCATGGTCGAGCGCCTGCTGGGCGTGGCGCGGCTGCGCGCCGGAACGCTCAAGGTGACGTTCGACGAGATCGATATGGGCGAGCTCACGCGGACCATCGTCGACGAATTCGACCAACCGGGCGAGCACGCCCGGATCGCGGTCGCCACCCGCGGGTCGCTGTTGCTCAAGGGCGATCGGGGCGCCCTCGGCCAGGTGCTGTCCAATCTTGTCGGCAACGCACTGAAGCACGGCGAGGCGGACACGCCGGTGTGGATCGAACTCGACGGCAGCGATGCCGACGAGCTGCTGCTGACGGTGCGAAACCGCGGCCGGCTCCCGGAGGGTGTCCACGCGCGGCTGTCGAAGCCGTTCGCCACCACGCGCTCCACCGCCCCGTCCGTTGCCGGCAGCGACGGCGCCGGACTCGGTCTCTACATCGTGAGCCAGCTCGTGGCGCTGCACGGCGGCCGCCTCGATCTGCACAGCGAACCGGCGACCGGCACCGCGGTGCGCTGCGCCCTGCCCCGCAGTCCCCGTCCCGCGCCCTGATCCGCGTCCGGCGCCAGGCTGGCACGGCCGCTGCCCGTTCCGCGGCAGGAGGTGCCGGTGGACGTGATCCCCGGGGCACGCATCCTGCCCTTCCCCCGAATACGAGTAGTCCTGTCGGATTCATCTGACCAGGGTTTCGGAGCGCACTGATGGGGCCGACAAGGACAGGCTTCTACAGTGGAACCGTGTCGCCACGGTTAGGACATGAAGCGCGCGACATCCGCAACTTCACGAGGAGAGCACCATGAACAAGGACATCTTTCAGGGCAACTGGAAGCAGCTCAAGGGCAAGGTTCAGCAGCAGTGGGGCAAGCTCACCGACGACGATTTCGACGTCATCGACGGCAAGCGGGTCGAGCTGACCGGCCGCATTCAGGAGCGCTACGGCATTACCCGCGAGGAGGCGGAAAAGCAGGTTCGAGACTGGGAAGACAGGTTCTGAGTTGAGCACGGCCGCCCTCGGGAATCGGAATGCCGGGGGCGGCCCATGCCCTACGAGGAGAAGACCATGCTGCACGACGCCATCGTTTTCTTCGTGATCGCCCTCATTGCCGCCGGGGTGGCCTTCAGCGGTCTCGGCGCGGGCGCAGCGGGAATCGCCGAAGTGCTCTTCGTGGTGTTTCTGGTGATGGCGCTGGTAAGTTTTCTGATCACCGTCGCGCGCCGGCGGTGAAGGTGGGACACGCGTTGCGGAACCTCAGCGCTGCCGTTGTGGGCAGAGGGTCGCATCGGTCGGGCGCCGGATCCTCGCGTGCAGGGCGAATAGGACTTCTCCGACAGCCGCGTCCGTGTCGTCCGGCATTATCGTCAGCGGAGGCGGAACAGGATTGCGATACCGCGCTCGTGCGCGAGCGTCCTTTTTCCCCCCGCCGTCCTGGAGACAACCATGAATGAATCAATGGGCCGTCGCGCCCAAGCTTCGCAAGCTGCCCCCGGGCCCACCGCCGCCAGCGGCGCGGACAGCACATTCCTTTCCGATGTCGCTACCTTGCGGGCGCGGGCACGCCAGCAGATCGAGGACGGGGCGCGGACCCCCGGCTACCCGCTGGACGCACAGTTTGTCGTCAAGCTGCTCAATGCCGCGCTCGCCACCGAACTGGTCTGCGTATTGCGCTACCGGCAACATGCCGTGGTCGCCAGCGGAATCCAGTCGGAACCGATCGCCGCCGAGTTCCTCGTTCATTCGAACGAGGAACTCGGCCATGCCGATCTGCTGGCAAGGCGGATCGTTCAGCTCGGCGGCACGCCCGAGATGGACCCTGCCGGCCTCAGCGGCCGGAGCCATGCCGAATACGTCACCTGCGATTCGCTCACCGACATGATCCGCGAGAACCTGGTTGCCGAACGCATTGCGATCGAGAGTTACCGCGAAATGATCCAGGTCTTCGGCGACAAGGATCCGACCACCCGCACGATGCTCGAAGGCATCCTCGCCACCGAGGAGCAGCATGCCGACGAGCTCGCCGACTTGCTCACCTAGGAGGCCGGCGGACGTGAGCGATCGTCACGTCGAGGTCGAAGCCCCGCCGCCGGATACCGGCGCCGAGTTTGCGCCCGCGGACCGCACCACCCCGCCCGCCTGTCACCGGATCGTGATCGTGGGCGGCGGCGCAGGTGGGCTGGAGCTTGCGGCGCGGCTGGGTGACGCGGTCGGACGCCGGGGCAAGGCGGAGGTCGTGCTCGTCGATGGCACCCTCACGCATGTGTGGAAGCCGCTCCTGCATGAAGTGGCTTCCGGGACGCTGAGTTCGAGCGACAACAAGATCGATTACCTGCAACAGGCGAGGCGGCACCATTTCCGCTTTCACCTCGGCAGCATGGAGGGGCTCGACCGCAGCCTGCGGCAGATATGGCTCGCGCCGCTGGTGGACGAGGACGGACTGGACATCGCGCCGCGCCGGCCGCTCGCCTACGACACCCTGGTGATCGCGATCGGGGCGATCGACAACGACTTCGGTACGCCGGGCGCGCGTCGTCACGCGATGTCGCTGAACAACCTCGAGGACGCGGAGCGTTTCCATCGCCGGCTGCTCGCCCTGTGTGCCCGCGCCGAGTTCAACGAGGGTGATCCGGTGCACGTGGTCATCGTCGGCGGCGGTGCCACCGGCGTGGAACTGGCTGCCGAACTCACCGGCGCCGCCGACGAGATCGCCTCCTACGGCATCCAGTTGCAGCAACTGCAGCAGCCGCTGCGCATTACCGTCGTCGAGGCCGGAAAGCGGATACTCGGCCCCCTGCCCGACCAGATCGTGGCCCGCGCCGAAGAGGATCTCCGCGCCCGGGGGGTTTCCATCCGCGTCGGTCAACGCGTGGCCGAGGTGCGCGCCGAGGGGGTGCTGCTCGAAGACGCAGGACTGCTGGAGGCCGACCTGGCGGTGTGGGCAGCCGGGGTTCAGGGACCGCCCGTGCTCGACGCCCTCGGCGGGCTCGAAACCAATCGACAACGCCAGTTGCTCGTCCATGCCACTCTGCAGACCACCGTCGACGAGAACATCTACGCCTTCGGTGACTGCGCCAGTTGCACGCCCGAGCCGGATGGGCGCCCCGTCCCTCCCAAGGCCCAGGCTGCGCAGCAGCAGGCAAGGCTGCTTGCTCGTTCTCTGAGAGGACATGTGGATGGCAAGCCGCCGCTCGCCTTCTGCTATCGCGAACGGGGGAATCTGATCTCCCTCGGGCAGGACCAGGCCGTGGGCAGCCTGGATACTTCCGGGGCGGGCAAGCTCACCGTGGGCGGTGTTCCCGCCCGCCTCAGCTACTGGCTGCTCTACCGCCGCCATCTGGCGCTGTTGCTGGGGCCGGCAACTACCTTGTTGCTCACCGTCGGCCAATGGCTGTCACGCCGCTCCCGCCCCCGCGTGAAGCTGCACTGACGCCGGCGCCGGGGAATCGGCGTCGAGCCGGCGGTGACCGGCACGAATCGGCTCAGTCACCTCAGCAGGAATTACCGCCCTGCTGTAAGCCTTACAGCACCCGCCCAGCGTGCCCACCGCAGCGTGGCCGGTCGGCGCGCGGGCAGTGTGGCCCGGCGCGGCCGACCGCGCCCCGCGCCGCCGGTCCGACACCGCGCGCAATCCGCGTTCTGGCCGGTGCGCCCCGGGGCACACCGGTTGCTGTGCAGATGTCATCAGGTTCGCGGAGGTCGATCGTCATGCATTCCCCTACGCATTGTCTTGTGCCTCCCGGCTGGCCGGCCGCCAGGTCGGCGCGCCTCGTCCTCATCCTCGCCGCACTGGTCGGTTGCGCCGCATTCTCTGCGCCAGCCCACGCGCGCCGGCCGCTCGGCGCGACCTTTCACGGCATCGTGATCCTGCCTCCGCAGCAGCTTCGGGCCCCGGTGACCGGAGGGGCGCAGACCGGCAAGGCGGTGATCATGATGTGCGACGAAGCGCCTGGCGATCGATCGATGCCCGAGCGCGTGGTCGCGCCGGAAGACTGCGTGCCACTGACGATCAGACGCCCGCGGATGCCGCTACAGGTCCGGGTCGAAGGCGACGCCGAATGGACGGGCGCGGTTTGAAAGCCCGTGCGCCGCTGCCCCGGCACGTGCGACTGCGCGCGCCGGGCCGCGCCCTTCCCGGCGAACTCGGAGACGCGCGTCGCGCCGACCGCTCGATCGTCACCGTCGCCGCGGTGGTGATCGTGCTCGTTGTCGGCCTGCTGGTGTGGGCGATTGCCGATGTGCTGTTGCTGTTGTTCGCCGGAGTGCTATTCGCGGTATTCCTGTCCGGGCTGACCGATGCCCTGCGCAAGGCCAGCGGTCTGCCGGAGCCGCTGTCGCTCGCGGCAGTGCTGCTCGCCCTGGGCGCCGTGCTCGGTCTTGGCGGCATCTTTCTCGGTGCCGAACTTGCGAACCAGCTCGAGCAGCTCGGCCCCCGCCTCGGTGAAGCCTGGGGTGAGATGCTGAAGGTGCTCCGCAAGTACGCGTGGGCGCGCACCCTGCTGTCGGAACAGAACATCCGCGCGGTAATGGCGAACAACGAGAATTGGCTGATCCATCTGAGCGGCGCTTTCTCCACCACGCTGGGTGCCGTCGTCGGCCTGCTGATCGTCATCTTCATCGGCCTGTATGCAGCCGCCGCGCCCCATACCTATCGCCGCGGCCTGCTGCGCCTGTTCCCGCCGCGCGCTCGCGACCGCGCGGCAAACGTGCTCGACGAACTGACCGACACCCTGCGCTGGTGGTTGATCGGCACCTTCGCCAAGATGACCATGGTCGGCGTCTCGGTGACCATCGGCCTGCTGTTGCTCGACGTTCCGCTCGCACTGGCGCTCGGCCTGATCGCCTTCGTGCTCGACTTCGTGCCCTACCTCGGCCCGGTGCTCGCCGCCGTGCCCGCCGTGCTCGTCGCCATCGCGCTGGGGCCGGAGGCGCTGCTCCATGTCGCGCTCCTCTACCTTGGCGTGCAGACCGCGGAAAACTACCTGGTTGCGCCGCTGGTCGACGAGCGCAGCGTCCAGCTCCCGCCCGCACTCGCGATCGGCGCGCAGGTTCTGTTCGGCGGCCTGCTCGGCGCGCTGGGCGTCGTGTTCGCTACTCCACTGGCGGCAAGCGCCATGGTTCTGGTCAACACCCTGTATGTCGAGGACGACGAGATCCCGGTACGCCGGGTTGTACGCGCACCTCCGAACCTGTGATTGCGTCGGCCTTCCACCCGGCCGTTCCGGGCCCGGTGCATGGGACGCCGGGCGCTCACAGGCATGGCGGCAACTGCAGCAGCGGCAGCGCGATGAACAGCATCACCGACATGGCGGTCAGGTGTACCGCGGCACCGAGGCGGGCAATGAAACGTTCGCGTCCGGGCCGCGCGCCGGCGCGGCTCGCGGCACGCCAGCAGATCAGCGCAAAGCCGCCGGGGAGCAGCGCCACCAGCAGGGTGAATACGGCAAGGCCGAGGTTGATCGAATACGGCCCGGCCTGCAGAGGCTGCGCCATGCGCTCGCACGCCACTGCCACGCCGGCGTAGAGCGCCACGAACCATGCGCTCCAGACGATGAGGCCGAGCGCGATCTGCAGCGGGTGAAAGGGCGACAGTTTCATCCGTGTCCCCAGCCGGGCGGAAACAGCACGAGCGCAAAATAGCTGCTCCACAACACCCCCAGGTTGTAGTACCACAGCCGCCCCATCACCATCGGCTCGTACGGCGATGCGACCCCGACGTGGCCGTGGCGGGCGCGCACGGCCTGGAGCGCGGCGAGCACGGTGGCAAGCGCGCAGTGGAACACGTTGTAGCCCAGGATCACGGCGATCACCGCATCGTGTGCGGTGGCGGTCGGTTCCAGCCCGGCCGCCTGTAGGGTGGCGACCAGCAGTGCGGTGAGCGCCACCCCGGTCACGGCCAGCACGCCGAGCCCAAGCGCAAGGCCGTCCTCATTCCCGCGCCGCAGACGCAGCAGCAGGTGGCGCATGCCGCCCACGGCCGCGGTGAGCACGACGACCGCCGCCAGCAGCATGAATCCGGCCACCCCGCCGCCGCCGCCGCTGCCGATTCCGGGGGTAGCGGGGACTTGCCAGGCCGGGGCCACGGTCCACAGATAGAACCAGCCGAACAGCAGCGAAAGATAGAGGGCGCCGTCGGCGAGCAGGGTCAATCCCATGCCCATCAGACCGGGCCCGTCGAAGGTACGGGAGTGCAAGGGCGGGTCGCCCGGCGCGGTGCGGGCATCGGGCGCGGCCGCCGGATGGGCACCGTTCTCCCACGACCAGCGCAGCACCACCGCCGCCGCGAACAGCGAGATCACGCCGCCGGCGGCATAGGCTCCGGCAACCAGCGCGATGCACACCAGCGCGAGCAGCCCCGCAGCGATGATGGGCAGCCAGCTGTTGCCCGGCAGGTGAATGATCTCGCGCACCGCGCCGCTCACCGGGTCGCTGCCCCAGGTCTCGCGCCGGCCGTGATCGATCACGGCCAGCCCGCCGCATCCACGCGCCAGATCGTCGCCCAGGGCGGGTGTTTCCCACAGCGGATGGCGGCCCTCGATGACTGGCAGACTGGCGAAGTTATAGGCCGTCGGCGGCATCGCGGTCGCCCATTCGAGGGTGTCGGCGGTCCACGGATTGGGTCGGGCCTGCTCACCGTAGCGAAAATGAAGAACCAGGTCGGCAAGGACGGTGGCAACCCCGGCTGCCATCACGAAACCCCCGACCGACGACAGCAGATTGGGCAGATCCCATCCGAGGCCGGTCTCGTAGGTATGGACGCGCCGCGGCATGCCGAGCATGCCGGTCCAGTGCATCACCAGGAAGCTCAGGTTGAAGCCAACGAACACCAGCCAGAAGCCCAGTCGTCCGAGCCTGGCCGAGGGCATGCGTCCGGAAAAATGGGGCAGCCAGTAGTAGATCCCCGCCACCAGCGGAAAGAACATCCCCCCCACCAGCACATAGTGCAGGTGGGCGACGACGAACTGGGTGTCATGGACCTGCCAGTTGAAGGGCACCAGGGCGAGCATGACCCCGGTCAGGCCCCCGGTGACGAAGACCACGAGGAAGCCCGTGATCCACAGCATGGGCACGTGGAAGACCGGCCGCCCCAGCCACAGGGTGGCGATCCACGAGAATATCTGGATGCCGGTCGGCACCGCGACCAGCATGCTCGCCGCCGAGAAGAAGGCCTGTGCCAGCTGCGGGATGCCCACCGTGAACATGTGGTGGACCCACAGCCCGAAGCTGATGAAGCCGGTGGTGAGCACGGCCAGTACCACCCAAGTGTAGCCCACCGCGGGCCGTCGTGCGAACACCGGGATCAGGGTGGACACGATGCCGGCCGCCGGCAGGAAGATGATGTACACCTCGGGATGGCCGAACAGCCAGAACAGGTGCTGCCACAGCACCGGATCGCCGCCGCGGAGCACGTCGAAGAATGGCATGCCGGCCGCGCGTTCGAGTTCGAGCAGGATGCTGCCCAGGATCAGCGGCGGAAAGCCGAGCACGATCATCATTGAGGTCACCAGCATGTACCACGCATACAGGGGCATGCGGTTCAGCGCCATCCCGGGCGAACGCGAACGCAGGATCGAGACCGCGAGCTCGACCCCGGCCGACACCGCCGAGATCTCGACAAAGGTGACACCGAGCAACCAGAAGTCGGAGTTCGGTCCGGGCGAGTAAGTCTTGCTCGACAAGGGCGTGTACATGAACCAGCCGGCGTCGGGCGCCAGACCGAGGAACAGGCTGGCGACCAGGATCAGGCCGCCGAACAGGTAGCACCAGTAGCCGAAGGCCGACAGGCGGGGAAACACCAGGTCGCGTGCCCCCAGCATCTTGGGCAGCAGGTAGACCGCAAGCCCCTCCATCATCGGCACCGCGAACAGGAACATCATCACCGTGCCGTGCATGGTGAACACCTGGGCATAGACCTCGGGCGTCACCAGCATCTGGCCGGGCAGCGCGAGCTGGGTGCGGATCAGCATGGCAAGAAGGCCACCGAACAGGAAGAACCCCAGTCCGGTGAGCATGAACCGCACCCCGACCGTGGTGTGATTGACGATGGTCAGCGCCTTCCAGCCACGCGGATTGCCCCAGACCTCGTTGAAGTCGTCGTGCAGACTGATCGGATCGGACGGGTCGGCATCGCCCTTCATCGCCGGCGCGCCTCCAGCCAGGCGGCGAACGCCGCCGGTTCATGCGCCTGCACCTGCAGCACCATCCCCGCATGGCCGGTCCCGCAGAACTCGGCACACTGGCCGCGGAACACCCCGGGCTGGTCCGCGCGCAGGCGGACGACATTGGTCCGGCCCGGGATCAGGTCGATCTTGCCCGCGAGGCGCGGCACCCAGAACGAGTGGATGACATCGGCGCTGCGCACATGCACATCCACGGTACGGCCCGCGGGCAGATGCAGTTCGTCGACCACCACGACGTCGGCCTCCGGATAACGCACTTCCCACCGCCAGCGATGGCCGGTGATCTCGATGCGCACCGGGATCCCGTCTGCGAGCGGCAGTGCCATCATCCGGTGCCCGGCGGGGATGCCGAAGGCGAGGAGGACGACGATGCTCGCGCTCGGCAGCGCAACGCCGCCGAGAACGATCCACCGCAGTCCGATGCGCCGCGCCGCGTTATCGTCGAGCGCGCGGGGCGTGCGCCGCAAGGCCATCAACCAGGCCAGCACGACACCACTCAGCACCACGCCGGCAAATGCAACCATGCCCCACCACAGGCGGGCGATCTCGGCGGCAGCGGGGCCGGCCGGATCGAGCATGGATTGCGGGCCCGCGCAGGCGCCCACTACGAGAACGATGGCCGGCAGTGCGCGCTGGCCGATGGCGGCGCCCGCGCGCGGTCCGGACTGGGGGGTGGTTCGGTCAGGATCCCGGCAATGCCGGTTCGAGGGCATTGATGACCTCTACGACCCCCGCAACACTGCGCGCCACCGCATCGGCGCGGGTAATCTGGTCGGCCGGAACGATGCCATCGAGGGTGACCTGCCCATTGGCAACGGCCACGGAGATCGCGCCGGCGTTGATCCGGCCGTCGGCGGCCAGCGCCGCCTTGACCCGTGAGCCGAGCACGCCGTCGGCCACCTTGGCCTCGGCTGCGGGCTCAGTTGCCGGCGCAGCTGTCGTCGGGTCGGCCGCCTGGCGGTCGTTGCAGGCCGTGAATAGCGGAAGGCCGCCCAGGGCGAGAATACAGAGAGTATGACGCGCGTTCATCGGAGTGCTCCTTGTTGCTGACGGGTTCATCCTGTCTCCTCACGGCTCCGCCGATCATTGTGATTGGGCGGCAGCAAACGGCGTTCCCGCCCCTTCCCCGTCAGCGTGCGACCACGGCAGGTAAGCTTTGCAGCGTACCGGTAAGAACTACTGGGTTCCGGTCGTTCCGCGCTCCGTTGCGACCCGGTTTTCAAGGCACGCTGCTTGCCCGGATTCCGAGCCACCCCTACTACTGGAGGCTCAGGATGCAAGTCATCGATGTCGGATCCGGATCGTGCATGGTGCCGAAGGCAGCGGCATGGACCGCCCACCGCCCGTTTCCTTCGCCCAATCCGGCACCCGACCCCGCTCCCGATCCGATTCCCGACCCGGATCCGGATCCGTCCCCGGTTGACGACCCCGATAACGAGGCCGCGCCCCGCTGCGAACCCTTCCTGCGACAGCTCCCATTCGGCGTGGCGTCCGGTCCGCCATCGATGATCTGACCCTCGGCCCCACCGATGCTTCCAAGCGCCCTGCACCTGCCGCTGAACATCCTGCCCCAGCCCACCGAAACCACCTGCGGGCCGACCTGCCTGCATGCGGTCTATCGCTACTGGGGCAGCGACATCACACTGGAAGAGGTGATCGGTCGCACCCGGACGTTCGAACATGGCGGCACCTTCGCCGTGTTCCTCGCCTGCGATGCGCTCACCCACGGCTACACGGCGACGATCTACACCTACAACCTCACGGTTTTCGACCCTACGTGGTTCCGCGGCCGGGTGGACATCGGCGAACGGCTGGTCGCCCAGCTCGAATTGAAGGACCACCCGCGGCTCCGCCATGCCACCGAAGGCTATCTCGAGTTCCTGCGCCTCGGCGGCCGCCTGCGCTTCACCGATCTGTCGCCGCCGCTGGTGCGGGGCCTGCTGCGTCGCAGGCATCCGATCATCACCGGACTGAGCTCGACCTTCCTCTATCGCACCGCGCGCGAATTCGGTCCGACCGACATCCCCGACGACCTGCGCGGCACGCCGGCGGGGCACTTCGTGGTCATTACCGGATACGATCGCCCGTCGCACAAGTTGCTCGTGGCCGATCCTTACGGTCCGCATCCGTACGGCGGCACGCGCGACTACTGGCTGCGGATGGACCGCGTATTCAACTCGGTCCTGCTCGGCATCGTCACCCACGATGCCAATCTGCTGGTGCTCTCCCCGCGCCGCAACGATGCCACCGGAGACGCCCTTTGAGCACCCTGATCGTGGTCGACGCCGCGGACGACTGGCCCGTGGTCGAAGCCGGTCTTACCGTCGTCCCGGCGCGCAGCTACCTCACCGATCCGGCCTACGGCGAGGACCGCGCCGCACGGGTATTCAACCTGTGCCGGTCGTACCGCTATCAGAGCCTGGGCTACTACGTGTCGCTGCTCGCGGAGGCGCGCGGACACCACCCGTGGCCGCGCGCCGGCACGATGGAGGATCTGCAGTCGCAGAACCTGGTCCAGGTGCTGACCGGACAGCTTGCACAACTGGTCGAGCAGACCCTGGCGCCGTTGAAATCCGACCGTTTCGAACTCAGCGTGTATTTCGGGCGCAACCTCGCCCAACGCTACAACGTACTCGCCGGGCAGCTCTTTGCCCTGCTGCAGGCGCCATTGTTGCGCGTGCGCTTCGAGCGTTCGGGCGGGCACTGGCATACCCGCAACATTCGCCTGCTCGGCATCGCCGAACTGCCCGAGACCCACCGCAATTTCATGTACGAAGCCGCGGCGAGCCATTTTGCCGGTCGTCCGCGCGGCGCCGACCGACAGCGGGCGCGCGACTATGTCCTCGCCATTCTGCACAATCCGGAAGGGCATGACCTGCCGTCCAATCCGCAAGCCCTGAACAAATTCGCCGACGCCGCGCGTGCGCTCGGGATCCGCCCGGCGTTCATCACCCCGGGCGATTTCGGCCGTTTGCCCGAGTTCGATGCCCTGTTCATCCGCGACACCACCTTCGTCCACCATTACACCTACCGTTTCGCCCGCCGTGCGCTGGGTGAAGGGCTGGTGGTGATCGACGACCCGGATTCGATCCTGAAGTGCAACAACAAGGTCTATCTCGCCGAGCTGCTCGCCCATCACAATCTGCCGGCGCCGCGTACGCTGCTGATCCACCGCGGCAACGTGGACCAGATCGTGCCGCTGCTCGCCCTGCCCTGCGTCCTCAAGCAGCCGGACAGTTCGTTCTCTTCCGGCGTGGAAAAGGCGGAGAGCGAACAGGACCTGCGCGCCAAGGTCGGCGCGCTGCTGGAGAAGTCCGACCTCATCGTCGCCCAGGAGTGGCTGCCGACCGAGTTCGACTGGCGCGTCGGCATCCTCGATCGCCGCGTGATCTTCGTCTGCAAGTACCACATGGCGCGCGGCCACTGGCAGATCATCAACCGCGACGGCGAGCCCCGACACCGCGAGGGCCGCACCGAGGCGCTGGCGGTGGGCGAAGCGCCGGAAGAGGTGGTGAACCTGGCGCTGCAGGCGGCCAACCTGATCGGCGACGGTTTCTATGGCGTGGACATCAAGCAGACCGCGAACCGCTGCTGCATCATCGAGATCAACGACAACCCCAATGTGGACGCCGGCAATGAGGACGGCGTACTCAAGGACGCGCTCTATCGCGAGGTGATGGGCGTCTTTCTGCGCCGCCTGGAACGGCGCCGCGAGGGTGGAGGGAATTCATGAACGAGGAAGCCTGCACGCTATCGGCCTTTGCCGGTTACGGGGTCGAGATCGAATACATGATCGTCGACCGTACGCATCTGGACGTGCGCCCGGCGGCCGACGCCCTGCTGTGCGCACTGGCCGGACACCCGGCGGCCGCGGTGGAACGCGGTGCCATGGGATGGTCGAACGAGCTTGCGCTGCACGTGGTGGAGCTGAAGAACCTCTCCCCGGTGCCCACGCTGGAAGAACTGCCGGAGGCCTTTCACGCCGAGGTCGGCGCGGCCAACCGGCTGCTCGCCGACACGGGCGCGCAATTGATGCCCGGCGGCATGCATCCATGGATGGACCCGGTAACCGAAACCCGCCTGTGGACCCATGACAATGCGGCGATCTACGGTGCCTACGACCGCATCTTCGATTGTCGCCGCCACGGTTGGGGCAATCTGCAGAGCGTCCACCTGAACCTGCCCTTTGCCGGCGAGGAGGAATTCGCCCGTCTCCACGCCGCGATCCGGCTCGCCCTGCCGATCCTCCCGGCGATCGCCGCCAGCTCACCGTGGGCCGACAGCCGTCCGAGCCCCCATATGGATCACCGCCTGGCGGTGTACCGCGATCACCAGCGCCAGGTGCCCTCTTCCATGGGCGCCTGCATCCCGGAGCCATGCGCCTCGCCGGCCGAATACCACGCCACCGTGCTCGCCCCGATGTACCGCGAAGTCGCGGAGTACGGCACCCTGCCCGGAATCGGCGACACCAGCGTGCTGCAGCACGAGTGGCTCGACGTGCGCGCCGCGGCACCCCGCTTCCAGCGCAGCGCGATCGAGATCCGGGTGCTCGACGCCCAGGAATGCGCGCGCGCCGATCTTGCGGTGGTCGCGGCCACCACGGCACTCGTCCGCCACCTGTACGAAGCCACGGCCGCGCCCGCGCAAGCGCTCGAAACCGCGGCGCTGACGCAGATCTTCGAAGACTGCATTCGCGATGCCGACCGTGCATCGATCACCGACCGGGACTATCTGCGGCTGTTCGGCCTCGATGGCAGTCCATTGACCGCCGGCGCGTTGTGGCGGCGCCTGATCGGGCTCTTTGGTGATGACGGCCTGCTCGCACCGCGGTGGCTCCCGCCCTTGAGTCTGATCCTCGAGCGCGGCCCGCTTGCTCGCCGCCTCGAGCAGGCGCTGGACAAGGATCCCGGGCGTCTGCGCCCGGTCTATGGCGAGCTGTGCCAATGCCTGCGCGAAAACCGGATGTACGGCGAAGCGGCCTGAACGCAACCGACGCTGCGGCCACCGACGGGCCGCCGCCCGTGCCACCGCGTGCCCCCACCCCCGGGGCCGGAGATGCGTTCTTCCTGGTCACCTGCGAACACGGCGGCAATCAGGTGCCCACGCCGTTCCAGGCGCTGTTCGACGGCCACGAGGCCTTGCTCGTCAGCCACCGCGGCCACGACCCCGGCGCACTCGCCGTCGCCCGCGACCTGGCGGCCGCACTGGGCAGCGTGTTGGTCTTCGCGACCGTCACCCGGCTGCTCGTCGACCTCAACCGCTCCCCTCGCCACCGCGCGCGCTTCTCCGAGCTCACCCGCACGCTGCCGCCGGCTCGGCGCGCGGCGATCGACGAACTCTACTATCTGCCTTACCGCGAGCGCGTCGAAGGGCTGGTCGCGCAGGCGCTCGCACTGGGCAGGAAGGTCGTGCACGTGTCCAGTCACAGCTTCACCCCCATACTTGGCGGACACGAGCGCAACGCGGACGTCGCCTTCCTCTACGATCCGCGGCGCCCCGATGAAGTCGAACTGTGCACGCGCTGGTTCGACGCGCTGCGCATGCTCGCACCCACCCTGAGAATCCGCCGCAACTATCCCTACACCGGCCGCGCCGACGGCTTCTGTGCCTACCTGCGGCGGCGCTATCCGGCAACGCAATACATCGGGGTGGAACTGGAGCTCAACCAGCGCCATGTGCGCGCCGACGACGCCGCATGGCGGCCATTGCGCACTGCGATCGTGGCCTCGCTGCTGAGCGCCAGCGGGCACCCACAGGCCGCTCCGCCGCCCTGAGAGCGAGCGCCAGCTAGCGCGGGGGGACCCAGTACGGCAGGCAGTCGAAGAACAGGTGCACCCGGTCCAGCCAGGCGGAATCTGCCATCGGCGGCCAGTGCGCCGGATCGAAAGTGGGAGCCTGGCGCAGGTCGTCCGCGGTCTGCGCCAGCGAGAACCGCGGTATGGCGGGATCGACATCGAGCGCAGTCCAGGGAATGGCACACGACGCGCCGCCTGCCGCCTCCTCGAGCTCGACGACGATGAAGGCGATGCAGCCCTCGGCGAGATCCAACAACACGTGGCTCACCCGCCCCAGCAACGCGTCGTCGCTGCCATGGACCGGCGTGCCCGCAAGGCAATCGCTGGCGATCACGGTGCCATCGGTCGCGCGGCCCTGCGTTCCGGTCCGGTCCGTCCACCCGGACGGCGAGCCGGTTCCCGGCTCCCCGGGGAGGGCATCGCCTTCGTAGCCGCGGCCGCCGCTGTCGTTGCCGATCGCAGCGGCTTGCTCGCGGGCCGGTTGCGGCGCCCCTTTTCCCGCTGGCCCTCCGTGATCAGAATGCCTCTTGTCGTCCATCGTCATGCTCCCATTGCCCCACTGAACAAGGGGCTCCGCCTCGACCGTGCAATCGGCGTTCCGGCATCCGCTGCGGGAGCAATCCGGCAGTCCCGCTTCGATGGGGCCACTCCCCCCGAGGCCCGCCGCTTCGCACGTGGTCCTCAGCGGCTGGTCATGGACTCGCAGCTGTTCTTGCACCGTTCGCAGGCGGCGATGCATTCGTCCATCTCGTCCAGGTCGCGGCAGCTGCTGATACAGGCGTCGCAGGTATCGGCACACACCGCACACATCTGGCGATGCAGCGTGGAACCGGTGATCATGACGGTTGCCGCAGTGCGGCAGATCTCGGCGCAGACCAGCATGGTGCGCAGATGCTCGGGCTCCACGTGGCGACCGCCTTTTTCAAGGCAGTGCCCGGTGGCCATGGCGAGGCAGACCAGATGGCAGTGCTGACAGTCGTCGATGCATGTCTTCAGTTCGGGCGAAAGGGCAAGTTGAGCCATGACGAAAATCCTCCAGAACGATGCGCCGACCTCATGCCGCCGCTCACTCCCGCGCTGCAATCGGCATACCCCGCGCGTCGGCTGCAGACGCGGCGCCCAGTTCGTCGGCTGCACCCGAACGGCGGCGAGGCCCGCTGGTGGACACCGGTACAGCGCAGGCGGAGCGCCCGTCGCAGGCGCACTCGGGGACACTTCGTAGGGGGATGGAGGGCACCGATGCGGCTCCGGCCCATAGGGCAGAAATTGCAGTGGCAGGTAAAAAGTGCGCGCCGCGCGGACGCCGCCGATCAATGCTCGCCGGCAATGAACTCGGCCAGGGCCGCAAGCGGGATGCGCGCCCATTCCGGACGGTTGTCGATTTCGTAGCGCAGTTCGTACAACAGCTTCTCGATCACGAACAGTGTAAGGAAGCCGGTTTCCGCGCCAATCGGCGCGCGCCCCAGCGCCTCCCGATAGGCGCCGAGGAAGGCGGAGACCACCTCCGCCTTCCAGCGCGCCAACGCATCGGTCATCTCCTGCGTCCGTTGCGGCTGAGTCGACACGGTTCGCTCCAGCGTGGTTCGCACCGCATAGTCGAAGGATCGGAGCATGCCCGCCACGTCGCGCCACGGCGAATGCTTGTTTCGTCGCTGCGAGATCGGCCGGGCCGGTTCGCCCTCGAAATCGACCAGAACGAAATCGTTCTGGACCACCAGCACCTGGCCGAGATGCATGTCCCCGTGGTAGCGGGTCTTCATCAGTCCCTCGGGGCCGAGATCGAGCGCCGCGAGGCACGACAGCAGCTCGGTCCGTGCCTGGAGCGCCAGCATGGCGGCCTCGCGGCTCGGCTCATCGAGTGCGGCGAGCCGCGTCTCGAGCAGATCCAGCGTGTGCGTGACGTCCTCGGAAACCGTGGCGCGCCAGCCCTCCACCTCGGCGCGCTCCAGCGCTTCCGGCGTGAACGCCGGGTCGCCCACGGCGCCGGCGAACGCCAGGTGCATCTCGGCCACGCGCCGGCCCAGTGTCTCCATCTGCAGCAGATAGACCCGGTTGAGAGTGTCGATGTCGTGGTCGTCGCCGGTGCCCGGCCAGTTGTCGGGGGAGAACAGCCGCTCCAGATGGTGCAGGGTGTAATCCCAGGCGTTGCCCTGGTTGTCGACGAACTCCTGGATCATCGCCAGCGCCGCGGTGCTGCCGTCGGCGGCGACATACTCGGTGGAGCCGACGACGCGGGCGATGTGGGCGAAGCCGGCGGCACCGAGGAAATAGCCGATCTCGAGTTCGGGGTTGATGCCCGCCTGCAGGCGCCGGTAGGCCTTCAGGTAGAGGCGCTTGCCGAAGAACACCCCGGTATTGGTCTGCTCCAGCGCGGGCTGACGGACCTCGTCGTCGATGGCATCGGCCAGTTCGGACCACGCCGGTGCGGTGGCAAAGCGCAGGCTCCCGCGCCCCATCGGCACCGTCCCGCCGGCGCCCATCGCGTGTCCGAGCGCACGGCAGAAGGCGGGATCGATAAAGGCATCGTAGAGCAGCCCCATGCGCGCCTTCTCGCGCACGCGGGCAAGGGCGACCGCGCCGTAGCGATCGGACGGATGTGCGCCGCCCTCCTCCCAGGCGATGCCCAGCGGCAGGAAATAGGTGTGCGGAGGCGCGCCGACGAGCTCGACCTCGAGCAGTACGAGCAGCCAGCTGCTGCCGCCGATCTGCCACTCCTGCTCGTCCATCACCCCGACCCGAACGACCTGTTCGCCCTTGGCGGCGAACCAGCGCCGGGCCTGCAGGTAGGGCAGCAGCACTTCGTTCTGCAACTGCTCGCGGCTGCGGGTGGCAATCGCCTGGCGCACCCGGTTGCCGTCATCCTGGGCGCGCAGGAAGGTGCGCCAGCCTTCGGTCATCACCAGCATCGGCAGGTCGGCCTGCGCCAGCCTTTCCTCGTGCCACTCCGGCGGTGGGGCCTCGGTCGAGAGCTCGAAGGCAAAGAAGCCATGACCGGGCAGCGTCAGCAGATAGGGAAGCCGACCGATGGGCGGGAACGGCGTCCGTCCGGTGATCTCCACCGGCACCCGGCCCTCGTGACGGGCCAGATCGAGCTCCACCGCCTGCGGCGTGCGCGCCAGATTGGCCACGCACAGCATGCGCTGTTCGCCCCGCTGTGGGTCCGCGGGGTCGTCATACTCCCGCAGGTAGGCCAGCACCTTGCGGTTGCCGGGCTCGAGGAACACCAGATTGCCGCGGCCGAAGGCACGGTAGCCCTTGCGCATCGAGATCAGGCGGCGGTTGAAGTTGAGCAGCGAGTGCGGGTTGCGCGCCTGGGCCTCGACGTTGATCCCCTGGTAGCCGTAGATCGCGTCCATGATCGGCGGCAGGTAGAGCTGCTGCGGATCGGCGCGCGAAAACCCGGCGTTGCGGTCGGAGGTCCATTGCATCGGCGTGCGGACGCCGTTGCGGTCGCCCAGATAGACGTTGTCGCCCATCCCGAGTTCGTCGCCGTAATAGACGATGGGTGTGCCCGGCATGGTGAACAGCAGGAAGGACATCAGCTCGATGCGGTCGCGGCTGTTCTCAAGCAGCGGAGCGAGCCGCCGCCGGATGCCGACGTTGATCCGCATCCGCGGGTCGTTGGCGAAGAACTGCCACATGTAGTCGCGCTCGCGGTCGGTGACCATCTCCAGCGTGAGCTCGTCGTGATTGCGCAGGAAGATCGCCCACTGGCAGTTGTCGGGGATGTCCGGGGTCTGGCGCATGATGTCCATCACCGGAAAGCGGTCCTCCTGCGCGAGCGCCATGAACAGCCGCGGCATCAGCGGAAAGTGGTAGGCCATGTGGCATTCGTCGCCGTCGCCGAAGTATTCGCGCACGTCTTCGGGCCACTGGTTGGCCTCGGCGAGCAGCACGCGGCCCCGGTAGTGCTCGTCGATCACGCGCCGGATCTCGCGGATGGTGGCGTGGGTTTCGGGCAGGTTTTCATTGCTCGTGCCCTCGCGCTCGCGCAGATAGGGCACCGCGTCGAGACGGAAGCCGTCGACCCCCATGTCGAGCCAGAACCGCATCGTGCGCAGCACCGCGCGCAGGACGCGCGGATTCTCGAAGTTGAGGTCGGGCTGATGGCTGAAGAAGCGATGCCAGTAATAGGCGCCGGCAATCGGATCCCAGGCCCAGTTCGAGGTCTCGCTGTCGGTGAAGATGATGCGGGTGCCGGCGTAACGCTCGGGGTTGTCGCTCCACACATAGAAGTCGCGCTTGGATGAACCCGGCGGTGCGCGGCGTGCGGCCTGGAACCACGGGTGCTGATCTGAGGTGTGGTTGATCACCAGCTCGGTGATCACGCGCAGCCCGCGGCGATGTGCTTCACGCACGAAGTGACGAAAGTCGGCGCGGGTGCCGTAGGCCGGCAGGACGCCGTGGTAGTCGGCAACGTCGTAGCCGTCGTCCCTGAGCGGCGACGGGTAGAAGGGCAGCAGCCACAGCGTGTCCACGCCGAGATCGCGGATGTAGTCGAGCTTGCGGGTGAGACCGACGAAGTCGCCGACACCGTCGTCGTTGGCGTCGAAGAACGCCTTGACGTGCAACTCGTAGATCACCGCATCCTTGTACCACAGGCCATCGTCGGCACCGCCCGCGGGGGTGATGACGGAAGCAGTGGCCAGGCCGGCGGGGTCGGGGGATGGCGGTTTCACGTATGGCCTCAGAGGAAGTAGTCGAAGTCGCGCTCGGTACGCACCCGACGCCGCACGCGGAAGATGTGAACCGGCGCGTGCTGGGGGTCGAGCCGGACGAAATTGCGCCCCGCGCTCCACAGGTAGTGCGCCCCGGAGAGCAGATCGTGCATCTGGAAGGACGTGCCCTCACCGACACCCGGCACCTCGGGATCGAGTTCCAGCCAGCCGCCGTGCACGTTGTGCGGATCGAGGTTGGCCACCACGACGATGACGTTGTCGCCGTCCGCCGAGGTCTTGGAATAGGCCACGAGCTGATCGTTGTCGATCGGCAGGAAACGCAGCGTGCGGTTGCCGTGCAGCGCCGGGTTGTCGCGGCGGATGCGATTGACGCGTCCGATCAGGCCAGCGAGGGTGTCCTTGCGTTCGCGCGGCCAATGCCGAAGCTGGTATTTTTCCGAATCCAGATATTCCTCGCTGCCCGGCTCGCGCGGCACGTGCTCCATCATCTCGAAGGCCGGCCCGTAGATGCCGTAGCACGAGGCCAGCGTCGCGGCGAGCACGAAGCGGACGACGAAAGCCGGGCGTCCGCCCAGTTGCAGGTACTCGGGCAGGATGTCGGGCGTGTTGGGCCACACGTTGGGGCGGAAGTAGTCGCGCCCCGGGCCGTGCGCCAGTTCCTCGAAATAGGCGGTGAGTTCGGGGCGGGTGTTGCGCCAGGTGAAGTAGGTGTAGGACTGGTTGAAGCCGAGCTTGGCCAGCCGGTGCATCACCCGCGGCCGGGTGAAGGCCTCGGCCAGGAAGATCGTGTCGGGGTGGTCGCGGCGGAGCGTGCCGAGCGCCCATTCCCAGAACCCGAAGGATTTCGTGTGCGGGTTGTCCACGCGAAAGATCCGCACCCCTTCAGCGATCCAGTGATGGAAGATGTCGGCGAGTCCGTGCCACATGGCCTGCCAGTCCTCGCTTTCGAAGTCGAACGGATAGATGTCCTGATACTTCTTCGGCGGATTCTCGGCATATTGGACGCTGCCGTCGGGGCGGCGCCGGAACCACTGCGGATGGGCTCGCACCCACGGATGGTCGGGGGCGCATTGGAGGGCGACGTCCAGTGCGATCTCGAGCCCGTGCTCGCGCGCGCTCGAGATCAGGCGCCGCAGGTCGTCGATCGTGCCCAGCTGCGGATGGATATCGAGATGCCCGCCTTCGGCAGCGCCGATCGCCCACGGGCTGCCGACATCGTCCTCGCCGGCGACGAGGGTACCGTTGGGCCCCTTGCGGCGCTCGCGCCCGATCGGGTGGATCGGTGGCAGGTAGAGCACATCGAAGCCCATTGCCGCGATCTCGGGCAGGCGCTCGACGACATCGGCGAAACGGCCGTGCACCGGAGCGCTCGCCGCCGAGCGCGGGAACAGTTCGTACCACGCGCCGAACACAGCGCGCACGCGGTCCACATCGAGCGGCAGCAAGGCATGGGTGGTGGAGAAGCGGCGGTCGGGGTGGCGCGCGGCCAGTTCGGCCACCCGGGCATCGAGCGCCAGCGCCTTCAGCGCTTCGGGTTCGGCGCGCGCGCTCTCCGTCCGCAGACGTTCGGCCCAGGCGCTCAGCAGCTGACCATCGTCACCCCCGGCGCGCGCCGCCGCGGCCTCGATCAGGTCGGCGCCGGTCAGTGCGGCGATGCGGATGTCGGCGGCGTCGGTACGGCGCACGAGTTCCCCGCGCCAGGATGCGAACGCATCCACCCAGGCCGACACCGTGTACCACCAGCGTCCGAGTTCGGAGACACGGAAGCGGCCGCGCCAGCGGTCGTTGCCCAGTGCCTCCATCGGCATCGCCTGCCAGCGCTCACCCTCCTCGCCTTCGCCGTCGCGGCGCCAGCACAGCATCGCGATGATCGCGTCGTGACCATCGGTGAAACAGTCGGCCTCGACCACCACTTCCTCGCCGACTACGCGCTTGACCGCAAAGCGACCGCCATCGACCTGCGGGGTCACGGTCTCGATGACGGCGCGAATGCGCCCCTCGCCGGGTAGTTCAGAAACGGATCTGCTCATCGTCGCCCTCCGCGGTGAAGAACAGCACGCCTAGCGGCGGCAGGGTCAGGGTCAGCGACTGAAGCTGCCCGTGGGCCGGGAGCGGCGCGGCCTCGACGCCGCCGAAGTTGCCCACCCCGCTGCCCCCGTAGAGCGGCGCGTCGCTGTTGAGCGACTCGCGCCAGAAGCCGGCCCGCGGTACCCCGAGGACGTGATTGTGGCGCACCACCGGGGTGAAATTGCACACCACCAGTACCACCCGGCCGTCGCGCGCGCAGCGCAGGAAGGACAGCACGCTGTCCTCGCTGTCGTTACTGTCGATCCAGCAAAAGCCGCCATTGTCGAAATCGAGCTCGTGCAGGGCGGGCTCGCTGCGGTAGAGCCGGTTCAGGTCGCCCACCCATTGCCGCAGCCCGCCGTGGCGCGGATCGCCGAGCGCAGCCCAGTCGAGCTGGCCCTCGTGCGTCCATTCTCGGCGCTGACCGAACTCGCCACCCATGAACAGCAGCTTCTTGCCCGGGTGTGCCCACATGTAGCCGAACAGCCCGCGCAGGCCCGCAAAGCGTTGCCAGTCGTCGCCCGGCATCTTGCCGAACAGCGAACCCTTGCCATACACGACTTCATCGTGCGACAGCGGCAACACGAAGTTCTCCTGGAAGGCATACCAGATGGAAAAGGTGATGCGGCCGTGGTGGTATTTGCGGAACAGCGGATCGTGGCCCAGGTAATCCAGGGTGTCGTGCATCCAGCCCATGTTCCACTTCATGCCGAAACCGAGCCCGCCCAGATAGACTGGGCGCGACACCATGGGCCAGGCGGTGGACTCTTCGGCGATGGTGTGGACGTCCGGATGATCGCGATACACGGCCTCGTTGAGCCGGCGCAGAAATGCAATCGCGGCCAGATTCTCACGCCCGCCGTACTCGTTGGGAATCCACTCGTCCGCCCGGCGGCTGTAGTCAAGGTACAGCATCGAGGCCACCGCATCCACGCGCAGGGCATCGATGTGATAGCGGTCGAGCCAGAACAGTGCGCTCGACAGCAGGAAGGCGCAGACCTCGTGGCGACCGAAGTTGAAGATGCACGAATGCCATTCCGGATGAAACCCCTGTCGCGGATCGGCATGCTCGTACAGGTAGGTGCCGTCGAAGCGGGCCAGCCCGTGGGCATCATCCGGAAAATGCGACGGCACCCAGTCGAGGATCACGCCGATGCCGGCCTGATGCAGGGTGTCGATCAGGAACATGAGGTCTTCCGGCGTGCCGTAGCGCGAGGTGGGGGCGAAGTAGCCGGTGCACTGGTAGCCCCACGAGCCGTAGAACGGATGCTCGGCGAGCGGCATGAGCTCGACATGGGTGAAGCCCATGCCGGCGACGTAGTCGGCGAGCTGGGGGGCGAGTTCCCGGTAGGTCGGCAGTTCACGGTCCGCCGCGCGTCGCCACGAGCCCAGATGGACCTCGTAGATGCTCATCGGCGCCGACATGCCGGCCACTTTGGCGCGCCTCTCCATCCAGCCGGCGTCGCCCCAGGCGTACTCGCTGCGCCACGCCCGCGAGGCCGTGGATGGCGGCGGTTCGGCGGAAAAGGCGAACGGGTCGGCCTTGTCCGCAAAAGTGCCGTCGCCGCAGGACACGCGGTATTTGTAGAGATCGCCGTGGGCGATGCCGTCGATGTGGCCCTCCCACAGACCGGAACTGTCCGCCCGCGGGTTCAGCGGATGGGCATCGCCGTTCCATCCGTTGAAGTCCCCGATCACCGCCACCCCGAGCGCATTCGGCGCCCACACCGAAAAATGGGCGCCGTCGGCGTCCAGCTGGCAACCGAGCTTCTCGTACAGGCGGCCGTGCGCGCCTTCGCGGAACAGATAGACATCGTCGTCACTCAGCCGATCCGGTCTGCGCGCCGAGCTCATTCCACCGCCTCCGCCCGACTGAGGTCCCGGGTGGCGGCCATGGCCTCGCGCCGTGCCAGCAAGGCCCGGCGTTCGTCCTCGATCTCGCCCGCGGTACGCACGCCCAGACGTCGGAACAGGGCCAAGGGCGGGCACCAGCCCTGCAGTGCATGCTGCAACAGGAAGCCGCCGACGAGCGCAGGCAGCACGAAGAACCTGCGATCGACCGTCGCGCCGAGCGCACAGCCGAGCAGCACGGCCGAGGCCGCATTGCACTCGAGCATGCGCTCGATGTCCCATTCGCGTTCGAGTTCGAACAGGCGACGATCGATCCGGGCGCGCCCCCCGAGCGCAGCACGTTCCACGTTGACCTCGGTGCGCCTGCGGATGCGATCGTTGATATGGTCGGCGGTATGTGTCGGGACTCGGTCCATTGTCGATGGCAACATTGCAGCCTCCTCGCTGGGCAAAATGGAGCAAAGCACACCCGCTTCAGCAAACGTCATGCCCGGCACTACACGGCGTACACGGTCTGGCGCGCGCACCACCCAGGCGGGCGACTCGGCTGCCAGTTCCGCCACGCTCATGGAAAGGACACCCATCATGCGTCCTCCGCCAGGCGGATGCCGCTGAACTGCCAGCGCGCATCGGGGGGGAAGAAGTTGCGGTAGCTCGCGCGCAGGTGACCGACCGGGGTCGCGCACGAGCCGCCGCGCAACACCGATTGACCGATCATGAACTTGCCGTTGTACTCGCCGAGCGCGCCGGCCACCGGCCGATAGCCGGGATAGGGGTCGTACGACGAACGCGTCCACTCCCACACGTCGCCGAACATCTGCCGGAAGTCGCCGTCGACGGGCCCGGGCCGGGAACACGGCTGGGGATGGGGAGCGGGATCGGGTCGGGCCGGGTCGAGGAAATGTCCGCGCACCGGCAAAGCGGCCGCCACCGCCTCCCACTCGTGCTCGGTCGGCAGCCGTTTTCCGGCCCAGGCTGCATAGGCGACCGCCTCGTACAGGCTGACGTGCGCCACCGGTTCGGCGGGGTCGAGTTCGCGCGGTCCGGCGAGCGTAAACAGGCGCCACGCGCCCTCATCGCCGTCGCGGAACCAGTACAGCGGCGCGTGCCACTGGTGCGCGCAGACCGCGGCCCAACCGTCGGAGAGCCACAGCTCGGGGCGTGCGTAACCGCGGTCGTTCATGAATTGGAGGTACTCACCGCAGGTGACCGGGCGGCTGGCGAGGCGGAACGGACGCAGCATGACCTGGTGCCGGGGCGACTCGTTGTCGAAGGCAAAACCCGCGCCATCGTGCCCCACCGCAATGAGGCCGTCGGGTCCGGGCCGCATCGCCGCCGCCGAAGCGGACGGCGTGGCTGTCGCCGCGCGCGTCCGGTCCGGGCCGGTGATATAGGCGGGCATCAGCGGGTTGCACGACAACAGATGCTTGATATCGGTGAGCAGCAACTCCTGGTGCTGCTGTTCGTGATTCAGGCCCAGCTCGATCAGCGCAGCCACCTCCGTCCAGTCCGCATCGCCGACATGATCGAACAAGCGGACCATGGCCAGGTCCACGTGAGCGCGATACGCCAGCACTTCGTGCACCCCGGGCCGGGTCAGGAGCCCACGAGCCGGGCGCGGATGGCGCGGACCAAGGGTCTCGTAGTACGAATTGAACAGATAGCGGAAACGGTCATCGTAGGGCCGGTAGCCCGAGCCGAACCGGGTGAGCAGCATCGCCTCGAAGAACCAGCTGGTGTGCGCGAGATGCCATTTGGTGGGACTCGCGTCGGGCATCGACTGTACGCACTGGTCCTCGGCACCGAGCGGTTCGGCAAGGCGCTCGCTCAACGCTCGCACCGCGCGGAACGCGCGCTGCAGAAGGTCTCGCGACGGCGCCACCGGCTGCTCGAATCCGCGCCTCATCTGCAATTCAGCCCCCGCCATTCGGCGCAGCTTCGGCAGCCGGCAACGCGGGCCGTGCATCGCAGGCGTGGGCGCAGGACTGCGAAGCGATGTGAAACGGATACAAGGCGATGTAAAAAGCGCCCGCGCCGGATCGGCGACTTACGGTCTGGTCTCCATGCCGTTTCGGCCGGTACAGGCGCGCAGTCGCTACCCGTTTCCCGAACTGATACCCCGCGATGGCCATCATGCCCAACCTCCTGCGCTGGCGCTTTTTTGTTTCGACTTGATTCCCGCCCGCTGTGCCGCGCTCGCGGCGGTGCACGCGCCGGCTGCAGCGCCGCGGGCAATCCTTGCCAGCAAACGGGGGGCCCGGGCCGAATGGCGGCTTCCCGGAGACGGCAACGCGGAGCAGATAAGTCATACATGCAGTGCCGCCGTCGTCGCCACCGCCGGGAACGCTGGCTGCTAGCAAAGGAGGCAACGACCGATCGAGGAGAACAGGATGGCGATCAAATCGCCCCCCGCGGACGAGCGCTTCAGCCGCGTCCCGAGTGGCAACAAGAACACCGGCGAACAGCAGGCACCGTTGTCCACCGAGCAGGATCTGGCGATCGATCACGGCACGAAGCGGGATCTGGTCATCGACGACAACGGCGCCGGTGCAGGCACAGGCGATGCGCGGCGCAAGGGGCGCACCGAAACCGCCCCTCCCCCCGGGCCGTCCCGGCAAGGCTAGCGGCTGCCGTGGTGCGCACTTTCTTCCTTCGTCCGCATGCGCTGCGGCCAGGTCGGCGACTGCGCGCGGCGGTGATGCTCATGGGGCTGTCGTTCGCGGTCGACGCCGCCGCCATACAGGCCTTCGGCTTTGCCGATGTCGCGCGGCGCGCCCGGGCGCTGGCCGCGGAATCCTATGAAACTCCGCGCGACACCTTGCCCGCAGAACTCCGTCAACTCGGCTACGACGACTATCGCCGCATCCGCTCCGACCCCGCACAGGCATTGTGGGCAGGCGCGGGAACGGTCTTCGAGGTCAGCTACTTCCATCCCGGGATGAACTACGCGCATCCGGTCCGGATCAACGAAGTGAGTGCGCACGGGGTGCGCGAGATCCGCTTCGATCCAGCCGACTTCGAATACGGGCACCTCAACCTCGACCGCGAGAAGATCAAGGCCGCCGAGGGCCTCGGCTTTGCCGGCTTCCGGGTCCATGCCGCCGCCGACAACGGAAAACCGGAAGAGATTCTGTCCTTCCACGGCGCCAGCCTCTTTCGCTCGCCGGGCGATGACGGCGTATACGGGGCCTGGGCCCGCGGTCTCGCGATCGACACCGCACTCCCTTCCGGAGAAGAGTTTCCGCGCTTCGTCGAATTCTGGATCGAACGCCCGGCGCGCACCGAGCGCCACCTGGTCATTCATGCGCTGCTCGATTCGCCCCGGCTGACCGGCGCCTATCGGTTCGTGATCCGGCCGGGCGAAACCGCGGTGCAGGAGGTAAAGGCGCGGCTGTATCCGCGCGCCGGGGTGGGGAAGCTCGGTGTCGCCCCGATCGCCAGCATGCACTTCGCCGGTGAGAACGCGCCGCCGCGCGTGGACGACTTCCGTCCCGAAATCCACGATTCCGACGGACTGTCCATCCACGGCGTGCGTGACCAGTGGATCTGGCGCCCGCTGGTCAATCCGCGCCGCCTGCTGGTCACCTCCTTCGCCATGGAGAACCCTGTGGGTTTCGGCCTGATCCAGCGCGACCGTGCATTCGCCAGCTACCAGGACGCCGAGGCCAGACGCGAACTGCGCCCGAGCGTCTGGATCCAGCCCGCGGGGCTGTGGGGAACGGGTCGGGTGGAACTCGTCCAGATTCCGACCCCGACCGAGTTCAACAACAACATCGTCGCCTACTGGGTCCCCGAACGTCCGCTGGAGCAAGGCAAGCGCTACGACTTCGAGTATCGGGTGAGCTGGCCGACCACGGCGACGCCGCTGCCGGCGCAAGCCTGGGTGGCGCAGACGCGGCGCGGCAACGACGCCAAGGCGGAGGGGGACAACGATCTGTGGCTGCGCGTGGATTTCGTCGATCCGGCTTTCGCCGCAGCGCTGCCCGACCGGCCCGTGCGCGCCCAGGTCAGTGCCGACGACAACGGCGAACTGGTCGAAACCCGTCTGAGCCCCAACCCCGCGCTCGAAGGCTGGCGCCTCACCCTGCGCCTGCGCCGCCGCGACGCCACCAGACCGGTCGAACTGCGTGCGCAGTTGTTCGACCGCGATGTACAGACCACCACCTCGCCACGGTCGGAGCTATGGAGCTACATACTGCCCGCGGACTAGGCCTCCGGCCCGCACCCGTTCGCGCTGCCGCCTACCTCGAGCGCCTGGCGGTGGCACCGGCCGAACGGGTGCGGCTGCACCGGTTGGTCGAGGGGATGGACGACGCCGCGGCGCTGGCCACGATCCATGCCGCGCTGGCCGCTCGGCACTCGCCGGATGCACGCGAAGCGCGCCCCGAGCGTGCCATCGACCACGCCCGCGGTTCCGCACCGCGCCGCCTGGAACTCGGTTACGGCGTCCCGCTCGCGGCGCGCGGCGCCGGGGCCACGACGCCGCGGCTGCACTGTGCCCCGCCCCTCAACCGCAGCACCATGGCACCTCAGGCGTGGGCCGGAAACGGGGCATCGAACGGCGACGCCGCAAGCCGGCGCGCCGAGCGCCGGCACCGGAGCGCAACGCTGCGGCGCCTGGTACTGGTCGCGCTCACCCTCGGCCAGACCTATATCGCCACCAGTCTCATGAGCGCGGTGCTGCCCTACCACGGCACACAGCCGCTGGAAGTCGCCGTCCTCATCCTGTACGCCATCCTCTTCTTCTGGATCTCGGCCGGCTTCTGGACCGCGGCCTGCGGTCTGCTGGTGCGACTGCGGGGCGGCGACCGCCATGCGATCTCGCGCAGCGCGGCCGCCGATGCCACGCTGGGCGAGGGACGGACGGCCGTGGTGATGCCGATCTGCAACGAGAACGTGGCGCGCGTGTTCGCAGGCCTCCGCGCCACCTATGATTCGGTCGCCGCGAGCGGGCAGCTGGCCCATTTCGATTTTTACGTGTTGAGCGACAGCGGTGATCCCGACGTTCGGGTGGGCGAGGTGGACGCGTGGCTGGCGATGTGCCGCGACGCGAACGCCTTCGGCCGCCTCTTCTACCGCTGGCGCCGGCACCGGATCAAGCGCAAGAGCGGCAACATCGCCGACTTCTGTCGGCGCTGGGGGCGAAACTACCGCTATCTGGTGGTGCTCGACGCCGACAGCGTGATGACCGGCAGCTGCCTCACCCGCCTGGTCCAGCTGATGGAGGCCAATCCCTCTGCCGGCATCATCCAGACCGCGCCCTGTGCTTCCGGGCGCGAGACTTTCTACGCGCGCATGCAGCAGTTCGCGACCCGCGTATATGGCCCTTTGTTCACCGCCGGCCTGCATTACTGGCAACTGGGCGAATCGCACTACTGGGGCCATAACGCGATTATTCGCGTGGCTCCGTTCACCCGCTACTGTGCACTCGCCCGCCTGCCCGGACGCGGCTCGCTGTCGGGCGAGATCCTTTCCCACGATTTCGTCGAGGCCGCGTTGATGCGGCGCGCCGGCTGGGGCGTGTGGCTCGCCTACGACCTCGACGGCAGCTACGAGGAGATGCCGCCCAACCTGATCGACGAACTCGGCCGCGATCGACGCTGGTGCCACGGCAATCTGATGAACGCCCGCCTGTTCCTCGCCCGCGGTCTCCATCCGGCCCACCGGGCGGTATTTGTGACCGGGGTCATGGCCTATCTGTCGTCCTTGCTGTGGTTCCTGTTCCTGGTGTTGTCGACGGCGCTGCTGGCGATCCACACGCTCGAGGAACCGCAGTATTTCGTCGAGCCCAACCAGCTCTTTCCGCTGTGGCCGGAGTGGCGTCCGGGATGGGCCGTCGCCCTGTTTGGGGCCACCGCGACCCTGCTCTTCCTGCCCAAGATTCTTGCCGTGCTGGCGCAGTGGGCGCGCGGCGCGCAGGACTTCGGCGGCGCACTGCGTCTGGGCTGCAGCATGGTGCTCGAACTGGTGCTGTCGGCCCTGCTGGCGCCGATCCGGATGCTGTTCCATGCCCAGTTCGTCGCCTCGGCGCTGCTCGGGCTGCGCATCCAGTGGAAGTCCCCGCCGCGCGAGGACAGCGAAACCGGCTGGGTCGAAGCGCTACGCCGCCACGGCCTGCACACGCTCATCGGGCTGGTGTGGGCGGGCTTCGTGTATTGGCTCGACCCATCCTTCCTGTGGTGGCTGCTGCCGGTGGTGGGAGCGATCGTGCTGTCGATCCCGATATCCGTACTCACCAGCCGGATCCGCACCGGGAAAGGCCTGCGCCGGGCCGGCCTTCTCGTCATTCCGGAGGAAGTCCATCCACCCGTGGAGCTGCAGGACACCGCCCGACGCTTCGCCGCCACCCCGGAGCCGCCCGATTTCGTCGATGCAGTGACCGACCCTGCGGTCAATGCGCTGATGTGCGCAGTGGGCGCCCGCCGGGCCGCCGACTCGCCGGCACTCCGGGAGCGCCGCGCCGAGCGCATCGCGGACGCCGTGAAAGCCGGACCCGGCGGCCTGTCGGCAGCGCAGAGGATGGCCCTGCTCAACGACCCCGAGACGCTGTCACGACTTCACCTCGAAGTGTGGGGGTCGCCGATCGCGCTTCATCCGGACTGGTTTGCCGGCATGGCAAGACCGGTCCGCCACCCGTTCACCCCTGAGCCGAGAACCAACGACAATGCGCAAACGGCAATTCCTGCTCACGACCGCGGCGCTCGCCGCAGCAAATGCGTATCCCCTGCTGGGTAGGGCGATCGCCGCCCTTGCCGCCGACCACGGTGACGGCAGCGCGGCGATCGATCACGCCTGGTTCAAGGGCCAGGCGCGCGCCGCGGCCGGCCAGCCTTATCAGCACCCCGCACGGCCCCTTCCGCCGGCGGTTGCGGCAATGGATTACGACGCCTACCAGTCGATCCGCTTCCGCCCCGAGCGCGGCCTGTGGGCCGGGGACGGCCGGCGCTTCGAGGTACGCTACTTCCATCTCGGCCTGTACAGCCGCGATCCGGTGGGGCTCCACGAACTCGTCGATGGACGCGCGCACGAGATCACCTACGACCCCGGGATGTTCGACCATTACCGTAGCGGCCTGGACGGCGTGCCCCTGCCCGCCGACCTCGGCTTCGCCGGCTTTCGGCTGCTGTTCCACACCGACCGCGACCGCGACATCGCCGCATTCCTCGGCGCGAGCTACTTCCGCGCCGTGGGCAAGGAGATGCAATTCGGATTGTCGGCGCGCGGACTCGCGATCGACACCGGCCTGTCGCGGGCCGAAGAGTTTCCCCGCTTCACTGCGTTCTGGTTCGAACGGCCGGCGCCCACCGCCCGTAGTCTGGTCATCCATGCACTGCTTGATTCGCCCAGCATCACCGGGGCCTATCGTTTCGACATCGCCCCGGGCGACACGCTCACCATGGAGGTCGATGTCGCACTCTATCCGCGCCGGCGCATCGAGCGCCTCGGCATCGCCCCGCTCACCAGCATGTACCAGACCGGCGAGAACGACCGCCGCATGGCCAACGACTGGCGGCCCGAGATCCACGATTCCGACGGACTCGCGCTGCTGACCGGGAACGGCGAGTGGTTGTGGCGTCCGCTGGCCAATCCGGCCGAGCTGCGCTTCAATGCCTACCTCGACGAGAATCCGCGCGGATTCGGGCTGCTGCAGCGCGACCGCGACTTCGACAACTATCAGGACGACGGCGTGTTCTACGATCGCCGCCCCGACTTGTGGGTCGAGCCGCGCGGCAATTGGGGCAAGGGCGCCGTCCAACTGGTCGAGCTGCCGACGCCGGACGAAACCAACGACAACATCGTCGCGTTCTGGAACCCCGCGGCACCGGTCGAAGCCGGCCAGGAGCTGCTGTACGGCTATCGCCTCCACTGGGGATCGCGCACGCCCGCTCGGCCGCCGTTGGCGCACGTGATTGCGACCCGTACCGGGCTGGGGGGGATGGTCGGCGTGCCACGGAAGTATTTTTCCCGGCGCTTCGCGGTCGATTTCGCCGGCGGCGAACTGAGCCGACTCGGCCCCGGGACGGAGGTCGTTCCGGTCATCGATAGCTCGCGCGGCGCCGTGGAGTTCCCCACCGCACGCCCGCTGGAGCCGGTGTCGGGATACCGCGCGGTGTTCGACCTGCGTCCGGACACCGGTCGCGAACCGATCAACCTGCGGCTCCATCTCGAAGCCGATGGGCGCAGACTCACCGAGACCTGGCTCTACCAATGGTCGCCCCCGGCCGCCAGTTCACGTTGAACCCGCGAGCGGCGGTGGCCGCAGCGGCAGATGCCCCGGGCACGGGGCTTGCGCGTTCGCGTGCACCGGGCCGGGCCGGTGCACACCGCAGGCGGAGGAAACGGTGACCCACCGCCCACTCAGATCAACCTTCGAGGAGCTCATGATGAAAAAGAAATTCGACTGCCGGAAAGCGGCAGGGTGCGCCGCCGTGGCCGCCATGCTGCTGGTGATCGGCTGCAACCGGGAGGTGGACGAGCCCGCCGTGCCTGCGGAGCGGCCCCTGTCGCCGGCGCCACTGCCGATGCCCGCACCCTCCCCCGAGCCGACCGAAACGACCCCACCTCCGCCCCAACCCGCCCCCGACCCCAGGGCGGAGAACGATCCGCCGACGCCGATGCCAGGACAGGCAAACGACCACTCGAACCCGGCCTTCAAGGATGGCGGCCAACCCGATCCACAGGACTGAGAGCGAAGGAGTCGTGGCGAGCGGGCCGGATGCGAGGCCGCGGTTGACAGATGGACGATGCGAGCGCCGAGATCTATCAGATGGATAGGCGAGGCGTGCGCGAGTGGGCAATGCAGCCCTCGATCCGCGCGGCCGGCCTATTCACAAGCGCCGAGGGCGCGCGCCCTGAAGCCGCGCCCGCCCGCGCCGGCAATGGCTCCACGGCGACGGCCGGGGCGCCTCATAGGGCACGGTGTGCTCAGTTCGTGCGTCCCTGCATCAGGCGATCCGCCTCGCACTTGACCACCCCATAACATTCGCAGGCATGGCCCTCCAGGGCTGCACGATCGACCACGGTGATACGCCCGCGCCCGAGACCGATCATCCCCAGGCGCTGCAGCTTGCCCGCAGCTTCGGTGATGCCCTCGCGGCGCACGCCCATCATCTGCGAGATGAGCTCCTGGGTGATAAACATGTCACTGCCGGTGAGACGATCCATCGTGGTGAGCAGCCAGCGGCACAACTGCTGTTCGATCGAATGGTGGCGATTGCATACCGCCGTCTGCGCAATCTGCGTGATCAGCGACTGGATGTAGCGTAGCAGGAGTCGTGCGACCGCAGGCGTGTGCTCGAATTCTTCGGCGAGCAGCGCAGCACGCAGCTTGAAAGCATAGCCCGCATTCTGGACCATTGCCCGGCTGGGCCAGGTCTCGCATCCCATGAACAGCGAAACGCCGAGCATGCCTTCGCGTCCGACCATCGCGGTCTGTGCCGATGCGCCGTTCTCCGTGACGTAGAGCAAGGAAGTGATCGAACTGAGCGGAAAATAGACGTGGGTCACGGGTCGGCCGGTTTCGTGGAGGATGGCGCCCAGCGCCAACTCGACGAGTTCCAGATGGGGCGAGATCCGCTTCCACGCATCGTCCGGAAGCACCCTGAGCAAGCGGTTCTCGTGCAGGGGCCGGGCAACGGCTAAGGGCGCGCGCGACGATGGCGGGCAATGCTTCGGCCGACGCTCCTCCAACAAGGCGAGTGCTGTCATCTGGACTTCCTACAAGACGTTGTCGATAAGGGGGTGGTCATGACGCCCTTCGCGTCGTGATCCTCCAGCATGTCCAGTTCAGTGCAATCCCCATGCCCGCATCGCGGAGCGCAAGGTATGGTCGCTATCCCGTGCACCGACCGACCATTCGACAACGCGCCTCGGAGGATGCGCTTGCGCCCTCACCCGTTTCGAGCAAGCCCTCGAGCAGCCCACCAACGGTGTCCCTCCCCGCGACTGGAAGCACACCGTCCATCGCCTTCACGCCATCGCCCGTCAACGGTGGCGGGTGAGCGCGCCGAGGATCAGCCCCACGCCGATAGCTACGGCGATGATCTGCCAGGGATGGGTGTGGACATACTCCTGGCTCGCATCCGCGGCTCGCTGTGCGCGTTCGCCGGCGTGTGCGCGCGCATCGTCAAGGCGGATTCTGGCCTCGCCGAGACGCTCTCCGAACTTCGCCCGCACCCCGGAAACCTCCTCGGTGGTGCTACGGGCCACCTCGCGCAGGAGTTCCTCCGCATCGGTCACGACATTCTTCAGGTCGGCGACAAGCTTGTCTTTCTGGCCGCCAACGCCGGTTCCGGTATCCCGATTCATGATCTTTCCTCGCTTGAATGAAGTCTTGAACAGTGAATCTGTCACTATCTGCGCATGAGGCCCATGACCAGGGTCACGACGAAGATGATCACAAAGACGAAGAACAGGATCTTGCCGATCTCGGCCGCACCGGCGGCGATTCCGCCAAAGCCCAGCACCGCGGCAATGATCGCAATGACGAAGAAGATTGCTGCCCATCTCAACATGATGACCTCCACCTAGGAAATCGGCCTCCCGGCCCACCGTCACCTTGCCGACGAACGGCAGACGATCGGTCGATTCGGTCGTGCCTTCGAGTGAATATCTTCGCCTTCAGTGCTTCGTCGGTCTGTTCGCCAGCGTACAAACAAACCATGGTGCGTCCGGGTGGTCCCGGCCCGCACCTCCCGATCATCGCGCCACCCGCAACGAATGGCCGTGACCGGGGGAGTTTATGTACGTTGCCGAACAGACAGTCCCCGCCGTGTGAGTAGCATCGAAATCACAGATGCGATCGGATCGGAGCCGTCGCAGTGCGACCAGCACCTGTGCTTGCACTGATTTTCAACGCCGCCCTGCTGCGGCCCCTACGCGGGAGAGATGAAATGACCTTGGGAACAATTCTGCTGATCGTGCTGATCCTGTTGCTGATTGGCGCGTTTCCGACCTGGCCCCATAGCCGGAGCTGGGGCTATGGTCCCACCGGTGGCGTGGGGCTGATCCTGCTGATCGTCCTGGTGCTGCTGCTGATGGGCAGGATATAGCGCGTCCACTTCACGACGTCGCGGCATGCCCGGAAGGTTCCCTGGACGCCATGCTGCGCATTCCCTACTTCGTCGAAGGCTTCGAGGAAGCGTTCGATCAGTGTTGAACGTCAGCGCCCGGGAAGCCTGCTGTCCGGCCCGGGCGCAGTCGGGGCGAACGGTCCCGGTGGCGCGGCCGGCTTGGCTGCGGTAGCGGGACGGGACGGCGGCACGACCGTTCGCCGCGCGAGTCGTCGCCGCATCAGCAACTCCGGAAGCGCAGCCCACGGATTGGCGTACCGCGTCCGCAGTGCCGCCATGGTCAGGCCGGCGATCACCGACAGCAGCCCGGCGCCCGCGACCGGCGCCACCGCGGTTCCAGGCGCAGGGCGCCGTCGACGCAGCAGTCCACCGATCACAAAGCCGGCGCCGATCACCGCCGCTAGGCCGCGGAACGAGGCCACCGAATCGCGCTTGTGGCGAACCCATCCATCGAATTCGCCGCGTAGTTCGCGCCGGCTGCGTGCCACCCTTTGCTCGGCACGCCTGAGTTCCTCGGGACCCACACTCATGGTTCGCTCCTCGGCCCCTCCCCGCGCAACTGGCGGAGAGTGGCCGTAAATGGCAGTTCCTTCTGGCGCTGCCGGAGCCAGGCGCCGACCGCGAAGGCCGCCACCAGATTGGCCGCCGCCGCCAGCATCAGTGCAGCCGGCCAGGAGGTACCGGTTCCGAGCAACCACCCGGTTGCCGCCGCCACCAGCGCAAGCCATGCACTGACCACCAGCACCGACGCAATCACGGCGACACACAGAATCTCGACGATGTGGCGGACCGTGTAGCGCGCGTCGAGCACCGCGAGGTGGGCAAAATCCACCGCCAGGCGGCGACTGCGCGTCATCAGGTCGGAGAGGCTGGTCCCCACGCTGCTGCCACCCTGCTGTTGTTGTCCGGCCATGCTGGACTCCCTCGCCTGGTTTCATTTGCTTGTGCGGATGCGTTCAGCGCGACGTAAGCCGGTTGAGCAAAACGCCGACGCCGAAGGCGATCACCACCGAGGTGATGGGGTGAGCGCGCACATATTCGCGTGCGTTCTGAGCCCACGCTTCCTCCGTGTCCATCCATTGCCGGCCCAACTCCTCTCCCCTTTGCCCGGCGTGGCGCACCGCCGATGCCGTGGCCTCGGCAGCCTTTCCGACGCCTTCCTGCGCGCGTTCACCCAGCCGTTCGATCGCGGCCGCACCCTGCTCGGTAGTGCCCGTCATGGTCGATCCGATGTTTGTGTCCTGCATTTTCAATTCTCCTGTTCTTCCTCGCCCCCCGCCGCCACAGGGGCACCGTGATGGAATCATCGGCAGCAGCGTGCCTCTGCCGCAGCAAACGTCATGCCCACGCGGCGCGATGGCCGCGTGGGTGCGGTGCGATAGGCGTCGCGAATGCTCGTCGGTCGGGTCCGGGTTGCCGACAAGTACGAGCACCGTCGCTGAGCATCTTCGCCCCGACCCCCTTCAACCCGAGCGCTTGGAGGCGGGCAGTAATTTCTTCTGCCCTCGTGCACATTCTTCATGACGACCGGGGATCGTCGCCGCCCGTGTTCCCGCGTGTCGCGGCCATGCAATGCGCCGGTCGCAAGGGCCTGTGCGGCATTGAAGGAGGCCCGGGGCTGGCGCTCATCCACTTTCGGCTCTTTGTCCGGATGTTGCTGCGCAGCGTAGACCGCCCGACGGCATTCCTTGCGGGCGGCACGGGCCGATGACCTGTAGATCCTGGGCCAGATGTCCCGTCAGTTCGAACAGAGTGCCATCAACCTGACCGAGCGCTGGCAGCTTGGTCTCGAGGAACTTCAGCGCCAGGCCAGCGAGAGCCTCGAGGAACTCAAGGAGCTGTCACGCCAGCAGGCCGAGGAAATGACACGCGCCACCGAGTCGCTGACCGACGTGACCCAGGCCACGCTGCGCGAAGGAGGCGAGCAGTTCCGTGCCACCGTCCGCAAGGGGCTCGAACACGGCCGGGAGATCGCCAGCCGCCAGGCCGACGCGATCCGTGAGGAAGGCGAAGGCGTCGCCAACGCAGCGCGTAGCGCTGCCCGTCACGCTCGCACCGGTACCGACGCAGGCGATTCGGGCGCACGCACGAGTCGCGCCGCCTGATCGCCGGGACACGTCTGACACGGCGCCCGTTCCTCGCCGGACACGGGCGCCGCGTTCGTTTCGAGAATGCCGTGAGCGTGACCTCACGATCCCTGCCTTGTGCGCGACTGTCGGCAATCCCTTTGCCCGCGCAAGGCGTCGCCTTTAACCAGTACCATTTTCTGCCGTAGTGCACTTCTTTCACGCTTGTCCACGCTGGCAAAGCCGCCACTGCGACTCCCGGCGCCATCTGCGCCGTGAAGTCAGTCCATTTATCATTATCGATCCACTACCCGGCGCTTCTGTCGGCGCGTCGCGCGGCAAGTTCGATCGCGCTCATGACTCTGGCGGGCGTCCGCGGGCCGTCTCGGGATGCCGCACTGCAGACCCGATCGCCGGTATCCGCACGGGCGATACGCTGCATCAACGGGCCGAGCTGCTCCTTTTCGGAGATCAGGCAATGGACTGTACAGGGCATGAATCACTCCTTTCGTGTTTCTCCCTACAACAGGTACTCCCAGCGCCGGGCCAGCCATTCGAGAAAGCGTACACCCACATCGCGGCGCTTCCACTCGCGCTCGAGGATCTCGTGCGACACGGATTCGTCGAGGCGGAACAAGGCTTCCATCTCGTCGGCAAAACCCCGGTCCAGTACCAGCAGGTCGGCTTCATAGTTGTGTACGAAACTGCGCCAGTCGAGGTTGGTCGAGCCCACGCTCGACCACACCCCGTCGATCACCGCGGTCTTGGCGTGAAGAAGGGCATCCCGGCGCTCGAAGATGCGCACACCGGCGTCGAGCAGACGGGCGTAGTGCGAGCGCCCGGCGTGAAACGGCGCCCAGAAGTCACTGAATCCGGGAAGCGCCAGGCGGACATCGATACCGCGCCGGGCCGCCTGCTCAAGAGTGCTCAAGGTGCCCTCGTCGGGAACGAAGTAGCCATAGGTCAGCCAGACCCGCTCGCGTGCATGCTCGATGGCCGACAACAGCGCGACATACAGTTCGCTGCGCTCCATCTGCGGATCGGCGGCGACGAGTCGCGCCGCCATCTTGCCCGCTGCCGCCAGCGGTTTCCGCTGTCCCGCGTGCCCGGGCTCCAGCTCGGCGGCCGGACAGTTCTGCCCGCGCCACGACTGCTCGAACAGCTCCTGAAACTGCGCGACCACCGGCCCGCGGACCTGCACATGGGTATCCCGCCAACCGGTGGTGCGATCGGGAGCGCGGTGCTTGCGCCCGAACGAGCCGGAACTATAGACGGCGCTGATGTTGATCCCACCGGTGAAGGCGACCTTGTCGTCGACGATGAGGAGCTTGCGGTGATCACGATTGTTGATGGTCAGGCGACTGTCGCGCTTGGCCTTGAGCGCGTTCACCGGATTGAACTCGCATACCGTCGCGCCGAGCGCGGTCAGCCGCTGGAAATACTCCGCCGGGGTGTCCATGGAGCCGACGCTGTCGTACAGAATGCGAACACGGACGCCTTCGGCGCGCTTCGTTTCGATCAGCTCGACCAAGCGCTGTCCGCTGCCGGCCGCTTCGAGGATATAGGTTTCCAGGTCGATCTGCCTTCGAGCCTGGCCCATGGCGCGGAACATCGCGTCCTTGGTTTCGGGTCCGTCGATCAACAGGTGGGCGTCGTTGCCGAGTACGAGGGGCGTGGCGATGGCGTCCTCGACATGCACGAGATGGTGTTTGAGCATGGCCTCGGCACCACCCGGATCGATCAGTCGCGCCGCCGTCCCCGGACGTACCTGCTTGGGCGCTCCGCCGCCATCTGCGACCTGGACGCGACTCGCCGATGGGAGCGCGGCCACTTGCTCGGGCACATGAGCGACCGGCCTCAACGCACAGGCCGCCAGCATGGACACCAGACCCATGAGCACCAACCTCGGCCCGGGCAACACCCCTCTGCCCGCACGATGGTGCCGCTCCCGCGCGCCGTTCTGCCGCCGTCGTGGCCAGGGCACGCGTGCTCTCCCGGGCGTCGTCGAGCGTCCGTCATTGAGAAAGGCGTCTGTTCGGTTGGCGGGCACGCAGACAGACTCGCTACCCGGGCAGCACGCCGACCACCAGCGAGACCAGGAAGATGACGAGAAAAATGTAGAACAGGATCTTCGCAATACCCGCGGCCCCGGAGGCGATCCCGCCGAAGCCGAACAGCGCGGCGACCAGGGCGATGACGAAGAATACGATGGAGTAATAAAGCATGAGCGATCTCCTTGAGCCCAAGGGCGATTAAGACAAGCTATCACCAGCAATCCGCATGCCCTGCGCCCCGCCCCTTGGGTTCATGTCGGCATGGGGAGCGGAGGAACGCGGCGGAACGTGACGCACGTTCGCCGGGGCCTGCGCGCGCCGGGTGAACCGGAGGTGCACCCCCGGCCTGGGGGTCGATGGGCATGAACGGGACGGCCCCACCCTGTGGCGCCAATCCCCGGCGTCCCGTCCCGACTGGCCTACGCGCGCTGACGGCGCGCTACGCTCAGCCATTGATGATCTCGCCGCCGTTGGGATGCAGCACCTGACCGGTCATATAGCTGGAATCGGCACTGGCGAGGAAGACATAGCTCGGCGCGCACTCGTCCGGCTGGCCCGGACGCCCCAGCGGTTGTTCGGTGCCGAATTTCGCCACGCGCTCCTCGTCGAAGGTGGATGGAATCAGCGGCGTCCAGATCGGCCCCGGCGCCACCGCATTCACGCGTATGCCCTTGGGCGCCAGTGCGAGTGCGAGTGAACGGGTAAACGCGACGATGGCGCCCTTGGACGCCGAGTAGTCGATCAAACTCGGACTGCCGCGGTAGGCGGTGACCGACGTGGTATTGATGATGCAGGCGCCCTCGGCAAGATGAGGCAATGCAAAGCGACACAGGTCGAACATGGCAAACAGATTGGTGCGGAAAGTTCGCTCCAGCTGGTCGCGGCTCACGTCGGCTAGGCTCTCCTGCGGATGCTGCTCGGCGGCGTTGTTTACCAGCACGTCGAGCCGGCCGAAAGCGCCGATCGTCTGCTCGATCACCTGCCTGGCAAAGGCTTCGTCGCCGATGTCGCCGCCGAGCACCAGGCAGCGGACGCCCTGGGCCTCGATCTCGCGCCGGGTATGCGCGGCGTCGTCATGCTCCTCCAGATACACGATTGCCACCTCGGCGCCTTCCTTGGCAAAGGCAATGGCGGTGGCACGGCCGATGCCGCTGTCTCCGCCGGTCACGATCGCGACTTTGCCGGCGAGTTTGCCGTTGCCCTTGTAGTTGCGAGCATTGTCCTCGGGTGGTGGCCGCATCGGGGCCTCGCGGCCCGGGCGCTGGTCCTGGTGCTGGGGCGGCAGGCTTTGGGGAAATTCGTCTGCGCTCATGACGTGTCGTCCTCCTTGGTCGGTAACAGGGCACCGGAGACGCGGTGGGCGCTCGGCGATGCGCTCACGGGCGGCGTCCGGCGCCGAAGCCGATCAGCGCGCCGAGCATGCCGCCCGCCAGGGCTGCGATCGCCAGCGTTCGCCCGGGTCGCTTGCCGACCTGTTCCCGGCAGCGCGCCGCGATGTCCGTGCGGCCCTTGCCCGGATAAGGATCGGTGGTGTCGATACCGGGCTCGGCGATGCCGAGTTGATGACCGGTATCGGTCGAGTAAATCTTGACCTCGTCAATACGATCGGCGGTGTCCTTCGGTTCCACGCCTATTGCCTCCGGGTTGGGGGCTCCGCACGGTCGGCGGCGGGATGCTGCCGCGCGGTGCCGGGTCATGTTTGCCCCGCAGGGCATCTGCGGGAGCTGACTTGTCTGACCAGCTCCTCCGGGGACGGGACCGTCGAGCGTCGGGCTCGCATCGTCCACACTTCCGCGCCCGGATTTCATTCCTGCCGTGGCCCGGTGCGCGTGTCCGAATGGGTGCAAATCCTGTTCCCGCCCGCAACCGGCTACCGGTCTCCGGCCGGTCGGGAGACGGGGCGGCAGACGGTTCGGGTAGGAATTACAGATCTGTGCAAGATCTTCGTGGGCTGCCCCCGGCTCGGACATGGCAGCGGCACCCCCCGGGATCCGCGAACCGCGCACCGGCGCGATCGTCCCACGGGCACGCAGCGTGCTGAAGGCACCGCACTGCAACCTGCCGGAGACGAACATGGCAAAGACCTTCGACCCCGATAGCCGGGCCCCGGAAAACGTTCCCGACCACGGCCCGTACCCCTGCGGACCGGGCGACAGCCGGGAGAGGGACAGCGACCTCGGCGGAGTGAAATCGGCGGCGGCGTCGTCCGGTCGGGCCGCCGACGCGTGCCCGCCGCCAGAAAACGACGTGGCGTTTGACGAAGGGAAAACCACCGAGGTGGATTTCGAGCGCCCGCCCCCAGCCGACGAAGGCGACAATCCGGATGAACAGGCGGCCGCGCGCGAGCAGGCCCGCCGCAGCATTCCACCCCGCTCGCGGGTGAAGCCGGGTCCGCACTAGTCCATCGGCCGGGCGAGGCCCGGATTCACTGAAGGGGTCGGCGCGTCAGCTCTACCGGGCCGGCAGGAAGGCGCCGCAATAGGCCCGAACGCGCGATTCATCGAGATGGTAATGACAGAGTTCGGTGTCACCATGCAGTACGACCGGCACCAGCTCATCCCATCGTGCCTCGAGTTCGGGGTGCTGGTCCACGTCGACGACCGTGACCGCCCAGCCCAACTCCGCGGCCAGCGGAGCTAGCGCATCCACCAGCTCGTGGCACAGGTGGCACCACTCCCGGCCAAGTACGGTCAACTCGCGCCGCGTCATCTGCCTGCCCGCAAACCGACATAAGAGGTCGATTCGCCCCGCTGCACCAGCAGACTCAGATGCTGTCCATCCTTGAGTTCCACGAGGACCCTGTTGAACGCGTCGACCGACGTCAATGGCGTCTGTTTGCCACCGACGATCAGCGCCAGCACCAGGTCCCCGCGCTGGAGGGTGGCACGGGCAGCCGGACCTTCTGCACGATCGACGATCAGGCCCTGCTCCGCCTTGCCCTCCCCGCCCTTTGCCTGCGGCGGCTTGATCAAGGTGAGTCCGAGCGGGTTCGCGATCGGTCCGTTCGATCGGGTCTTGATTGCACGCGGGGCATCCGGGTCCCGCCACTCGCCAAGGGTCACGCTCAAGGCTTGCCGGACGGCGCCGCGAAAGACATCCATCCTGACCTTGGCGCCGGGACGACTGGCGGCGACGATACGCGGCAGATCGTTGGACTTGTCCACCTGCTTGCCACCGAAGCTCACGATCACGTCCCCGCGCACGACGCCCGCCCGCGCGGCCGGGCTGTCGGGTTCGACCCCGCTGACCAGGGCTCCGGCCGCCCGCGGCAAACCGAAGCTCTCGGCCAGATCGCGGGTGACCTCCTGGATGGCGACCCCGATACGCCCGCGCTGTATGCGCCCATGGGCGCGCAATTGCTGCTGCATGTCCATTGCCACGTCGATCGGAATCGCAAACGACAAGCCCATGAAGCCGCCGGTCCGGCTATAGATCTGGGAGTTGATACCGATTACCTCGCCCTTGAGATTGAACAGCGGGCCGCCGGAATTTCCTGGATTGATCGCCACGTCCGTCTGGATGAAGGGGACGAAATTCTCATCCGGAAGGCTGCGCTCCTTCGCGCTCACGATACCGGCCGTGACCGTCTGCTCGAAGCCGAAAGGGGAGCCGATGGCGAGCACCCATTCGCCGACCTTCAGTCGTGACGGATCGCCGAGGCTGACCCGTGGCAGATCGGTGGCATCGATCCGGATCAGCGCGACGTCGCTACGCGCATCGGCGCCTATCACGCGGGCACGATACTCGCGCTTGTCAGCGAGGCGGACGAGGATTTCCTCTGCATCTTCGACCACATGGGCATTGGTCAGGATGTAGCCGTCGGCGCTGATGATGAAGCCGGACCCGAGCGATTCGTTGTCCGGAGGAGCACCGGGCGGGCTTCCCGGCGGGCGCGGAATGAACCGCCGGAAGAAATCGAACATGGGGTCGCCTTCGTCCAGTTCCGGCAGGCCACGCGCCCTCGAAGCCGGACCGGCAATGGCGCTGATGTTGACGACCGCCGCGCCCTCGCGCTCGACCAGCGCGGTAAAGTCGGGGAGGACGCCGGCAGCTGTCGCAAGCGGGGCAAAACACTGGAAGACGAACGCCAGCATGGCGCTACGGAACAGGCGGATCATGAGATTTGGGCGTGCTTGCAAGACATTTGATCGAGGACCAGCGACATCCTCAGGCCACCCCGCCAGCGCCTGCTGCGGGCAAGAATCCTGTTGATCGCGACGGCGAGTCCGAGCCCGCCGAGAGCACCGAGCCCGGCACCGAGATCGGTCGACACCACGTCTGCCAGCGCGCTGCCTGCTGCCGCACCGGTCAGCATGAGGGCTGCACCGAGACCATAGCTGAGCAGCGCCGCCTTCAGCGGCGCCCCTTCGGGAATCGCGACCTTGACCCGGTCGCCTGGATGCAGCCCGAACGGATCAGGCAGTACAAACATCTGCCGCGGCGCACCGAAGGCATCGGTAATGCGCATCGAACGACAACCGCCGGGCTCATCGCAGCGTCCGCATCCGCCTTGCCGCTCGCTGAGTCGCACCCACGCCTGCCCGCCATCGACGCGCACAACTTCCGCCGGCACCTCGATCATCGCTGCACGGCCTCGACACTCTCCGCCATCTTCTTCACCGTCTTTGCGGGAACCTCGCCCAGCGCGGTGACCAGCACGCCGTCGACGATGCGCTTGTAGATGTTGATCGCGCCGCTCGACGATGCTCCGGCCTCGGGCCGCTCGAGTTCGGTGCCGATCGGCTCGATGAAGACCGATACCGCAGCGAGGCCATCACTGAACACCATGTGCAGCGCCTCGTCCCGCTCCGTTCCGAGCGGTCGGCGCACGACCGAACTCAACGCGAATCCGGGCAGCGGATCGCGCAACATCCAGCCGGAGTCGGCCTTGCTCATCTGGTCGCCCTGAACGTTGACCACTCGCCAGCCGTCTCCCTGCCGGTAGCGCGGCTTGAGCAAGTCCTTGTCGATGTCGCCCCCGATGCGCAGGTCGCTGAAGGTGAATTGCTCGATCATCTCGCCGCGTTCGTCGAGCATTCTCGACTTCAGCAACAGGCCAGTCTGCATCTCGGCCCACAACACGTGGGCATAACGAAGATCGTCCCTGGGCTCGAGAACAATGGACTGTGCCTCGTAGCCGGCAACCCTGCTCACCTCGCCCTTGCGGATGCGATAGCTTTCGGCAAGACCAGTGTAAGAGGTCGGCAGGCGCGCCGGAAAGGCCCGTCGAGTGCCGGCCTGGTCGATGATCACGGTTCGCTGGTCGGGTAGCACGCAGCGAACTTCAGCATTGCTGCGTATGACTTCGCGTGGGCTGCCGTCCAGTACCTCGAGACGCTCGAATTCGCCTTCGCCATCCGCGCGATGGGCAATGCGCGAGGTCTCGATCTGTTTTCCGGACTGGTAGCTGAAGGTTCCCACGTAGTTCAGGCGCTGACTGGCCGCAGCGATCCGACCCAGCCACGACAGCGGATCCGAGGGCGGTTCTGCACTTGCCAGAGGAGGAAAAAACAGGGAGCACAGTCCGACAGCAAGGAGCCAGAACCTCATCGGGCGCTTTCCTGCGGGAGGGGCGACACGGTCCGGACGTACTGCACCGCGGCAGGCATCGGACCGCCGCTGGTCATCGACTGATGGACGAATACGTACTCCCGATGGAGATCGTTGGCCGCCGGAGCAGGCGTCGACACCGGCTGCATGCCCGACTGCGACGCGACCCGCTGGATCGAGGCCACCGGGGCCACCGCCGCGTCGTCGGAATACATCGTGCTGGCCACCAGCCCGACCGCGGCAACCCCCATCACCGATGCCGCGACCGGCAGCAGGGAATGCCAAAGCGAGCGCCGCGGGGCGTCACTGACCGACGAACGGGGAGACAGCACGGTCGGCTCCGAGTCGAGTCCGGACATGACGCGCACGACCAGATCGGATGAATCGTGATACTCGCCGCGAAGGGTATCTCCGATCAGACAATAGACGTCCCATTCTTTGCGGAGCGCATCGTCGCGATTAAGACGGTCGACGATCAGGCGCACTGCCTGTTCGTCGAGATCGCCATCGATCAGTGCAGAGAGTTTGTCATTCATGCCAGTCACCTACCAACGTTTATCCGGCGCCGTGTCGAGCAACGGCCGCAGTCGTTCAGCAATCGCCTCACGGGCACGGAAGATCCGGGAACGCACTGTTCCGATCGGACAGTCCATGATGTTGGCGATCTCCTCGTAACTCAGTCCTTCAAGTTCGCGCAGCATGATTGCCGTGCGCAATTCCTCCGGCAGTGCAGCCATCGCTTCATCCACCGTCTGCGCAATCTGCCGGGTCATCAGCAGGCGCTCGGGCGTGTTGTTGTCGCGAAGCTGGTCACCATCTTCGAATGTCTCGGCCTCCTCGGAGTCGTAACCGGTGGACGTAGGCGCGCGACGCTTCTGCGACACCAGATAGTTCTTCGCGGTATTGATCCCGATTCGGTATAGCCATGTATAAAACGCACTTTCACCCCGGAACGAACTCAGGGCACGATATGCCTTGATGAACGTTTCCTGGGCCACGTCTTCAACTTCGGCCGGATCGCGAATCAGGCGCGAAAGCAGCCGCTGCAGCTTGCGTTGGTATTTGGTTACCAACAGGCTGAAGGCCTGCTTGTCGCCGCGCTGTACGCGTTCGACCAGTTGCTGATCGATTTCGCGATCGCTCATTGGAGGTCTGTTCTTCTTCGGAAAGTGACTAAACCGCAGAAGTATAAGCGACCGCTTGCACACTCAGCAAAATGAAGTAGTACGTCTCAAGACAGGTCGGTGGCGAATTAGTTCAGACGGCGACAGGGGTATCCGGCGCCCACGCTGGCGTCCGACGATATCGGGCGAGGCTGCGCGGGAGCTCAGGCCGAGCATCCGGATACCGGGCTGCGTGATATATTTCCACGCTTTCACCCTTCGCACGGTCGTCATCTTGCACAAACAGTACGATGTCCTGATTCTCGGAAGTGGCACCGCCGGTCAGTCGCTGGCATTGCGACTCGCCGATCACCTGAAGGTGGCGATCGTGACCAAGCGACAGCTTACCGATAGCGCAAGTGCGTGGGCGCAGGGCGGCATCGCCGCCGTGCTCGACACCGCCGACAGCATCGAAGCCCACATCCAGGATACCTTGACCGCCGGGGCCGGGCTGTGCGATCCGGCGGCAACGCGCTACGTCGTGGAGCATGGAAAGCGGGCGATCGAATGGCTGATCGGCCGCGGTGTCCCCTTTACCCGCGAAGACCAGTCCGTCCTTGGCTACCACCTCACCCGGGAAGGCGGGCATTCGCATCGGCGCATCATTCATGCCGCGGACGCGACCGGCGCCGCGGTGCAGGCGACTCTGGGCGAAGAAGTGCTGGCCCATCCGAATATCGACATACTCGAACACCATATCGCGATCGACCTCGTGCTGGGCGACAAGATCGGGATGCCGGGCGCCGGATGCGTCGGCGCCTACGTGCTCGACATCCACCAAGACCAGGTAATCACCATCAGCGCCCGCAACACCGTGGTGGCGACCGGGGGGACGGGGAAGGTATATCTGTACACCACCAATCCGGACGTCGCCACCGGCGACGGAGTCGCGATGGCCTGGCGCGCCGGATGCAGGGTGCGGAACATGGAGTTCGTCCAGTTTCACCCGACCTGTCTCTATCACCCGCAAGCAAAGTCGTTCCTGATCTCCGAGGCGGTCCGCGGCGAAGGCGGGCTGCTGCGACTTCCCGACGGCACCCGCTTCATGCCCGAACACGACCCCCGGGAAGAGCTCGCACCACGGGATATCGTCGCCCGCGCCATCGATTTCGAGATGAAGAAGCGCGGCCTCGACTGCGTCTACCTCGATATCAGCCACAAACCAGCAGACTGGCTGCGCGGGCACTTTCCGAATATCTACTCACGCTGCCTCGAACTCGGTATCGACATCACGCGCGAACCGATCCCGGTCGTCCCGGCCGCGCACTACTCGTGCGGCGGCATCGTCACCGATCTGGCGGCACGAACGGATGTTCCCGGCCTGTACGCAGTCGGAGAGTCGGCAGGCACCGGTCTGCATGGCGCGAACCGGCTGGCCAGCAATTCGCTGCTCGAGTGCCTGGTATTCGGCGAGGCGGCTGCCCAGGACATCCTCGCGAAACCGGTCGAATCCATGCCTGCACTGCCGGCATGGGACGAGAGTCGGGTGACCGATGCCGACGAGGAGGTGGTGATCTCGCACAACTGGGCTGAATTGCGTCGGGCGATGTGGGATTACGTCGGCATCGTACGTACGACCAAGCGGCTCAAACGTGCCCAGCACCGCATCCGTCTTCTCGAGCGCGAGATCCACGAGTTCTACTCGCACTTCCGGGTGTCGAACGACCTGATCGAGTTGCGCAATCTGGTCGTGACTGCAGATCTGATCGTGCGCTGCGCCCTCAAACGCAAGGAAAGCCGCGGCCTGCATCACTCCCGCGACTATCCGGACACGCTGCCCCTCGCCCGCGACACCGTGTTGCGTCCGCCCCGTTTCAGGCAGAAACAGCCGCCAGCCTGAGTGCCCGGTGGCGAAGCCAGACTCTGAACGCGCGCCACTGTCCGGCCTGCACATTGCCGGCGACGAGCATCATTCGGAGATGCCTGCGCCGCCAGCGCTCGGCTTCGAGCAACTCCAGCCGAAACCAGATCACGCCTGAGAACACGACCGCCCCCGGACCGATCCGTGCAACGCAGGGCGCGAGTCCTGTGCGCTGGAGACTGGCGCCGCCGTCCTCATGCAGGATGAGGACGAGACCGCGCTTTCGCCACTCGCTCACGACCGCGGAAAACCCAGAAACAAGCACCAGCAGCCCGCACCCCCCGAGCGTCCACGAGCCGAGACCGGAATGATAAAGCGCCAGCCCCACCGCAGCGTGTGCGGCCAGGACTGGCGCCAGCAGACCCGGTGAGGACTGCAATGCGATCGCAAGCGGGTAAGCCATCGACGCCTCCCGCCTACATCGCCTACACCTTGCGGAACACCAGGGTTCCGTTGGTACCGCCGAAACCGAAATTGTTCTTCATGGCCACGTCGATCTTCATCGAGCGCGCCACGTTCGCGCAGTAGTCCAGATCGCACTCCGGATCCTGCTCGAAGATGTTGATCGTCGGCGGCGAAATCTGGTGATGGACCGCCAGCACGGTAAACACCGACTCCAGGCCGCCTGCGCCGCCAAGCAAGTGACCGGTCATCGATTTGGTCGAATTGACCACCAGTTTCCTGGCGGTATCGGCACCGAAAGCCAGCTTGATCGCCTCGGTCTCGTTCTTGTCGCCGAGCGGAGTCGAGGTGCCATGGGCGTTGAGATAATGAACCTCGTCCGGATTGACACCGGCATTCTTGAGCGCATTCACCATGCTGCGCCGCGGCCCGTCCATGTCCGGCGCGGTCATGTGGTAGGCATCACCGCTCATGCCGAAACCGGCAAGTTCGGCGTAGATCTTTGCACCACGCTTGACCGCATGCTCATACTCCTCGAGCACCAGCACACCGGCACCTTCGCCCAGCACGAAGCCATCGCGCCCCTTGTCCCACGGACGACTTGCAGTCGCCGGGTCGTCATTGCGGGTGGACAGCGCCTTGGCCGACGAGAACCCGCCGACCGCGAGATGGGTCACGGTGGACTCGGCGCCCCCGCACACCATGACGTCGGCGTCGCCGTACTCGATCATGCGCGCACTGAGACCGATCGCATGCAGCCCGGTGGTGCACGCCGTCACCACCGCGACATTGGGGCCCTTAAGACCGAACATGATCGACAGGTTTCCGGAGATCATGTTGATGATCGTACCCGGGATGAAAAACGGTGAAATCTTGCGCGGCCCGCCGGCAAGGTAGTCATCATGGGTATCTTCGATCATTGGCAGACCGCCAATGCCGGAGCCGATGTTGACACCGATACGCTCGGCGTTTGCTTCGTTTACCTCGATTCCGGAGTCACGAACTGCCTGGATGCCGGCTGCCATACCGTAGTGGATGAATACATCCATGCGGCGTGCCTCTTTCGCGGAAAGATAGGCAGCGATATCGAAATTTTTGACCTCACCGGCAATCCGGGCAGCAAATGCACTCGGATCGAAACGGGTGATGGGACCGATGCCGCTCTTGCCGGCAATCAGGTTGTCCCAGGCTTCTGGAACAGTATTGCCGACCGGCGAGACGAGTCCCAGACCGGTGACGACGACTCTACGACGCGACACGGGCGCCTCCGTAAGGAATCAAGGCGGAGAATAAGGATCGATCCGGACTCCGCCGCGGCGAAGTCCGGAAGGAAAGCAGAATTACTTCTTGAGGTGGGCGCTGACGTAGTCAATCGCCTGCTGAACGTTGGTGATCTTTTCAGCCTCTTCGTCCGGGATCTCGCACTCGAACTCTTCTTCCAGTGCCATGACCAGTTCCACGGTGTCCAGCGAATCCGCGCCCAGATCATCCACGAACGAGGACTCGTTCTTGATCTCCGATTCGTTTACGCCGAGTTGCTCCGCAACGATCTTCTTGACGCGCTGTTCGATGTTCTCCATGAACATACTCCTTCCCTGAAAATGCAGATGTGTAAGAAAAAAACCCGTGTATTCTACCAAAAAGGACCGCTTCCGCTATCGCGGCGAGCGATCACGACATGTACATGCCACCATTGACATGCAGTGTTGTGCCAGTGACATAGGCGGCGGCCGGTGAAGCCAGGAAAGCGACGGCGCCGGCGATTTCCTCCGGCCGTCCCAGCCTGCCCAGTGCAATATTCCCCAGAAGCGCATCGCGCGCGGCGTCGGGCAGCGCTCGTGTCATGTCGGTGTCGATGAAACCCGGTGCCACGCAATTGACCGTGATATTGCGGCTACCCAGTTCACGTGCCAGGGCGCGACTCATTCCGGCCACGCCGGCCTTTGCCGCCGCATAGTTTGCCTGCCCGGGGTTTCCGGCACTGCCGACTACCGAAGTGATGTTGATGATGCGGCCATTACGGGCCTTCATCATGCCACGCATCACCAGTCGCGACATCCGGAACACGGACTTGAGGTTGGTATCGATGACCGAATCCCACTCGTCGTCCTTCATCCGCATCGCGAGGTTGTCACGGGTGATGCCGGCATTGTTGACCAGGATGCCGACTGCACCGTAGCGCTTCTCGATCTCCCCGACCACGGCCTCGCACGCCGGTGCATCGGTGACATCGAGCGCCAGTCCGGTACCCTTGAGTCCGGCCTCTTCAAGCCCTGCAGCGATATCGGCTGCGCCGTTCGCCGAAGTTGCGGTGCCGATGACGGTGGCTCCCAACTTGCCCAGTTCGAGCGCAACCGCACGACCGATGCCGCGCGATGCGCCGGTCACCAGCGCGATCTGTCCTTCCAGGGAAAAGCTCATGCCGACCTCACTGCTGCAATCATTTGCTCCAGACTGGCGGCGTCGTGTGCCGACCCGCCCTCCACTACCTTGGCAATCCGCCTGGTCATGCCCGCGAGCACCTTGCCCGGCCCGCATTCAATGACATGGGTCATCCCGCGCGCAGCCATTGCCTGCACCGATTCGATCCAGCGCACCGGCGAAAACGCCTGACGCACCAATGCGTCGCGAATCTGCGCCGGCTCGCTGTAGCTGGCGACATCCACGTTGTTGAGCACGGCAATCGAAGGCATGCTGACGTCAATCGTTGCCAGCCGCTCGGCAAGGCGTTCGGCGGCCGGACGCATCAATGCACAATGAAAGGGCGCGGATACGGGCAACAGCATTGCACGTTTTGCACCGCGCGCCTTGGCGGCCTCGATCGCCCGCTCCACTGCGGCCCTGGCCCCCGCAATCACGATCTGACCGGGAGCGTTCAGGTTCGCCGCCTCGACCACCTCGCCCTGCGCAGCTTCGCTGCAAGCCTCGCGCACGGCGTCGGCTTCGAGCCCGAGCAGGGCCGCCATCGCGCCCTCGCCCGCCGGTACGGCCTCCTGCATGGCCTGCGCACGGAAACGGACCAGCGGTACGGCGTCGGCAAAAGTCAGCGCTCCTGCAGCAACCAGGGCGGAGTATTCACCCAGACTGTGCCCGGCAACCAGCCCGGGCCGCGGCCCGCCCGCCGCCAGCCACGCGCGGTAGGCGGCAACGCCGGCGGTCAGCATCAGCGGCTGGGTATTGACCGTGAGCGCCAGACGCTCGGCCGGGCCTTCACTGACCATCTGCCACAAATCCTCGCCCAGGGCGCCGGACGCCTCGGCGAAGGTGTTACGAATGACAGGGGATTCACCGTAGGCGGCCATCATGCCGACCGATTGCGACCCCTGACCGGGGAAAACCAGCGCAAAAGCCATCATTTCTCCGTTTGCATCGAGGAAGAACTCAGAAATCGATCAGGGCCGCGCCCCAGGTGAACCCGCCGCCGACCCCCTCGATGATCACTCGATGACCGGGGCGAATGCGCCCGTCGCGCACAGCCAGATCGAGGGCGAGCGGGATCGATGCCGCCGAGGTGTTGCCGTGGCTCTCGACGGTGGTGATGACACGCTCCATCGACACGCCGAGTCGCCGCGCGGTAGCCTGGATGATACGAATGTTGGCCTGATGGGGAATCAGCCAATCGACACTGTCGACCGTGGCCCCTGCCGCTTCCAGCACCTCGTTCGCGACATCGCCGAGCACCTTGACCGCGAACTTGAACACGGCCTGTCCATCCATGCGCAGGAAGGGATCGCCGATGACCTGCCCGGCAGCCACGCCGCCGGCCACGCACAGGATGGGGTGATGGCTACCATCGGCATGAAGCGCCGTGGTGCGGATACCCGGCATTTCGGATGCTTCCAGCACCACCGCCCCGGCACCGTCGCCGAACAGCACACAGGTGCTGCGATCAGACCAGTCCAGAATGCGGGAGAACACCTCGGCGCCGACGACCAGCGCACGCTTGTTGCTACCCGAACGGATGAATTTTTCGGCAATGGTCAGCGCATAGACGAAACCGCTGCAGACCGCCTGCACATCGAAGGCCGCCGCGCCGTTGCGAATCCCGAGCTTGGACTGGAGCAGCGCTGCCGTACTCGGGAAGATGAAGTCAGGCGTCGAGGTGGCGACGATGATGAGGTCGATGTCCTCCGGTTCGCACCCGGCCGCCTCGATGGCGCGTTCGGCAGCAAACAGTGCGAGGTCACTGGAGCCGACATCGGCCGAGGCGAGATGGCGGGCACGAATCCCGGTGCGGGTTGTGACCCACTCGTCAGAGGTATCGATCCCGCGTTTGACGAGATCGTCATTGCTGACCGGTTCTCCGGGCAGGTAACTGCCGGTACCCGAGATTCTTGCGTAGATCATGCCGCGACCTCACTCATGCTCGCCATTTTTCTGCTGATCCGTTCGATCAACTGGTTCCCTGCAGCATCCGCGGCACGACCGATGGCTTGCTCGAATGCAAAGCTGTCCGCCGAGCCATGGCTCTTCACCACGACGCCCCGCAGCCCGAGCAGTACCGCGCCGTTGTATCGTCGGTGATCGACCCGGTGCTTGAACTTCTTCAGGACCGGAAGTGCCACCAGGGCCATCGCGCGAGTCAGGAGATTGCGCCCGAATTCTTCGCGCAGGAAGGTGGACAGCATCTGGGCAAGTCCTTCCGAGGTCTTGAGCGCAACGTTGCCGACAAACCCGTCGCAGACCACCACATCCGCGGTGCCCTTGTAGATGTCGTCCCCTTCGACGTTGCCGTAGAAATTGAGGCCGCTGCCGCGCAGCAACTCTCCGGCCTGCTTGACGATCTCGTTACCCTTGATCGCCTCTTCGCCGATATTGAGCAATCCGACCCGCGGACGCTCGACATGATCCACCGCAGCGACCAGCATCGATCCCATGATCCCGAACTGCAACAGATGCTCTGCGGTGCAGTCGACGTTGGCGCCGAGATCGAGCACGTAAGTGTGCCCGCGAAGCGTGGGCAGGATCGAACTGATCGCGGGGCGATCGATGCCGGGCAGCGTCTTCAGCACGAACCGGGAGATCGCCATCAGTGCGCCGGTGTTACCCGCCGAAATGGCAGCCGCCGCCTCGCCGGCCTTGACCAGATCGATGGCGACCCGCATCGACGAGTCCTTCTTGCTGCGCATGGCGCTGGCAGGCGGTTCGTCCATGCCGACGACCTCGGACGCATGATGCAGTCGGACCCGGGGACCGAGTTCCGCCAGCGCGTGTCCGAGCAGCGGCGTGAGCGACTCTTCGCGCCCGACCAGGATCGCGTGCACAGCAGGATGGCTGCGCAAAAAGGACAGCGCAGCAGGCACGGTCACGACCGGACCGTGATCGCCACCCATGCAGTCGATTGCAATGGTGACACCCATCGGCTTCTCGCGTGATTCAGAAATTGGGGATAAAAAAGGCGGCGCAGGCGCATTGCGCGCTGCGCCGCCTCCTTCAGATCAGGACGCGAACTTATTCGCCCTTGGCCTTTGCAACCTTCTTGCCGCGGTAGAAGCCGTTCGGGCTGATATGGTGACGCAGGTGGACTTCACCGGTGGTCGCTTCGACGGCCAGCGCCGGTGCGGTCAGGAAATCGTGCGCACGATGCATGCCACGCTTGGAGGGGGACTTCTTGTTCTGCTGGACGGCCATGAAAAACTCCTAAATCAAAACGTTACCTAAACTGCACCGCTGTTGCCACGCAATCCGGACAGCACAGCGAAAGGCGATTTCTTTTCTGCTCCGCCATCGGGGCGAGGCGATTCACATTCATCATGACGGGGCGCAATCGGCAGAGCGAGAAGAATCTCGTCCTCGATCAGACCGAGCACATCCAGATCGTCCCCGACCTCGATCGCATCGACCTCATCGTCTTCCAGCTCGTCGTCAGGAATTTCCTGACCGGCACGAACCGGCTGAAGCAAAGTACTGACCGCCAGATCCCAACCAAGGCCACCCAGACAACGCTGACAACGCAACATCAGCCGCCCGTCGATCGTCAAATGCAGACGGGGCCCGCTTTCCGGCTCCCTGCTTCCGTCGATCCGATACTCCACGACACCGGCCGTATCGGTCAGCTGATCCGACAATCGCAACATCGAAGCGACTTCGACCTTGCCCGACAGGCTGCGTTGTTCGGCTGCGAACTTGAATACATCCGCGATATGACCGGGTTTGGAGTCTTGGTTAGACATAAGCCGCGCATGATATTATTTTTTCGTCGCAGCTGTCAAAGCCCATTGCGACGCAGTCTCGCCCGCCAGCCTCCTGCCTTCGACTTCCAAACTCATGAAAATCGTTCTCGCCTCAACCTCCCTGTATCGCAAGCAGCTGCTGGAGCGCTTCAACCTCCCTTTCGAGACGACCCGGCCAGAGACCGACGAAAGCGCGCAGCGCGGCGAATCCCCCCCCGGCCTGGCCGAACGCCTCGCGCGGGACAAGGCGCTGGCCGTTGCCGGCCTTTACCCGGACGCCCTGATCATTGGCAGCGACCAGGTGGCCTACGCGGGCGATGACATCTTCGGCAAACCCGGAACGGTGGATCGAGCGGTCGCGCAGCTGCAGCAGATGAGCGGCCGCGAAGTGGTGTTCCACACCGCCGTCGCGCTGCTGAACAGCCGCAGCGGGCATATGCAGTGCGAAGGCGTCGCGACCCGGGTACGCTTTCGCACGCTGAGCGGGGATGAGATCCGCCGCTATGTAGAGATCGAAATGCCGCTCGACTGCGCAGGCAGCGCCAAGTCCGAAGGCCTGGGAATCTCGTTGCTCGATGCGCTCAGCGGGGACGACCCCACCGCACTGATCGGCCTGCCCCTTATCGCCCTTGCGCGCATGCTGCGCGCGGAAGGGGTGCAGCTTCCATGAGCAGAGCCGGACAGGGAGCACTGTACCTGGTGCCGGTCAGTCTCGGCGAGGCGGCATGGCCATCCTTTCTGCCGGCGGAGGTCCAGCAGCGTGCCGCCTCGATTCAACACTTCGTGGTCGAGAACGCCCGCGCTGCACGCGCCCATCTCAAGCAGATCGACTTTCCCGGCGTCCTGCGTGACACCGATATCCAGGAACTCCCCGCCACCGCCGACAATGCTGCACTGGACGCCCTGCTCACCCCTGCACTGCACGGCAAGGATATCGGCCTCATGTCCGACGCGGGCTGCCCGGCAGTGGCCGATCCGGGCGCCCGCCTGGTGGCGCGAGCACACGCGCTGGGCATACGGGTAGTGCCGCTGGTCGGTCCGTCGTCGATTCTGCTCGGACTCATGGGGTCCGGCCTCAATGGCCAGAGTTTCGCTTTTCACGGCTATCTTCCGGTTGCAGAAAGCGAGCGCGATGCCAGCCTGCGGGCACTCGAAGACGAATCCCGTCGCATCGGCAGAACACAGATCTTTATCGAAACCCCTTACCGCAACGACCGCATGTTCGAGGCCCTGCTCCGCATCTGCAGCCCGGACACCCGGCTCTGTGTCGCCTGCGACCTGAGCACGCCCGGCGAACTAGTGCTGACCCGCACCGTCCGCGCCTGGCGGGCGAGCGAGACCCCTCAGATCACGAAGCGTCCCGCCCTCTTTCTGCTGCTGGCAGGCGGGACCTGACCCGATACGTCACCTCAGACGTGACAAGGCTACTGCTCGATCAGATAAACCTTGCCGTCGTCTTCGACAATGGCCAGCGGCTTCAGGGAAGCACCCTTGCATGGCCCCATCAGGCAGCGGCCATTGCGCGGATCGTAATGCGCGCCATGAACCGCGCAGATCAGCATGTGCCCGCTCATGTCGAAAAACTTGCCTTCCATCCAGTCCATCTCGACCGGAACATGGGCGCAGCGGTTGAGGTAGGCATACACCCGTCCGCGATAGCGCACCGCAAAAGCGGGATTCGGGCGCACGCCGTCACCGACCTCGAAGCGGATCCCGTCACCGCCATCTTCGAGCGCAACAGACGCACAGATCAGACGTTTGCCCGCAGCCATGCATCGAGCTCCTGCGGGGTATCGACACATGCCACCGGCGCGGCGGCACGCAGGACCGCAGCCGGATGCGCGCCAAAGGTCACGGCAAGTCCGGATACCCCGGCGTTTTTCGCCATCTGGAGATCATGGGTGGTGTCGCCGATCATCAGGGTGCGCTCGGGCATCACCCCGAGCTCATCCATGATCTGCTCCAGCATCGCCGGGTGGGGCTTGGAGAAGCACTCGTCGGCGCAGCGCGTGCTGTGAAAGAACTGCCCGAGCCCCGAATGCTCGAGCGCGCGATTCAGTCCGGCCCGGCTCTTGCCGGTCGCCACCGCCAGCAGGCGATCCTGCCCGGCCAGCCATGCGATGGTGGCGGCCACCCCGGGGAAGAGGGTGAGCTCGTGATCGGACGCGAGATAGTGGTGGCGATAGCGCTCGACCATGCGAGAGTAATCCTGCTCCGGCAACTCCGGCACCGCATGCCGCAGCGCATCGCCCAGCCCCAGGCCAATCACGTAACGGGCACGCTCGTCGGACGGCTGAGGCAAACCTAGATCCTGGCACGCCGCGCCAATCGCGCTCACGATGGCCGCGGCGGAGTCGAGCACCGTCCCGTCCCAGTCGAACACCACCAGATCGAAGCGTTCAGCCATTGTCTTCCGGCTCCCGCGCATCGAGCCGATCGATGAACTGCTGCAACTCCGGGGGCAGCGCGGCCTCGAACACCAGGGCCTCGCCGGTCAGCGGATGACTGAAGCTCAGTTTTGCCGCGTGCAGGAACATGCGTTTGAGTCCTTCGGCTTCGAGCGCCTTGTTGAGGGGAAAGTTACCGTATTTGTCGTCGCCGCACAGCGGAAAGCCGAGATGCGCAAGATGCACCCTGATCTGATGCGTGCGCCCGCTTTTCAGTTCCACTTCGAGCAGGCTGTAGCTTTTCCAGCGCCGCACCAGGCGCACGATACTGTGCGATGCCTTGCCGTCGGGGCTGACCCGCACCCTGCGCTCGCCCTCGGCGGTGAGGTATTTGTACAGCGGCACCTTCACATGCTGGACCGGATTGACCCAACGCCCGGGGACCAGGGTGAGATAGCGCTTCTCCATCGCCCCGTCGCGCATCATGTCGTGCAGCACGGTGAGCGCCGAGCGTTTCTTGGCCACGATCAGCAGCCCCGACGTATCGCGATCGAGGCGATGCGCCAGTTCCAGCATGCGCAATTCGGGACGCTGCACGCGCAACTGCTCGATGACGCCGAAACTGATGCCGCTGCCGCCATGTACGGCCTTGCCCGCCGGCTTGTCGATGACCAACACCGCGTCGTCCTCGAACACCACCGGCAATGCCTTGCCTGGCGGCGGCGGGTTCGACTGCGCAGACTCCGACACCCGCATCGGCGGAATGCGGATCTCGTCACCGATCGCCAGCCGGTAGGTTTGCTGCACCCGTCCGCCGTTGACGCGTACTTCCCCGCTGCGCAGGATGCGATAGACGTGACTCTTGGGCACCCCTTTCGCAATCCGCATCAGGTAGTTGTCGATGCGCTGACCCGCCGCGGATTCATCGATCCGCTCGTGCCGCACCGCAATCGCTTTGCCTTGAATCATCATCCTGAAATATACTTCCGTGCGGTTGCTTCCGGTTGCGGTCGGCATCCCCTCGCGCCACAAGGCGGTGGAGGATGGACGACGATGAGCCCGCACGAGCGCTCCCGGAAAACCGTAGCGTGCCACACGTAGCCCTGAAAGGGCGCCGATGGTAACGCAATCGACAAACTTCTACATACCCATCCAGCCTCGCGGTTGGATTTAGACGCGCAACACACAAGCAGGATCAAATGATCCTGCCGGCAGGTCCGAGGACCAAAGCGGGCAGGAACAAGAGAATATCGACCAGCCGACCCATCACAGCCCTTATCCAACCACCGGATTTAAGTAGCCCTACCCAACTGCTCCTGAACCCGGAGAGCGCGATGGTGCGCGCCGTTCGTCCTGCCCGTGTCCATTGCGCGGGAGACGATCCAAATGAAGCGCATGCTTTTCAATGCGACGCAGGCCGAAGAACTTCGCGTCGCGATCGTAGACGGTCAGAAACTGATCGATCTCGATATCGAGTCGGCCAACAAGGAAGAACGCAAGAGCAACATCTACAAGGCGGTCATCACCCGCCTCGAGCCCAGCCTCGAGGCCGCCTTCGTCGATTACGGTGCCGAGCGTCACGGTTTCCTGCCGTTCAAGGAGATCTCGCGCTCCTATTTCCAGCCCGGCGTGGATGCGAGCAAGGCCAGCATCAAGGAAGCCCTGCGCGAAGGCCAGGAACTGATCGTCCAGGTCGAGAAGGACGAGCGCGGCAACAAGGGTGCGGCGCTCACCACCTATATCTCGCTCGCCGGCCGTTACCTGGTGCTGATGCCGAACAACCCGCGCGGCGGTGGCGTATCGCGCCGCGTCGAGGGTGACGAGCGCGCCGAGCTGCGCGAGGTCATGGACCAGCTCGACGTGCCGTCGGGCATGAGCCTGATTGCCCGTACCGCTGCAATCGGCCGTGGCGCCGAAGAACTGCAGTGGGACCTGAACTACCTGATGCAGCTGTGGACGGCCATCGAAGGCGCCGCCCAGGGCCAGACCGGTGCGTTCCTGATCTATCAGGAAGGCAGCCTGGTGATTCGTGCGATCCGGGACTACTTCCAGCCCGATATCGGCGAGATCCTGATCGACACCGACGAGATTCACGAGCAGGCCCATCAGTTCATGGCTCACGTGATGCCGGGCAACGTCAATCGGATCAAGCGTTACCAGGACGACGTGCCGCTGTTCTCGCGCTTCCAGATCGAACATCAGATCGAATCGGCGTACTCGCGCCAGGTCGGCCTGCCCTCGGGCGGCGCCGTGGTCATCGACCACACCGAAGCACTGGTCTCGGTCGACGTCAACTCGGGCCGCGCCACCAAGGGTGCCGACATCGAGGAAACCGCCTTCCGCACCAACCTCGAGGCTGCGGACGAGATCGCCCGTCAGTTGCGCCTGCGCGACCTTGGCGGCCTGATCGTGATCGACTTCATCGACATGGAGTCGCAGAAGAACCAGCGCGAAGTCGAGAACCGCCTGCGCGACGCGCTGCGCCACGATCGTGCCCGCGTCCAGACCGGCAAGATCAGCCGCTTCGGCCTGCTCGAGCTGTCGCGCCAGCGCCTGCGTCCGGCCCTGGCCGAGACCAGCTACATCACCTGCCCGCGTTGCAACGGGACCGGCCACATCCGGAGCACCGAGTCTTCGGCGCTGCACATCATCCGCATCCTCGAAGAGGAAGCGATGAAGGACAACACCGGTGCCGTGCATCTGCAGGTGCCGGTGGATGTCGCGACCTTCCTGCTCAACGAGAAGCGGGTCGACATCGCCCGCATCGAGTTCCGCCACAAGGTTCAGCTGATCATCGTCCCGAACCGCCATATGGAAACGCCGGCGCATGAGATCATCCGTCTGCGCCACGACCAGTTGAACCAGGAAGACATCGCGCTCGCCAGCTATCAGATGGTGCAGCAGCCGGTCGCCTCGGAAACCGGCATGCCGATCAAGGAAGGCGACAAGCCGGTGCGCCAGGAGGCTGCCGTAAAGGGTATTTCGGCGGCTCAGCCCGCGCCGCTGGTCGAACACCGCGCCCAGGCCGAGGCAGCTGCGCCGGTCGCCGCGCCCGCGGAGAAGGGCTTGATCGCCCGCATCATTGGCTGGTTCAGCTCGGACAAGACGCCTGAAGTCGCACCGCAACCGGTCGTCGAAACGCCCCCCAAGCGCGAAACCCGTGGTCGGGGCGAGCGTAGCGGCGGTGGCCGTAACGGCGGTGGTCGCAACGGGCGTCGCGACGGTCAGCGCGGAGAACGCGGTGAGCGCACCGAAGCCGAGGCAAGCAGCGGTCGCAACGCGGCGCGCGCCGACCGTGGCGAAAGCGCAGAACGCGACAAGCCTCAACGTCAGACTCAGGACAAGCAGGAACGTGGCGAACGCACCGAGCGGACCGACCGCGCCGAAGAAGGTGGTCGTGGCCGCGGTCGTGGACGCCAGCGCCAGCCGCGTCAGGAGGAGTTGGACAAGGCCGCCGAGGCCAGTGTCGAGATGTTGGCGATCAGTGCGGGCGAAGCATCAAGCGCGGTTGCGGTCGTTGCACCGGCTGCCGAAGTCCCCACAACCGAAGAGGGCGCGCCGGAGAAGCGTCGCCGTCGCAGCCGTGGTCGTCGCGACCGTCGTCCGGGCGAAGCGCAGGAAAACGGCGAACTGCAGCCGAGCAGCGGCGAGACCGCCGACGAGGCCGCCGCAGCCACGACCGAACCCGCAACGGTCGTCAGCGAAGCCGCCGTTGTGGTGGTCGAGCCCGTCGTCGCTGCGGAACTGCCGGTCGTGATCGAAACGGCATCGGCCCCCGAGCCAGTCGAGATCGCCGCCGTTTCGGAGCCTGCTCCGTTGCCGGTCGCGGTGGAGGTTCCGGTGGCCGCTCAGCAGTCTCCTGCTCCCGAACCGGCCGCGGTCGAAATGCCCGCGGCAGAACCTGCAGCGGAAGCGATTTCGGAACAGGTTGCGATCGTGGAACCGGTTCTGGCGCCTGCCGTGGTGAGCGCTGACGAACCGGAGCAAGCGGCGCCCGTCGTCGAGCTGTCCGAACCGAGCGAACCGAGCACGGTCGTCGAGGTCGAGCGTCCGACCGAGTCTATCGAGTCGATCGCCGCTCCGTCACCGCTCGTGGCCGACACGACACCCCCGCTCGGCGAAAACGTGGCGCCTGCGCCAGCTGCGCCCGTTGCCACCGCTGCGACAGCGCCGATCGACCTGACTGGCGTGCTCGAGGAAGCCGGACTGGAACTGGTCGAGACCAGCCTGGAGAAGAAGGCAAACTTCGGCACCGGTGCCCCGGAACCCGAACGCCTTGGGCGCAAGCCGCGCCCTGCGGCAGTGGTGGTGGAAGAGCCGCTGCAACAGGTCGAGACCCAAAAGTAAGCGCGTATCCTGCGGTCGGATCTGGCCGCAGCCGAACCGAATGAACTGGCCGCCTTCGGGCGGCCAGTTCATTTTGCGTGGTTCAGGGGGTCATTTCCCGTCCGTGGCCACCAACTGCTTCAGCAGACCATCCACACCCTGCTCGCACAGATCGAGCACGAACTCGAACCCGTTCGGCCCGCCATAGTACGGATCGGGAACCTCCCTCTCCAGCGCTTCCTCGGCAAACTCGAGGAATAGCCGGAGCTTGATCCGGTACACCTCGGGGCAGTTCTTCATCATCTGCTCGAGATGCCCGCGGTCCATTGCCAGCAGCAGATCGAAGCGCTGATAATCCTCCGCCTCGAGCTTGCGCGCCCGGATCGTCGACAAATCGTACCCCCGTTGCGCTGCGACCTTGCGCGTACGCGGATCGGGCGCCTCCCCTGCGTGGTAGCCCTGGATACCCGCCGAACCGACCTCGATCAGGGACTCCAGCCCCGACGTCGAGATCAGATGGCGGGCAATCCCCTCTGCAGTCGGCGATCTGCAGATATTTCCGGAACATACGAACAGCACCCGTTTCATTTCCTGCACCTCTTAGCTGTTTCCGTGCTGATCTGCGCCAAATGCTCTTTCGCGCAGGCGGAACAACTCGTCCCGTGCCGCGGCGGCCTTCTCGAATTCGAGATTGCGCGCATGATCCTGCATCTCCTTTTCCAGCTTCTTGATCGTCCTGGCAAGCGCCTTTTCGTCCATCAGCGCATAGTCTGCCCGCGCCTCCGCCGCCACCGACGCGCGCTTCTGGTCATCTGCCGAGTAGACCCCGTCGATGATGTCCTTGATCCGCTTGGTGACGGTCCGCGGCACGATACCATTCGCCAGGTTGAACGCAATCTGCTTGGTGCGGCGACGTTCGGTCTCACCCATTGCGAGACGCATCGAGTTGGTGATCCGATCGGCATAAAGGATCGCGGTGCCGTTGATGTGGCGGGCGGCCCGGCCGATGGTCTGGATCAGCGAGCGTTCCGAACGCAGAAACCCCTCCTTGTCCGCATCGAGGATGGTCACCAGAGACACTTCTGGAATGTCCAGCCCCTCGCGCAGCAGGTTGATCCCGACCAGCACGTCGAATTCGCCCAGGCGCAGGTCGCGGATGATCTCCACCCGTTCCACGGTATCGATGTCGGAGTGCAGATAGCGCACCCGGATGCCATTTTCGCCGAGGTAATCGGTGAGATCCTCGGCCATACGCTTGGTCAGCACGGTGACCAGGATGCGCTCCTGCACCGCGGTGCGCTTCTTGATCTCGCCGAGGAGGTCGTCCACCTGGGTGGCGGCCGGGCGGACCTCGACCACGGGGTCGATCAGTCCGGTCGGGCGCACCACCTGCTCGACTACCTGGCCCTGGTGCTCGGCCTCATAGGCGGCGGGCGTGGCCGACACGAAGGTGGTCTGCGGCATCAGGCGTTCGAACTCGTCGAACTTCAGCGGTCGGTTGTCGAGCGCAGACGGCAGGCGGAATCCATAGCCGACCAGATTCTCCTTGCGCGAGCGGTCGCCCTTGTACATCGCGCCGACCTGGCCGATCGACACGTGTGACTCGTCGATGAACATCAGCGCATCGGCCGGCAGATAGTCGATCAGGGTCGGGGGCGGTTCGCCCGGTCCGCGCCCGGACAGATGCCGAGAGTAATTCTCGATCCCCTTGCAGAAGCCCATTTCGTTGAGCATCTCCAGATCGAAGCGGGTGCGCTGCTCGATGCGCTGGGCTTCGACCAGCTTGCCGTCCTGCTGAAACTGCTGCACCCGCAGCTTCAGCTCCTCCTTGATCGCCTCGATTGCCTTCAGTACCGTCGCCCGCGGGGTGACGTAGTGACTCGAGGGGTACACCGTGAAGCGCCCCAGCTTCTGCCGCAGCTGACCGGTCAGCGGGTCGAACAGGGTCAGGTGCTCGACCTCGTCGTCGAACAGCTCGATCCGGATCGCAAGCTCGGCGTTCTCGGATGGAAACACGTCGATCACGTCACCGCGTACGCGAAAGGTGCCGCGGCGAAAATCGATGTCCGACCGGGTGTACTGCATCGCCACCAGGCGCTGGATGAGATCGCGGTGGGCAACGCGCTCACCTTCACGCAGATGCAGGATCATGGCGTGGTAATCGACCGGATCGCCGATACCGTAGATGCACGACACGGTGGCGACGATCACCACATCGCGCCGCTCCATCAGGCTCTTGGTGGCCGACAGGCGCATCTGCTCGATGTGCTCGTTGATCGAAGAGTCCTTCTCGATGAACAGGTCGCGCGAGGGCACATAGGCCTCGGGCTGATAGTAGTCGTAGTAGCTGACGAAATACTCGACCGCGTTCTCGGGCAGGAACTCGCGAAACTCGGCATAGAGCTGTGCCGCCAGCGTCTTGTTCGGCGCCAGCACCAGTGCCGGGCGCCCCATGCGGGCGATGACGTTGGCCATGGTGTAGGTCTTGCCGGAGCCGGTCACCCCGAGCAGGGTCTGGAACATCAAACCGTCTTCGACCCCCTCCACCAGCTTTGCGATCGCCTCGGGCTGGTCGCCTGCGGGCGGAAACGGCCGATGCAGCCGGAACGGGCTGCCATCGAAGGTGACGATATCTGTCCTGCTCGCCGAAACACTGTCGCCTGGACTCTGCATGCTAGAATTTCCGATTGTTTCGACTGGCGGCGAATATTGGGCCACCAGCACGGGCAAACGTCGATTATTTCCCAAATCGCACGTCAAGGCACGGTCTGTTTCCATGCTCGACGGGCGAGAACCCCAAGCTCTTGGAGTCCACATGTCCGCATCGATCTTCTCCGCCGTCGAGATGGCGCCCCGTGACCCGATCCTCGGTCTTAACGAGTCCTTCAACGCGGATACGCGCGCCGAAAAGGTGAACCTCGGCGTGGGCGTGTACTACGACGACAACGGCAAGATTCCGCTGCTGGGCGCTGTTCGCGCGGCCGAGAAAACTCGCCTCGAAGCGCAGCCGCCGCGTGGCTACCAGCCCATCGAAGGCCCCGCCACCTACAACAACGCGGTGCAGAACCTGCTGCTGGGCAAGGATTCCGCGCTCATCGCCAACGGCCAGGTCGTGACCGTCGAAGCGCTCGGCGGTACCGGCGCACTCAAGGTGGGCGCCGACTACCTCAAGCGCCTCGTTCCGGGGGCCACGGTGTACATTTCGGACCCGAGCTGGGAGAACCACCGCGCGCTGTTCGAGTCCGCCGGCTTTCCGGTCGACACCTACCCCTACTACGAACCGGAATCCCGCGGCGTGAACTTCGCCGGCATGAAGGCCAAGCTGGAAAGCCTGCCCGCCGGCTCGGTGATCGTGCTGCATGCCTGCTGCCACAACCCGACCGGTGCAGACCTGTCCGACGAGCAATGGACCGAGGTGGTCGACGCCTGCCGCAACCGCGGCCTGATTCCCTTCCTCGACATGGCCTACCAGGGCTTCGCCGACGGCATCGAAGCCGATGCGGTCGCGGTACGTGCCTTCTCCTCGAGCGGGCTGCAGTTCTTCGTTTCCAGCTCGTTCTCGAAGAGCTTCTCGCTCTATGGCGAACGTGTCGGCGCGCTCTCGATCATTACCGCGAGCAAGGAGGAAAGCGGCCGCGTGCTGTCGCAGGTGAAGCGCGTGATCCGCACCAACTATTCCAACCCGCCGATCCATGGCGGCGCCGTCGTTGCCGCGGTGCTGAACTCGCCCGAACTGCGCCAGCAATGGGAAGACGAACTCGCCGGCATGCGCGACCGTATCCGCGCCATGCGCACCGGTCTGGTCGAAGCGCTCAAGGCCGCCGGGGTGGCACAGGACTTCTCGTTCGTGATCAAGCAGCGCGGCATGTTCTCCTATACCGGCCTGAGTGCTGCGCAGGTCGAACGCCTGAAGAGCGAGTTCGGCATCTATGCGGTGTCGACCGGCCGCATCTGCCTCGCCGCGCTCAACACCAAGAACATCGGCTACGTGGCAAAGGCGATCGCTGCGGTGGTTTGAGACTGACCGGAACACAGCCGCAGATCATCCAAAAACTGCGGCTGTTTCCTTGACGAAAGGGCGCGCACTACCTACAATGCGCGCCTCTGTTCCTCGATAGCTCAGTCGGTAGAGCGCCGGACTGTTAATCCGTAGGTCCCTGGTTCGAGCCCAGGTCGAGGAGCCAGAAGAACAACAATGCTTCGGGTCGGAAGACGACGCGAATGGGGTTGCCCCCACAAGCAATAGCAGTGCAGATCTATTCCTCGATAGCTCAGTCGGTAGAGCGCCGGACTGTTAATCCGTAGGTCCCTGGTTCGAGCCCAGGTCGAGGAGCCAGCTTCA
>NZ_JBDGKX010000007.1:0-124508 GCF_057656155.1 Azoarcus sp. Soil_N_20 | reverse complement strand
GCCAGCTTCAAGCAAGGATGCTATCCCTCGGGGTGGCATTTTTGCTTTCAGGGCTGGGCATCAGATCGTCTACCCTCTCCAGACCACCCAAAGCCTCTGTCGCCACCCCAGGGACCCCCACCAGCGCTCCCCTTCTTCGTACAGCTCGACCCCGGCGGGCGTGAGCGTGTAGTAGTGGGCCTGCAGACCTTCCTTTGCACGGGGGACGATGTAAGCGTTGCGTTCCAGGAATTCGAAGTAATGCACCGCCAGCGGCACTCCTTCAAGATGCATCAGGTACGACGCATCCCACAGCCGGATGAACGGATGTCCCGATCGCATCGCCCGCAATACCTGGAGGACGTGCCATCGATGTGGTACGGGTTCCGCCCGGGAACCATCAACGACGCGCGGAATCATGAGGGCCTCCAGGATTGACGGTTCAAGGCTTGCATTCCCTGAAGCGGATTCGACTCCTGCCTCGCGCTGCCCTCGAGAGCGGCCCAGGACCGGCTGGGATGACCATGGCACTGATCGGGCGTCGCCTTACTTCGAATCCGGGCCCGAGCGAAAAGTTTCAGGCGACAAGGACGACGAGTAGCGAATCGGGACCTCACGGCACCGCGCTGACGCACTCCCTTCGCGCACCTTGCACCACTGCCCGTCGTTCCGGCTCAATGTGACCGCTTGCGCCGTTTCCCCTCGCCGTCACCGTCGGCAAATGCGTGGCGGGCGGCGGTCATTTCCGCCAGCACGGTCGCGACCTTGAAGTTGAGCGACCCGCGAGGCATGACGCCTTTGGCGTCGGGCTCGCCTGCCGGGATTCCGGTCAGCACGGTCATCGCCTCGTCCACGGTAGTAACCGGATAGATGTGAAAACGTCCGCCGCGCGCCGCCTCGACCACGTCCTCGCGCAACATCAGATGACGCGCGCTGACCGCCGGAATCACCACCCCCTGCGTCCCATCGAGGCCGCGCGCGACACACAGGTCGAAGAACCCCTCGATTTTTTCGTTTACCCCGCCGATCACCTGGACTTCACCAAACTGATTGACCGAGCCGGTGATCGCCAGCCGCTGTTCGATCGGCAATTGGGTCAGCGCCGACAGCAGCGCGCACAGCTCCGCGAGCGACGCCGAGTCGCCCTCCACTGGCGCATACGACTGCTCGAAAACCAGACTGGCCGACAAGGACAAGGGTTGATGGCGGGCATAGCGGGCGGCCAGAAAGGCCGACAGGATGAGCACGCCCTTGGAGTGGATCGCGCCGCCGAGTTCAGCCTCGCGCTCGATGTCCACCACATCGCCCTCGCCCAGACGCACGGTGGCCGAGATCCGCATCGGGTGGCCAAAGCGTTCGCCGGCAAGCTCGATCACCACCAGCCCGTTGATCTGTCCTGCACGCGCGCCACTGGTGGCAATCAGGGTGGTGCCGTCGAGCATCGATTCGCGCACATGGGTCGGATAGCGGTCACAGCGGCGCGCGCGGGCAGCCAACGCGACTTCGATCTGCTCCCGCCCTACGCGGTCGCGTCCTTCCATGCGCGCGAAGTGGTCGGCCTCGCGCATCAGGTCAGCCAGACGGCGGGTTTGCAGCGACAGGCGGGCGGCATCCTCGGCGAGGCGGGCGCCCTCCTCCACCATGCGTGCCACCGCGCTGCGATCGAGCGGCAGCAGCTTTGCATTTCGTCCCAGCATCGCCAGCAGGCGGGCATATTGCTGTTCGTTCTCGGGCGTGCGCGGAAGATCGTCGTCGAAGTCGGCGGCGACCTTGAACAGCTCGGCAAAATCGGGATCGTGATCCATCAGCGTGTAGTACAGGTCGCGATCGCCGATCATCACCACCTTGAGCGAGCACGGCACGGCCTGCGGCTCGAGCGTGAGGGTTCCGCTCCAGCCCTGGGCTTCCGCCGGCGGTTCGATGCGGATCTCGCCCGCGCGCAAGGTGCGCTTGAGCCCCTCCCACGCAAACGGCTGGGTCAGCAGGCGCTCCGCGTCGACGACCAGGTAGCCGCCATTGGCGCGATGCAGCGCCCCCGCCCGGATCAGGTTGAAGTGACTGACCTGTGCGCCCTGCTGTACCACGTGCTCGACCCGTCCGATCAGGTTTCCGTACCCGGGGTTGTTCTCGAACACGATCGGTGCGCCGATCGAAGCCGCGTGATCGACCAGCAACTTGACCTGATAGCGACCGAAGCGGGAATTGTCGTCACTGTCGGCCTCGTCCTCGTCTTCATCGACCACGATCCCGTCTACGGCAAAATCGAGCACGTCCTGCACCACCGTGTCGAAAAAGCGGAGCACCTCCGGCAAGTCGGCGTGACGCTCGCGCATTTCGCGCATCAGATGCGACACCGCCGGCGACAGCACGTCGTGTTCGGCCCGTACCAGTGCTTCGCGCAAGGCCTTGCGCCACCCTGGAAACTCGTTGAGCAGATCACTCAGACGGTCGCTCCATTCGGCGACCTGCGCTTCGATGGCGGTGCGCTCATCCTCGGGCAAGGCATCGAATGCTTCGGGGGTGAGCACCTCGCCGTCGCGGGTAGGCGAAAAAACGAAGCCATCGGCGGTCTGCAGCAGCGAGATGCCCTGCTGCGCGCAGTCCTGGCCCAGTTCGCGCAAGGCCGATTCCTCGCGAGACTTGTGTTCCGATTGCAGTGCTTCGATCCGCTCGGTGTGCGGATCGCTGCCGAGCGCCGCTTCGATTGCCGGACCCAACTCGCGGATGAAGGTCTGCATGTTGGCTCGCAGCACGCCGCCGCGCCCCGCCGGCAGGGTCAGCAATCGCGGATGCAGCGGTTCATCGAAGTTATGCAAATAACAGAGATCGGGCGGGACCGGCTCGTTCGCGGCGCGTTCGCGCAACAGGCGGAACGTGGTCGCGTGCTTGCCGCTCCCGGCCTCGCCGAGGACGAAGACGTGATAGTCCGAATGCCCCATGGCGAGGCCGAAGCGCAGCGCCTCCATGGCGCGTGCCTGGCCAAGATCGCCGGGGTGATCATCCAGGGTGGCGGTGGTCTCGAACGAGAATTGGTCTGCGTTGCAGGAACCGCGCAAGCGGTCTGCGTGCAGGGGCGCGATATCGGCCATGTTGTTTTTCTCCGGGAGCCGAAGCGGAAAAGAGTTGCCGGACCGGGTGGGCCGGACGTTCCGACATCTTTACCGCAAGTGCGCGCGGCGGCAAGTCTCGTACCGTGCTCAGCGTCCGGCGTGACGCCGCAGATGTTCGTCTCCCCACCGGGTGTCCATCGGTTCGTACTCGAACTGGGGAAACAGGCGATCGTGCTCGATCAGCAGGCGCATGATGGTACGGGCATGTTCGGGCGGAAACCCTTGCCGTTTTCCGCCGCGTGTATCCGTCATCAGGCGGGTCAAATGGCTTCGGCAGTCCCGGCTTCCCCAGATCAGATCGATAGCCTGCAGGTGCGGGAAGCGCTCGTACAGGGCCGACGTTTCCGTTTCTCGCGAGGGTGATTTTCCGGGGGCGTTCATTTGGCCACCTCCAGGCTCCGGATTGAAATAGCTGACTTAATATTAAATTGCCACATCTGTCGTTTCTATCAATTTAGGCCGCCATTTTGCCTGAAAGTTCGCCCTGGGCTTCCCTCGCCCGCAGGGACTTTGGCGCTCGCCGTGATCGATGTCACGTTCGGCTTCGCGGATCTGGTGCTGTGCTCGCGATCGTCCACGGGGACCCGCTTGACCGAAGACAAGGCCCTGTGGAACAGTCGGACGCATCATTAGTCAAAACATCGAGATTCGAATCCCGCCATGAAGATCATTCCCATCCACCACGCCGCCACCCTCCCCCTGACCGATCGTGCAGATCCGGCAGAGGGGCCGCTTGTCGATCAGCGCGGGCGGAGCGTGCGTGACTTGCGGATCTCGGTGACCGACCGGTGCAATTTCCGCTGCGTCTACTGCATGCCGCGGGAAGTGTTCGACAAGGACTACCCCTTCCTGCCGCGCGCCCAATTGCTCAGTTTCGAAGAGATCCTGCGGGTGGCCCAGCGCTTCGTGGCACGCGGCGTGCGCAAGATTCGCATCACCGGTGGCGAACCGCTGCTGCGCAAGGACGTGGAGCGCCTGATTGCCATGCTGGCAACGCTGGACGGCGTCGAACTCACTCTCACCACCAACGGCGTGCTGTTGCCCAAGCTTGCCCGCACGCTGCGCGACGCCGGGCTGCACCGGGTGACGGTAAGTCTCGACGCCCTCGACGACGCGACTTTCCGACGCATGAACGATGCCGACTATCCGGTCGAACGGGTGCTCGAGGGCATCGCCGCCGCGCAGGCAGCCGGCTTCGATGCGATCAAGGTCAATATGGTGGTCAAGCGCGGTACCAACGATCAGGACATCGTCCCGATGGCCCGCCACTTCCGCAACAGCGGCCACATCCTGCGTTTCATCGAGTTCATGGATGTGGGTGCGAGCAACGGGTGGAAGATGGATGAGGTACTGCCCTCGCGCGAGGTCATCGCGCGCATTCACGACCACTTTCCGGTTGAGGCGATCGACCCGAACTACCCGGGCGAGGTGGCCGAGCGCTGGCGCTATGCGGACGGTGCCGGCGAAGTCGGGGTGATCTCCTCGGTAACCCAGGCTTTCTGCTCCACCTGCACCCGGATCCGCCTGTCCACCGAAGGCAAGCTCTACACCTGCCTGTTTGCGCAACAGGGACACGACTTGCGCGGCCTGCTGCGTGGCGGGGCCGACGACGTGCGCCTCGATGCCGCGATCGCCGGCGTATGGACAAAGCGCGACGACCGCTACTCCGAAATCCGCACCGCAGCGACGGCCAGCCGGCCGAAGATCGAGATGTCCTACATCGGCGGCTGAGCGGCGGTTTCGGGGAGTTCGTCGAGCTCGTCCAGACGGGCCGATTCGATCTTCTGGAAATGTGCGGTGATCTTACGGCTGGAAGTCTGCACGTCCTGCACATCCTTGCTCGCCTGATCGATGTGGCGCGCGAGCGCGTTCATGCGTTCGTCGAAGCGGTGAAAATCCTTCGCCAGCTTGCCCAGCGCGTCCTGGATGACGTGAATCTGCTTGCGCGTCTCGACATCCTTCAGCACCGCACGCGCGGTGTTGAGCACCGCCATCAGCGTGGTCGGCGACACGATCCACACCCGCTTGCCCTGGGCATAGGCCACCACCTCGGGATGGTAGGCGTGGAGTTCGGCAAACACGGCCTCGGCGGGCAGGAACATCACCGCGCCGTCCGAGGTCACGCCGGGCAGGATGTACTTGCCGGCAATCGCATCCACATGGCGCTTCACGTCGCCCCGGAAGGCGGTCTGAGCGAGCTTGCGCTCGACCTCGCCGAGGCTGGTGTCGAACATGCGGTGATAGTTCTCCAGCGGAAACTTGGAATCGACCGCAACCAGGCCGGTCGGGGCCGGGAGCTTCAGCACGCAATCCGCCCGTGTATTGTTGGGCAGGGTCGCCTGAAACTCGTAGGCGTCCGGCGGCAGCACGTTGCGCACCAGGGCTTCGAGCTGGACCTCGCCGAACGCGCCGCGCGCCTTCTTGTCGCCGAGCAATTCCTGCAGGCTGACCACGTTGGTGGTGAGTCCGTCGATCTTCTTCTGCGCCTCGTCGATGGTCGCCAACCGTGACATCACGCTGGCAAAGGTATCGTTGGTCTTGCGAAAGCCTTCGTCGAGGCGCTCGTTCACCTGTCCCGCCAGGGTCTGCAAACGGCCATCCACGCTGTGGGTCAGCACTTCGATGCTGCGCGATAGCTGGACCGAGGCCGCGGCGAGGCCGCGCTGCAACAGCTCGCGGTCGGCGCGGGCGTGGTCGCCGATCCGGTCGGTCTGACGTCCGAGTCCGTCGTGCAAGTCGCGCAGCAGGTCGCGATGCTGCGCCCCCAGTTGCTGATCGAGGCGCTCCCCCAGCCCGGCATGAATATCGCGTTCGAGACGGCCGGTGCGCATCAGCACCCACAGCAGCAAGCCCAGCACTGCAGCGAGCAGGCCGATCACGACCAGCTCGGCATTGGAGAAAATCGCGATCATCTCAACCGAGCGCTCTCAGACTGGCCAGCGGCGGTCTCGACATCAGGCCGCGGGTGCCCAACCAACCACCCAGCATCACCCCGGCCGCCCCGATTGCGGTCGCCAGCACCAGGGGCATCGCGCCGGGTACGTAGTTCATCCTGAACACGAAATGCGCCAGCGCCCATCCGATCGCGGTCGCGCCAATGCCGGCCAGGACCCCGGCAACGCCGCCCAGCACGGCGAACTCGGCCGCCAGGGCCTGCCTCACCTGGCGATTGCGCGCGCCAAGCGTGCGCAGCATGGCGAGTTCGTACTCACGTTCGTCATGGGTGGACTGCAGCGCGGCGTACAGCACCACCAGTCCGGCCAGCACCGCAAAGCCGAACACGAACTGCACAATCACGATCAGTTTGTCGGTCATGGTGCGTACCTGGGTCAGTACCGCACCGATGTCGATCACCGACAGGTTGGGAAAGGCGTTGACCAGGCGGGTAGTGAAATCGTGGCTGCCGGACGGCAGATGAAAGCTGGTGATCAGGCTGGCCGGATAGGACTCGAGCATCCCACCGGAGGCGATGAAGAAGAAATTGACCCGCATCGAATCCCAATTGAGCTGGCGCACGCTGCTGATCGGCGCCTCGACCCTTTGGCCTGCGACGTCGAAGCTCACCGTATCGCCCACCTTCAGCGCGAAGGTCTCGGCCAAGCCACTCTCCACCGAAAGCTGCGGCGTACGGCTTTCACCATGCCAGCGCCCGGCGGCGATCTCGTTGCCCCGCGGCAGCGTGCTGCCGTACGACAGATTGAACTCGCGCTCGGCGAGCCGACGGGTACGGCGGTCTTCGTAGGCCTCCGGGTTCACCGGTTCGCCGTTGATTGCGACCATGCGGCCACGGATCATCGGCTCGATGACCGGGCGCGCCATGCCGCCGGCGACAAAGAATGCTTCCAGCGCGACGCGCTGATCGGGCTGTATGTTGATCACGAAGCGGTTGGGCGCATCGGGTGGCGTCATCTTGCGCCAGTTGTCCAGCAGATCGCCGCGGATCAGGGTCAGCAACAGCAGTGCCGTCATCCCGAGACCGAGTGCGGCAACCTGAATCACGCTGGCTCCCATGCGCCGCCCGAGCGCTGCAATGCCGTAGCGCCAACCCCCGCCGCGCAGGCTGCCCCGTCCCTTGGCACGAGTTGCCAGCCGCAGCACCAGCCAGGCCGCGAGCGCAAAAACTCCCAGCGCCACGGCGAAGCCGACTGCCACCGCCAGCCCGAGCCGTAGATCGGCGGCAATCCAGAAGATGAGCCCGAGCAGCGCGCCCAGCCCCAGCACCCACGCGCCGCTGCTGCGTGCTTCGGCCGGTGCGAACTCGCGCCGCAACACGCGCAGCGTGGACACCGCGCCGAGACGGAGCAGTTGCGGCAGGACAAAGCCGATCAGCAGCGCCATGCCGACAATCAGCCCATGCGCCACCGGTAACATCGACGGCGCCGGCAGCTCGGTGGCCACTATCTCGCGCAAACCGCTCCCCAGCCCCCACTGCACCGCCCAGCCCAGGGCCGTTCCGACCAATGCCGCGAGCAGACCGAACACCAGAAACTCGCCGATCACGATTCCGAGCACCTGCGCTTGTCGCGCCCCCAGGCAGCGCATCACCGCGCACGCATCCAGATGGCGCTGCATGAAGCGCCGCGCCGACAGACCGACCGCTACCGCGGCAAGGATCACCGCAAGCAAGGCCGCCAGACGCAGGAAGCGCTGGGCCTGATCGAGCGCCGCGCGAACCTCCGGCCGCGCATTGTCGATGGTCTCCACCGCCTGGCCGCGGCCGAGCTGAGTGCGCGCCCATTTCTCGTATCCGGCCACGGCCTGGTCGGTGCCGGCCACGTGCAGGCGCCAGTTGGCCCGGCTGCCGATCGAGATCAGGCCGGTGGCCTCGAGTTCGGTGAGGTTGAAGATTGCCCGCGGCAACAGGCTGAAAAAATTCGCCCCTCGATCGGACTCGAAACTGACCATCCCGCCGACCCGAAACTGGACCTCTCCAAAACCCACCCGATCGCCCACCTGCACCCCGAGTTCGGCCAGCAGGCGTTCATCGAGCCACACCTCGCCCGGCGCCGGCGTCCGCCCCGCGTCCGCGTCGGGCTGGTTGGGCCCGGGTGCAATGCGGATCGCACCGCGCAGCGGGTAGCCTTCCTCCACCACCTTGACTCCGGTCAGCACCGCGGCCTCGTCGGTGCTCGCCATGCTGGTGAACAGCACCGAGGTCGCCACGCTCAGCCCGCGGCGGCCGGCCTCTTCGATAAACTGCGCGGGCCAGGGTTGATCGGCGCGTAGCAACAGATCGCCGCCGAGCAATTGATTGGCTTCGCGATCGAGTCCGCGACCGACGCGATCGGCCAGAAAGCCGACGCTGGTCAGACAGGCCACCGCAACGATGATGGCGAGACCGAGCAGGTGCAGCTCACCGGCGCGCAGGTCGCGGCGCAGCATGCGCAAGGCCAGGCGTAATGTTTTCATGGCAGGGATTTCGTGGCCGGGAAAATGACGTGCAATGCCGAGATGGACGGTCGTGCGGCGATTCGGTTCAATGCGCCTCCGGCAGGATGCGCCTGACCAGCTCCACCCAATAGGCAACACCGACCGGAATGATTTCGTCGTTGAAATCGTAGTTCGGATTGTGCAGCGTACACCCGCCCTCGCCCGGGCCGTTGCCGATCCAGACGTAGGCGCCGGGTTTGCGCTGCAGGAAGTAGGCGAAGTCCTCGGCGCCCATGCTGGGACGGGCATTGGTCGTCACCCGCTCGGCACCGACCAGCGCGACGGCGGTTGCCGCGCACAGAGCGGCCTCGGCAGCCGAGTTGATCGTCGGCGGATAGCCGCGGCGGTATTCGAACTCGACACCCACGCCGAACGCCGCGGCAATGCCATCGCAGAGTTCGCGCAGACGGCCCTCGATACGGGCCTGAACCGGCTCGGAGAACGCGCGTACCGTGCCCGACAGCTCGGCGCGATCGGGAATCACGTTATAGGCCTCACCGGCATGGAACTGGGTGACCGACACTACGGCAGCATCGACCGGATCCAGCGTGCGCGAGACGATGGTCTGGACGGCCTGTACCAGGGCGGCGCCCGCGACCACCGCATCGGTGCCGAGATGAGGCATCGCCGCATGCGCGCCGACGCCGAGAATGCGGATGTCGAAACGATCGGCGCTGGCCATCACCGCGCCGGTGTGGACCGCGAAGGATCCGTCCGGCATGCCGGGCCAGTTGTGCATGCCGAACACCGCCTCCATCGGGAAGCGCTCGAACAAGCCATCTTCGATCATCACCCGGCCGCCGCCGTCGCCTTCCTCGGCGGGCTGGAAGATCAGATAGACGATGCCGTCGAAATCCCGCCGCTCGGCGAGCAGTTCGGCCGCACCGAGCAGCATGGTGGTGTGTCCGTCATGGCCGCAGGCGTGCATGCATCCGGCGCGGGTCGAACGGTGTTCGAAGGTATTGCGCTCGGTGATCGGCAAGGCATCCATATCGGCCCGCAAACCGATCGCGCGCAGGCCCCGGCCACCCCGGATCACGCCCACCACACCGGTACCGCCGATCCCGCGGTGAACCTCGACGCCGACCGCTTCGAGCCGGGTTGCCACCAGCTCGGCAGTTCGATATTCCTCGAAGGCCAGTTCCGGATGAGCATGGATGTCGCGCCGAAAGGCCTTCAAACGGTGATGCGCAGGACGGACGATATCGATGACACTCATGGTTCGCCTTGTCATTCTGGTTTCTGCAGGGGAAGCCGCAGTGTATTACAGGACTTCGGACAATGCCCCGCCACCGAAGATCCGTGAGAACGCGGAAGATCGAGCGATTACGGTGCGCCCCAAAACGGGGCGCGCCCCGTTGTAGTGCATTCGGATCGTCCGACCCGCCTCGGTTCAGGCATTTGCCATGGCGCGGGAATTGCTCATGGTGTTTCACTACGCCCGATAGAGGAAGCATTCATGTCGATCCATGTGGCGCTGTCTCACATCACCACCTACCACTACGACCGTCCGATCAATCTCGGCCCCCAGGTCGTCCGTCTGCGTCCGGCACCGCACAGCCGGACCCGGATTCTGTCCTACTCGCTGCGGGTGCTGCCCGAGCCACACTTCATAAACTGGCAGCAGGATCCGCAATCCAATTACCTGGCACGCCTCGTATTTCCGGAGAAGACCACCAGACTGCGGATCGAGGTCGACCTCGTCGCCGAGATGGCGGTGATCAATCCCTTCGACTTCTTTCTCGAACCCTATGCCGAGACCATTCCGTTCGATTACGAGGCGTGGCAGGGCCACGAACTCGCGCCCTACCTGCTGAAGCTGCCGCTGACCCCCAGGTTCAAAGCCTACCTGGACAGCGTGGACCGCAGCGAGAAGCGCGCGGTCGACTTCCTGGTGATGCTCAACAGCGAGCTGTACTCCCACATCAAGTACCTGATCCGGATGGAGCCGGGCGTGCAGACCCCGGAGGAGACGCTCGAGAACCAGTCCGGATCATGCCGCGACTCCGCCTGGCTTCTGGTTCAGTTGCTGCGCCACCTCGGACTTGCCGCCCGGTTCGTCTCCGGCTACCTGATCCAGCTCACCGCCGACGTCAAGTCGCTCGACGGCCCCAGCGGCCCGGAAGCCGATTTCACCGATCTTCACGCCTGGTGCGAAGTCTACCTGCCGGGCGCGGGCTGGATCGGCCTCGATCCTACCTCGGGCCTGTTCGCCGGCGAGGGTCACATCCCGCTGGCCTGCTCGCCCGATCCGATCTCCGCCGCACCGATCACCGGCGCCCTCGACGAATGCGAGGTGAGTTTCGACCACGAGATGAAGGTCAGTCGCGTCTGGGAAGCCCCGCGCGTCACCAAACCCTACAGCGAGGAACAGTGGAGCGAGATCGAGCAGCTCGGACATTCGATTGATGCCGAGCTGGCCGAGCACGACGTCCGCCTGACCCAGGGCGGCGAGCCGACCTTCGTCTCGGTGGACGATCCCGACGGCGAAGAGTGGAACACCGCGGCGATGGGGCCCGACAAGAAGCGCCTGTCCGCCGATCTCTATCACCGCCTGCGCGACAAGTACGGACCCGAGGGTCTGGTCCATTTCGGCCAGGGCAAATGGTATCCGGGCGAGCAGCTTCCCCGATGGTCGCTGAATTGCTACTGGCGCAAGGACGGCCAGCCGATGTGGACGCGGCGCGACCTGGTGGCGGACGACAGCAAGCCGGGCAGCGCAGACGACATCATTGCCGGTCGTTTTCTGCGCGGTGTGGCCGACCGTCTCGGCCTCCAGCCCGAGTTCGTGTTTCCGGGCTACGAGGACGTGTTCTACTACCTGTGGCGCGAACGCCGCCTGCCGTCCAACGTCGATCCGTTCGACGCGCGGCTCGACGATGCGCTCGAGCGCGAACGGCTGATGAAAGTGTTCACGCAGGGCCTGGGCAAGGTGAGCGGCTACGCCTTGCCGATCACCCGCGACGCAACCACTGGCGAGTGGCAATCCGGGAACTGGTTCCTGCGCAGCGAGCGCTGCTACCTGTTTCCGGGCGACTCGCCGATGGGCTATCGCCTGCCGCTGGATTCGCAACCCTGGGCCGCAGCGGTGGACCGTCCGGTCATTCACCAACCCGATCCCTTCGACTACTTCCCGCCGCTGCCTGCCCATGCGGCCCTGCGTCACCAGTTCGGGCCGAGCGCCGGGCGCAGGGCGGCCAGTCTGCCCCATCCCGCAGCCAGCGCCGGTGTCGGGGTCGCCGTCGCGGGAAGCCGAAGCGGCCTAGCGGGCGGCAGGGATGCAGCACCCAACGGCAGCGGACGCCGCCCGCACAACAAGGAATCCGCAGGCTGGATCAAGCGCACGGCGATGTGTGCCGAAGCCCGCAACGGCATCCTGTACATCTTCATGCCCCCGGTCGAAGCGCTGGAGGATTACCTCGAGATCGTCGCTGCGGTCGAGGCCACCGCCGAATGGTTGAACCAGCCGGTGCTGCTCGAAGGCTACGAGCCGCCGGGCGATCCGCGCCTGAAGCATTTCCGCATCACCCCCGACCCCGGCGTGGTAGAGGTCAACGTTCATCCGGCCACCAGCTGGGACGAGCTGGTCGACCAGACCACTCACTTGTACGAAGCGGCGCACCATGCCCGCCTGACCACCGAGAAGTTCATGGTCGACGGTCGCCACACCGGCACCGGCGGCGGCAACCACTTCGTGATGGGCGGTGCCACCCCGGCCGACTCGCCCTTCCTGCGCCGACCCGACCTGCTGCGCAGCGTGATCAGCTTCTGGCACAACCATCCGAGCCTGTCCTACCTGTTCTCGGGCATGTTCATCGGTCCCACCTCGCAGGCGCCGCGTATCGACGAAGCACGCAACGATTCGGTGGCCGAGATCGAGCTCGCGTTCAAGGAACTGACCCGGATCACCGAGTCCACGCCTGGCGGCTGCCCGCCGTGGATCGCGGACCGCCTGCTGCGCAACCTGCTGATCGACGTGTCGGGCAATACCCACCGCGCCGAGTTCTGCATCGACAAGCTCTATTCCCCCGATGGCCCGACCGGTCGCCTCGGTCTGCTCGAGATGCGCGCGTTCGAGATGCCCCCGCATGCGCGCATGAGCCTGACCCAGCAACTGCTGCTGCGGGCGCTCGTCGCGCGCTTCTGGAAGGATCCCTACACGCCGCCCAAACTGGTGCGCTGGGGTACCGAACTGCATGACCGCTTCCTGCTGCCGCATTTCATCTGGCAGGACTTCAGCGACGTGATCGAAGACCTGCAGGCCGACGGCTATCCGATCAAGCGCGAATGGTTCGCCCCCCACCTCGAGTTCCGCTGCCCGAAATACGGCGATTTTGTGGTCAAAGGCATGAAGCTGGAGCTGCGCGCCGCGCTCGAACCGTGGCACGTGATGGGCGAGGAAGGCGCGCCCGGTGGCACCGCGCGCTATGTCGACTCCTCGCTCGAACGCGTTCAGGTCAAGCTCAGCGGTGCGGCACCGGACCGCTACGTCGTGACCTGCAACGGCGTGCCGGTGCCGATGCAGGGAACCGGCACGGTCGGAGAGTTCGTCGCGGGCGTGCGTTATCGCGCCTGGCAACCACCGTCCGCGCTCCATCCGACGATCGGCATCGACAGCCCGCTGACCTTCGATCTGGTAGACACCTGGAATCAGCGGAGCGTGGGTGGGTGCCAGTATCACGTGGTGCATCCGGGCGGACGCAGTTACGACAACTTCCCGGTCAACGCCTTCGAGGCCGAGAGCAGACGTATGGCGCGCTTCTTCCGCATGGGGCACACCCCGGGAAAGATGGCGGTCGAGGAAGTCCGCACACATCCGGAGTTCCCTTTCACGCTAGACTTGCGTCACTTCTAACCTACGCGCCGCACCCGCCAGCCGGGTGCGGCGTGACTGCCCACGATGCCTGCAGGCCTCATACAAGACTATCCGTTCATCGGTAACCGCTACGACGAAATGCTGTCCGCGCGCGGCACGGCACGCCCGCACTGGCAGGCATTCGCCGACCGCATCGAGAACTTCCCCGATGAGGCGATGACGCAGCGCGAGAACTTCGTGCGCGGCGCGATCGAGGCCGACGGCGTCAGCTACAACGTCTATGCCGATCCCAAAGGTACCAAACGCCCGTGGGGTCTCGACATGTTGCCGCTGATCATCAGCACCGAAGAATGGCAGCAGCTGTCGGCAGCGATTGCGCAACGCGCGCGGCTGATGAATGCCATTCTTGCCGATCTTTACGGGCCGCAGACCCTGCTTGCCGAAGGCTATCTGCCACCGGCGCTCGTGTTCGGTCAGCATGGCTACAAATGGCCCGCGCGTGGCACCCAGCCGCCGGGCAACGTGTGGCTGTTCAGTTATGCGGTCGACCTTGCGCGCGCGCCGGACGGCCAGTGGTGGGTGATCGCCGACCGCACCCAGGGGCCCTCGGGGGCCGGATATGCGTTGCAGAACCGGATCATCGTGTCGCGCGCCTTTCCCGACGCCTTCCGCGAACTGCACGTCAACCCGCTTGCAAACTATTTTCGCTCGATGCAGGACAGCCTGACCAAGCTGGCCCCGGCCGATGGCGACGTACCGCTCACCGTCCTGCTGACGCCCGGTCCCTATAACGAAACCTACTTCGAGCATGCCTTCCTCGCCCGTTACCTCGGTTTCCCGCTGGTCGAGGGCAAGGATCTCACGGTCCGCGACAACACCGTCTTCCTCAAGACGCTGCGCGGTCTGCGCCGGGTTCACGCGATCCAGCGCCGGCTCGACGACGATTTCTGCGATCCGCTCGAGCTGCGCTCCGACTCCGCACTCGGTGTCCCTGGCCTGCTCGGAGCGATACGCGCCGGTCGGGTACTGATGGCCAACACGATCGGCAGCGGCGTGCTCGAATCGGGCGCGCTGTTCGGATTCCTGCCCTCGATCTGCGAGCACCTGCTCGGCGAGCCGATGACGATGCCATCGGTGGCGAGTTGGTGGTGCGGCGAACCCCCCGCGCTGAAGTATGTGCTCGCGCATCTCGATGAACTGGTCATCAAGCCGGCCTTTCCCAGCATGCGGATGGAGACCGTGTTCGGCCATGAGCTCAAGGGCGATTCGCGCCGGCGCATGATCGAGCGCATCCTCGCCCAGCCCCACGCCTATGTGGCGCAGGAGTGGGTGCGGCTGTCCCAGGCGCCGGTCTGGAACCGCCGTCTGCTGCCCCGTTCGGTGGGCATTCGGGTGTTCGCCAGCGCCACCGGCGATGGTTACACGGTCATGCCGGGCGCCCTGGGGCGGGTCGCACCACGGGCGGGGATGGAGGTGATCTCGATGCAACGCGGCGGTCTGTCGAAAGACACCTGGGTCCGCGCCGAGGCACCCGTGGTGCGTACCACCATGCTCAAACGCCGGCTCGGCGTCATCGACCTGGTGTGTGGTGGTGCCGACATTCCGTCCCGGGTGGGCGAAAACCTGTTCTGGATGGGGCGCTACGCCGAGCGGGTCGAGGCCAGTGCCCGTCTGCTGCGCGCCGCGCTGACCCGGGTCGCCAGTACCGATGCCGATACCGAGCAAAGTCTTGCCGGGCTGCTCGAAGCGGCCCGCAGGCTGGGTGTGCTGACCGGCACGGACGACGAGGACCGGCCCGCCAACTTTGAGGCCGGGCTCCTCGCCGCCCTCCTCGACCACAAACGCCCCGGTTCGGTCGCCGCCAATCTCCGTTCGCTCAGCTTCTCCGCGAGTCAGGTGCGCGAGCGTCTGTCCACCGACAACTGGCACGCGCTGAACCGGCTCGAACAACTGTTCTCGGAGCCGGTATCGAGTACCGACCAGGCCCTGTCGGCAATCGACCGGGTGATGCAGTCCTGTATCTCGCTGGCCGGTTTCGCGATGGACGACATGACCCGCGACGAAGGCTGGCGATTTCTCATTCTCGGTCGCCGCATCGAGCGCCTGGAAGGGCTTTCCGGGCTGATCTCGGTGCCGATGGCGGCTCGACCGGAGACGCGCGAGCGCATGTTCGAATGGCTGCTCGAAGCGACGAACTCGATCGTCACCTATCGTGCGCGCTATCGTCGCGTGCCCGAACTGTTGCCGGTCCTGCACCTCATCGTGTTCGATCGCACCAATCCGCACTCGGTTGGATTCCAGGTCGACGTGCTGCAGAAATACCTCAGTCGCAGTTCGCGCGAACTGGGCCACCCCTATCCGTCGCCGCTGATCGATCCGCTCGCCCGTCGTCTGGAAGACTTCGATCTGACCCGCTTCGAGGCCGACGACTGCGAACTCGCCCTCGGCACCCTGCGCACGCTGCTGACCGAGTCGATGGGAGTCGCGCTCAACTTGTCTGACGAGGTCCACCGCCGCCACTTCACGCATACCCTGCGGCCGATGCAGCTGCGGAGAGTGGCATGAATCCGGTGCGCTACCATATTCGACACGACACACGGTACCGCTATGACTCGGCGGTCGGCGAGTCACGCCAGATGCTTCGGCTGACGCCGCGCGAACTGCCGGGCCAGCACTGCGTGTCGCACCGCATCGAGGTCAGACCGGAACCCCTGCGCACGGAAGAATTCACCGACGGCTTCGGCAATCTGGTGCGATCGATGCATTTCGATCGCGATCACGACACCCTCTTCGTGCGCGCCGAGAGCTGGGTCGAACTCGAATCGAGGCCTCCCCCGGTGCTCACGGACTCACCACCCTGGAACGCGGTGCGCGAGCAGCTCATCTACCGGGCCGGCCGGACGCTGAGTCCGGCACTGCTCGAAGCCTCCGGCTTCCTGTTCGAATCCTCGCATGTGCGGGTCAAACTCGACTTTGCCGACTACGCGGCCCCCGACTTCGCCCCCGGCGTTCCGCTGCTGGTCGCGGTCGACAAGCTGATGCGACGCATTTTTCGCGAGTTCACCTTCGATCCCGAGGCCACCGACATATCCACCCCGGTGACCGAGGTGCTGGCGAATCGGCGCGGCGTGTGCCAGGACTTCGCCCATCTGATGCTGTCCTGCCTGCGCTCGACAGGGCTGGCCGCGCGTTATGTCAGTGGCTACATCCTCACTCGCCCGCCCGCCGGCAAAGCGCGATTGATCGGCGCCGATGCCACCCACGCCTGGGTGTCGGTCTATTGCCCGGCGCTGGGCTGGGTCGACTTCGACCCCACCAATGCAGTCGTGCCAGCACTCGAGCACGTCACCATCGGCTGGGGACGCGACTTTGCCGACGTATCTCCCGTGCGCGGGGTCATCCTCGGGGGCGGCGGCCACGAGCCCGAAATCGCGGTCACCATGGTCCCGGAAGACGAGTTCGAAACCCTCTATACCGACGCCGACGCGCCGGTGGCGAACCTGCTTCAGTCCATAGGCTGAAACCGCAGATGCCGTATTCGGGTTGATCACCCCACCACGATGCACGCAGGGAAACTCCGGCAGTGAAGCTCTATTACGCCGACCACTTTGTTCTGCCGCTGCCGGACGGACATCGCTTTCCCATGATCAAGTACGCCCGCCTGCGAGAGCTTCTGCTGGCCTCCGGCGTGTTTCGGGCCGATGACTTTCGCGTGCCGGACGCGGCGCCCGACGAGACGCTCCTCCGTGCCCACGACGTCGGCTATGTCGACAAGGTTGCCCGGGGCACGCTGGACAGCGCGGAGATTCGCCGTATCGGCTTCCCGTGGTCGGCGCAGATGGTGGAGCGTTCCCGGCGCTCCGCCGGTGCGACCCTCGCGGCCTGCCGCAGCGCCCTCGAGGAACGCTGCTCGGCCAATCTCGCCGGCGGCACGCATCATGCCCATCGCAATTTCGGCTCCGGGTTCTGCGTGTTCAACGATGCGGCCATCGCGGCGCTGGCGATGCGCGCCGAAGGACGTGCCGAAAGAATCGCAATCATCGACTGCGATGTCCATCAGGGGGACGGCACCGCCGCAATTCTTGCAGGGGAGCCCGACATCTTCACCTGCAGCCTGCACGGCGCCAGAAACTTCCCCTTTCGAAAACAGCTGAGCGATCTCGATATCGAGTTTGCCGACGGCACCGGTGACCAGCTCTATCTGGACGCGTTGGACGGGGCACTGTCCAGGGTATTCGGTGACTTCGTACCCGACCTGGTGATCTATCTCGCCGGCGCCGATCCTTACGCCGGTGACCGTCTCGGCCGTCTCGCCATCAGCATGACCGGGCTGTCGACCCGTGATAGTAAGGTGCTTTCGACCTGTCGCGACCATGGCGTGCCGGTGGCAATCGCGATGGCGGGCGGCTATGCTCACGAGATCGAGGATACGGTCACCATTCACCTGACTACGGTCCTGACCGCGGCGCGGTTGTTCGTGGATCACGATGCCCGCGATGGCTGAGCCGCGGCCGATGGTGCCGACCGTAGCGACGATTCTCTCCCGCTTCCCGGAGTGTCCCGATGTTGGAAACTGACCGCGTCGACTGGACCGAAGGCGTGCTTTTGTTGGGCGTGGACTTCACCTCGACGCCACGTCCCGGCAAGTCGATTGTCGTGGCCTCGGGACATCTGGGTGCTCACGGGGTCAAGCTCGAGGCGCTGGAACGCTGTCCCGATCTGGCTACCTTCGAGGCTGTGCTCTTGCGCAAGGGCCCCTGGCTGGGCGGATTCGATTTTCCGTTCGGACTACCACGCGAGGCGGTGCTCGAACTCGGCTGGCCACTGCGCTGGGATCAGCTGCTCGCCCACTGTAGCGCGCTGGGGCGTTTGCGTTTTCGCGCGGCGCTCGACGGCTACCGCCAGACCAGACCGGTCGGCCGACGCTATGCTCATCGGGCAACCGATTTGCCGGCACGCTCACACAGCCCGCTGAAACTGGTCAACCCGCCGGTCGGTCTGATGTTCCTCGAAGGCGCACCCCGCCTCCTCGCCGCCGGGATCACGATCCCCGGCGTGCACTGCGGCGATCCGGCCCGGATCGCGGTGGAAGCCTATCCCGGCCTGCTGGCGCGCAGCATCGCGGTCCAGTCGTACAAGAGCGACGAGCGCAGCAAGCAGACGCCGGCACGCCTCGCCGCCCGGATCCACATTCTTGCCGCATTGCGCACCGGCGATCATGCCTTGCGGCTCAAATTGCAGGCGAGCAAGGAGCTCCTGGACGAAATCAAGATGGACGGCAGCGGTGACCTGCTGGACGCGACCCTCGCGCTGATGCAGGCTGCCTGGTCACTGCAAGCCGGTCCGCCCCATTTCGGTCTACCGGCGGATTTCGATCCGATCGAAGGCTGGATCGTCGGCGCGCTAACCGACGCTTGAGTCGACGTTACCGTCGTCCCGCACCACCCGGATCGGGACCCTAAGCGCGGATCAACGCCGTTTCCGCTCGGCCCGGATCAGCTCGGCAATATCGGTGTTGCCGTTGGAAGTCGCCCATTCTTCGGCATTGAACCCGGCTTCGTTCCGGCGATCGAGCGGAACCCCGCGCGCGAGCAGGTAGCGTACCACTGCAGTATGACCATTGCGGGCGGCCAGCATCAGCGCATCGGACTGGTTCGGTGCCAGCGCATCGAGCTTGGCACCTGCCGCGATCAAGCGCTCCAGAATCTCAAGGCGGCCTTCGAACGCCGCGTAGTGCAGCGGCGTCCAGCCGTCGTGATTGACCGGTGCGCCCGCGCCGATCAACACGTCGACCACCTCGCCGTGACCGCGCAACACCGCCAGCATCAGGGCCGAGTCGCCCGCCAGGTTGCGGTAGGCAAGTCGGGGACGGTACTTGAGCAGCGCGTCGACGGTCTCGGCGTTGCCTTCCCTGGCCGCCAGGATCAGCAAGGTATTGCCGTTGGCGTCGACGGTATTCGGGTCCAGCCCGCGCGCCAGCAAGCCGACAAGTTGCTTGGTGTCGCCGAGTTGCGCGGAACTCAACGCATCGTCGTAACTGGCAGCGAACACAGGACCGGCAAGCAGGAAACTGCTTGCGGCGGCGAGCACGAACTTGCGAATGGCTTCAGACGTTGGCATGTTTGAACAAGCGGAAGAAGTTCTCGGTGGTCGCCCGTTCGACGGCGTCGAGCGGGATGTCGCGCAGCCGTGCAATCTCTTCCGCCACATGCACCACCCACGCGGGTTCGTTGGTTTTCCCGCGGTGCGGCATGGGCGCCAGGTAAGGCGCATCGGTTTCGATCAGCAAACGATCGAGCGGAACCCATGCTGCCACCTCCTTGAGCTCCTTCGCGTTACGAAAGGTGACGATTCCCGAGAACGAGATGTAGAACCCGTGTTCGAGCGCGGCTTCGGCAACGGCACGGGACTCGGTGAAGCAGTGCATGACCCCACCGCATGTCGCGGCACCCTCTTCCTGCATCAGACGTAGCGTATCCGCCGCCGCGCTGCGGGTATGGACAATCAGCGGCTTGTTGCATGCCCGCGCGGCGCGGATGTGGGTGCGGAAGCGCGTCCGCTGCCACTCGGGGGCATCCTTGTGCCAATGGTAGTCCAGCCCCGTTTCACCAATCGCGATCACCCGCGGGTGGTCGGCCAGTTCGAGCAGGCGGGTCACATCGGGCTCTTCGCAATCGGCATTGTCCGGATGCACGCCGACCGACGCCCACAGGTTGGGGTGGCGCTCGGCCAGACTGCGAACCCGGGGAAAATCCTCCAGCTTCACGCTGATGCACAGCGCCTGCCCCACGCGATTCGCCGCCATCGCGGCCAGGATATCGGCCTCGCGCTCGGCGAGATCTGGAAAATCGAGATGGCAGTGTGAGTCGACAAACATCCGCAAGGCTCAGAGTGTATGGGTGGGTCGATTGGAGCCGAGGTGGCCGGCAAGAATCTGCTCGATCCGGTGCCGCAGGGCGAGGCCGGATTCGTCGGCAGAAAAATGGACTCCAATCCCCGGCGTCTTGCCACCCTGCGCCCCCGACGGGGTCACCCAGACCACCGAACCGGCAACCGGGTGCTTGGTGGGGTCATCCATCAACTGCAACAGCATGAACACCTCGTCGCCGAGGCCGTAGGGCTTGGGTGTGGGGACGAAGATCCCCCCGTTGGCGAGAAACGGCATATAGGCCGCGTACAGCGCCGACTTAGAGTTGATGTTCAGCGACAGCACGCTCGGGCGCGCAACATGGGGGCGTGGAATTTCGCTCAAGTCCGGGTTCCTCTCACAGCACGGGCATAGCGCATCAGCATGTCCTCGAGAAAAAGGCGAAGATTGAGCGGGTGGGCGGCCACTCGTCTAATCTGGGCAAGCTCATTGTAACAGTTGCTCGCCGCCGCCACGCTCGAGCGGCTGGCCAGCGCGGACAACACGGCCTCCTGGGCCGGAAAGAAGCGAATCCTGCCGCCGAGTCGCAACGCTGCCAGATCGGCAACCCAGCGCTGCATCCAGTCCACCAGGGTGGTCAGCCCGAAGCCTGCCGCCAAGGCTTCCTTGGACTTCAACCAGGCCTCCCACTGCCCGGCCAGTTTCAACATGTCGGGATCGGCCGCGGTGAGGTCGCGCAGGAAACGGTCGAGCAGCGCCGCACCGCCCTGTTCGGCGAGCCGCGTCGCAGCAAGCGGAATGCCGCCGGACAGTGCGAGCAAGGCGTCGAGGGTGCGCCCTTCGGCGGCTTGCCAGCGGTCGAGGTTCGCGGCGTCGGGGTGCGGGATGCTCCACAGCTGGCAGCGGCTGCGGATGGTCGGCAACAGCTTGCGCGGCGCCGAAGAAACAAGCAGAAAGGTACAGCCGACCGGCGGCTCCTCCAGCAGCTTGAGCAGGGCGTTGGCAGTAAACGCATTCATCGCTTCGGCCGGCTCGAGGATCACCACGCGCTGCGCACCATGGTGCCCGGTGACCGCCAGCGCCGACTGCAACTCGCGGATCTGGTCGATGACGATCTGGCTGGATTTGGCCTTTCCCGTACCACTCTCGGCGGGCCCCTCGCTCCCCTCGCTGGTCTCGCCTTGATCGGCCACCGCGGCGGGAATGACCCGATACAAGTCAGGGTGATTGCCCGACAGCCGCCACTGACACGCGGCGCACTGGCCGCAGGCGTGCCCATCGTCGGCCGGCGCATCGCACAGCAGGCGGGCACCCAGGGCCTCCACCAGGTCACGTTTGCCGAGACCGGGTGCGCCGACGAACAACAGAGCATGCGGCAAACGCTCCTTCAAGCTGACCAGACGCGCCCAGGCGGGCTCGAGCCAGGGGTGAATCATGAGAACCAGCGCTCGTCGATGAGCGCCTCGATCTCGGCGCGGATTTGCTCGGGAGGGCGGTTGGCGTCGATGACGCGGATACGCTCCGGCGCCTGGCGCGCGCGGTCGAGGTAGGCCGCCCTGACCCGGACGAAAAATCCGCGCTGCTCGCGCTCGAAGCGGTCCGGATCGACGCCGGTCGACGCAATACGGCCCGCCGCGATCTCCGGCGGCAGATCGAAGATCAGCGTGAGGTCGGGCTGAAAGCCGGGGTGAACCCAGGCCTCGAGTGCGCTGAATTTTTCCGCCGCCAGCCCGCGACCGCCAACCTGATAGGCATAGGTGGCATCGGAAAACCGATCGCAGACCACCCAGGCGCCCGCCTCGAGGGCAGGGAGGACCCGCGCCGCCAGGTGCTCGCGACGGGCGGCGAACATCAGCATCGCCTCGGTCTCCAGATGCATCGGTTCGTGCAGCAACAGCTCCCGCAGACGCTCGCCAAGGGGCGTACCGCCCGGTTCGCGTGACTGATCGACCACGACTCCACGTGCGCGCAGCCGCTCGACCACCGCGCTGATCTGGCTGCTCTTGCCAGCACCGTCGATGCCTTCGAATGTGATGAAGCGTCCTTTGTCAGCCGTTGCAGTCAACTCCCCGCTCCTCCGCGCTGGTAGCGATCCACCGCGCGATTGTGTTCATTCAGGTCACGCGAGAAGTGGCTGCTGCCATCACCCCGCGAAACGAAGTAGAGAAAGTCCGACTTGTCCGGGTTGACCGCTGCACGCAGCGAGTCCAGGCCCGGCATCGCGATCGGGCTCGGCGGCAGGCCGGTGCGGGTGTAGGTGTTCCACGGGTGATCGGTGTCGAGGTGATGGCGCCGCAACCTGCCGTCGAACCGCGCATCCAGGCCGTAGATCACGGTGGGGTCGGTCTGCAGGCGCATTCCGATGCGCAGGCGATTGGCGAACACCGACGCCACCAGGCCGCGATCCTCCGGACGCCCGGTCTCCTTCTCGATGATCGACGCCAGAATGAGCGCTTCGTAGGGCGATCCGAGCGGCGAAGACGGATCGCGCGCAGCCCACGCCTCGTCGAGTCGTCCCTGCATCGCCTGATGTGCGCGGGCCAGCAGCGCAAGCGCACTCGAACGTTTGTCGAAGAGATAGGTATCCGGAAAGAACAAGCCCTCCGGGTGAGCGTAGGGGGTACCGATCCGCTTCAGGATCTCCTGCTCGCTCAGCCCGACGGTGTCTGCTTCGAGAAACGGATGGGCCTCGACCGCGGCACGGACCTGACGAAAATTCCAGCCCTCCACCAGCAGCAACTCGCCCTGCGAAACGTCGCCACTGGACAGCTTGAGCAGCAGCAGCCACGGGGTGATCCCCTCGTGCACTTCGTAGCTGCCGGCCTTGATCCGCTCCGCCTTGCCCGAGAGGCGGGCCAGCCAGTAGAGCAGCGTCGGCCGTACCCCGACCCCGGCGGCCGTTATGGTGGCGGCGGCCTGGCGCATGTTCGCGCCGCGCTGAACGGTGAAATCGACAACCGGCTGCCTGAGCGTGAGCGGCTGATGGGCAAACCACCACCCCCCGGCCACGACGGCGGCGGAGGTCAGGACGGCGAGGACAAGCAGGCGAAGGATGACTTTTTTCATCGGTGTTTCGAATCGTGCCGCTGGGCTGGCAGGCAAGCACGGAAAGGCGCTACGCTTGCGGTCAACTGCCGGACTGCGGCGGGGCCCTATAATACTTCATTGCCCCGGCCGACGGCCCTGGCACCCTGCCTTCCGACTACCTGACAGAACGACGACCATGACCGCCTGGACCGACTACCTTGCCCGCGAGGGCGCCACCCTCGACAATGACAGCGTCTCCTTTGCGGCATCGGAGGCCGACGCTGCGACACCGGACACCGGCACGGTAGCCGTGCCCTTGCTTCATCTCGGCCTGCTCCACAGCATCGGCCCCGACTCCGCGCCCTATCTGCACAACCTGTTCTCCAACGACGTGAACAAGCTCGCGCCGGAAGCCGTGCAGTGGAGCAGCTTCAACAGCCCGAAGGGACGCATGCTGGCCAGCTTCCTGTTGTGGCGGGAAGCGGAGGGGCACAGCCTTGCACTTTCGGCCGATATCCTGCCGATGATCCACAAGAAGCTGTCGATGTACATCCTGCGCAGCAAGGTCAAGCTGGTCGATGTCAGCGCGGAGCGCGCACTGATCGGCCTCGCCGGCGCCGATGCCGGTGGCTGCCTGCAACGTGCCGGACTGCCCGCGCCGACCGCCGACATGCAGCAGTGCACTGACGGCGATGTCCGGATCATTCGCCTCGACGCCCAGCTTTTCGTCGTCGTCACCGCGGCCGACGCGGCCGCGGACCTGTTCGCCGGCCTCACTGCCGCCGGTGCCACGAAGGCCGGAACCGACGCCTGGCAACTGGCCACGATCCGCGCCGGGCTGCCGCTGATCACCGCCGCGACACAAGAGGAATTCGTCGCCCAGATGCTCAACTACGAGGTCATCGGCGGGGTGAGCTTCCAGAAGGGATGCTATCCGGGACAGGAGATCGTCGCCCGCACCCAGTATCTGGGCAAACTCAAGAAGCGCATGTATCGCGTCGCCCTCCCGGCGGGAACGACACCGGCCGCCGGCAGCGATCTCTACGCCCCCGCGTTCGGTGAACAGTCGGCAGGAAAACTGGTCAATGTCGCACCACTGGCCGGAGGGGGCTTCGAGGCGCTGGCGGTGATGCAGAGCGGTTGCGCAGAGTCTGGCGATGTCCGTTACGGCGCCCCCGACGGCCCCCTGCTGAGCTTTCTCGACCTGCCCTACAATCTGCCCTGACCCGCTGACGACTGACGGGGGCCCGCCCTGAACGGACCCCGCACGACCAACATCACAACTCGTGGATACATCGGTGCTCAAAAACTACTTCATCTACTACCGGATCAGGGACGGACTGGATCTTGACGACGCCCATACCAGCGTCCGGAGCATGCAGGCCGCACTCGAGCGACGCACGGGGGTGCGCGGGCGTCTCTTCTCCCGATTCCACGAAGACGCGACCTGGATGGAGGTCTACGAGAACGTCGACACCCCCGAGGCGTTCGAACAGATCTTGCGCGAGGAGCTCGAGCACCATCGGGTAGGCGAGCTGGTACAGCCCGGGTCCGCCCGCCATCTCGAGTGCTTCGTTGAATGTGTCTGATCGTGCTGGCGTGGCAGGCGCACCCCGACTATCCGCTGGTCGTGGCCGCCAATCGCGACGAATTCCTCGATCGCCCCGCGTCGCCGGCGCACTGGTGGAACGACAGTCCCGACCTGCTCGCAGGGCGTGATCTCGAGGCCGGCGGCACGTGGTTGGGATTGACCCGGTCGGGGCGGTTTGCCGCACTGACCAATTATCGCGATCCGGAACAACGCCGTCCCGGCCTGCCATCGCGCGGCGCGCTCGTGCGCGCGGCGCTCGAGGCATCGACGGACGCACGGACAAGCCTCGACCATCTCGCGCTCGGCAGCGCCGCCTATGCCGGCTTCAACCTGCTGGTCGGTGACGGCGCCCGGCTCGGGATTCATGAAAGCACCACCGGTGCGGTGCGTCTCCTCGAGCCGGGCGTCTATGGGCTGTCGAACCACCTGCTCGATTCGCCATGGCCCAAACTCAGGCTGGCACGGGAAGCATTTTCCGCGGCGCTGCCCACGCTACCGGCCACGACCGCCTTCGTCGACCTGTTGCGAGACACCAGTGCAGTGCCTGATCACCACCTTCCGCAAACCGGCGTGAGTCTCGAATGGGAGCGCTGGCTGGCGCCAGCCTTCATCCGCGCCCCCGGCTACGGCACCCGTTGCTCCAGCCTGATCACACTCAGCCGGACGGGTGAAGCGCGCTTCACCGAATGGACGTGGGCGGAGAACGGCAGCCTGCGCAGTTCGGTCAGCCACCGCTATACGATCGACGCATGGTCTGGTGGGCAATCCCCGCTTCCATGAAGACATCGCCCTCGGCCGCAAAGCCGTGGCGACGGTAGAAATCGATTGCGCCGACCTGGGCATTCAACGCCAGGGACCCCATTCCGCGCCTGAACCCCTCGGCGACCAGCGCCTCGAGCATCTGGCCTCCTACCCCCCGGCAGCGCCACGCCGCATCGACCGCCATCCGGCCGATATGTCCGTCGGGCAGCAGGCGCCCGGTGCCGATCACGTCCCCGCTCGCGGAGGTGGCAAGGGCATGGCACGACACCGCATCGAACGCATCGAGTTCCATGTCCGCCGGCACCCCCTGCTCGATCACGAACACACGCTCGCGCAATGGCGTCGCCTGCAGGGCGGCGTCGTGCCAGTCCAGCAATTCCACGGTGATGGCATTCATTCGACAATCTCGACCACGGTTCCGACCGCGACCAGGTCGAACAACTCGATCACGTCGCGGTTGCGCATCCGGATGCAGCCGTGCGAACGCGGCACGCCCATCGGCTGATCGTCGCCGGTGCCGTGGATATAGATGTAGCGCCGCATGCTGTCCACCCGGCCGCCGCGATTGACACCCGGCTGTTCACCGCACAACCACAGAATGCGGGAAAGAATCCAGTCGCGTCCCGGGTGCGCCGCCGCGAATCCGGCCGACCAGATCTCGCCGGTCTGGCGGCGGCCACGAAAGACGGCCCCGTCGGGCGCACCGGCGCCGATCCGGGCGCGGATACGATGGCGTCCGCGTGGCGTGCACCCGCTGTCCTGCACCTCGCCGGCACCGTTGGTCGCGGTTGACACCGTATAGCGGCGAAGGCAACAGCCGGCCCGGTCGAAGAGTTCGAGACACTGCCGACCGATGTCGATCCGAATCTTCATGGCGCGCTCAGGCAAGCAAGGTCTTGTTGCGGCGCGCGGCGAAGAAGGCCGACAGCATGCCCCCGCACTCGTCTGCGAGTAGGCCACCGACGATGGTGGCGTGATGGTTCAGACGCGCCTCGGCAAACAGATCGATCACGCTCCCCGCCACGCCGGTCTTGGGGTCGCGCGCACCGAAAACCACCCGCTCTATGCGCGCGTGCATGATGGCGCCGGAGCACATCGCACAGGGCTCGAGCGTCACATAGAGCTGGCAGCCAGGCAGCCGGTAGTTACCCAGGCGCTGCGCCGCATCGCGCAGCGCCATCACCTCGGCATGCGCGGTCGGGTCGCGGCGACCGATCGGCTGATTGAAGCCGCGCCCGACGATCTCGCCGTCGAGCACCACCACCGCACCCACCGGCACCTCTCCGCAAGCACCCGCCTCCCTCGCCTGGTCGAGGGCTGCGCGCATGAAATCTTCGTCGTCCATCATTTTCCGGCCGGTTGTGGAATCGCCAGTTTACCCGACTCGTCCGCTTAGTCACGGCTCGCGAATCGTCAATACCCCGCGCTCCGACACCCACAGAACCGGCAGCAGGATTCACCCGTGCAGCGGCAGGCACCAGAGCGCTTCATGCCGGCCTCGACCGATCAGACTCCGCATCAGACAGAACTCGCGCGCGGACCAGGCGATCGGCTCGATCATTTTGTCGGCCACATAACGATCGTCATATAGCAGTGTCAGGTGCGGGGTGTAGTGGGCGCCCGCGCCACGCCCGATTCCGGCGTTTTCCATCGCGGTCGCGAGGGCGAGCTGGAAGCGCTTCAAGGCAAGCAGCGGGTCGCCTCCCAGCAGAACCAGGGGCATGTTGCGCGGCCGACGGGAAAAGCTCGCCACCCGGTCGAACCCGAGCACGAACGGCGCGATGGCGGTCAAGGCCTGGGCGGCGTCGCGGGCCGCTTCGATCACACCCTGCGGCAGCCCGGAAAAATCGCCGACGTAGTACAGCGTGACGTGGAAACGCTCGACCCCGAGCGGCTTGCCCTTCAGCCCGTGCTTGCCACGCAGACTCCGCGCAAGCCGGTCGATACGCATGGCGGCCTCCATGTCGGGGCGGATCGCGAAGAACAAGCGATCGCTGGACGGCCGGGGGGCCCCGAAGGCCGGGTGCGAAAGCTGCTCGGACATTTCGCCTCCACCACGCGCACATGATCATCTGCGGGGGCTTGCAACCGCATGAAAGGGCATCCTTTCATCACTCGTAACACCGCTCGCAGTCACTGCCGCGTGATGATGCGAGCGCCTATGCCGGCGCGCTACCGCAGCCGAAAAATGGCGCGATTGGTCACTCCCACTCAATTCTTTCCAGGATCTATAAACCCGCATAAAACCTAGCGTTCTGTCCTCGCATAACAACGTCTACCGTCACTTCCACCGTCAAACAATGAGCGCTCTTGCGCGGCGCCTGCACCAGCCCATCAATAGGCATCTATCGATGCGATCTGGACCGAAGGCGCGCAGGTCGGCTGAAGTCACAGAACACATCGAACATCTTGCTACGATTGATCATATAAGAGATTACCGCTTAAGGCGACGGTCGCGCGTTCTGTGTGTGATGTCAGAAACTCATATGATTCTCACAACGCGAGGTATCCATGAAGACGCTCCCCCGAAGCCATCCTGCTCCACGCCCGATCCCTGCCCGAGGGAGGACTGGTGTCGCCCAAGGCGTTCCTGCACATGGGCACACGGGCGCAGTCGATCAGGCGCTCTCAAGGCTGAGCAAGCCGGCCTTGTAGATCTTTTCCGTGGGTTTCAGCGCCTTCAACTTCATGTCGGTGAACATCTCATCGCCCCGAACTGACACCGTCAGCGATGACCAGATGCGTGGCGACGGGGGGTGTTCGGGTTTCCGAACGAAGCCGGCCTACTCCGCGCCCTTGCCCGCCAGCCATTCGGCCAACTGCTTGAAGCGGTAGTGGCGGATGAAGGGCCGGATGTAGCAGACAAAGCCGGCGTATCCGGCCTCGCTCTCCAGCTCTTTCAGCAGCGCTCTCACCCCGAGTACGTTGTGGCGTCTGGTCTGCTCGAGCAGGGCGTTGAGCGTCTCCGCCCGGGGCAGCACGAAAACCTCTTCGACAGGTTTGGCCTCCGCTGCGGGCGGCCTCGCCGCTGCGGGCTCGCTGCCCTTCAGCAGGGGCAGCTCCAGGTCGAACCAGAAGGCGCTGCCTTGGCCGGGCCGGCTTTCGACTTTGAGCTGTGAGCCCATCAGGCGCACCAAGCGTTGGCTGATGGTGAGCCCCAGGCCCGAGCCTTCGGCACGGGTGATGGGATTGTCGAGCTGGTGGAAGGGAATGAAGATCTTGGCGAGGTCGCCGCCGGCGATGCCGATGCCGGTGTCGCGCACGCTGAAGCGCAGGCGTGCGCGGGTGGCGGTGTTTCCCTGGTTCGCGACCGAAAGCCGCACCCCTCCCCGTTCGGTGAACTTGACCGCGTTGCCGAGCAGGTTGAGCAGCACTTGGCGAAGCCGCTTGTCGTCCACCACCACTGCCGCCGGCAGTTCGGCCGGAAAATCGTGCTCGAAGCGCAGACCCTTCACCCGCGCACTCACGTCGGCCATCTCCACCAGAGTGTTGAGAAACCCCGCCAGGCTCACCTCCCGAGGGTGGAGGCTGAGGTTGTCCTCGTCCACCCGCGAGAAGTCCAGGATGTCGTTGATCAGAAGCAACAGGTGCTCGGCGCTGCGGTCTATGGTTTCGATGCCCTGGCCGTTGGTCGCCATGAGGGCCGCGTCCTTCTTGTAGAGCTGGGTATAGCCGAGGATCGCGTTCAAGGGTGTGCGCAGCTCGTGGGTGACATTGGCCATGAAGCGGGTCTTGGCACGGTCGGAGGCCTCGATCGCCTCTTTGGCGGCGTGGAGGCGGTGGAACATCACCAGCATGGTGATCCAGACCGCTGCCAGAAGGCCCAAGGCCATGCTCGATTCGGCGTAGAGCTTGGATTTCATCTCCCGGCTGAGGGCGCGGAAATATCCGTCGCTGATGCCAAATTCGGCGATGCCCAGCAGTTCGCCCTTCTGGTCGATCAGGGGAATGGAAGTGCGGAAGCAGCCGGCGCAAGCGGTGTTGCCTTCCAGCAGGTCCAGGCTGCCGCGTTCGGCGGCCACCGCGTCGTAGTCGATCTGCAGGGCCACGCCCAGCACGATGCGTCCGCCGATGGCCGGATCCTCCACGATCAGCATCTCCTGCACCCGGTCGTAAAGCTCCTGTGCGAGGTGTCTGGGAGTGCTGTGCTCCAGCGTTTGCGCCAGGGCCTCTGCCTGGGACTGGGCCAGGATCTTGGCCTGTGTCTCGGCGGCCAGGTAAAGACGCGGCGCCAGGGTACCCTCCCAGTAGCGCCCCAAGGAGAAGAGGAAGGACGCAAACAGAAGCAGGAAGACCGCGCAGACAACCAGATGGGTGCGCAACGTGCCGGTCGCGTGGAAGAAGCCGGCGAAGCGGCGGGCGAGCGGGGACGGGGGCCTACTTGGATTCATACCGTTTCGCGACCTTGAGGTAGAAGTCCTTTATTGCCACTTGGCTGGCGTTCAAGGTCTGCATGTTGATGAGCGGCCGCACCGTCGCCTCCACCGACAAGCCGGCGAGCACGCCCTTTTCCACGTCGCCCTCAAAGGGGGAGAAGAGGATGATCTGGCGGGCGATGCTGTGGCGGATCAGGCGGTCCAGCTCGGCGTCGTCCAGTTGTTGGGCGATGAACACGGCGGCCGGCCTCGGTGGCCTATCCCGCAGTACGTCGGCGAGCGGCAGCACTCGGACGCTCGCGGGGATGTCGCGCACGGTCGGCAGGCTGGCTTGCAGGTTCTGCTCGTACTCAAGCGCCGCACTGTCGCTGTTCGCATAGACCAGATAGATGGGCAGCGTGCCGTCGCCGGCGACTTTCTTCCTGATCTCCAGGTCGGCCGCCACCAGGGTACGGAACAGCTTCAGCCCAACGTAGGCACGGCGCTCGCTGAAAGCATCGGCCACCAGGGAGGCGCAGGGCAGGGAGAACAGGAGCACCGCCAGGGCGATCTGGAGGGCGACAAGGCGCCGCGTCGGCGTTCGCCGTGTCCCGGCGGCTTGTCCATCGCGACGGTGTTCGACAAACGTCATCGGTACGCGTACTCGAGGCGCAGCCACACGGTGCGCTCGCCGTGGGTCAGTCCCTCGGGATACTGGGCCGGCGTGGGGACGCTCTCGTAGGACCGGTCCGTCAGATTCTTGATTCCGGCGTCGAGCCTCAGGCCGTCCACCGCCAGGACGTCGCGCCAGGAGAAGGTGTAATCGAGGGTGGTGTAGGCGTCGAACCGCGGGGTGTGGGGCGTGCGGGTCCGCAGTTCCCAGCCTTCCTGCTCGTCGACGTAGCGCAGAAGCAGGGAGTGGTTGGTGCCGCCGTCGCGGCGCCAGGTGACCCCCAGGTTGCCCAGCCAGTCCACCGCCCCCAGCAGACGGCCGTCGCTGTCCAGACGGTCCTCGGCGTCCACGTAGGAGACGTTGGCGAACCAGCTCCAGCGCCGGCTGATCTCCTGCTCCCATTCCAGTTCAACGCCGCGCGTCTCGATGTCACCCCGGTTGCGCCAGATCGGCGGATCGCCCGGGTTGATGAAGAACTCGATGAGGTCGTCGATGCGGGTGTGGAACAGAGTCGTGCGCAGCTTGCGGCCGGCCTTGCGATAGATGTAGGCGGCTTCCGTGGAGCGGATGCGCTCTTCCTTCAGATCGCTGGTCGTCGTGCCGCCGGGGAAGGCGTCGGGGCCCGGGTAGCGCTCCTCCAGCGTGGGCGGACGGAAGGCCTCGGCGTACTGGGCCTTGAAGATGTGGTGCTCACCTGCGCGCCACACGGCGGCGAGGCGCGGCGACGTATGGCTGCCCCAGTCATCGTAATTGTCGTGGCGCACGCCCAGGGTCAGCTCCAGCGCGTCGGTCAGCTGCCACTGGTCCTGCACCGTGAAACTCCTCAGCCGGCGTTCCGAGCCGGCCAGCACGCGGTTTTCGGAAGGCGTGCCCCGCCGCACAGGCCGACCCGTCTCGAAGCGCTCCATGAACGCCCCCTCGACCCGGCTGTGGGCGTAGCCAGCGCCCATATAGAGCGTATGGCCGTCCAGGGCCGACCAGCGCAGATTGATCTCGGCGCGGCGGGTGCTGTCGCTGTTGCCGTCGCGGCGAAAATCATCGGCCCTCCGGACCGGCGCCGGACCCGGAGGATTGATTCCGGCGGGAATGGGCAGGTAGGTGGCGTTCGCCAGATCGGTGTCAAGGCTCGACAGCAGCGCGCCCAGGCTGAAATGATCGGTGATTTCCCAGGTCTTGCTCAGGGTGACGTTGGTGACTTTCTCCACCCGCGGGTCGAGATCCCTTGGCATGGCGGCGGTGCGGCCGTACCAGCCGCCGTGCTCGACCACCGCGTGCTGCAACTGCAGGCGGTAGCCCTGGTAGCCGAATTCGGAAAGCAGCAGGCGGCCCCGTTCGTTGTCATAGACCCGGCCAGGGGAGTGGCCATGGCCACTGTTGGCGAAGTTGTCCCGGTTGGTGCGCAGGCCGCTGTCGTCATGGCGCCAGGCGCTGAGGTTGAGCCGCAGGCTGGCGCCGTTGTCGAAGCTGCGCTCCAGCCAGCCGTTCGCCTGACGGGCATTGTGACTGCCGACCTGAACGCCGGCGCCGTTGCCCTTGCGCGAGATGACGTTGACCACGCCGGCGAAGGCGAACTCTCCGTACAGGGCCGAGCCCGGGCCTCGGATCACCTCGATGCGATCCACCTGGCTGATGGGCAGGCGCAGCGCCCAGTCCGCGGATGCGTCCGTCGCTCGATTGACCGCTACGCCGTCAATCAGGATCTTCAGATTGCTGGCATTGAGGGTGGCGCCGGCGCCGCGCACGATGACGCGGGTATCGCCGGCGTTGTTCACGGTAGTGTAGAAGCCGGCCACCAGCCCGAGGGCATCGGCCACCGTGGACAGCCCCCGGGTCCGCAGATCGTCGCCCTGGAGCACGCTGACCATGCCGGGGACGTAGTCGGCATTCATGCGCGTCTGCGTGGCCAGCGTGGTCTCTTCCTCCAGCAGGGTCATCAGGGCAAGCAGTTCGGGGTCGTCCCCGCCCAGGGCATCGGAACTGACAATCAGCACCAGGGCTGGGCAGGCTACCAGTGCGAGCAGCGCGTCGCGGAGCACTCTGGGCATCGCGTTTCTTCCTGTGTGGATGGCGGAGGGAAATCTTCCTGTCATTTCAGCTTTGCTCGTCGGCCGCCGGGGTGTCGACCGAGACGCGGTCACGCCCTGCCCGCTTGGCGACATAGAGCTGAGCGTCGGCGCGGCGCAACAGCTCCTGCGGCGTCATCGACTGCCGTGCAGGGACACAGGCGACGCCAAGGCTGATCGTCACCCGATCCACGACGGCGCTTGCAGCGTGGGGAATCGCCAAGTCGGCCACCGCCCGGCGCAGGCGTTCGGCGATCGCGGCGGCGCTTTCCAGGCAGGTTTCCGGCAGCAAGGTCACGAACTCCTCGCCGCCGTAGCGTGCCACCAAATCGGCCGGCCGCTTGAGAGCGCCACACAGGGCGCGCGCCACCTGCTTCAGGCAGTTGTCGCCCTCGCCGTGGCCATAGCGATCGTTGTAGTCCTTGAAGTGATCCACGTCGATCAGGATCAGCGAAAAGGGCTGGTCGGCGCGCCGGGCCCGGGTGAGCTCGCTCGTATAAATCGTATCGAAATGGCGGCGGTTGGCGACGCCCGTCAGGCCGTCGGTGCAGGCCAGCGCCGCCAGCAGGTCGCTCTTGCGCTTGAGGGCCAGGTGGTTGCGCATGCGCGCCTTGAGGATGGGGATCGAGAAAGGTTTGTGGATGTAGTCCACCGCGCCCAGGGCGAAGCCCCGCTCCACCTCCACTTCCTCGCCCAGGGCGGTGAGGAACACCACCGGGATGTCCCTCAGCGCCGGCTCCTCCTTCAGGCGGCGGCATACCTCGTAGCCGTCCATGCCCGGCATCATCACGTCCAGCAGGATCAGGTCTGGGCGGGCCACCCTGGCGAGATTGAGCCCTTCCTCGCCGGACAAGGCCACCATCAGCTCGATGTGCTCCTGCTGGAGGTGCTCCACCAGTACGTCGAGATTGGCCGGCATATCATCCACGACGAGCACAGTGGGGGTGTGGTCGGTGCTGGCTTCGGGAATCTGCATCGTTTCGTTTGGCTGCGGCATGCCGCGCCGGGATTTGTCCACGGAATGTATCCAGCAACCAGAGCATGAAGCGGGCCAGAAAATAAGCTTCTAAATTTCATATCGTTAGCATTGAGCTTCGCATAGATCGACCTGCTTCCGCTTATAGATCAGCCGAAATCCCTCATATTCGCTTACACTCGCCCCCAATTAACGGAAGAGCGATGGATGGCCGCGAGTCCCCTCGTATTGATCGTCGACGACCAACCCGACAACCTGGACGTCCTGGTGGACTACCTGGCTGACAGCGGCCTGGAACTGGCGGTCGCCACCGGCGGGCAGGAAGCGCTGGAAATCGCCGCCGTGCGCCCCCCCGATCTGGTGTTGCTGGACGTGATGATGCCCGGCATGGACGGATTCACCATGTGCCGGCATCTGAAGGCCCGCCGCAACACCTGCGACGTACCGGTGATCTTCATGAGTGCGCTCACCGACACGGAGAGCAAGATCGACGGATTCGCCGCCGGAGGCATCGATTTCGTCACCAAGCCGTTTCATGGCGGTGAGGTACTGGCCCGTATCAACACCCACCTCACCATCGCCCGCCAGCGGCGCGAACTGCAGAACAAGAACCGCCAGCTCGAAAGCCTCAACCGGGAACTGCAGGAACAGATAGACCGCCGCAAGGAGGTCGAGGAGGCCCTCCACCTGGCTGACGAAAGACTCTCCACACTCACTCGCCAGGAGGCGGAGCATTGGGGCATCGACGCCTTCATCGGCCAGAGCGTCGCCACCGCCCGCCTGCTCGACGAGGTGCGCGGGCTGCAGGAGGCATCCCGCACCAACGTTGTGGTGCTGGGGGAGAGCGGCACCGGCAAGGAATTGATCTCCCGTGCCATCCACTATGGCAGCGCCCGGCGCGGCCAGCCCTTCGTCGCCGTCAACTGTTCGGCCATCCCTGCAGAGCTGGCTGACGCGGAGTTTTTCGGCCACGTGAAGGGGGCCTACACCGGCGCCAGCGGAGACCGCTACGGCTACTTCGTGAAGGCCGACGGCGGCACGCTCTTCCTTGACGAGATCGGCGACATGCCCCTCGCCCTCCAGGCAAAGCTGCTGCGCGTGCTGGAAGACGGGATGGTGACGCCTATCGGAGGCAGCGAAAGCCGGCGCGTGGACGTGCGCGTGGTGGCCGCCACCAATGCGGACATCCGTGCAAAGGTGCATGACAGGCAGTTGCGCCAGGATCTGTACTACCGTCTGGGGGGCTACCTGATCACGCTGCCGCCCCTGCGCGAGCGGGCGGGGGACATCCCCCTGCTGGCCGAGCACTACCTCCACGTGCTGGGTGCGCAGATGGGACGCGAGCGGCCGAGCATCACCCGCGAGGCAATGGCGGCGCTGTGTCGCTACGACTACCCGGGCAACGTGCGCGAGCTCAGGAACCTGATCGAATTTGCGCTCATCGCGAGCCGCGGCGGGCCCATCGGCGTCGGTCATCTGCATTTCCTCAGCGGGTCACCCGTAGCGATCCCCGAGGCCACGCCGACGCCGCATACCACCGACGAGGATGCCCTGGTGGACTACGCCCGTGACCATGGCCGCATCGACAACGCCGCCGCCCAGGCCCTGCTCCGGATTGATCATGGCAGGGCGTCCTATTTGTTGAAGAAGCTGCACAACGACCGACGGCTGACCAAGCAGGGCGAGCGCCGGTGGACCTACTACACGGCTTCTTAGGTCCGACGGAACGAAGAACGGGCCATGTCGCGGCCTCAGGGTGCCGCGGTCCTCACCAGCGCGATCGCGTAGCGCGTTCAGCCTGCTCGAAGCTGAAAAACGCTGGATCTTGGTGCTGCAATGAACCGGAATGAGCGGTCGGCCGAGGCAGATCAGCCAGAGCCTCCAGTTCACCGCATGCGGAAGGCCTGGTTTCTCGCGCCGGGCCGAGCCCGGCCTGCAGACTGAAGCCGGCCATCTTGCCGACCGTGTCGCCGAATGGATCCCCCGGTTCGCAAGCGGGAAGGGTTTGCTCGGGACGATGGCGCCGGTAACGACCACCATCCCCCTCCGCGCGGCTGTCCTGGCCGCACCCGTGCGAGGGATGATCCGCGTTCCTTGCGATACTGAAGTTTTGCAGCCTATCGCTCAACCGCGGGATCTTGAAGCCTCAGCTGTGATGCCGGTCGGTATAGCCCCGGACATTACCAACCAGTCCCGGTCACTCCCACTCGATCGTCGCCGGCGGCTTGCCCGAGATGTCGTACACCACACGGTTGATCCCCCGCACCTCGTTGATGATGCGGTTGCTGACCTTGCCGAGCAGGCTGTGTGGCAGTTCGGCCCAGTGCGCGGTCATGAAGTCCTGGGTCTGCACCGCTCGCAGCGCGACCACGTACTCGTAGGTCCGGCCGTCGCCCATCACCCCGACGCTCTTGACCGGCAGGAACACGGCGAACGCCTGGCTGGTCTTGTCGTACCAGTCGGCGGCACGCAGTTCGTCGATGAAGATGGCGTCGGCTCGGCGCAGCAGATCGGCGAACTCGGTCTTGACCTCACCGAGGATGCGCACGCCCAGGCCCGGCCCCGGGAAGGGATGGCGATACACCATGTCGTGCGGCAGGCCCAGCGCGACACCGAGTTCGCGTACTTCGTCCTTGAACAGCTCGCGCAACGGCTCGAGCAGCATCAGGCCCAGGGTTTCGGGCAGGCCGCCGACGTTGTGGTGACTCTTGATGGTATGCGCCTTCTTGTTCTTGGCGCCTCCGGATTCGATCACGTCGGGATAGATCGTGCCCTGCGCGAGCCATTTGGCATTGGGGAGCTTCCCGGCTTCAGCCTGGAACACCTCGACGAACTCGCGGCCGATGATCTTGCGTTTCTGCTCGGGGTCGGTGACGCCAGCGAGATGGCCCATGAACTGCGCCGTCGCGTCGACATGGATCACGCGGGCATGAAGGCGACCGGCGAACATCTCCATCACCATCTTGCCTTCGTTCAGGCGCAGCAGACCGTGATCGACGAACACGCAGGTGAGCTGGTCGCCGATGGCGCGGTGGATCAGCGCCGCAGCCACCGAAGAGTCGACGCCGCCGGAAAGACCGAGAATGACCTCGTCGTCACCGACCTGGGCGCGGATCCGCTCCACCGCCTCGGCGATGTAGTCGGGCATGTTCCAGTCGTGGCCGCAACCGCAGATGTCGTGCACGAAGCGGCCGATGATCTCCTTGCCCTTGATCGTGTGGGTGACTTCGGGGTGGAACTGTACGCCATAGAAACCACGGTCCTCATCGGCGATCGCCGCGATCGGGGTGGAGTCGTTGCTGCCGATCACCTTGAAGCCCGGTGGGACGCCGGTGACCTTGTCACCGTGACTCATCCATACGTCGAGCAGGCCGTGCCCTTCGTCATTGACGCGGTCCTGGATGTCGCGGAACAGTTTCGAGTGACCGCGTGCGCGCATCTCGGCGTAGCCGAACTCGCGCGTGGCCGAACTCTCGACCTTGCCGCCGAGCTGCGAGGCCATGGTCTGCATGCCGTAGCAGATCCCGAGCACCGGCACCCCAAGTTCGAATACGGCCTGCGGAGCCCGCCAGTCTTCCGCCTCGTAGACCGAGTTCGGCCCGCCCGAAAGAATGATGCCCTGCGGCGCGAAGTCGCGGATGAACGCGTCGCTGACGTCGTAGGGATGCAGTTCGCAGTAGACCTGCTGCTCGCGCACCCGGCGGGCAATCAATTGGGAAACCTGCGAGCCGAAGTCGAGGATGAGGATTTTCTGGTGGGACATGTCCGCCTCAGGATGAAAAAAAGCGGCTTGATGGTCTTCTGGTTGCGAAGCAGACCACCAGCCGCCTGTTACGGTTCGGAAAACGCCTAGTTGACGTGGTAGTTCGGCGCTTCCTGGGTGATCTGGACATCGTGCACATGGGATTCACGCACGCCGGCCGAGGTGATCTCGACGAACTGGGCACGATCGTGCAAGGCCGGAATGCTCTCGCAGCCCAGGTAGCCCATCGACGCACGAAGACCACCGACCAGCTGATGGATCACGGCGCCGACCGAACCCTTGTACGGCACACGCCCTTCGATCCCCTCGGGCACCAGCTTGTCGATGTTCGACGAACTGTCCTGGAAGTAGCGATCCGCCGCCCCCTTTTCCATGGCACCGAGCGAGCCCATGCCGCGATACGACTTGTAGGAGCGGCCCTGGAACAGCACCGTTTCACCCGGCGCCTCCTCGGTGCCGGCAAACAGACCGCCGAGCATGACCACGTTGGCACCGGCCGCGATCGCCTTGGCGATATCGCCGGAGTAGCGGATGCCACCGTCGGCGATCATCGGCACCCCGGAACCGGCCAGCGCGCGGGAGACATTGTCGATCGCGGTGATCTGCGGCACTCCGACACCCGCCACGATACGGGTGGTGCAGATCGAGCCCGGCCCGATTCCGACCTTGACGCCGTCGGCGCCGCAATCGACCAGGGCCATTGCCGCATCGCCGGTGGCGATATTGCCGCCGACCACTTCGACCTGCGGGAAGTTCTTCTTGACCCAGCGCACGCGGTCGAGCACGCCCTGCGCATGGCCGTGGGCGGTATCGACCACGATCATGTCCACCCCGGCCTCGGCCAGCAACTCGGCACGTTCCTCGGTACCGGCACCGACGCCGATCGCCGCGGCGACGCGCAGTCGCCCCAGCTCGTCCTTGGCCGCCAGCGGGTGCTCGGTGGACTTCATCATGTCCTTGACCGTGATCAGGCCGCGCAGCTCGCCCGCATCGTTGAGCACCAGCACGCGTTCGAGCCGGTGTTTGCGCAGCAGCACACGGGCCTCTTCCAGACTGGCGCCTTCCTTGACCGTTACCAGCCGCTCCTGCGGCGTCATGATGGCGGAGACGGGTAGTTCGAGATTGGTCTCGAAGCGCAGGTCGCGATTGGTGACGATGCCGACCACCTTGTTGCCGTCGACCACCGGCAACCCGGAGAACTTGTGCAACCGGGTCAGCGCGAGCACCTCGCCCACCCGCATGGTCGGCGGCACCGTGATCGGATCCTTGAGCACGCCCGATTCGTAGCGCTTGACCTTGTGCACCTCTGCCGCCTGCTGCTTCGGGGTGAGGTTCTTGTGCACCACACCAATGCCGCCATCCTGCGCCAGCGCAATCGCAAGGCGGGACTCGGTAACGGTATCCATCGCGGCCGATACCAGAGGAATATTCAGGCGGATCTTGCGGGTAACCTGACTCTGCAAGCCGACATCGCGCGGAAGAACCGTCGAGTGGGCGGGAACGAGAAGGACGTCATCGAACGTCAGCGCCTTCTGGATCACTCGCATGGCTTTTATCCTTTCAACCAAATCCGTATTATACAGACGCGTCCCGAGTCATGTAAGCGGCGCAACAACCCGGAGATCCAATCTGATGCTGCGTCCTGCCCTTCTGCTCCTCGCCCTCCTGACAGCGCTCCCGGCTGCCGCCGAGATCTACAGCTGGAAGGACAAGGACGGCAAGATGCATTACGCCGACGTCCCGCCCGCCACGGGGGAGGTCAAAACCCTGCGCGGCGGCGCCCCGCGGCCCGCTCCGCCCGCTGCGCCGGTAACCGGTGACGGTGGTGCCGATGCGGCGAAGCCTGCCCCTGCCGACGGCAAGGCGGCGGAAGCCAACGCCAAGCCCAAGACGCTGGCCGAACGGGAACTCGAATTCCGCCAGCGGCGTGCAGCCGAAGCGGAAGCCGAGGCCAAGGCCGAAAAAGAGCGCGCCGATAGCGCCGAGCGTCAGCGCGCCTGCGAGCAGGCCCGCAATCAACTGACCGCACTGACCTCGGGGCAACGGGTGTCGCGCTTTGATGCCGCCGGCGGACGGGAGGTGCTCGACGATGCCGGAAGGGCCGAAGAGATCGCCCGTACGCAAAAACAGGTCGATCAGCTGTGCAACTGATCAGGCCTCTTCCGCCGTACCCCCGCCTTTCTTCATGACCTTGCCTTCGTCGGCGCGCTTCTTGCGCACGGCCTTGGGATCCGCGATCAGGGGCCGGTAGATCTCGACCCGGTCGCGATCGCGCAACACCGTATCCGCCTTGGCGAGCTTGGCGTAGATGCCGAGCTTGTTGCGACCGTCGATTTCGATATCGGGGTATTTCCGCAGCAGGCCCGAGGCTTCCACCGCATCGCGTACCGTGGCCCCTTCCGGCAGCCGAAGAGGAACGAGCTCCTGACGCTGGGGCATCGCGTAGGTGACTTCGACATTGATGAGTTCCGCCATGCTCAGTGCTTCCCGTAGACCTGTGCTGCACGTTTGACGAAAGAATCGACGAAAGTGTTGGCAATGTGATTGAACACCGGGCCGAGCGCCTTTTCCAGCAGCTTGCTGGAAAACTGGTAGTGCAGGCTGAACTCGACCTTGCACGCGGTCTCGCCAAGCGCGGTGAAGCGCCAGTTGCCGTCGAGATGATTGAAGGGGCCGTCGGTCAGCCGGATCAACATCTCGGTCGGCGCGTGCTTCTCGTTCTCTGTGCTGAAGTGCGCCTTGATGCCGTGGTAGTTGATATGAATCGTCGCCGAGGTGATGTGCTCGGTGCGTTCATGGACCTCCGTCCCGCCACACCAGGGCAGGAATTGCGGGTAATCCTCGCATCGATCCACCAGATCGAACATCTGCGCAGGGGTGAATTCGATCAGAACCAGTTTCTTGACGTCGGCCATCGGGTATCGGGCGAGTATGTCGCCGAACTGCTAAAATACGCGATTCTACCGTAAAGCCTCGGTCCGACAGTCCGGACGAACATACCCATCCATGAGCATCATCGACAATCGCAAGGCCTTTCACGACTACTTCATCGAAGAGAAGTACGAGGCCGGGCTCGTCCTCGAAGGCTGGGAGGTGAAGGCGATCCGTGCCGGACGTTCGAACATCAAGGAAGCCTACATCATCATCCGCGGCGAGGAACTCTTCATCCTCGGCATGCACATCACCCCGCTGGTCAGCGCATCGACCCACATCAAGACCGAGCCGACCCGCACCCGCAAGCTGCTGTTGCACAGCAAGGAAATTGCACGCCTGATCGGCAAGGTGGAGCGCGCCGGGTTCACGCTGGTGCCCCTCGACCTGCATTACGTCAAGGGTCGGGTCAAGGCCGAAATCGGCCTGGCCAAGGGCAAGAAGCTGCACGACAAGCGCGAGGACGAGAAGAAGAAGGACTGGGACCGCGAGAAACAACGCCTGATGCGGGTCAAGGTCTGAACCAGCAGGTTCGCCCCCGCCGCCTCACCCCTTTCATCCCGCTGCCCCGCTGATCGCCGTTGCTCGACACCGACCGCGATGCGCGTCCCGCTCAGGAGCTGCACGACAGCATCGAGCACCCCGCCCGTTGGCGCGCCCAGTCGGGCCGCTTTGCCGCATACGCCTCGTGTCCCGGCTGATCGTCGCAGGGGCGGCGCATGACATCGAGCAAGGTCGACAGCGGCGCCATGTCACCCGCCTCGGCCGCGTCGATTGCCTAGTGCCCGTTCTGTCGACAGCACGGGCGAATGACGGGTGCCATACGTCTGACATGGCGCAGTCCGCTCTCGGGATCTGCCGGCAACTCGCGCCCCAAGCGGTCATCGAAGGCCGGTGATTCCATCGGTCGAGATCCGGATCCAGTGGTTGTCGTTGTCGGGTTCGTCACAGCCGGGAATCGCCGGATCGCCCATGATCGGGCATGAGCGCTGCGAACTGAGCAAAGAGCACGCCAGGCGCTTGGCCCGTCCATGATCTCAGCCGCGGCGCGGGTCGAAGGCGTCGCGTACCACGTCGGCAAAAAGGTTCGCCGCCAGCACCAGCACGAACATGAAGGCGAAGGCCGCGCTCAGTGACCACCAGACCATCGGTTCGCGCGCGAGTTCGGCACGTGCCATGTTGATCATGGTGCCGAAGCTGATCGTGGTCGGATCCACGCCGATACCCACGTAGGACAACACCGCTTCGGCCAGTACCAGCCCGGAGAAATCCATCACCAGCGCGATCAGCACGATGTGCATCACGTTGGGCAGGATATGGCGGCGCAGGATGGTCGGCGTGCTCGCACCGAAAGCGCGCGCCGCCTGTACGTACTCCAGTTCGCGCAGCTTCAGCGTCTCCCCGCGCAGCAGGCGGCACAGCCCGGTCCAGCTGGTGATGCCGAGGATGAAGCAGAGCGCCAGCAGGCGGGCATCCGAGCGCTCGGCCGCGGTTTCGAACCAGTGCGGATTGGTGTCGATCACCACCTGCATCATCAGCACCGCGGCCGCGATCAGCAGCACGCCGGGAATCGCGTTGAGCACCGTGTACAGATACTGGATAGCGTCATCGACCCAGCCACCGAGGTAGCCGGCCGCGATCCCGAGCGCGACTGCAAACGGCAGCATCACCATCGTGGTGATGGTGCCGATGACGAGCGCGGTGCGAACGCTCTTCAGCGACAGGTAAAGTACATCCTGACCCACCTTGTCGGTACCCAGCACGTGATAGAGCGGGGCCAGCGCGATCCCCGCCGAGACCAGCAACGCGACCAGCGCCGCACTCAGGAGGGCGGAGCGCCAGGCCAGCGTGGCCCGGCCACCAAGGATAACCGCGGCGGCATGGCGCAGCCCTTTGCCCTGCGCCCGCGCCACCCCGACGCTCGTCGCCGCAAACAGCAGCACCAGCACCAGGCCTGAGTAGCCGGCTGCCGCGGACAGCTGCCCGAAGACATCCACTGCCACCGGCTCGCCGGGCTCCAGGTGAATGCCGCCGTACTGGAGCGCCGGATAGATGCGCGCCTGGCCGCCTTCAGGCAATTCCACCGTTTCACGCTGGTACAGCGTGCTGGCAAAGGGCGCGGAATAGGTCTTCTCGGTGCGCAGACGCAAGGGCGCAAGCACCGCATCGAGCGCACTGAGCACTTCGGACGAATACACCGGAGCGTCGTCGACCCGCCCCTCGACCGCCGGCAGCAGCGGTCGGTAGTGCACGCTGTCGAGCACACCGACCACGACAAAGGCCAGCAATACGGTCGCCGCGGCCATGCCGACCGGACGCTGTCCGACCTTGCGCCAGGCCGCGCGTAGTGGCTCGTGGCGGCGGACATGCAGCACCATCAGCAGCGCGCACGCAACGAGCACGAAGAGCAGCAGATCGGTCCACAGCAGCACGGGTTGAAAATCCATCGGCTTACTCCAGCCTCACGCGCGGGTCGACCAGGGTATAGGACAGGTCGGTCAGGATCAGGCCGACGATGTACAGCACCGAACCGATGAACACCATGGCCCGCACCACCGCGAAGTCCTGCGCGTTGATCGCATCGATGGTGTAGCTGCCGAGCCCCGGAACGGCGAAGAACGACTCCACCAGCAGACTGCCCATGAACAGCAGCGGAATCACCACGACCACCCCGGTCAGGACCGGGATCAGCGCATTGCGCAGCACGTGGCGGAACAGGACCGAGAGCTCCGACAAGCCCTTGGCGCGGGCGGTGCGGACGTAGTCCTTCGAGATTTCCTCGAGAAAGATGGTCCGATACCAGCGTGCGCTCGACCCCAACCCGGCGACCACACTGATCAGCACCGGCAGGACCAGGAAGCGGAAGGCATCCAGCCCGCTGGCATAGCCCGAGATCGGTACCAGCGCCCACAGCTTGGAGACCAGCCACTGGCCACCGATGATGTAGAACAGGCTTGATACCGACATCATCGCCACGCACAGCACGACCCCCCAGAAATCGAGATAGGTGGCACGGAAGAACACCAGCAGCAAGGCAAAAGAGATCGACAGAAAGAGGCTCAGGATGAAGGTCGGCAGCGCGATCGCCAGCGACGGCCCCATGCGGTCGAGGATCTCGCGGGCAATGTCGCGGCCGTCGTCGGCGCGACCGAAGTCGAGCGCGAACATGCGCAGCGACTTGTCGAAGAACAGCGTCTCGGTCAGGCGGGCGGTTCCGGTCTGCGCATTGTTGACGAACATCGGCTTGTCGTAGCCCCGGTCGACCTTCCAGCGCTCGATCGCCTCCGGCGTCGCACGTTTGACCCCGATCTGCATCCGCGCCATGTCGTCGGGCGAATTGACCACGAAGAACAGCAGAAAGGTGATCAGGTTCACCCCGATCAGGATCGGCACCGCATAGAGCAGGCGGCGCAGGACGTAGCCCAGCATCAGCGCGCCCTCCCCTGATCCGACGGCGCCACGGCGGTTGCCTGCTCGTGCCGGCGCCAGTGCAGCAGCGCCGGCACGATGATCAGCGCCAGCAACAGCCCGGCCAGCAACAGCGGCCACAACACCGGACGATTCCACTCGGCGCGCGCGGCATCGCGTCGTTCCAGATCGAGACGCTGATACTTGATGGTGTTGCGCACCATGTTGCCGGGCTTGCGGTTGTACACCCAGCCGTGCTGCAGGGAGTAGGACTTGGGATGGAAGCCGAACAGCCAGGGTGCATCGTGCTGCAGGATGGCAACCATGCGGTCGATCACGGCCTGGCGGGCCGCACCATCGGGCATCGTCTTCATACGCTCGAACAGGCGGTCGAATTCGGGGTTGACGTAGTTCGACGCATTCTGCCCGCTGTGCTTGACCTTGCCTTGCGGGCCGTGAAGCAGGAACAGCAGATTTTCCGGGTCCGGATAGTCGGCATTCCAGCCAAAGAAGAAGAGCTGGGCGTTGCCCTGTCGGACCTTGTCCTGGAAACGGTTGAAATCGGTGGGACGCACCACGAACTGCACCCCGAGCTCGCGAAACTGCTTGGCCAGCCAGTCCGAGCGCGCCTTGTCGCCCAGGCCGCCGGGCGTCGTGTCGAGGTGGATGATCAGGGGCTCGCCGGTTTTGGCGTTGCGCCCGTCGGGCCAGCCCGCTTCCGCCAGCAGGCGGCGTGCTTCATCCCGGCTGCGACGTACCGGCTTGCCGTCACGCCAGACGTAGACCACTGGATTGATCCCGGCCTCACCGTCGCGCGCGCCAAAAATGCCGGGCGGGATTGGGTGCATCGCCGGCACGCCTCGACCGTTGAGGAAGATCGACACGAACTCCTCCATGTCGAGGGCGATCGAGATCGCCTGACGCAGCTTGCGTGTCCGCTCGCGCTCGGCCGCGCTCGCCTCCGCACCACCGCCGACCAGCGGATCGAGCAGATTGAAGCCGAGATAGAAGATCGACGGCGACACCGAGGTCAGCAAGCGGATGCCTTGCCGCTCCATGTCCTCGGACAGCGACACCTCGCCCTGACTGGTCAAGGTCACCGCCTGGTCGAAATTGTCCGACGACACCCCGGACGCGTCGTAATAGCCCTGCAGGAACTTGTTCCAATACGGGATGCCTTCGCGCTCGCGCGAGAACACCACTTTGTCGATGAGCGGCAGCGGTTTTCCGCAATCGGCCAGCAGGCCGGCCTCGGCGTCGCCCGGGGCACCGTCGCAGGGATAGGTGTCATGGCGGTAATTGGGATTGCGGGCGAGCACCATGCGCGCGTTCGGATTGTTCTCGACCAGCATGTAGGGGCCGGTACCCACCGGCCACCAGTCGAGCGTGAGATTGCGCTCGGCCATGCCGGGCTGGCCGAAGAAACGGTCGACCTCCGGCGGTACCGGTCCGAAAAAGGGCATCGACAGCCAGTACAGGAACTGCGGATAGAGCCCCTTGAGCGTGATCCGGTAGGTATGGCGGTCGACGACCTCCACCCCCGGCAGATCGAAGCGACCGAGATCGATCCATCCCGGGTTCCGCGACGCCTCCTCGGCAAGAGCGGCCTGCAGGGTCTTGAGTCCGGGCAGGTACTCGGCCATCAGTTCGAAGATCGGGGAATGCAGTCTCGGGTGAGCCAGCCGTTTGATCTGGTGCACGAAATCACCGGCTTCGAGTTCGCGGCTGCCGGCCTCGGGGAAGTCGACCGGGCTGCGGAGGTCCTGCAGGTCCTGCGCGTCGAGCGCAAGGTAGCGCGGCGCGCCGTGGTCGTCACGGGCGAAGGCCGGATGAGGCTGATAGCGTACGCCCGGACGGATCCGAACCTCGATCACGCTCCGGTCGACCCGGGCGGGGTCCGGCGTCCCCTTCAATTCGCGCCCGGCCGAGTCGAAAAACCTGACTTTCGGCAAAGTTTCGGCGACCCCCGGCTCAAGCTCGTAGGGTCGCTTCAGGTAGTGGTACTGCAATGGCGGCTCGACGATCTGGTACAGAAAACTCGCCTCGTCCTCGCTGTAGGACTGCACCGGATCGAGATGCTTGGGACGCTCGGTGAATGCCGAGTACAGAATGTTCTGCCCGCGCTCGGCCGCAGGATAGGGGTCATTCAGTACCGGCCCGCAGCCGGTCAGCGCCGTTACGCCGAGCAGCAACAGCCCGCAGCTCGCGCGGAGTTGCAGCAGGACACGGCGCGGCAAGGTGGGGCGACTGGGCGCCGGGGGGCGCAGAGGCATGGCGTCGTGGGCAATGTTCGGTCAGGCTCAATTCTGGCAGGTTTCGGTCATCCGGCGCCATCTAACGCACATTCGGGATCGACGCCATTCGGGCATCACCCTTCGGGGCCAGCGGTTTTCGCTATAATCATCTGTTCTGTCATTCGGAGCTTTCATTCCATGGGCTTTCTCGCCGGTAAACGGATCCTCATCACCGGGCTGCTGAGCAATCGCTCGATCGCGTACGGCATCGCCAAGGCCATGCACCGCGAAGGCGCGCAGCTTGCGTTCACCTATGTGAATGACCGGTTTCAGGAACGTGTCGCCAAGCTCGCCGCGGACTTCGACAGTGCCATGCTGTTTCCCTGTGACGTCCAGGACGACGATCAGATCAACGATTTGTTCGTGCAACTCGGGCAGCAGTGGGATGGGCTCGACGGCCTGGTGCACTCCATCGCCTTCGCGCCCACCGATGCGCTCGAGGGCGACTTCCTCGACGGATTCTCGCGTGAAGCCTTCCGTGTTTCCCAGGACGTGAGCGCCTACAGCTTCCCTGCCCTGGCCAAGGCCGCACGGCCGATGATGAAGGGCCGCAACGGCGCCCTGCTCACGCTGTCCTATCTGGGCGCAGTGCGCACCATGCCCAACTACAACATCATGGGTCTCGCCAAGGCAAGTCTCGAGGCTTCGGTTCGCTATCTCGCCGTCTGCCTCGGACCCGAGGGCACCCGGGTCAATGCCATCTCGGCCGGCCCGATCAAGACCCTGGCCGCTTCGGGCATCGGCAGCTTCGGCAAGCTGCTGTCCTTCAACGAGCACAATGCCCCGCTACGCCGTAACGTCACCATCGAGGAAGTCGGCAACGCGGCCGCCTTCCTGTGCTCGGATCTCGCCAGCGGCATGACGGGAGAGATCATGTATGTGGATGCGGGGTTCAACACCACCGCGCTGGGCAACCCCGAACCGATGTAGGCCGGCACCACCGGCATTCGGAGCGATGCATACAAAAAAGCCCGGCCGCATCAGCGCCGGGCTTTTTGCATGTCGTTCGGCATCGGGCGCCGTACCGAAACTCAGTCAGGCTTCACCGGCGCCAGACTGGTCTCCACTTCGTAACGCTGACGCAGCTCCGCAATGAACGCCGCAAAATCGCGCTCCGCGAACAGACGCGCGTACTGGCTCATGACTGCGGCAATCCGCGGATCGTCATCGGCCAGCGTCGGGCGCTTGACCGCGTCGATGCGATAGACCACGTAGCCCTCGCCGGGCTGGCTGACGCCCACATGCACCGGCAACTTGGAAGCCGGCGCGGAAAATACCGCCCGCATTGCATTGACCGGCAGTGCGGGCGCGCCACGCTGCACGGTACGCGAAGCGCCCCACTCGCCGGCCACCGTCTCACCCTTCTGCAGCGCGGCCACCGCCGCGGCGCCGCGTTCGGCGGCGAGTCGCGACGCCTCCTCGCTGCGCAGTTGTTGCTCGATGGCGGGCCTGATCTCGTCCAGCGCCGGGCGCTGCGCGGCCTGATACTCGACCACGCGTGCGGCAACGAGGGTGTTGCCGCCGACCTCGATCGCCTGCGTGTTGCGATGATTCTTTACCGCGTCGGCGGAAAACAGCGCGTCGACGAGCTTCGCATTGCGATACTCGCCCAGCCCTTCCGCGTCGCGCGCAATCCAGTCGCTCTGACGAATCTCGAGCTTCAAGGCTTCGGCAGCCGGTTTCAGGCTGTCGGGCTGCTCGTAGACCGTATTCGAGAACTGCTCGGCCAGTTCGGCAAATCGCCGTCCGGCGGCCTGTTTGCGCAGCTCCGCGGTCACCTCGCCACGGACGGCTTCGAGCGGACGGACGGTTGACGGCTTTATGTCCGTCACCTGAATGATGTGAAAGCCGAAATCGGAGCGCACCGGTGCACCGATCTCGCCCTTGCCCTGAGCAAAAGCGGCATCCTCGAACGCCTTCACCATCAACCCGCGCCCGAAGACCCCCAGATCACCGCCCCGCGCGGCCGAGCCCGGATCCTGCGAAAACTCCTTGGCGAGCGCTTCGAACTGCTTCGGATCCTTCTCGAGGCGAGCATGAAGCTCTTCCGCACGGGTCCGCGCCGCCGCAACTGCGGCCTCGTCGGCGTCGGCTGCGAGCTGGAGCAGGATGTGCCGCGCCTGGCGCTCTTCAGGCTGTCCGAAGCGCGCGGCATTGCTCTCGTAGAAGGCCTTCACCTCCTCCTCGGTGACCGTGACTTGCTGTTCGAGTGCCGCGGTGTCGAACACCACGTACTCGGCCTTGACCCGCGCCGGGCGCTCAAAGGCGGCGGCATTGGCATCGTAGTATTTCTGTACTGCGTCGTCCGCCAGCTTCACTTCCGCGACAAAGCGGCTCGCCGGGAAGCTCATCTCGCGAACCTCGCGCTCCTCGAGCTGGGCTACGAGGAAGCGACGTGCGGAGTCGCGCGCGGCAAAAGCCCCCTCGCCCACCGGCAGCGCAAGCTGCTGCACCCGCACATCCTGCGCCAGGCGGGCTTCGAACATCGCCGGCGTCATGCCCTGTGCACGCAGCAGGGCCTCATAACGCTGCAACGAGAACCGGCCGTCCTCCTGAAATGTCGGCACCTCGGCGATCGTCTGCTGCAACTGCTGCGGTGTCACCGTCAGGCGGCTTTCCGCCGCGTACAACGCGAGCACGCGCCGGTTGACGAGGTTCTCGAGCACCGCCTGGCGCAACTCTTCGGATTGCAGCAGGTTGCGGTCGACCTGGCCGTCGGCCTCGTTACGCAGACGGTCCTGCTGGTCCCTGAGCGCCTGCTCGAACTCGGCGGCCGAGATCGACGTACCGCCGACCTTGGCAACTTCGCCGCCCCCCGGGGCGTCACTGAAATATGCGTCCATGCCGAAGAAGGCAAAGGGCACGATGAGGAGTGCCAGAATGATCTGGGCAAAACGCTTGCTTTTGCGGACAGCCTCGAACATCTCGATTTCCGTGGAAACTTGTAAAAGGAGTGGGTGCGGGCCTGGATCACCTGCACCGAGGCCGGAGTGTAGCGCATCCTGGCGACCGGCAGGCCGCCGCCGAAACGGCTGATCGAATGCAAACCGTCTTCGCGGTCGCAGCCAATCCGGTTGCGATTCGCCCCCAGGAAATGCTATCGTCCGCTCCGTCGCGCGGGAGAGCACTCTCCCTCAAGAGAGTCGCCGAAGGCGTAACCCCCCGGAATCGCTCAGGCAAAAGGACCGCGCACGGCAAGGAAATTCTGGAGAGCGATACGGGCGTTCGGCTGCGGCCGAAACCACGGATCCACCGAAGGGGCACCCGGTCGCACAGGCGCGTTGCGCACGACTGGAATCTCTCAGGTACAAGGGACAGATGGGGCGAAGCCGGCACGTGCCGCTTTCGCCCTTTTTCGTTCACCCGCCCGGAGCCGCCATGAACGCCCCTGCCCGCCAGACCCCTCTCCACGCCACCCACGTTGCCGCCGGCGCCCGCATGGTCGATTTCGCCGGCTGGGACATGCCGGTGAACTACGGCTCGCAGATCGAGGAGCACCACGCAGTGCGCCGCGACGCCGGCATGTTCGACGTGTCCCACATGCTGTCGCTCGACCTCGAAGGAGCCGACGCCACCGCCTGGCTGCGTCGCCTGCTCGCCAACGACGTGGCCAAGCTCCAGACCCCGGGCAAGGCGCTGTATTCGTGCATGCTCGACGACAACGGCGGCGTCATCGACGACCTGATCGTCTATCGCCTGTCCGACACCCGCTACCGGATCGTGGTCAATGCCGGCACCGCCGACAAGGACGTGGCCTGGATGCGCAAGCACATCGCCGCAACCGGCACCAACGTCAGCCTCACCGCCCGCCGCGACCTGGCGATGATCGCGGTGCAGGGCCCCAATGCACGCGCGAAGACCTGGCAGGCGCTGCCCGAACTGCGCGCCGGCAGCGAAGCCCTGAAACCCTTCTCCGGCGCGCAGCTCGGCGAGGTCTTCGTCGGCCGCACCGGCTATACCGGGGAGGACGGGTTCGAGATCGCGCTGCCCGCCGAGCGTGCCGCGACCGCCTGGGCCGCACTGACCGCGGCCGGCGTCGCCCCGTGCGGCCTCGGCGCACGCGACACGCTGCGCCTGGAAGCCGGCATGAATCTGTACGGCCAGGACATGGACGAGACTGTGTCCCCGCTCGACGCCGGGCTGGCATGGACAGTCGATTTCAAGGACGAAGCGCGCAACTTCGTCGGCAAGTCCGCACTGCTGACAGACCCCGCCAGCCGCCGCGTGCTCGGCCTGATCCTCGAGGACAAGGGCGTGCTGCGCGCACACATGAAGGTGTTTGCTTCCTCCGGCGAGGGCGAGACCACCAGCGGCAGCTTCTCGCCGACGCTGGAAAAATCGATCGCCTTCGCCCGTTTGCCACTCGACGTCGAACCCGGCGAACTCGTCGAGGTCGACATTCGCGGCAGACGACTGAAGGCGCGCACGGTGAAACTGCCGTTCGCGCGCAACGGCAAAGCCGTCGCCTGAGCGCTCCCGATCCCCGGAAGGGCGGCCGCGCCGGCCCTTCACCGCTTCACCCGTATCCCACCAGCTGCATCCTCATCATTCACCGGAGATTCGCATGAGCAAGGTTCCCGCCGAACTGAAATACACCTCGTCCCACGAATGGGTCCGTGTCGAAGCCGACGGCACCCTCACCGTCGGGGTCACCGACCACGCCCAGGAAGCGCTCGGCGACGTCGTCTTCCTCGAACTGCCCGAAGCCGGCCGTGTGCTCGCCGCCGGTGAGTCGTGCGCGGTGATCGAATCGGTCAAGGCCGCGTCCGACATCTACGCCCCGGTCGCCGGTGAAATTCTCGCTGCCAACCAGGAACTCGCCGACGCCCCCGAGGGCGTCAACGCCGACGCCTATGCGGCCTGGCTGTTCAAACTCAAGCCAGCCGACGCCGGCGCTGTCGCCGGCCTGCTCGACGCCGCCGGCTACGAAGCCGAAATCGCCCAGTAATCCCCTCGACGGGGGCCGCAATACCCCCGCCATCCGGTCCGCCCCTCCCCATGCCGCCCCGATCATGACCGACGCCCTCCTCTCCGCTCCGCTTGCGCAACTCGAACAGCGCGACGCTTTCATTCACCGCCACATCGGCCCCAATCCCGCCGAGATCGCGCAGATGTGTGCGTCGATCGGGGTCGCCGACGTCGAAGCGCTGATCGACCAGACCGTACCCGGTGCGATCCGTCTCGGGTCGCCACTGCCGATCGCCGGCCCCCAGCCCGAGCACGAGGCGCTCGAACGCCTGCGCGGCATTGCGGCAAAGAACGTGCTGAAGAAGTCGCTGATCGGTGCCGGCTACTACGGTACCTTCACCCCGGCGGTGATCCTGCGCAACGTAATGGAGAACCCGGGCTGGTACACCGCGTACACGCCCTACCAGGCCGAGATCGCCCAGGGCCGGCTGGAAGCGCTGCTCAACTATCAGCAGATGGTGATCGACCTCACCGGTCTCGAACTCGCCAACGCCTCGCTGCTCGATGAAGCCACCGCGGCGGCCGAGGCGATGACCATGGCACGCCGGATTTCGAAGTCGAAATCGAATGCCTTTTTCATCGATTCCGCCTGCTTCCCGCAGACCGTCGACGTGGTGAAGACGCGGGCGCACTACTTCGGCTTCGAACTGGTGTTCGGCACCGCGAGCGAGGCCGGCCGGCACGAGGTGTTCGGCGCGCTGCTGCAGTATCCCGACGCCCATGGCGAAGTCGCCGACCTGAGCGCACCGATCGCGGCACTGAAGGCGAAAGGCGCGGTCATCGCCGTGGCCTCCGACCTGATGGCGCTGGTGCTGTTGAAGAGCCCCGGCGCACTCGGTGCCGACATCGCGCTCGGCTCGGCCCAGCGCTTCGGCGTGCCGATGGGCTTCGGCGGCCCGCACGCTGCCTTCTTTGCCACCCGCGAAGCGCATGTGCGCTCGATGCCGGGGCGCATCATCGGGGTATCGAAGGATGCCCGCGGCAAGACGGCGCTGCGCATGGCGCTGCAAACCCGCGAGCAGCACATCCGGCGCGAAAAGGCCAATTCCAATATCTGCACCTCGCAGGTGCTGCTCGCCAACATGGCCGGTTTCTACGCCGTCTATCACGGCCCGCAGGGGCTGAAGACGATCGCGGCGCGCATCCACCGTCTTGCGGCGACGCTGGCCGAAGGGCTGAGCGCCGGCGGCTTCGCGGTGCCCACGAAGGCCTACTTCGACACCATCGAGATCGATACCGGCGCCCGTACCGCGCAGCTCCTCGGCGCGGCGGACGCGGCAGGCTACAACCTGCGCCGCGTGTCCGAAGGCCGCCTCGCCATTTCGGTCGATGAAACCACCTCGCGCGACGATGTCGCCGCGGTGCTCGGCTGCTTCGGCATCAAGACCGACCTCGCCGCGCTCGACGCCCGCGTGGCCGCGACCGGCGGTGCGATCCCGGCCGCGCTGCTGCGCGACGACGCCATCCTGTCGCACCCGGTGTTCAACACCCATCACACCGAACACGAACTGCTGCGCTACCTGAGGAAGCTCCAGAACCGCGATCTGGCACTCGACCATTCGATGATCTCGCTCGGCTCGTGCACGATGAAGCTCAATGCGACCAGCGAGATGATCCCGGTCACCTGGCCCGAGTTCGCCAACATGCATCCGTTCGCCCCGCGCGAGCAGGCCGCCGGCTACCTCGAGATGATCGAGGGCCTGACCGACTATCTGCGCGCGGTGACCGGTTTCCCGGCCATCTGCATGCAGCCCAACTCCGGCGCCCAGGGCGAGTACGCCGGCCTGGTGGCGATCGCGCGCTACCATGCCAGCCGCGGCGAGGCCCAGCGCAAGGTGTGCCTGATCCCGAAATCGGCGCACGGCACCAACCCGGCCACCGCGCAGATGTGCGGCATGAAGGTGGTGGTGGTCGATTGCGACGACCGCGGCAACGTCGATCTCGCCGACCTCAAGGTGAAGGCTGCGGCGCATGCCGACGAGCTCGCCGCGCTGATGATCACCTACCCCTCGACCCACGGCGTGTTCGAGGAGGCGATCCGCGAGATCTGCGCGGTGGTCCATGCTCATGGCGGCCAGGTGTATATGGATGGCGCCAACCTCAACGCCCAGGTCGGCCTGACCTCGCCGGCCACGATCGGCGCCGACGTGTCGCACATGAACCTGCACAAGACCTTCTGCATCCCGCACGGCGGCGGCGGGCCGGGCATGGGGCCGATCGGGCTGGCCGCCCACCTCGCCCCGTTCATGGCCGACCACGTGGTATCGCCCACCGGTGGCAGTCATCGTGCGCACAAGGGCCAGGGTGCGGTGTCCGCCGCGCCCTTCGGCTCGGCCAGCATCCTGCCGATCTCGTGGATGTACATCGCGATGATGGGCGGCAGCGGGCTCAGGCGTGCGACCGAGATCGCCATCCTCAACGCCAACTACCTCGTCGGCCGCCTCGGCAGCCACTATCCGGTGCTCTACACCGGCAGCAAGGGTCGGGTCGCGCACGAGTGCATCTTCGACATCCGCCCGCTCAAGGCGACGACCGGCGTTTCCGAAGTCGATATCGCCAAGCGTCTGATGGATTACGGCTTCCATGCGCCGACGATGTCGTTCCCGGTGCCGGGCACGATCATGGTGGAGCCGACCGAATCCGAGGACCTCGCCGAGCTCGACCGCTTCATCGACGCGATGATCGCGATTCGTGCGGAGATCCGCGCGATCGAAAGCGGCACGTGGACGGTGGACGACAACCCGCTCAAGCATGCACCGCACACCCAGGCCGATGTGATCGGCGCCGAGTGGAGCCGCCCCTACAGCCGCGAACAGGCCGTGTTCCCGCTTCCCTGGGTGGCGGACAACAAGTTCTGGCCGAGCGTCAACCGCATCGACGACGTGCATGGCGACCGCAACCTGTTCTGCGCCTGCGTGCCGATGAGCGAATACAGCGCTTGAGCCCCCTTCCGGGTTAGAATCCACTCGCTTCACAAGGAAGCCACGCCCGCGGGCGTGGCTTTTTTGCGCCTTCGTCCATACCTGCTCCCTTGCCTCAGCCCCAGCCCCGCATCTCATGACCACTGCCGCCACGCCTCGTCGATCGCTCTGGATCACCCTGCTGATCGCGCACCTGCTCGGGCTCGTCGCCCTGTCCGCCTGGGTGCTGTGGCAGGCACGGCCGGTCGCGATGCACGATCTGCAACTGGCCAGCGGCGAGAAGCTGAAATGTGTCTCCTATGCGCCCTACCACCGCTCGGGCCAGACCCCGTTCGACGAACTGGGCCTCATTTCCCGCGCGCAGATCGCCGAGGACCTCGCGGCACTGGCCAGGATCACCGACTGCGTGCGCCTCTACTCCGTCGACCAGGGCCTGGACCAGGTACCGGAAGTCGCGCGCACGGTCGGCCTCAAGGTGCTGGTCGGCGCATGGATCGGATTCGACCGCCACAAAAACGCTGCCGAACTGGAACGGGCGATCGCCGTCGCCAACGACAACGCCGACGTGGTGAAGGCCCTGATCGTCGGCAACGAAGTGCTGCTGCGCCGCGAACGCACGCTCGCCGAAATGCGGACGCTGATCGAATATGCGCAGTCGAAGACCGAGGTTCCGGTCACGTATGCCGATGTCTGGGAGTTCTGGGTACGCAACGACAGCCTGGCGAAATCGGTCGATTTCGTCACCGTACATATCCTGCCGTTCTGGGAGGATGACCCGGTCGACATCGAAGACGCGCTGAAACACGTCGCCGCGATTCATGAAGAAGTGAGCACACATTTCGCGGGCAGGGACATTCTCATCGGCGAAACCGGCTGGCCCAGTGCTGGCCGTCAGCGCGAGGCGTCGAAGCCATCGCGGGTCAATCAGGCTCGCTACATCCGCGAGTTCATCCACCAGGCGCACGACCTTGGCTGGAAGTACAACCTGATCGAAGCCATCGACCAGCCCTGGAAGCGTCGTCTCGAAGGCACCGTCGGCGGCTACTGGGGCATGCTCGACGCCGATACGCTGCGCACGAAGTTTCCGCTCGCGGGCCCGGTCGCCGAACGCGACGACCTCGTCACCCCGGCGCTGGGCGCGCTCCTGGCCGCCGCGATTGCGCTGGCGCTGGCAATGGCCAGCGGCGGAGGAAACCACAGCGTGTTGCGGACGGCGGCGCTGACGATGACCGGCGCAACCAGCGGCCTGGTCGCGGTCCTGCACTTCGAGCACGCCTGCCTCGCCTATCGCGACCTGGGCGAGTGGACGGTGCTCGGCGGGATGGCGTCTGCAGCCGTTGCCGTCGCTGTGGCCCTTGCCTGCTGGCAGGGCGGCCGGCTGCCGAGCGCGGCACAGGCCTGGCGCACGCTCCGACTGCGGCCCGGACACCCCGCGGCCTCCGACGTGCTCGGCGCCCTGCGCGGCCTGGTGATGTTCGGCGCCGCAGTAGCGGCACTGCTGTTACTGGTCGACTCGCGCTATCGTGATTTCCCGATTCTGCTCTACCTCACCCCCGCCGCCATCTTCGGCGTTGTCGGTTGGTGGCAGCGCAGCGCAGGACGCGCCGAACGCATCTGCGCCGCGGTCATCGCGGTGTCGGTAATCGGACGCTGGCTACCCGAGCCGGCCAACCCGCAAGCCATCGGCTGGCTTCTGGTCGGCCTTGTCCTCGCCACCCCGGTGCTGCTGGCGAGGACGGACGAGCACGAACAGGCCTAGCAGAACGCCCACCGCAGCGGGGTCGTAGCTATATAGCACCAGGCCGGCAATGCCGCTCATCCAGGCCGCCCAAGCCAGCCTGCGGCACGACAGCGCGAACGCGAGCACCCCGCTGCCGAGACTGAACCACCCCACCCGCTGGTCATGGAAGGTCTGCACCAGCAACCATTTCAGGCCGCACGGCCAGGCCCCCGCGGCCTCGGTGCCAGCGGAACAGTCGCGCGGCAACAGGTCCGCCTCGACGACCCCATGGCGCAGCCCGAGCGCGACGACAAGCAAGACGAGGCCGGCCAGCACCCATGCTGCCTTGCCATATTTCAACAAAATATTTCGACTCAAGCTTCTTTTTCCTTACAAATCAGGACTCCCGCAAACGCAACACCTCCTGTTGCAAATCGGGCGGGGGACTTTCTCCTAACAGACTGAAATCGCGCATAAAATGCCGCGCGTTGAGGTCTCGTGAAGCGGCATCGATTCTGGCACAGAAGTCCGCTGCCACGAAGTTCCGCATTGCACAACGCTCCAACCTTGGTCGATCGCCGCCCACAAGGCCGGCATGCTGGATTTTCGGGCCGACAAGCCCTTGACTGGATATCTTTCAGATGAAGAACGCCGCCTCGCTCACCTACCGCCTGGCCCTCGCGTTTGCCATTGCGGCGCTGGTTGCCCTCTCCCAGTACTGGCTCTGGCAACAATTCAACCGTGGCGCCGAATTCATCGGTGCGACCCAGAGCATCAAGGGGTTTGCGTATAACGGCTTCCAGCGCGACCAGAGTCCGCTGACCGGCAAATTCCCGACCGATGCGCAGCTCGCCAGTGACCTCGATCTCCTGGCCCGTTCGGCAGACAATCTGCGGACCTACGGCATTACCGATCTTCCCAACCTGTTGGCCATCGCCGGTGAACGCGATCTCCAGGTCACCGCCGGCGCCTGGCTCGATCGCGACGCCGACACCAATGACAAGGAAATCGCAGCGCTGCTCCTCGCTGCCAAGAAAATGCGCCATGTCGAGCGCCTGATGGTCGGCAACGAGGCGATTCTGCGCGGCGACCTGACCGCGGAGCAGCTCATCGTCTATCTGGACCGTGTGCGCAAATTGGCCCGCAAACCGGTGTCTTCCGCCGAGCCTTGGCACGTGTGGCTCAAGTATCCCGAGCTGGCGAAGCATGTCGACTACATCACCGTCCATCTGCTGCCCTACCATGAAGGGGTGCCGGCCGAAGCTGCAGTCGACTACGCCATCGAGCGCTACGACGAGCTGGTCAAGGCGTTTCCGAAGAAGAAGATCGTGATCGGGGAGATCGGCTGGCCGAGCAAGGGACCGGTGATCGGTGCGGCGGTGCCTTCGCTCGACAACGAGGCCCGTTTTATCCGCGAATTTCTTTCGCATCCGCGTACGCCCCGGCTCGACTACTTCCTGATGGAAGCCATCGATCAACCATGGAAAGTCGAGATCGAAGGCTGGGCAGGTGCCTACTGGGGCATGTTCAACGCCGATCGCGAACCGAAGTTCGCCCTTGAAGGGCTGGTCCAGCGCGATCCCCACTGGAGCAAGAAGGCAAGCAACGCCGGCGTCCTCGCGCTGTTGCCGATGTTCCTGATCGCCTTCTTCCTGACCGACTGGAGTATCGCCGGCAGGTTCTTCCTTGCCGCGATGATCCAGGCCTGCGTGTCGACCCTGATCGTCGGCCTCAACGTGCCCGTCGACTACTACCTGACCCAGCGCGACCTGATCGGGCTGGGCATGCTGATCGCGGCCACCGGCATGACGGCCGCGGTATTGCTGTCGCACGGTTTCGAGTTCGGCGAGATCCTGTTCAAGAACAAGTGGAAACGCCGCTTCATGCCGCTGCCGCCGCATATTGCGGAAGAGCAGCCCTTTGTGTCGATCCACCTCGCCTGCCACAACGAACCGCCGGAGATGGTGATCGCCACCATCGACAGCCTGGCCGCGCTCAACTACGCCAATTTCGAAGTCCTGATCCTCGACAACAACACGAAGGACGAGGCGCTGTGGAAGCCGCTCGAAAAACGCTGCGCCGAGCTCGGCCCGCGCTTCCGCTTCTTCCACCTGATGAACTGGCCCGGGTTCAAGGCCGGGGCCCTGAACTACGGTCTCAAGGTCACCAATCCCCGTGCCGAGGTGGTCGGCGTGGTCGACGCCGACTACGTCGTCGATGCGGAATGGCTGTCCTGCCTGATCCCCCATTTCGACAAACCCGATGTCGCCGTGGTCCAGGCACCGCAGGCGCACCGCGACTGGGAAACCCACCCCTTCCGGCGCATGTGCAACTGGGAGTTCGAGGGCTTCTTCCGCATCGGCATGCACCACCGCAACGAGCGCAATGCACTCATCCAGCACGGCACCATGACCCTGGTCCGTCGGCTCGCGCTCGATGAGGTCGGCGGCTGGTCGGAATGGTGCATCTGCGAGGACACCGAACTCGGCCTGCGCCTGATCGAGAAAGGCTACGACACCCGCTATGTCGACCACATCCTCGGTCGCGGCCTGACCCCGTCCGACTTCGCGGCGATCAAGAGCCAGCGTTTCCGTTGGGCCTTCGGGGCGATGCAGATCCTCAAGAATCACCTGCCGCAGATGGTTGGCAACAGCACCCTCAACCTCGCCCAGCGCTACCACTTCCTGACCGGCTGGTTTGCCTGGCTGGGCGATGCGCTGCAGCTGGTATTCGCTTTCGGCAGTCTGGGATGGACACTGGGCATCCTGGCCTTCCCGAAGGCCTTCGGTCTGCCGGTCACCGCGCTCGCACTGCCGATCCTGGGCTTCATGGCCTTCAAGGCGGCCCTCGGCCCCATCCTCTACCGCCGTACGATGGACTGTCCGTGGAAGGACATCCTCGGCGCTTCGATCCTGTCGGTGGGCCTGGCACATTCGATTGCGCGCGGGGTATTTGCCGGGCTGGCGAAGAAGAAGGGCGAATTCGTGGTCACGCCCAAGGGCTGGAAAGCCAAGGGTGCGCTGGCCTTCTTCGGCCCGATCCGCGAGGAGCTGGGAATGCTCATCGCGCTGATGCTCGCCGCCGGCTCGCTGGTGATGTTGCGGGGTGCAAACGATCTCGAAACCCAGTTGTGGGTCGGCATCCTCGCGCTGCAGTGCATCCCCTACGTCGCATCGATCGCATGTCAGGTCGCGGCCTACATGCCAGAGCGTCAGGCCATCGTGCCGGCCAGCGCCCTGCAGCCGGCACACTGATGCGGCACGCGCCCGAACCCTGAGCCATGGCTCGGGCGGGCTGCGGCCTGCCGCACAGATGGCGGCAGGAACCGGACTTCAGGGGCCGGCGGCGCCCACAAGGCGCTGCCACCAGCCGACCTCGGCCCGCCCTCCGCAACCCGCACCAGACGGCGTTTTGCTCAGGCGACCGCCAGCCGCCACAGGGAAGTGACTTCCGCCGCCCGAGCGGCATGCAGGGGATCTTCCTTATCCCCGACTTTGGGATGTCGGGGACGGATATCCATGCGATCGACCACCTTCAGCCCGCCTTTCCCGATCTCGGACAACAAGAATTCACGCGTACGCAGGCCGAGATGCTCGGCGAGATCCGACAGGATCAGCCAGCCCTCACCGCCTGCTTCCAGGTGCGCGGCCAATCCGCCCAGAAAGCCCGTCAACATCCTGCTCTCGGTATCGTAGACGGTCTGTTCCAGCGGCGAAGCGGCGCGCGCCGGCAACCACGGCGGGTTGCACACCACCAGCGGGGCCCGACCGGGCGGAAACAGGTCGGCCTCGAGCACCTCCACCCGTTTTCCCAGGCCGAGGCGAGCCAGGTTGTCGTGCGCGCAGGCCAGTGCACGCGGCGACTGGTCGGTGGCCACCACACGGGCGACGCCACGTTTGGCGAGTAACGCGGCAAGTACGCCGGTGCCAGTACCGATATCGAAGGCCAGCGTTTTGGCCGGTAGCGGCGCCTTTGCCACCAACTCCACATACTCGCCGCGAATCGGCGAATACACCCCGTAATGGGGATGAATCCGCGCGCCCAGTTCGAGTACCTCGACGCCTTTCCGACGCCACTCGTGCGCCCCGATCAGCCCGAGGAGTTCGCGCAGCGAGGCCACGAATGGACCCCGCGCCGCGCCATAGGCCTCGCCGCAGGCCTCGCGTACGTCCGGCGCACGGCGCAACGGAATGGTGAAGTCGTCGCCAAACGGAATCAACAGCATGCCCAGCGTTCGCGCGCGCTGGGACTGGAATTGACGGTGGAGATGGAAAGCCTGGGCCGGACTCACCTCCTCGACCGGCGCGCCCTTCCTGGGTGCCTTCTTCGGCTTGGGCGCGGCGCGGCGCGCCATCGCCTGAAGCAGCATGCGGGCATTCTGGAAGTCGCCCCGCCACAACAGGGCGGTGCCCTCGCACGCCAACCGATAGGCGGCGTCGGCATTCATCGTGTCATCGGCCACCTGCACCCGGCGCGGTGGCGGCGTGCCGCTTTCCGAGTGCCAGCGCACGCTGTGTTGTTCGTCTTGTTCGACCCAGTCAAGCTGTGGATCAGTCATTGCAGGAAACTCCGGAATGGTTGAATGTCCCCGCGCAGACGGCATCTGGGCAGAGACCAGGGGAAATCGTCAGTGCCGGTCAAAGCGCCAATGCAAGCGCGCCTGCCAGCACCAGCACGGCAAAGGCGAACGCGGACACGTACAGCCCACCGCGGATCATCACCCGCTGCGGAACATGGCCGCAGCCAAAAACGATCGCGTTGGGCGGGGTTGCCACCGGCAGCAGGAAGGCGCACGAGGCGCCGGCAGCCACTAGCACCGCAACCGCGACGCTGTCGATATGCGGTACCAGTTCGATGAACAGGGGCACCAGCAGCGCAGCGCTCGCGGTGTTGCTGGTCACCTCGGTGATCAGCATCGCAAACAGCACCATGAGTGCAAGACACGCCAGCGCCGGAAGCAGCGCGGTTGCCCCGCCGAGCTGGGCCGACAGCCATGCCGCCGCGCCACTATCGGTCAGCACCCGGCTCAGGGTCAAGCCTCCGCCGAACAGCATCAGCACGCCCCAGTCGGCACCTTTCTCCACGTCCTTCCAGCTGACGAGCCTGAGTCCATGAAGGAGGAACAGGGCAAACAGGGCGACTGCCGCATCGAAGCCCCGGTCGAGATTGAGCAAGCCGCCCAGCGGGGCACCGACGGTCCACAGCGCAACCGTCACCGCGAACACGCCCAGCATCAGCGACTGGCCACGCGTCCATGGCATTGTCGCCGCGTCCGGGACGGCCAATTCCATCTCCAGTGCGGGCTTGAGGGTCAGGCGCAGGCCCAGCTCCATCAGCGGCATCAGGATGAGCACCAATGGAATCCCCCAGATCAACCAGCCAAGGAAATCGAGCCCGACATTGGCCGCGGCGATTGCGTTGGGAGGGCTGCCGACCAGGGTCCCGATGCCGCCGATGTTGGCCGAGAAGGCGATCCCGAGCAATACGTAGGAATAGGTCCTGCGGTGCTGATCGGGGGGCAGCGGCGCCAACAGCCCGAGCGCAAGCGGAAGCATCATTGCCGCCGTGGCCGTGTTACTGACCCACATCGAGAGCAGCGCGGTCAGCCAGAACAGCGAACGGGCGCATCGCCCCAGATGCCTGCCGGCGCGGGCGACGACCCATCCGGCCATGCGCCGGTCCAGGCCCTGACGATGCAGTCCGGCGGCGAGTGCAAAGCCGCCGAGGAAAAGAAAAATCACCGGGTCGGCAAACTGGCGTAGGGCTTCGTCGAACGGCAGGATGCCGCTGACGGCCGCGAGCACCGGCACCAGCAGTGCAGTGACACTGACATGCAGCGCCTCGCTCACCCACAACCACGCAATCGCCGCCAACAGGGCCAGACCGGCAGCCACCGCGCCGAGCGCCGCCCCGAGCGACAGGTTCAGGCCGAAGAACAGGCCCGCGGCAATGGCGAGATTCAGAACACGCAAGGACATCTCCGATCAAGCTGGACGCTGCCGCTCACGCGACCGGCGGCAGGGCAATTTCGTGGCTCCGGCCGACGCCGGCAGTCAGGGCACGACAGTCCGCCAGAAACGTACGGATCGCCGCCGTATGGTATTTGCCCCGCCGCCAGACGAACTGAAAGCGTCGACGCAGATCGAGCTCCGGGGTCTCCACCGGAACCAGGCTTCCGCGCCGGAACGCGTCGCGCAGTGCGAGGCGCGAGATGCAGCCGATGCCGAGTCCGCTCTCCACCGCGCGCTTGATCGCCTCGGTGTGCTCAAGCTCGAGCCGGACCTGCAGGTCGCCGCTGAAGTGGCGCAGCGCCTGCTCCAGCGTTTCCCGGGTGCCCGAACCACGCTCGCGCAAGATCAGGGGTTCCGCGGCGATCTCGGCCACGGCGGCGATCCCGGCGCCGGCGAGACGATGCGCCGGCGGACAGAAGAAAACCAGTTCGTCATCCACCCAGGGCTCGACCTCGATCTCTCCGTCGAATACCTGACCTTCGATCAATCCGAAATCGATCTCGTGATGCAGCACCTGCGCAACCACGGTCGCCGTGTTGTGCACCTGCAGTTGCACGCGGCTCTCGGGATGGCGTTGCAGAAACTCGGCCACGATCAGCGGCAGCAGGTAGTTGCCGATGGTCAGCGTCGCCCCCACGCGCAGGCTGCCCAGGCCACGCTCGCCACGCAACAGCGCTTCGACCTCCTCGGCCCGGTCGAGCAACTCCACCGCCCGGGGCAGCAGCAAGCGCCCCTGTTCATTCAGGTGCAGACGTCGGCCATGGCGATCGAACAGCTGCTGATCGAACTGGTGCTCGAATTCAGCCAGCGCCGCACTGGTCGCAGACTGCGACAGGTTCAGCGCCTCGGCGGCACGCGACACGTTCTCGCTACGGGCGATCGCGACGAAGACCTCGATCTGGCGCAGGGTGTACTTCATATTCACTTAACAGGTAAGGCTTAACCAAATTATCCATCATTTAGCTAAGCCTGCCTCGTTAAACTGCACCCATCAAGAAACCAATCGGGCACATCCACCATGAGCAACCTGCTTCAGGAACGCATCCTCAGCGTCCGCCACTGGAACGAGTCGCTGTTCAGCTTCCGTACCACCCGCGATCCCGGTCTGCGCTTCGAGAACGGTCAGTTCGTGATGATCGGACTCGAAGTCAATGGCAAGCCGCTGACCCGCGCCTATAGCATCGCCAGTCCGAACTACGAGGAACACCTCGAGTTCTTCAGCATCAAGGTGCCCGACGGCCCGCTGACGTCGCGCTTGCAGCACCTGCGCGCAGGCGATCCGATCGTGATCAGCAAGAAGCCCACCGGCACGCTGGTGCAGCACGACCTGAAGCCTGGCAAGAACCTCTATCTGCTATCCACCGGCACCGGTCTGGCACCCTTCATCAGCGTGATCCAGGACCCGGATACCTATGAGCGCTTCGAGCGGGTGGTGCTGATTCATGGTGTCCGCCACGTGTCGGAACTGGCCTACGCCCAGTTCATCGAGGAAGAACTCCCGGCCAATCCGTATTTCGGCGAGGCGGTGCGCGAGAAGCTGATCTACTACCCTACGGTTACCCGCGAGCCCTTCCGCAACAACGGCCGTCTGACCGACCTCATCGAGTCGGGCAAGCTGTCCGCCGATATCGGCCTCCCCCCGCTCGATCCGGAACACGACCGCGCGATGATCTGCGGCAGCCCGGCCATGCTCGACGATTGTTGCAGGATGCTGGATCAGCGGGGCTTCCAGATCTCGAAGCGGATCGGCGAACCCGGCGACTACGTCATCGAACGGGCGTTCGTGGAGAAGTAAGTCACGACCGGCGTCTCGTTCTGGCGAGATGCCGACCGCTTACACCCTTCGCATAAGCAGCCTTCCATACAGCGGGCGGCGGCTGGTTTCGTTGACCAGGATCAAATTCCACCCGAAAAGCATCGATAGAATGCCGGCGTGAATCGCAGCCTCCCCCATCTCGCCATTGCCGGCCTGCTGTCGGCCTTTGCTGCCACCCTGGTGTTCCTGACCTGGCGCGATCCTCCGCCCGGCCCGGCCGTACCAGGCGCCGTCGTGTCCATCGCCGATGCCGTCCGCCGCCAGGAGCCCCTCTCACCCATCCCGCACGGTGCGGACGACGTCGATCCCGCGCGCGCGGCGCTGGGCGCGCAGCTCTTTGGCGAACGGCTGCTGTCGCGCGACAGCTCGATGTCATGCGCAAGTTGTCATCCGCTCAACCGGGCGGGCGTCGACGGGCTCCCGCGTTCGCCAGGGGTCGGCGCCGCGCCGGGAATCATCAATACCCCGACCGTCTTCAACAGCCGCTACAACTTCGTCCAGTTCTGGGACGGTCGGGTCGCCAGCCTCGAACAGCAGGTCGCCGGTCCGCTGCACAGTCCGATCGAGATGGCGTCGAGCTGGGACGAGGCGATTGCCCGCCTGTCCGCCCACGAAGGCTATCGAGCGGCATTTGCCGAGCTCTATCGGGAAGGCATCACGCCCGCCACGATCGCAGACGCAATTGCGAGTTTCGAGCGCACCCTGGTGACGCCCGACTCGCGTTTCGATCGCTATCTGCGCGGCGACCCGAGCGCCATCACCGCCGAAGAACTCGAAGGCTATGCCCGCTTCAAGAACCTCGGCTGTGCGAGCTGCCATCAGGGAATCAATGTGGGGGGCAACCTGTTCCAGCGTTTTGGCGTGGTCGGCGACTACTTTGCCGACCGCGGCGGCACTGTCGCGACCGACCTCGGGCGCTTCAACGTCACCGGCCGCGAAGCAGACCGCCACGTATTCAAGGTGCCGGGGCTGCGCAATGTAGCCCTCACCGCGCCCTACTTCCACGACGGCAGCGTGGACACGCTCGACGAGGCGGTGGCCGTAATGGGACGCTATCAACTGGGTCGCGCGCTCAACGATGAAGACCGCCGGCTGATCGTCGCCTTTCTCCACACCCTGACCGGCACCTATCGGGGCGAAATACTACAATGAGGGCACCAACCCCGCGCGCCCCCGGGTCCCCTCCGGTCTTCCCTGCGGAACCTGCCGCCCGCCGTTCCGCTCCCGCCGCGCTCGGTCGGACGCTGGTTGCCATGGTGCTGGCGGCCAGTCTGCTGAGCTGGCTGTTCCTGCGGGCCGACGCGATCGACCCCGCGGAGCATCAACGCTATGCCCGCGACCTGCGCGCGCTGCGCCAGTCGGAAGCGGAACTGAACGCGGCCGTACTCGCCAGCCGGCTTGGCGTGCAGACCGACTTCGACTCCGTCGTGGCCTCGATTGCCGCGCTGCAGACCCAGAGCGAACAGTTGAAGCAGACACCGACCTTTCTGTCGGACGAAGAGCGCTCGCACGTCCTGTCTGCTGTGGAGGAATTTCGCACCACGCTGGCGCGACAGGTCGACCGGATCGACTTGTTCAAACGTGAACTGTCGGTATTGCGCAACTCCCTTGCCTTCCTTCCGCTCGCCACCGACCTGCTGGTCGAAGACCCCGATCTGGCGGTGGCCCAGGCCCGTCCGATGGGCACCTTCGCGCGCGGAGTGATGACGTTTGCTCACAGCGGCGATCCCGACCTCGCCGACAGCCTGGCCCGGCACCTGCAGGCACTCGAAGCCGGGAGCGGCCAATGGCGGGGCACGCGCCGTGAGCGATTGCAGAACGTCCTCATGCACGGACGTATCGTGCTCCAGCGCAAACCTGCACTGGAATCCATCACCCGCGAGATTCTCGCCACCCCCACCGCGGCCCTGGGCGAAACGATCACGCAGCACTACGCGCGGGGCTACGAGCAGGCGGCACGCAGCGCTCACCATTATCGGGTGGTGCTCTACCTGCTGGCACTTGCACTTTCCGGCTATCTCGCACTGGCCATGCTGCGGATCGGTCGTACGTCGCACGAACTGGAGCAGGTCAACCGCGATCTCGAGGACCGAATCGACGTCCTGCATCGCACCCAGGACGAACTCAAGCTCTACGCCACTGTATTTGCCAATGCCGCCGAGGGCATGCTGATCACCGATGGACGTGCGCGCGTGATCGCGGTGAATCCGGCGTTCAGCCTCATTACCGGTTACAGCCTGGGAGAGATGCTCCACCGCAGCCCGGCCATGCTCAGTTCGGGACGGCAGTCGCCAGCCTTCTATCGTGACATGTGGCGTGCACTCGAGCGCCGGGGCCAGTGGCAGGGCGAGATCTGGAACCGCCGCAAGAGCGGCGACGTGTACCCGGAGTGGCTCTCGATCACCGCTGTGCGGGATAGCGGGAACGCACCGAGTCACTACATCGCCGTATTCTCGGACATCACCGAGCGCAAGAACGCCGAAGCGACCATTCATCGCCTGGCTCACCATGACCCCCTGACCGGCCTGCCCAACCGTCTGCTGGTGCAGGACCGTCTGAACCAGGCCATCCTGCAGTCGCGCCGTGCCGGCAAGCACACCGCAGTCCTGGTGCTGAACCTCGACCGCTTCAAGACCATCAACGACACCCTCGGCCACGAGCTCGGCGACGAGCTGTTGCAGCAGGTCGCCAGGCGCTGCCAGCAGCAACTCCACGACACCGATACCGTGGCAAGGACCAGCAGCGACGAGTTCGTGCTGGTGCTGCCCGACATCGATCACCCGCAGGACGCAGCGGCGGTGGCGCGCCGACTGCTGGCCAATCTTGGCCTGCCCTATCAGCTCGGCGCGCACGACATCACCGTCACCGCCAGCATCGGAATCGCCCTTTTCGAAGGCGACGGGAGCACGGGTCCCGAGTTGCTGCGCAATGCCGATGCCGCGATGCACCGGGCGAAGACCGAGGGCCGCAACAACTTTCAGTTCTATGCGGCCGACATGAACACCATGTCGCTCGGCGATCTGTTGCTCGAGAATCAGCTTCGAGGCGCGCTCGAGCGGGGTGAGCTGGAACTGCATTACCAACCCAAGGTATGTGCCGCCACCGGTCAGCTACAGGGTGCCGAGGCCTTGCTGCGATGGCGCCATCCGGAGCTGGGCCTCATCGCACCGGGACGATTCGTGCCGGTGGCCGAAGACTCGGGCCTGATCGTGGCGATCGGCGAATGGGTGCTGCACGAGGCCTGTGGCCAGTTGCAGCGCTGGCGCGATGCCGGGCTGTCGCCGGTGCCGGTGGCAGTGAATCTGTCGGCTCAGCAATTCAGCCAGGGTAACCTGCCGGCGCTGGTCGGCGAAGTGCTGGAGGAAACCCGGATTCCGGCCGCGCTGCTCGAACTGGAACTCACCGAGACCATGCTGATGCGCGATGTCGACCGGACGATCGACATCCTCGCCAAACTGCGCGGGATGGGAGTCGCGCTGTCGATCGACGACTTCGGCACCGGCTATTCCTCGCTCGCCTATCTCAGGCAGTTCCGCGTGAACGTGCTGAAGATCGACCGCAGTTTCGTGCATGACATCCATCGCGAGAATACCGACGGCAAGATCGCCACGGCGGTGATCGCCCTCGCCCACGGCCTGGGTCTGAAAGTGGTTGCGGAAGGCGTGGAAACCGAGGATCAGCGCGATTTTCTGCTCGAGCACGGATGCGACCAGTTTCAGGGCTATCTGTTCGGCCGTCCGGTTCCCGCCGCCGAATTCGAACAGCAACTCGGCCGCTCCCGCCGGCTCCTTGGCGCGGTACCGGAATCGGTCTGAGTCGGCATTCCGGATCCACATTTGACGGCCTGCCCGCCGCGCGACACACTCGGCGTCCCGACTGCGGAGCACACGACATGTCCTCACCGATTCATGACATCCCGTTGATCACCCTCGATGGTCGCGAAACGACGCTGGCGGAGCACGCCGGCAAGGTGCTGCTGATCGTCAATACCGCGAGCAAATGCGGGTTCACCCCGCAGTATGCCGGGCTGGAACAGCTCTTCCGTCAATACCAGTCGCGCGGACTGGTCGTGCTGGGTTTCCCCTGCAACCAGTTCGGAGCACAGGAGCCGGGTGACGAAGCAGAAATCGCCGCCTTCTGCGAAACCGGCTTTGGCGTGAGCTTTCCGATGTTTGCCCGGATCGAGGTCAACGGCGAGCACACCCATCCCTTGTTCGCCTGGCTCAAGGAAAACGCCAAAGGTGTCCTCGGCACTGAAGCGATCAAGTGGAACTTCACCAAGTTCCTGGTGGACCGCAGCGCGACGCGCGTCGAGCGCTATGCCCCCACGACAACCCCCGAGTCGCTCGCCCCCCACATCGAAAGCCTGCTCGGGTGAAGGCTGCCCCGGTGACGTCCGGGATCGGATCGAGGCGATAATCCGGCCTTCATTCACTTTGCAGCGTACCCGACCATGCCCCGTTACCAGCATGTGATCTTCGACCTCGACGGCACCCTGATCGACTCGGCGCCGGCCATACTGGCCAGTTTTCGCGCCGCGTTTGCAGCCCTTGGCATCAAGCCTGCGGTCGAAATCGAGGATGGCATCATTGGCCCGCCCCTTACGGAAACGCTCGAACTGCTCAGCGGCAGCACCGATCTCGCGCTCATCGCCAGCCTTGCCGAACAGTTCAAGGCCAGCTACGACACCACCGGACTATTGCAGACGGCGGCCTACGAAGGCGTCGGCGAGCTGCTCACCCGGCTCAGCGGTGCCGGTCTTTCGCTCTCCATCGCCACCAACAAGCGCATCCATCCGACCCGCCTGATTGTCGACCATCTGGGCTGGAGCCGGCATTTCGACGCCATCTATGCACTGGATATGTTCCAGCCCCGCCTCGCCGACAAGGCCGCAATGATCGGGCGCCTGCTGGCCGACCGCGCCATACCGGCAAGCGAAGCGGTGTATGTTGGCGATCGGTCGGAAGACGGTGTATCGGCCGACGCCAACCACCTTCCCTTCATCGCCACCACCTGGGGCTATGGCAGTCTGGAGCCGGAGGCGATGGCGAAACACTGGCGCGCGGCAGCCACCCCGTCGGCGCTGGCGGAAACGCTGCTCGCCTGACCTCAATCCGAACTCGCGCTCCGCGCCAGCAGTACGACCACCTGCGCCGCAATCCCCTCGCCGCGTCCGGTGAAACCCAGCTTCTCGGTGGTCTTGCCCTTGATGTTGACCGCTGCCGGATCCATGTCGAGGTCGGCCGCGATATTGCTCGCCATTGCCGGCGCATGGGGCAGGATCTTCGGCGCCTTGCAGATCACGGTCGCGTCGACGTTGACCACTGCCCAGCCTGCCGCCCTGACCCGGTCGAACGCGATCCGCAGCAGCACCCGGCTGTCGGCGCCGGCATGTTGCGGATCGGTATCGGGAAACAGACGGCCGATGTCCCCCTGCCCTGCCGCGCCGAGCACGGCATCGGTCAGCGCGTGAAGCAGCACGTCGGCATCGGAGTGGCCGAGCAAACCGCGTTCGTGCGGAATCCTCACCCCGCCGACGATCAGCGGCCGGCCCGCCACCAGCGCATGCACATCGAAGCCCTGGCCAATCCGGAACGGGATCGTCATCGGTTCACTCCCTCGCGGTTGTTCAGGATCCACTCGGCAAGGTGCAGATCCAGGGGATAGGTTACCTTCAGATTGGTGGCGTCACCCTCGACCAGGCGGGGCCGCAATCCGGCCGCTTCGACTGCACTCGCTTCGTCGGTGACGTCGTGCGCGCTTTCCAGCGCCCGGCGCAGCATCACATAGCGGAACATCTGCGGCGTCTGCGCCTGCCACAGGCTGTCGCGCGGCACCGTGGCCAGCACATGGCGCTGCTGGTCGGCACGCTTGAGGGTGTCGGCCACCGGCACCGCGAGCAGGCCGCCGACCTCGTCATGGGCGAGTTCGCGGATGAGTCTGTCGATATGCCAGGGCGCCAGACAGGGGCGTGCGGCATCGTGCACCAGCACCCAGTCGGATTGCGCCGCCTCACCCGCGATTGCGCGCAAGCCGGCGAGCACCGAGTCGGCCCGCGTTGCCCCACCGCAGAACAGGGGCACCAGTTTTGAGCCCAGCGCGCTCCAGTCATGTCGCGCCCATTGCGTATCCCCCACCGACAGCACGACGAATACCTTGTCGATCTCGGGCGCGGCGCACAGCGTGGCCAGCGCGTGACGGATCAGCGGTTGGCCGAGCAGCGGCAGGTACTGCTTGGGCAGTTCGGACGCCATGCGGGTACCCGCTCCGGCAGCGGGCACGATGGCGAAATGGCGGGGATGAAAAGTCTGCATGGCGCGGATTCTAACTGCAGTGCGGGATTACGCCACCGCCAGGAATCGACTACAGTAGTACCGCACCCGGCGCCGCTTGCGGCCGCGCCCGCCCGGCCTCGTGAAAACAGCCCACAGAAGGACGACACGCGTGCCCCACACGGTTCCTTTCGATCCGGAACAGATCGAAGCCTTCCTGATTGCAATCGGCATCGGTTTGCTGATCGGGCTGGAGCGTGAGCGTGTGCCCTCGGCCCGCGCCGGTCTGCGCACCTTCGGCCTGGTGGCCATGCTGGGCGCCCTGACCGGGCTGCTTGGCCAGCACCTGCAGAGCGTCGCCCCCTTCGCCGTGGGCATGGCCATCATCGGCGTCATGATCGTCGCCGCCTACCTGCGCCACCCCGACCCGAGCGACCCCGGCACCACCTCGGTCGCCGCGCTGGTGGTGTGCTACTGCCTGGGCGCCGCGGTGTGGCTGGGTTACGCCAGGATCGCGGTGATGCTCGCCGTCGGCACGACCGTGCTGCTGTATTTCAAGGCCGAACTGCGTGGCATCGCAACCCGCCTCGGCCCCCGCGACTGGACTTCGATCCTGCAATTCAGCGTGCTGTCGCTGGTGATCCTGCCCATTCTGCCGAACGAGGAGTTCGGCCCCTACGACGCGCTCAACCCGTACCAGATATGGTGGATGGTGGTGTTGATCTCGGGGGTGAGCCTCGCCGGCTATGCCGCCCTGCAGCTGGTCGGCGCAAAGCCCGGCGCCGCCTTTGTCGGCGTGTTCGGCGGACTCGCGTCGAGCACTGCGACCACCATGGTCTATGCACGCAATGCACGCGAATCGAAGGGATTTGCACCGATGGCCGCGCTCGTCATCCTGCTCGCCAACCTGGTCATGGTGGTCCGCGTTACCGTGATTGCCGCGGTGGTCGCGCCGGGCGCGCTGCGCGCCCTGGCCATCATCGTGACCCCGGCATTGGTATTCGGCGCGCTCGCGCTGGTGTGGAACTGGCGGCGCCTGAGCGACGGGGGTGACGCGATGCTGCCGCAAACCACCAACCCGACCGAGCTGCGCACCGCCCTGGGCTTCGGTGCCCTCTACGCCTTCGTCCTGTTCTGCGCCGCATGGCTGTCCGACTATGCCGGTACCGGTGGCCTGTATGTGCTGGCGGTCGTGTCCGGTTTCACCGATGTCGACGCGATCTCCCTGTCCAGCCTGCGCCTGTTCTCGCTCGGACGCCTCGAAGCCACCCCCGCGGTGATCGCGATCGGTCTGGGCATGGTTGCCAACCTGAGCTTCAAGACCGTCATGGCGGTCGTGATCGGCGGTCGCGCCCTGGGAACCAAGGTGCTCGCAGGCATGGGCGCGGTGGCGTTGGGACTGGTACTCGGAATCGGATGGCACGCACTCGGCCTATAATCAAAGTTGAACGACACTCACCGAGGATCTGTCGATGGCCATTGCCTCTGTACGTCCGGCTGCGGTGGCCGGTCAGTTCTATCCTTCCGATGAACGGGTGCTGCGCACCCAGATCGGTGAGATGCTTGCGGCCGCGGTTCCGCTCGAGGCGGTTCCCGCACCCAAGGCGATCATCGTTCCGCACGCCGGCTACATCTACTCCGGACCGGTTGCCGCAAGCGCTTACACCGCGCTCGCGGGCTTGCGCAGCCAGATTCGCAAGGTCGTGCTGCTCGGCCCCGCGCACCGGGTCGCGGTTGACGGATTCGTACTTCCGGCCGCCCAGGCGTTCGCAACCCCGCTCGGCAAGGTCGCGCTCGACCGTGACCTATGGTTCGCCCTGCAAGGGCGCGCCGATGTCACCGTAGACGATCGTCCCCATGCCTACGAGCACTGTCTCGAGGTGCAGCTGCCCTTCCTGCAGTCCCTGCTCGACAGCTTTACCGTGCTGCCAATCCTGGTCGGCGATGCACCGGCCGCGGCGGTGGCCGAGCTCATCGAGTCGTGCTGGGGCGGGCCGGAGACCCTGATCCTCATCAGTTCGGATCTGTCGCATTACCATCCCTACCATCAGGCGCAATGGCAGGACCGGGCGACCGTGGACCAGATCCTCTCCATGCGTGCCGGCATCGATCACGCCCAGGCCTGCGGCGCCACCCCGGTCAATGGCCTGCTGCAGGCCGCGAGCCGCCACGGTCTGGTGCCACACCTGCTCGACCTGCGCAATTCGGGCGACACCGCCGGTGATCGCACCCGTGTGGTTGGCTACGCCAGCATCGCTTTTTGTGACCCGGTACCCCATGTCAGCCAACAGCACTGAAGACACCGACCTCGGCCCGGTCCTGCTCGCCCGCGCCCGTCAGGCCATTGCCCACCATCTCGGGCTGGCCGAGGCGCCCGCGGACGATTCCCGACTGACGCAACGCGGCGCGACCTTCGTGACGCTTACCCTCGACGGCGACTTGCGCGGCTGTATCGGCAGCGTCCGCCCGCAGCGCGCCCTGGGCGAGGATGTCGCGATCAACGCGGTCGGCGCCGCGAGCCGCGACCCTCGTTTCGCACCGCTCGAGGCCGACGAGTTCGGCAAGGTACGGCTCGAGGTGTCGCTGCTGTCCGCCCCCGAGTTCATCGATTTCAAAACCGAGGACGATCTCCTGCGCCAACTCCGCCCGGGTGAAGACGGGCTGATCCTGTTCGCCGGCTGTCGGACTGCGACCTTCTTGCCGCAGGTATGGGAGAAATTGGCCGACCCGGCCAGCTTCCTCGCCGCGCTCAAGCACAAAGCCGGACTTTCTCCCGAGCGGACAGCCGACGGCCTGATGGCGGCGCGCTATAGCGTACGCAAGTGGCAGGAGCATCCACAGGAGGCGTGATGAACCATCCGGCACGATACTGGCACCGCCTGGACGACGGGCGCATTCAATGCGACCTTTGCCCGCGCTACTGCAAGCTCCATGACGACCAGCGCGGAGCGTGCTTCGTGCGCATGCGCGAAGGTGACGGCATGGTGCTCACCACCTACGGGCGCAGTTCGGGCTTCTGCATCGATCCGATCGAGAAGAAGCCGCTCAATCACTTCTATCCCGGCAGCAGCGTGTTCTCCTTCGGTACCGCCGGCTGCAACCTCGCCTGCAAGTTCTGTCAGAACTGGGACATCTCCAAGTCGCGCGACATGGACCGGCTGATGGACGCCGCGTCACCCGACGAGATCGCCGCCACGGCCGAGGCTCACGGCTGCACCAGCGTGGCCTTCACCTACAACGACCCGGTGATCTTCACCGAGTACGCGATCGATGTCGCCGCCGCCTGCCATGCACGCGGACTCAAGACCGTGGCGGTCACCGCCGGCTACATCACCGAGCTGGCGCGCGGGGATCTGTTCTCCTGCATGGATGCGGCCAATGTCGACCTGAAGGGTTTCACCGATGATTTCTATGTGCGCCTGTGCGGTGCGCATCTGCAGCCGGTGCTCGACACCCTGGTATGGCTGTGCGCTGAAACCGACGTGTGGACCGAACTCACCACCCTGCTGATTCCCGGCCGCAACGACAGCGATGCCGAAGTCATCGCCCTGGCGCGCTGGGTGCGCGACGAACTCGGCGCCGAGGTGCCGCTGCATTTCACCGCTTTCCATCCGGACTTCAAGCTCGACGACGTGCCCGCCACCCCCCTGGCGACCGTGCAGCGCGCACGCCAGCTCGCTCTCGATGCCGGTTTGAAGCATGTCTATACCGGCAACGTGCACGATCCCAAAGGCGGTACCACGTCGTGCGCGGCCTGCGGCGAGCCCCTCATCGTGCGGGACTGGTACGAGATCGGCGAATACCACTTGAACGCGGACGGCACCTGCCCGCACTGCGGCTCCACCCTCGCCGGACGCTTCCGGGCCTTCTCCCCCCCTTTCGGCTCACACCGGGTACCGGTCGCCATTCATCGTCGCTGACCCGCCGGGTCGGGTTGCGGGCAGGTCACCCGCTGTGAGATGCTCGAAGCACTCTTCCAGGTCGATACAACGTGAAGCTTCGCCACTCCCTGATCAGCATCCCTGCCGACGGCATCTGGCTCGACGGCAGTCTGGCACACGCGCCGGACGTTCGCGGGCTTGCCCTCGTCGTCCAGCCGGGAGCAAGCCAGGCGACCCATCAGCGCGAAGCAGAGATCGCGGGGGTGCTCCAGCAGGCCGGATTTGCCACCCTGACCCTGGATCTGCTCACCCGCCACGAGGAGCAGCGCGACCCGGACGCCCGCTTCAATGTCTCCCGACTTACCGACCGGATCCTCGCCGCCGTGGACTGGGTCGATCATCAGCCGCCGTTGGCTGCGCTCCCGATCGGACTCCTCGGATCCGGCACCGCCAGTGCGGCAGTGATCCGGGCGGCGGTGAAGAACCCGGAGCGTTTCGATGCATTGGCCTGCCTTGCCGGACGTCCGGACCTCGCCGGCGCCAGCCCGCTGCGCAGCCTGAAGGTGCCGACCCTGTTCGTCGTGGGTCGCGATGACCCCGGTACGGCGATCATGCGTCAGGCCTTCGAGATGATTTCCGCGCTCCGGGAGTGGCATGCGGCCGGCGGCGCCGAGCCGGAACGTGTCAGCCGTCAGGAACTCGAGGCGAGTACCGCACTCGCTGCGCAGTGGTTCGTGCAGCAGCTGCCGCCGGCGCCGCGGGAAGCGGCCGATGATGCGCTCGCCGACGACCCATCGGCATCCGAATCGCCGCTCCCCGCCGACGACTGACTTTCGCGCCCGCATCCGGGAGCGCCCCCGCGCGCGTCCGATCCCGCCGTCGGCGAGCGTCCCTTCGCCTATAATCAAGCGCTTTACTGCCGTCCGAACGCTTCCGGCGTCACGCCATGTCACGCTCCCTCGACCCGCTGCTTCCTGCCCTTTCCGCGCTCGCCCTGCCCAGGCCCGGTGCCCGCTTCGACCTGCCGGCGCTGAGCGGATCGGCCGATGCGCTTGCGATCGCACAGCTGGCCGGACGCGGCCAGATGCTGACAGTGATCACCGCCAATCCGATCGACGCCCAGCGCCTGCTCGACGAAATCGCCTGGATCGCGCCCGGCCTGCGCCTGCACCTGCTGCCCGACTGGGAAACCCTGCCCTACGACAGTTTCTCGCCCCACCAGGACCTGATCTCCGAACGCCTGTCCACGCTCTACGCCATCACCCGCGGCGAGGCCGACGTGGTGCTGGTGCCGGCGACCACCGCGCTCTACCGCATGGCCCCGCCCGCCTTTCTCGCCGCCTACACCTTCTTCCTCAAGCAGGGCGAGACGCTCGACGTCGAGCAGCTGCGCATGCAGATGGCCGTGGCCGGCTACGCCCACGTCACCCAGGTGGTGAGTCCGGGCGAGTTCTCGGTGCGCGGCGGCCTGGTCGATCTGTTCCCGATGGGCTCGCCCCTGCCCTACCGCATCGATCTGTTCGACGACGAAATCGAGAGCATCAAGACCTTCGACCCCGACACCCAGCGCACCGTCTACCCGACCAAGGAAATCCGTCTGCTGCCGGCGCGCGAGTTTCCGATCGACGACAAGGGCCGCAGCAGCTTCCGCGGCCGTTTCCGCGAAACCTTCGAGGGCGACCCGACCCGCGCCACGATCTACAAGGACGTCTCGAACGGCATCGCGCCGGCCGGCATCGAGTACTACCTGCCGCTGTTCTTCGACGAAACCGCCACGCTGTTCGACTACCTGCCCGCCGCCACCCCGGTGCTGCTGCATCGCGACGTGCCCACCGCGATCGCCGAATTCTGGCGCGACACGCGCTCGCGCTACGACCTGATCAAGGGTGACCGTACCCGGCCGGTGCTGCCGCCGGAACAGCTCTTTCTCGTCGACGAAGCCTTCTTCCTCGCGCTCAAGGACCGCCCGCGGCTGGCCATCGGTGCCGGCGCGCAAGGCGAGCCGATCGCGCTGCCGCTTCCCGATCTCGCCGTCGAGCGCAAGGCCACCGACCCGCTGCACAAGCTCAAGCTCTTCCGCGACAGCTTCGATGGCCGCGTGCTGCTGCTGGCCGACTCGCCCGGCCGGCGCGAAACGATGGCCGAGTATCTGGCCGAGTACGGACTGTCGCCCGAAGCCAGCGCGGATTTCGCCGCCTTCCTCGACACCGGCGAGCGCTTTGCCCTCGGCACCTCGCCGCTCGCCAACGGCTTCATCCTGCCGGCGGCCAAGCTCGCGATCGTCACCGAGGCCGAACTCTACGCCGCCACTGCCCGCACCCGTGCCCGCCGCGACAATCGCAAGGCGGCCACGATGGAGGGCTGGCTGCGAGATCTCTCCGAGCTGAAGGTGGGCGATCCGGTGGTGCACGTGTCGCACGGCATCGGCCGCTACCTCGGCCTGCTCCACATGAACCTCGGCGAGGGCGACACCGAGTTCCTGCATCTCGAGTACAGCAACGGCGACAAGCTCTACGTCCCGGTGTCGCAGCTCCACGTCATCACCCGCTATGCTGGCGCCGACCCGGAAGCGGTGGAACTGCACCGCCTCGGCTCCGGGCAGTGGGAGAAGGCGAAGAAGAAGGCGGCGATGCAGGTGCGCGACACCGCCGCCGAACTGCTCGCCCTGTACGCCCAGCGCGCCGCCCGCCCCGGCCACCGCTTCGAGTTCACCCAGCACGACCTCGATGCCTTTGCCGAGGGCTTCGGCTTCGAGACGACGCCCGACCAGCAGGCCGCGATCGACGCGGTGGTATCCGACATGCGCTCCGGCCGGCCGATGGACCGCCTGGTGTGCGGCGACGTCGGCTTCGGCAAGACCGAGGTCGCGCTGCGCGCGGCCTTCGTCGCGGTGGCCGACGGCAAGCAGGTGGTGGTGCTGTGCCCGACCACGCTGCTCGCCGAACAGCACTACCAGACCTTCGCCGACCGATTTGCCGATTTCCCGATCAAGCTCGCCGAACTGTCGCGCTTCAAGTCGGCCAAGGAGCAGACCGAGGCGCTCAAGCAACTGGGCGAAGGCAAGGTCGACATCATCATCGGCACCCACCGTCTGCTGCAGAAGGATGTGCTGTTCAAGCGCCTCGGGCTGGTGATCATCGACGAGGAACACCGGTTCGGCGTGCGCCAGAAGGAGGCGCTCAAGCAGTTGCGCAGCGAGGTCGACATCCTCACCCTCACCGCGACCCCGATTCCGCGCACCCTGGGGCTGGCGATGGAGGGCCTGCGCGAGTTCTCGGTGATCGCCACCGCGCCGCAGAAGCGCCTCGCGATCAAGACCTTCGTCCAGCGCGCCAGCCGCGGCATCGTCCGCGAGGCGGTGCTGCGCGAGTTCAAGCGTGGCGGCCAGGTGTACTTCCTGCACAACGAGGTCGACACCATCGAGAACATGAAGAACGACCTCACCGAGCTGCTGCCCGAGGCACGCATCGTGGTCGGCCACGGCCAGTTGCCGGAACGCGAACTCGAACGCGTGATGCGCGACTTCACCCAGCAGCGCGCCAACCTGCTGTTGTGCACGACGATCATCGAGACCGGCATCGACATCCCGACCGCCAACACCATCCTGATCAACCGTGCCGACCGCTTCGGCCTCGCCCAGCTGCACCAGCTGCGCGGCCGGGTCGGACGCAGCCATCACCAGGCCTACGCCTACCTGCTGACCCACCCCGACGCCAAGCCCACGCCGCAGGCACAGAAGCGCCTCGAAGCCATCACCATGATGGAAGACCTCGGCTCCGGCTTCTATCTCGCGATGCACGACCTCGAGATCCGCGGCGCGGGCGAGGTACTGGGCGAGAACCAGTCGGGCGAGATCCAGCAGGTCGGCTTCAGCCTGTACACCGAAATGCTCAAGCGTGCGGTCAAGGACCTGCAGGCGGGCAAGGAGCCCGACCTCAGCCAGCCACTGGACGTGATGTCCGAGATCAACCTCCACACCCCGGCGCTGCTCCCGACCGACTACTGCCCCGACGTGCAGGAGCGGCTCACGCTGTACAAACGCCTGGCCAACTGCGAGTCGGACGAGGAACTGCGCGACCTGCAGGAAGAGCTGATCGATCGATTCGGCGAGCTGCCGCCGCAGACCCAGGCCCTGATCGAGACCCACCGTCTGCGCGTGCTGCTCAAGCCCTGGGGGGTGCAGAAGCTCGACGCCTCGGACGCGCAGATCAGCGTCCAGTTCGGCAAGGACGCGCCGATCGACCCGGTCAAGGTGATCTTCCTGATCCAGAAGGATCGCAGCACGAAAATGGCCGGCCCCGACAAGCTCGTCCGGCGTGTGAACCTGCCCGATCTGAAACAGCGGGTGAAGGCGGTGCGCGAACTGCTGGATGCGGTCAAGGCCTGACCCGACAACACTGAAAGCCCGCACGGAGGCGCGACATCATGCTGATCAACTGCATCGCCTACGAGAACGGACACAAGCTGACCGACCTGCCGGTCGAGCAGATCAGCGACTACCTCGCCCGCCCGGACTGCTTCGTCTGGGTGGCACTCAAGGACGCCACGTCGGAAGAATTGGCGCAGATGCAGGACGAGTTTGCGTTGCACGAACTCGCCGTCGAGGACGCCAACCACGGCCACCAGCGCCCCAAGGTCGAGGAGTACGACGACGAGGTGTTCGTGGTGATGCATCTGGTCGAGGAGCAGGACGGCAAGCTCGAAGTCGGCGAAGTGCATGCCTTTGTCGGGCACAACTACATCCTGTCGGTGCGCAATCGCAGCACGCAGGACTTTCTCGGGGTACGCGCGCGTTGCGAGCGCGAGCCGAAGATGCTGGCCAAGGGCTCCGGCTACGTGTTGTATGCGCTGATGGATGCGGTGGTGGATCGGTACTTCCCGCTCATCGACAAGATCGAAACCGACCTCGAAGCCATGGAGGAGCGGATCTTCACCAAAGGCGCCGCGCGCACCAACATCCGCCGCCTGTACCGACTCAAGCGCAAGGTGACGGTGCTCAAGCACGCCGTGATGCCGCTGATGGAAGCGACCGGCAAGCTGCACGGCGAGCGGGTGCCGCTCCTGTTCGCCAACAGCCGGCATTACTTCCGCGATGTCTACGATCACCTGACCCGCCTCAACGCCTCGCTCGACAGCGTGCGCGACACCATCGGCACCGCGATCCAGGTCAACCTGTCGATGGTCACCATCGACCAGACCGAGGTCAGCAAGCGGCTGGCCGCCTGGGCAGGCATCTTCGCCGTCGCCACCGCCTTGGCCGGGATCTGGGGGATGAACTTCACCCACATGCCCGAACTGGAGTGGAAGTACGGCTATCTGTTCGGCCTCGGTGTCATCGCCGCGGCGAGCGGGCTGCTCTACTGGCAGTTCAAGAAGGCGCGCTGGCTGTAGCGGCGATGGGCAGACCCCGCCCGCGGTTTCCGGCGCCCGCGCCCGGTGGCAGGTAGAATGAGCGCCCGTTCCGCACGACGCACCGCTCATGTCCGCTCCCGAAATCCGTCCCGAACAATCCGTCGAGCTGCTCAAGGCGCTGCACATCCTGACCCGCGACGGCAAGCTCAACCAGGACAGCCGGCGCAAGCTCAAGCAGGTCTACCACCTGTACAACTTCATCGAGCCGCTGCTCGCGGAGCGCTTCGCGGCTTCGTCCGACCCGGTGCTGGTCGACCACGGGGCGGGCAAGTCCTATCTCGGCTTCATCCTCTACGACCTGTTCCTGAAGTCGCGCGCGGCGGGCAAGGTGTTCGGCATCGAGACCCGCGCCGAGCTGGTGAAATCCTCGCGTTCGCTGGCGGACAAGCTCGGTTTCGGGCGGATGCGCTTCCACGACCTGTCGGTCGAGGCCTCGATCACCTCGGACGTCCTGCCCGAGCGGGTCGATATCGTCACCGCACTGCACGCCTGCGACACCGCCACCGATGACGCGATCCGCTTCGCCCTGCACAAGCATGCCCAGTTCATCGTGCTGGTCCCATGCTGCCAGGCGGAAGTCGCCACGGTGCTGCGCCAGCACAAGGCGGAGTCGCTGTCGCGCACCCCGCTGGCGGAGATCTGGCGCCATCCGATCCACACCCGCGAATTCGGCAGCCAGCTCACCAATGTGCTGCGCTGCCTGCTGCTGGAGTCGCACGGCTACAGCCTGACCGTGACCGAACTGGTGGGCTGGGAGCACTCGATGAAGAACGAACTGATCATCGCCCGGCGCACGGATGCGCCGCGCGGCAATGCGCAGGCGCGACTCGAGGCAATCCTGGAACAGCTCAACCTCGGCGCGCTCGCCCACCGCTTCGTCTACTGACCGCATCCTCGCGTTGCACCGGGTCGGCGCGGGCGAGAACGGTCGGTAAGGTCCCACGGCAAGCGGGCCGGGCGCTCAGGCGCCGAGGCCCAGATTCATCACTTTCAAATCGTCGACGACCGCGAAGCGGGCCTGCGTTCTGGTGCGGATGTCGCCCAGCGAAACCCCCGGCGCATGTTCGACGAGCACACACTCGCCCTGGGTGATGCGGAACACCGCGAGCTCGGTGACGACCATCGCGACCCGCCCCTTCGCGGTCAGCGGCAGCGTGCAGCGATCGAGGATGCGCGGCTCGCCTTCCCGGGTGCAGTGCTCCATCGCGACGATCACCTTGCGTGCGCCGGTAACGAGATCCATCGCGCCGCCCATGCCCGGCACCATCCTCCCGGGGACCATCCAGTTCGCCAGATTGCCCGCCTCGTCGACCTGCAGCCCGCCCAGCACGGTGACATCCACATGGCCGCCCCGTATCAGCGCGAACGAGGTCGCGCTGTCGAACATCGCCGCGCCGGGCATCAGGCCGCAGGGCTGGCCCCCGGCATCGACGACCCCGTGCAGGGGCTCGCCGTCGAGCGGCGCGAGGCCGAGAAAGCCGTTCTCGGATTGCAGCGTGATGTACATCCCCGCCGGCAGGTAGCGCGGCACGAGGGTGGGCAGGCCGATCCCCAGATTGACGACGTAGCCTTCGTGAAACTCCTGGGCGACGCGCCGTGCGATCACTTCCTTTGCCTGCATCTCACTGCCTCCTTGCCAGCACGACCTTGTCCACCAGCGCCGCCGGGGTCATCACCTGGTCGGGGTCGATTGCGCCGACGTCCACGACCTCGTCGACCTCGGCGATCACCAGGTCGGCGGCAAAGGCCATGATCGGGTTGAAGTTCCGCGCCGCCCGCTCGTAGACCAGATTGCCCGCGCGGTCGGCGCACTTCGCTTTCAGGATCGCGACCTCGGCGCGCAGCGGCAGCTCGAGGAGGTAGGCCTTGCCGTCGACGACCATCCGGGTCTTGCCCTCCTCGACCACGGTGCCGACGCCGGTCGGCGTCAGCACGCCGCCGAGCCCTGCCCCACCGCAGCGGATGCGCTCCGCGAGCGTGCCCTGCGGGACGAGTTCGACCTCCAGCTCGCCGGCGATCATCTGCCTGCCGGTGACCGGGTTGGTGCCGATGTGCGACACCACGACCCGCTTCACCTGTCCGCCGGAGATCAGCGGTCCGATGCCCGTCTCCGGCGCCGCGGTGTCGTTGCCGATCAGGGTCAGGTCCTTCGTACCCTGCGCGCGCAACAGCGCCACAATGCCGTCGGGTGTTCCGACGCCCAGGAAGCCCCCGAACATCACGCTGACGCCGTCATGAAAGTGCTGCCCCAGGTCGGACCACTCCACCTGCTTGTCCACAGCCATCTGCCTGTTCCTCTCGAGTGCCGACGGCCGTGTCCCTTCCGGCTCGCTTCGCGGCCGCGGAACCGTCGCCGTCGGCGTGGTTGTGTGTCTGGCGTCGCGTCGCGCGACCCCGCTCAGCGCAACAGCAGCAGACCGCCCATGATCAGCACGGCGAGAAACACGGTGTTCGCCGCGAGCATCGCCACCGGCCGCCAGCCCAGCGCGGCCAGCTGCTGGAACGAGGTCTTCACCCCCAGCGCCGCGATCGCCACCACCAGGCACCAGCGCGACAGGCCGGAAGCGGCCTGGGTCACCGGCTGCGGGATCAGGCCGAGGCTGTTGATGACGACCAGCACCGCGAAGCCGACCAGGAAGCCCGGCAGCACCGGCGGTTTTTTGCCCGCCGGCGCGCCATTGCGGAACAGCACCGCCACCACCGCCACCACCGGCAGCAGCATCGCCACGCGGAAGAGCTTCACGAAGATCGCGCCATCCCCGACCTCGGGCGAAATGATGTAGCCCGCCGCAACGACCTGGGCGACGTCGTGGATCGTGCCACCCAGGAACACCGCCGCTGCGTTGGGGTCAAGCCCGAAGGCCTTCACCAGGGTCGGATACACGACCATCGCCACGGTCGACAGCGCCGTCACCCCGACCACCGTGAACAGGGTGAAGCGCTGATTCTCTTCGTTGCGCGGCAGCACCGCCGAGATCGCCAGCGCGGCGGAGGCGCCGCAGATCGCCACCGCCCCGCCGGTGAGCACCCCTTCGGTGCCCGGCCGGCCCAGCAGCCGCCCCAGCAGCGCGCCGAACAGGATGGTCGCGACCACCCCGCCCGCGACCATCGCGAGCGACTCGGCGCCCAGGCCCACGAGCTGCTCCGCGGTGATCCGCGCCCCGAGCAGGGCCACACCGAAGCGCAGCACCTGGCGTGACGCGAACTCGATGCCGGCGTGGATCTTCTCGCCGTTGGCGGCAAAGTTGAACGCCATGCCGAAGAACAGCGCATAGAGGAGCTGCGGCCCACCCTGATGCTCGGCGACGAAGCTCGCCGCCAGCGCGATCGTGATCGCGGTCAATACCCCGGGCCACAGCCGCGACCAGGCTGCCAGATCCAGCAGCGCCAGGGCACGCATTTGAACGTTCATCGATTTGTCCCCCGTCGTCAGCGTGCCGCCAGACCGAGCACCGGCGCCGCGCCGACGCGCCGCGCACGCGCCGGGCCCTGCAACAGGAAGTGCGACAGCGCCGGGATCAGGATCAACGCGCCGACCATGTTCCACACGAACATGAAGGTCAGCAGGATGCCCATGTCGGCCTGGAACTTGATCGGTGACCAGATCCAGGTGACCACCCCCGCAGCGAGCGTCACCCCCACCAGCGCGACCACCTTGCCGGTGAATTGCACCGAGCGGCGGTGCGCTTCGGCGAGCGGCGCCCCGGCGCGCTGCAGCGCGAGCTGGATGCTCAACAGATAGAGCGCGTAATCGACGCCGATGCCCACGCCCAGCGCGATCACCGGCAGAGTGCCGACCTTCACCCCGATCCCCAGCACCACCATCAGCGCCTCGCACAGGATCGAAGTCACCACCAGCGGCACCACCGCCACGATCACCGCGCGCCAGCTGCGGAAGGTGATGAAGCACAGCATGATCACCGCGCCATAGACGTAGAACAGCATCGTCCGGTTGGCTTCGCGCACGACGATGTTGGTCGCCGCCTCGATGCCGGCGCTGCCGGCCGCGAGCAGGAATTCGCGTTCGGGCGTGCTGTGCGTCGCGGCAAAATTCGCCGCGGTCGCGACCACGCGGTCCAGGGTCTCGGCCCGGTGATCGGAGAGGTAGGCGATCACCGGCATCACCGAGCAGTCGCTGTTGAACAGGTCCGGGTTGTTCACCGAGGCCTGCTGCGCGCCGTAGTTGAGCACGTCCTGGTTGCGCGCGAGTGTCACCCATTTGGGGTTGCCCTCGTAGGAACCGGTAGTGATCTGGCGTACCGCATCGCCGAGGAAGACCGTTGTCTGCACCCCGGGCAGCTGGCGCAGCTGCCAGGCGAGGCGGTCGGCCTCGACCAGGGTGTCGTATTTCAGGCAGCCCTCGGCGGCCGTCTTCACGATGACGGCGAACTGATCGGACGACAGCGAGTAGTGGGCGGTGATGTAGGCGTTGTCGCGGTTGTAGCGCGAATCCGCACGCAGCTCCGGCGCGCCGGGCTCGAGGTCGCCGATCTTGAGCTGCAGGCTGACGACGAAGCCCGCCACGGTCAGCACCGCGGCGACCGCGATCGCGCCGATCGCCCAGCGCCGCTCGGTGAAGCGCTCGAGCCAGCGCCACAGCCCCGCCCCGCCTTGCGTCCCGGTTTCCGCGACCAGGCTGCGCCGTGCCGCGGCGTCGCTGACGCCGGTATAGGACAGCAGCACCGGCAGCAGGATCAGGTTGGTGAAGATCAGCACGGCGACGCCGATGCTCGCCGCCAGCGCGAGCGCCTGGATCACCGGGATGTCGATCACCATCAGCACCGCGAAGCCCACCGCGTCGGCGACCAGTGCGGTCATGCCGGCGAGGAAAAGGCGACGGAAGGTGAAGCGCGCCGCCACCAGCCGGTGCGTGCCACGGCCGATGTCCTGCACGATGCCGTTCATCTTCTGCGCGCCGTGCGAGACGCCGATCGCGAAGATCAGGAAGGGCACGAGGATCGAGAACGGATCGAGCTCGAAACCGAGCGCCGCGATCAGCCCCATCTGCCACACCACCGCGATCACCGAGCACGCCACCACCAGCGCGGTGCTCCGCAGGCAACGGGTGTAGAAGAAGATCACCACGATCGCGATCAGCGCGGCGATCGCGAAGTAGGTCATCACCTGGCTCACGCCGTCGATCAGGTCGCCGACGAGCTTGGCGAAGCCGATGATGTGGATGCGAATCGCGGGGCCGCCCTCGCCGGCCGCGCGCTCGAACTTCGCGCGGATGTCCTCCTCCAGCGTGCGCGACAGCGCCCGGTAGTCGATCGGCGCGCCGGTGGCCGGATCCTTGTCGAGCAGCGGCACGAAGACCATGCTCGACTTGAAGTCGTTGCCGACGAAGCGCCCGACGCTCCCCGAGCGCGCGATGTTCACGCGCAGTTGTTCGGTCGCCGCCGGCGAACCGTCGTAGGAATCCGGCATCACCGGACCGCCCTTGAAGCCTTCCTCGGTGACTTCGGTCCACCGTACCGAGGGCGTCCACAAGGATTTCACCCACGCACGGTCGACCCCGGGGGTCAGGATCAGCTCGTCGTTGATCTTCTTCAGCGTCTCCTGGTAGGCGGGGTCGAAGATGTCGCCGTCGGACGTCGACACCACCACACGCAGCGCGTTGCCCAGGCCGCGCAGTTCCTGCCGGTTCTCCAGGTAGTTCTGGATGTAGGGCTGGCTTTGCGGCAGCATGCTCTCGAAGCTGGCATTGAGTTGCAGCTTCATCACCGCCACCACGGCCAGCATCACCGTGACCACGGCGCAGATCGCCACCACCGCAAAGCGGTGATTGAAGATCAGGCGTTCGAGGCGGTTGCCCGAGTGCTGATCGAAGTCGGAGAGCGAGCTCACCACCGGGGTCTGGTCTTGCGTATCGAATGCGACGGCCATTGCGTCGGTCTCCTGTTAACGCAGCGGCTGGACGCGCACGCCGCGCGCCCCCGCCACCACCACCGCATCGGCGCCCAGCGCCTGCACTGCCGAAGCCGGCGTCGCCTGCTCGAGGGCGAGCGGAGAAAAGCGTGCGCCACCGTCCGTGCTCACGAGCACGCGCCCGGACTGGCTGGCAAGAATCACCGTCTGTTCGCCGACCACCACCCCGGCGGTCAGCCCGTCCTGCAGGCCGGTGTCGATCCGCTCCCAGTTCGCACCGCGGTCGGTGCTGCGAAAGGCATTGCCGCGCAGGCCGAAGACGATCACCGCGTTGCCGCCGCCGGTGAGCCCGAAGTAGCTGCCCTTGTACGGCGTGGGCACCATCACGAAGCGCCCCGCCGCCGCATCGAGGCGCAGTACCAGGCCCTGCTCGCCGGTCACATACACCTCGCCGCCCGCCGGGCGGATCGCGTACAGGTGCAGGCCCTGCGGATTCTCGGTGCGATCGAGCCACGGCTCCCAGCTCTTGCCGCCGTCGGTGGTACGCAGGATCAGGTTGAAGGCGCCGACGACGAAGCCCGTCGTTTCGTCCGCGAACCACACGTCGAGGAAGGGGTTCTCGGCGCCCTGCGCGGCAAAGCGCTCGGCTTCCGCGACCCATTTCGCCGCTTCCTCGCCGCCACCGGCCGTGGCCACCTGCGCCGCGTAGTACGCGAGCATCAGCTCGCCCACGGCGTGGCCATCGAGCTGCCGCGTCCACGTCGCGCCGCCGTCGGCACTGTGCAGCACCACGCCGTCGTGGCCCACCGCCCAGCCCTTGTGCCGCGTCGCAAAGCTCACCGCGACCAGGTCCGAGCTCACCGGCACCCTGGCCTGGCGCCAGCTCCCGCCCTGGTCGTCGGAGTACACGACATGGCCGCGTTGTCCCACGCCGACCACGCGCGCGCCCGCCAGCGCCAGCCCGTTGATGAGGCCCTTCGCGGCCAGCTCGCTGGCCACTGCGGGGGTCTCGAGTACATCCTGGAAGCCCCCGGCGGGGGCTGCTGCGGGCGCCAGCAGCGCGAGCGCCGCCAGTGCTGCCGCAATTCGGTGCACGTTCATTGCAATTCCTCTGTTGGGGCCGGGTGGCCCGGTGCGGCACTGCTGCCCCGCCACACCGGGGCCCGGGGGAGGAGATCCGGTGTGTTCTCAGCGGATGCCGGCGCCGGCCAGCGCGTCGGGCGACCACTCGCGCTCGCCGAGCGGCGTGGTCTGGCGCATGCCGCCGGTCTCGGCGGCGAAGCCGGTCAGCGAGTAGATGCCGGCAACGAGGTCGTAGTGGCCGAACATGTCGGTGTAGGGTGCCGGCAGGTCGTAGCTCGGGGCCATGTAGGCGAAGCCGGCACGGTAGAGCTGGCCGCGGGCGTCGTACTGGTCGGAGGCGAGCGCCGCCCACGAATCCTCGTCGAGGTAGAACACGCGCTTGCTATACACATGGCGCTTGCCCTCGCGCAGCGTCGCCTCCACCACCCACACCCGGTGAAGCTCCCAGCGCACCAGGTCCGGGTTCAGGTGATTGGGCTTCAGAAGCTCGTCCTGCTTGGCCTGATACACCGCGGTGTAGGCGTTATAGGGCACGTACATCTCCTTCTTGCCGACCAGCTTGAAGTCGAAGCGGTCCATCGAGCCGATGAAGATGAAGATGTCGTCGAAGGTGTTGCCGCCGGCGGTGCCCGGGTTGGGCGTGTCGTGCGACAGGTCGGGCGCGACCTTCACCCGGCGCTGTCCCGGCAGGTAGGTCCAGGCGCGGCGGTCCTTGGTGCCGATGTCGAGCGGATCGACGATCAGCAGCGCCTCGCCCGCACGGCGCGCCGGGCCGGTGTAGGTGTTCTTGATCCGCCAGTAGGTCTCGGCCGAGGTCTTGCTCGCGTCCCAGAACGGAAACTCCTGCACGTTCTTGCCTTCGGTGGCGAGCGTGGTGCGACCGCTGGCATCGACGTTGAGGTTGCGGTACTTCACCTCGTAGGCCTGGCCGTTGTAGCGCACCAGGTGGTTCCACATCGCCTCGTAGCCGGTCTTCGGGATCGGGAACGGGAAGCCGGCGTGCGCGCCTTCGATCGAGCGCCCGTCATTGTTGGTCTTGGCCAGCGTCGCGGTCTTCAGGGTGTTGTCGGCGACGAACTGCGGAAAGGCGACGCTGCGATGGGTCGGATACACGTCGACGCGGAAGCTCGGATACTTCTGCAGCAGCGCCCTGGTTCCCTCGGTCAGCTTGTCGGCATGCTGGGCGAGGTTCTTGCCGTCGATCACGAGGCGCGGCTTCTCCTCCGCGTAGGGGTTGGGACGGATGCCGTCGCCCGCCTTGAACCCGGCCGGCGGCGTGGTCAGCCCGCCCTTGTACTCGGGAATGGTGCCATCCTTGTTGGCGGCCTTCTCCGCGCCGATCGCGGTCAGGGTGGTGCCGAGCGCCTTTGCCTCGTCGGCCGTGACGGCGGCACCGGCGGTGCCGCTCAGGGCGAGCGCGAGCGCCGCCGGGAGCAATGATGTGGTGATTTTCATGGGGTCCTCCTCCTTAGAAGGTTGTCTTCAGTGTCAGGCTCACGAAGCCGCGATCCTTCAGCAGCGTGGTGAAGCCGTTTTGTGTCGTCACGGCAGTGCCGTTGTCGCGGTAGCGGCCGAAGTAGTCGATGTACTTCAGGTCGATCCGGTATTTCTGGAACACGTCGGCGGACAGCCCGACGCTGTAGTTGCCGTTGCCCTCGTTGCCGCCGAACACCGTCGGCGCATTGCCCGACAGGCCCACCGCCACCGCCACCGGCGCCGACAGATCGACCCCCGGCAGCACCTGGTACCAGGTCGGCGTGAACGCGAGCGCCAGGCCCCAGAAGTCCTTCGTCGTGCACCCATCCCACTTGTCACGGCCGGTGCACGGTGCGTAGCCCTCGGCGTAGAACAGGTTCTCGCCACTGCGCACCTTGTTCCAGCGCGCCCAGGTCAGCTCCGCCGCCCAGGTCGCCGAGTCGAACACCGGGGTGTCAGAGACGAGGCCCAGCACGTTCACCAGCGCGTGGTAGGTGTCGCCACGCGGGCCGCTGGTCTCGCCGTCGTCGGGCAGGCCGGTCGGCGACACGCCCATCACCTGCGAGTTGAGCGGCGTGTTGCGGCGGTACGAGACCTCGGCACCGACGCTCACCCCGCCGATGTTCTTCGCCAGGCTGATGCCGAACAGATCGATCTCGTCGGCGTAGATCAGGTTGTAGCGGCTCACCCCCGGGCCGACACGGGTGAACAGCGTCTGCGGCAGCTTGTCGGCGTAGCGCCGGTAGTAGAAGCCCAGCGTGCCGTCGAGGGCTTCGGGCGACCAGCGCAGCGACACGCCGTATTCGCCCGCCTGCTTCGGCTCGACCGGGTCGCCGTTGAGCGCGAAGCCCAGCCCGGGGATGAACTGGCGGTCCGGCCCGTTGAAGGCGAAATCGACCGGCCCGAGATAGGTGCCGCCTTCGGGATAGCGATAGGCCTCCCACTCGAGGAAGTACTGCGCCGCCACCGACAGCGTGTCGGTCAGCTGCGCCTGGCCCGAAAGCTGGCTGAGCGGCCGGAACAGCTCCTTGGCTTCCGCCCCCGGCGTCGCGAAGCCCTTTTGCAGGTCGAGCGGCATCTGCGCGTAGGACACGCTGTGCAGCGCCCCGCCGAGGAACAGCGACTCGCCCCAGAACACGGTGTGGCGACCGGCCTTGAGCCGCACCGGCACCTCGCCCGCTTCGAAGTTCGCGAACACGAAGGCGTCGAGCAGCTCGCCCGAGGGCCCCTTGTAGAAGCGCTTGGTGTAGGCGCTGTACTCGCGATTGGCGTAGCTCGGAATGGCCGTGAACGGCGCGTTGGGGTTGGTCTCGCTGTGGTCGCCGTAGGCGGCGTCGTACCAGCCGGCCGCACTCACGCGAAAACCGGTCTTGCCCTTGTACACCACGTCCAGCTCGGTCAGCAGGTCGAGGCGGTTGGCGACCAGATCGCCCTCGTCGAAGCTGTAGGTGCCTTCGTCGGAGAGCGCCGAGTTGCCGATCTTGCTGTCGCGCTGCTCGACGCGGGTGGCGATGTTGTAGCGCAGAGTGTTGTCCCAGCGCACCTGCAGGTCCGGGTTGCCGGTGTCGAACTCGAATGCGAAGGCGCTGCTGCCCATCGCCAGTGTCGCCGCCGCGACTGCAATCACCGACTGCCTGTGCTTCGGCGCGGAGTCTTGCTTCCTCGTAGTCATCGTCTCATGTCTCCGTATTGTTGTCGTTGGCTTCTGCCATTCGGCCTGTCCGCCGCATACGCACCGGATGTGAAAGATTCTCTTCGCCCCCCTGCCCGCTCTTCCCCCCTACGGTGGGGGGGAGGAGCGGGGGTAGAATCGAACGGCGCCCTCCGGCGTCGGGGGGAAAGGAGGCGAGCATGAAGCACCAGGGAAAACCGCCGCGCGAGCGCCATGCACATCCGCGCACCGCACCTTGCTCCGAAGGCCCCCTCGCAGCCGAGGTACAGCGCACGCTGCGCGCGCTGCGCACCCTGAGCGCCGGCAATCGCACCCTGCTGCGCGCCACCGACGAAGATGAGCTGCTCCACGAAATGTGCCGGGTGATCGTGGAGGAAGGCGGTTACCGCATCGCCACCGTCGGCTACGCCGAGCATGGCGAAGACAAGCACATCAGGGTGATGGCCAGCGTCGGCATCGACCGCGCCGTGCTCGAAGGACTGGCCCTTACCTGGGGCGAAGCGGGCACCGGCCAGTGGGCGGTGGCCACCGCCATCCGCAGCGGCGAACCCTCGGTCGGGCGCCACCTCCTGACCGACCCCGCCTACGCCCCGATCCGCGACTACGCGCAAGAGGCCGGCTATGCCGCCTGCAGCGCCTTTCCGCTGCGCATCGATGGCGAGGTGATCGGCGGGTTGAGCATGCTGGCCGCGGACGCGGACGCCTTCGACGAGGCCGAGGTGAAGCTGCTCGGCGAGCTCGCCGACGACCTCGGCTACGGCATCGCCAACCTGCGCACGCGCATCAAGCACCGCGAGGCGGAGAAGACGATCGAGCGCATGGCCTTCTACGATGCGCTGACCGCGCTGCCCAACCGCACCTCGCTGTGCGACCGCCTGAGCCAGACGCTGGCGAGCGCCCGGCACGACTTCCGCCCGCTCGCCCTGCTGGTGATCAAGATGGGGCAGTTCCAGGAGATCAACGAGACGCTCGGCTACACGGAGGGCGACCTTTTCCTGCGCGCCGTGTCCGCGCGCCTCGCGCCCTTCGCCGACGACACCCGCGTCGTCGCGCGCGTCGGCGAAGACGAGTTCGCCGCCCTGCTCCCCGGTGCCGGCGCCGAGGATGCGACCCAGGTCGCGCAACAACTGCTGAAGGTCCTGCGCGAGCCGGTCGAGCTCACCGATTTCGCGGTCGATGCTCACGCCAGCGTCGGCATCGCGCTCTTCCCCGGCCACGGCACCGACGCCTCGGCGCTGCTGCGCCGCGCGACCGTCGCCGCGGGCCAGGCGACGCACAGCGCCGCGGGCTACGCGCTGTGCGCCGGCATTCCCGACCGCGAGTTCTCGCAGCGCCTGGCGCTGATGGGCGAGTTGCGCCGCGCCATCGCCAACGAGGAATTGCGCCTCTATTGCCAGCCCAAGGTGGATTTCGGCTCCCGACAAACCTGCGGCGCCGAGGCGCTGGTGCGCTGGCAGCACCCGCGGCACGGCATGCTCGCCACCGGCGACTTCATCAAGCTCGCCGAGCACGCCGGGCTCATCACGCCGCTCACCCACTGGGTGCTGGAAGCCGCCTTCCGGCAAAGCTACGCGTGGGCCGAAGCGGGGATGGATATGCCACTGTCTGTGAATCTATCGGCGCACGACCTGCGCGATCCACAGCTGCTCGACCGCATCAAGGGCCTCTTCGCCACCTGGGGAACCCGCCCGGAGATGATGCAGTTCGAGCTGACCGAAAGCGTCCTGATGGAAGAGCCGGCCACCGCCGTGGACATGCTCACCCGCCTGAAGGCATTGGGCGTCAAGCTCTTCGTCGACGACTACGGCACGGGCTTCTCCAGCCTGAGCTACCTGCAGCGCCTGCCGGTCGATTCGCTCAAGATCGACCAGTCCTTCGTCGGGAACATGCTGGACAGCAAGGACTCGGCGATCATCGTCCAGTCGACCATCGAACTGGGGCACAACCTCGGCCTCGAGATCGTCGCCGAAGGCGTCGAAAGCGAAGGCGTATGGCAGCGCCTGGCCACCCTGGGCTGCGACACCGCCCAGGGCTACTTCATCTCCATGCCCCTCCCGGCGGCGCAGTTTCCGGAATGGGAGGCGCAGTCGCGCTGGCACGCGCCGGCATGAACCGGGCGCCCCGCGCTTCGGACTTCAGACGGTGCGTTCCCGCAGCAGCTTCTTGTTGATCTTGCCCACGCTGGTCTTGGGAATCTCGGCCACGAAGGCGATGTGCTCCGTATCCGGCACCGCGTACTTGCTGATCCGCTGCGATGCCACGTGGCGTAGCAGGCCGCTGCGGATCGACTCCGCATCCACCGTCGCGTCGGGCTTGCGCACCACGTAGGCCATCGGCCGCTCGCCCCATTTGTCGTCGCGCACGCCGATCACGGCGGATTCCTGCACGCCCGGCACTTCGCCGATCAGGCCCTCGACCTCGATCGACGACACCCACTCCCCGCCCGTCTTGATCACATCCTTGATCCGGTCGACGATCTGCACGAAACCGTCCGGCCGCACCACGGCCACGTCCTGGGTATGCAGGTAGCCGCCCGCCCACAACTCCTCCGAGGCTTCCGGCTTGTTGAAGTAGCCCTGGGTCAGGAAGGGCGCGCGCAGCACGATCTCGCCCTGGGTCCGACCGTCGCGCGGCACGTCGTTCATGTCGGCATCGACCACGCGGAAATCCACCATCGGCACCGGCCTGCCGGTCATGCAGCGCAGGCGCACCTCTTCGTCGAGATCGCCACTCAGGTCCCCGGCCGCAAGCTGCGCGAGCGCGACCACCGGTCCGGTCTCCGACATCCCGTAGCCGGCGAACACGTCGATGCCCCGCTCCACCGCCGCACGGCACAGCGCCGGCGCCAGCGCCGAGCCACCGATGATCACCTTCCACCCGGAAAGATCCTGCTCCGCCCCCGACGGCGCCTGCAGCAGCATCTGCAGGATGGTCGGCACGCAGTGCGAGAAGCTCACCTTCTCCTCGCGCTGCAGCTTCAGCAACACGTCCGGCAGGTAACGCCCCGGCAGCACCGTCTTCAACCCCAGCAGCACCGCGATGTAGGGAATGCCCCAGGCCAGCACGTGGAACATCGGCGTGATCGGCATGTACACGTCGCCGCGATGCAGCCGCTGCCCCTCGGGCTGCGCCGCCAGGCTCAGCGCGGTACTCAGCGTGTGCATCACGATCTGGCGGTGGCTGTAGCACACACCCTTGGGATCGCCGGTGGTGCCGGTCGTATAGAAGGTCGCCGCCTTCGTGTTCTCGTCGAAATCGCGAAACTCGAAATCCGCCGACCCCTGCGCCACCAGCGCCTCGTACTCCCCGGCGAAGGCCAGCGTGGTCGCCGGCACCGCCTGCCCGTCCTCGATCACCACGATCTTCCGCACCGTCTTCACCTCCGGCATCAACTGCTCGAGGATGGGCACGAAATCGGCATGCACCAGTACCACCTCGGCCCCGGCGTCGTTGAGCGTGTAGGCGATCTGCTGCGGCGACAGGCGCACGTTCACCGTGAACATGGTCGCCCCCATCATCGGAATGCCAAAGTAGCTCTCCAGGTAACGATGGCTGTCCCAGTCCATCACCGCCACCGTCGTGCCGTGACGCACGCCCAGCCCGGCCAGCGCCGACGCGAGCCTGCCGATGCGCTCGCGGAACTGCCGGAAGCTGTAGCGCAGCTCGCCGCGATAGGTGATCTCCTGGTCGCCATGCAGGCTGACCGAATTCAACAGCAGCTGCTTGACCAGCAGCGGGTAGGCATAAGCCGAGGGTGTCGCGACGATCGTGTTTTCCGCCATGGCTGTCTCCGTCTCCTTGTTCGATATGAACCCGTGCGGGGCAGCGAATCCGGATGGAACGGAATGGAAGCTGCGAAAGGCCGCACGGAGTGGAGAGAGCGTAGTGGCGGGATGGGGTCGGCTCCCCCCCAGTGTCGAGGGGGAGCCGATCGGGGCATGGGCGAAGGACGGGGATGGGAGACGGGCTGCAGACGCTCGCCTGGCTGGGATGTCGGAGCGCCGGTCAGCGGGAGTTGCCCGTCAAACGTGATCGGACATAAGCGGCTTGCGTAGGCCGGCGTTTCACCCGTCACTGGCAGGTGATCGGCCTGACCTGTCGGTGACCGGGTGGTCGGTATCGGGCGGCAAGGCGCCGGTTACCTGCCGTTCAACCTTGCGAGGCCACGAACGGCAGCTTGACTATCAGCCGAACACGAACTTTCGACCCATACTTGCCGGTCGAGCTTTTTCTAAGCGGCCATTCGCCCCCGCAACTGACGCGACGGAAGCGGCTGTTCGATACGCTGAAGCGTCTTTGGCTGCCTGAGCGGCAGATTTGTGGTCGGACCGGTCAGTGAGGGTAGGATGGCGCCGGTCGGCCGCCGGCCATCCTCGGTCGGTCGTCGCTCCGAAGAACCGGCCATTCGGATGCCCGCTCCACTCAGAGACTTGCCATTCAGCCTTCCCGTGCTCGACAGGCAGGTCTGGTCGGTTCGGCGGCCGCTCGACCCATACCGGACTACTCTTCGGGAGAAGCTCTACGTCCCACACTGGAACTTCCTTCAACCGCGAAGAGGACTTCATCATGAACACGACGACGAACACACCGGCTACGACGCATGGCCCCTAGAACAGGGGCAAGCTCGTTGGCCAGAAGGCGCCCTTGAAGCTCAAGGAGATCTGGGCTGTTCTTCCAGTACATCTTTGCGCCCTGGGTCGACCCGCAATCGGCCAGCGAATACATTGCCGGCATGATCCTGCTCGGCGTCGCACCCTGCACCGCGATGGTGTTCGTGTGGAGTCAGCTGGTGAAGGGGGACGCCAACTACACCCTGGTGCAGGTGTCGGTGAACGATCTGATCATGGTCGTGGCCTTCGCGCCGATCGCCGCCTTCCTGCTCGGCGTCACCAACATCACCGTGCCATGGGAAACCCTGGTGCTGCCCACCGTGCTGTACGTGGTGCTGCCGCTGCTCGCCGGCATGGCCACGCGGCACACGCTCGAGCGCCGATCGGCACGCGCGGTGGCGGACTTCGTCGCCCGGCTCAAGCCCTGGTCCATCGTCGGCCTGATCGCCACCGTGGTGCTGCTGTTCGGCTTCCAGGCCGGCACCATCGTCGCCCAGCCGCTGGTCATCGCCATGATCGCGGTGCCGCTGATCGTGCAGAGCTACGGCATCTTCGGCATCGGCCTGATCGGCGCGCGCATGCTGAAGCTGCCGCACAACGTCGCCGGCCCGGCCTGCCTGATCGGCACCTCGAACTTCTTCGAGCTGGCGGTGGCGGTGGCGATCTCGCTGTTCGGCCTGAACTCGGGTGCGGCGCTGGCCACGGTGGTCGGCGTGCTGGTCGAGGCGCCGGTGATGGTGGCGCTGGTGGCGCTGGTGGCGCTGGTGAACCGGACCGAGCACTGGTACTGCCAGGCCCCTGCCGAGGCCGGCCGCGCGGCGGCCGTCGACATGGAGAGCCGTCGTGTCTGAGCTTTTGCGCGATCTGCCCAACCTGCGCGCCGACCTGTTCCGGGTTCCCGATCCGGCGCAGTTGCGTCCGGCCCAGCCTTCGAGCCATCCGCCACGCATCCTGCTGCTCTACGGTTCGCTGCGCAAACGCTCCTTCAGCCGCTTGCTTGCCGAGGAAGCGGCAAGGTCGCTCACGGCGATGGGCGCGGAAGTGCGCATCTTCAACCCGAGCGGACTGCCACTGCCGGACGACGCGCCGGATACGCACCCGAAAGTCGTCGAACTCCGCGAGCTGACGCAGTGGGCGGAAGGCATGGTGTGGTGCTCGCCGGAACGCCACGGCGCGATGACCGGCATCATGAAGACCCAGATCGACTGGATTCCGCTTTCGGTCGGTGCGGTACGACTGACGCAGGGCAAGACACTGGCAGTGATGCAGGTCTGCGGCGGTTCGCAGTCTTTCAACGCGGTGAACCAGATGAGGGTGCTGGGCCGCTGGATGCGGATGCTGACCGTCCCCAACCAGTCGTCGGTCGCCAAGGCCTTCCTCGAGTTCGACGATAACGATCGCATGAAGCCTTCGGCCTATTACGACCGCGTCGTCGACGTGATGGAAGAGCTCGTCAAGTTCACCCTGCTGACGCGCGATATCGCGCCTTACCTGGTCGATCGCTACAGCGAGCGCAACGAAAGCGCGGAGGAACTGTCGAAGCGGGTAAATCAACAGTCCATCTGATCCACGCCGGCCGAGCGCCCTGCAAAAAAATGATCGAGGGGGATCCTGCAAAGTGACGGCGCCATGTCTGCTCGATGCCTGGTCGGTGCACGAAGCCGAACTGCGGCGTTACCTCCGCCGTCACGTCCGCCCGGCAGCGGACGCGGAGGACGTCTTGCACGATGTCTTTCTCAAGGCCTTGCGACAGGGCGAGCGATTCTGCAACGTGACCAATACGCGCGCCTGGTTGTTTGAAGTGGCGCGCAACGCGATGGTCGATCATGCGCGGCGAATCCGCCCACGCGAGCCCTTGCCGGACAATCTGGCCGCCCCGGAGTCCGAGCTTGCGGCGGTCGACAGACTGTCGGCGGCCTGCCTGCCGCGGGTGCTGACCGAGCTCGCCGACGAGGATCGCGATGCCATAGAGATCTGCGATATCGGGGGGATGACGCAGGGGCATTTTGCAGAACTGAAGGGACTGTCGCTGCCTGGGGCGAAATCGCGCATTCAACGTGCCCGACAGCGCTTGCGAGAGCGGTTGCTGCGGGCCTGCCAAGTGCAGCTCGACGAAACGGGAAAGGTGTGCTGCTTCGTGCCGAGGCCGCCGCCAGGATGAAATCCGGGCTGTTCGTGCATCCGTTCCGACCGGGCTGCGTCATCATTGTCGGGGCCGCTTGATGCCGCAGGGAAGCTACGCCGGACGCGCTCGGCAATGGCGAGCCGGCTCCCGTTGACGCTGGATTTCCAACTCGATCATGGCCAGGGAATGCACATGTAGCGATGCCAGCCGGCTCGGCATCGCCGAGATTGCGGAAGCCTTGCACTCGGATAGTGAGCGAGGTCTGGGTGCGGCCGAGGCGGAACGGCGTCTTGCCCGCGGGGGGCGCAACGCCCTGCGCAGCGTGCCGCCGAGGCCCGCATGGAAGCGCTTGCTGGCGCAGTTCCACGACCCACTGATCTATCTGCTGCTCGGTGCGATCTGCGTCACGCTCGTCGTGTGGGAGATCGAGGGGCAGGCGGGCTGGCCGTTCGACGCGATCGTCATCGCGGTGATCGTCGTGCTCAACGCGATCCTGGGCTTCGTGCAGGAGGCGCGGGCACAGAATGCCGCTGCCGCACTGGCGAAGATGACCGAGGTGACGTCCACCGTCATCCGCGATGGCCAGCTGTTGCGCATCCCGAGCACCGAGCTGGTGTGCGGCGATCTGCTGGTGCTGGCCGAAGGCGATGCCGTCGGTGCCGATGCCCGCCTCGTTCGCGCCGCGACCCTGTTCGTGCAGGAGGCGTCGCTGACTGGTGAGAGTGAGCCGGTGCTCAAGGACGCGGCACCCTTGGCCAACGCGGTGTCCGTGGCGGATCAGCGGAACATGGTTTTCAAGGGAACGGCGGTCGTACGGGGCAACGGCCTCGTGCTGGTGACGGCGACTGGCATGGACACGCAGATGGGCGCCGTCGCCGCGTTGCTCGAGCGCACCGAGGAAGATCCCACCCCGTTACAACGCGAGGTGGCGCGGATCGGCCGCATGCTCGGCGTGGCAGTGCTCATCATTGCGGCGATCGTGGTGGCGTCGGTCCTGCTGGAGTCCGAGATTCGCACCGCGCGGGATCTGCTCGACGTGCTCCTGCTGGGCGTGTCGCTCGCTGTCGCGGCGGTGCCGGAGGGGCTGCCTGCGATCCTGTCGGTCGTGCTCGCGATTGGCGTGCAACGCATGGCGGCGCGCAACGCGATCGTCAAGCGGCTGTCCTCGGTCGAGACGCTCGGGTCGGCCTCGGTGATCTGCTCGGACAAGACTGGCACGCTGACACGCTCCGAAATGACCATCGTGCGCGTGGCGAGCCTTTCAGGCACCACCGAGGTCAGCGGCGTCGGCTATGCGCCGGAGGGCGAGATCTATCAGGGGGGCAAGGCACTGTCGCAAGGTGCACTGCATGCCGAGCATGTGGTCGTTCTGTCCGGTGGCAGCTTGGCCGGCAATGCCGATCTGAGCCAGACTGCCGACGGCGCCTGGCAGATCCAGGGCGACCCGACCGAGGCAGCCTTCCTCGTCGCTGAACGCAAGCTCGGGGCGCACGAGCGCCGGTACCGCCGCTTCGAGCGCATCGCCGAGATACCGTTCACGTCCGAGCGCAAGATGATGTCGGTGATCGCCATCGATCATGAGCGCGACGACACGCCGGTGGTGATCGCCAAGGGCGCGCCGGACGTACTGCTTGAGCGCTGCACGCGGGCCCGCGTCGGACTCGAGGTCGTGGCGCTCGACGACGAGATGCGCGGCCGCCTTGTGGCCGACGTAGACGCAATGTCCGATGCTGCGCTGCGCACGCTGGCGGTGGCCTACCGGCCACTGGCCGCCGGCGAGGACGCGCAGGCCGGCGAGGCGCTGGAGCAGGATCTGATCTTCGTTGGCACCGTTGGCATGATCGATCCCCCACGGGAAGAGGTGAAGCAGGCGATCGGCGATGCGCACCGCGCCGGCATCCGCGTGATCATGATCACCGGCGATCATCCGCGCACTGCGGCGCGCATTGCGGCCGATCTCGGCATCGTCCCGCCGGGTGCGAACACGATCACCGGTGTGGAGATCGACGCCATGGACGACGTGGCATTTGCCGATGCGGTAAGGACGACGTCCGTCTTCGCCCGCGTCGCACCAGCGCACAAGTTGCGCATCGTCGATGCGCTGCAGGCCGACAGGCAGGTCGTCGCGATGACCGGAGACGGCGTCAATGACGCCCCGGCGTTGAAGTCCGCCGACATCGGCGTGGCAATGGGGCGCACCGGCACCGAGGTGACGAAGGAAGCGGCAAAGATGATCCTCGCCGACGACAACTTCGCCACCATCGTCGCGGCGGTGCGCGAGGGGCGCGGCATTTTCGACAACATCGAGAAGTTCCTGCGCTACCTGCTGTCGTCCAACATGGGCGAGGTGCTGACCATCTCCCTGGGCGTGATCGGCGCCAGCGTGATCGGCCTCGCGGGCGGCGGCGAGACACTCGTGCTGCCGCTGCTGGCGACGCAGATCCTGTGGATCAACCTGTTGACCGATTCCTGGCCGGCGATGGCGATGGGTGTGGATCCGCACGCCGACGACGTGATGGCCCGCCGTCCGCGGCGCACCGATGAACGCGTCATCGACGCGCGCATGTGGAGGGACGTCGTGCAACTCGGCCTGGTGATGGCTGTCGTCACTCTGCTGACGATCGACCTGTTCCTGCCCGGTGGGCTCATCGAGGGCACGCACGATATCGGGACCGCACGCACCGCCGGCTTTACGGTCCTGGTGTTCGCCCAATTGTTCAACTGTTTCAATGCCCGCTCCGCCGTCACCAGCGCCTTCCATCGACCATTCGCGAATGTGTGGTTGTGGGGGGCGGTGGCGCTATCGGTGCTGTTGCAGGTGGCGGTCGTCCATACCGCCTTCCTCAACCGGGCGTTCGGAACGGTCCCGCTTAGTGGCGAGCAGTGGCTGATCTGCGTGGCGATGGGCAGTGCGGTGCTCTGGTTCGGGGAGTTGCGCAAGCTCGCGCTGCGGCTCGTGCGAAGTTCGGCGACTGCATCCTTTTCAGCGCGCGTGCGTCATCGTTGATAAGGCTGCTTGTCGTCAAACATCCGATCGGCTAGCGTGAGGTTTCGGACGTCGAGTCGGTCGCAGCCCGGGTAGCAAGATTTTCTCGCCGGAGTTCGTGTCATGGACAACATGCTTTCCTGGGTTCTCCCCGTTTTCTACGGCGGGCTGGGCAATCTTGCCGCCTATCTCGCGGCACACGTGCTACTGTGCCTGCTGCCGGCCTTCTTCATTGCCGGGGCAATGGCGGCGCTGATCCCGAAGGAGACCATCACCCGCTTTCTCGGGCGCAACTCGTCGAAGGCCGTGTCCTATCCGGCTGCAGCGGCGGCCGGCTCGCTGCTGGCGGTGTGCTCCTGCACCATCGTTCCGCTGTTCGCGGGCATCTACAAGAAGGGCGCGGGACTCGGGCCGGCGATCACTTTCCTGTTCTTCGCCCCGGCGGCCAACATCCTGGCGCTGGTCTACACGGGCGGCATCATCGGACCGGACCTGGCGATTGCGCGCTTCGTGCTGTCGCTGATCTTCGGCATTGGCATCGGGCTGATCATGGCGCTGATCTTTCGCGTCGATGATGCCGCGCACGATCTGGCCACGGACAGTCCATTCGCCGCCCAGGGCGAGGGCATGGGGCGCATGGCGCTGGTGTTCCTCTTCGTCTGGGTTGCGCTGCTGCTGGCTGGCACGTTAAAGCTCGGCGTGCTGACCGGCACCTACGTCCATATCGACCTGCCGCTGGGTGATGCGCAGGTCTGGCAGGGGGTGCTCGATCGCCTCGTCCCCTATGACGCGGCGAAGGGCGAGGAGGGCGTATCGGTGCAGGGCGTGGTACTGATCGCGCTGCTGGCCTCGATCGGCTTCAGCGCCTGGCGTGGGCTGGAGAACATCCAGGACGGACCCAACGCCTGGACGTGGGCCAGCCTCATGCTGATTGCGGTAACGCTGCTGGTGGCCGCGCTGTCGGTGCAGGCAGTGCCTGAGGGGTTGCGCGTGGGCATGACTGGCAAGTTCTTTGCGGTCGCCATCAGTCTGGCGGCGCTGTATGCGATCGCACGGCACCGCCTGTCTGAACAGCAACTGGGCGACTGGTTGTGGGAGTCGTGGCGCTTCGTGAAGCAGATCTTCCCGCTGCTGGTGATTGGCGTGTTCATCGTCGGCATGATCCGCATGCTGATTCGCCCGGAATGGATCGAGATGGTGGCGGGCACCAACTCCGTGGCCGGCAACTTTGCCGGCGTCGCGTTCGGGGTGTTCATGTACTTTCCCACGCTGGTGGAAGTGCCGATTGCGAAGATGTTCCTCGACCTCGGCATGCACCGCGGGCCGCTGCTGGCCTACCTGATGTCCGACCCCGAGTTGTCGCTGCAGAGCATGCTGATCATCTCGGCCATCATCGGGCGCAAGAAGACGGCCACCTATGTCGGACTGGTCGCGCTGTTCAGTGCGACGGCCGGGCTCACCTACGGCGCCTGGATCGACGGCACGTCGCTGCTTTCGCTCGCCCTGTATCTGGCGGGCTTCATCGCCGTGCTGGCAGTGCTGCTGTCACTGGCCAGCCATCACTCAACGCCGCCGCCCTCACTGAAAGGAGTCTGATCATGCTCAGCATCAAGGTTCTCGGCCCCGGTTGCGCCAACTGCCGCAAACTCGAGGAAGTCGCGCGCGAGGCGGTCGCCGCCACCGGCGTGGAGGCGGAGATCGCCAAGGTCACCGACATGCAGCAGATCATCGCCTACGACGTGCTGAAGACGCCGGGGCTGGTGATCAACGAGAAGCTGGTATCGTCCGGCCGCATCCCAACGCCAGCGAGCGTTGCCGAGTGGATCCGGGCGGCCGTGTAAGTTCTGAGGAAGACGAAAATGGAACTGTTCAAGCAGATTCTGGCGTCCTTCGAAGGCAGCATTCCCGACGACAGCAAGACCTTTGCTGCGATCGCCCGCGGGGCCGGCCCCGAGGAGGTGTCCTCGTGCGCAACATCCGAAGGGCTGCATGCGCTGGCGGCCGCGTTATTCGAAGCGTGTGAGGAAGGTCTTGCCGAGGATGATGCGCCGCGCCCACTCAGCGATGTGGTCGCGTCACGCCTGCAGGAGTTTCGGCAGCAATTGCCGCCTGACTGCAGGACCGCCCAACTGATCGATGCTAAAGCATCCCTCGAGGAAATCTCGGAGGCGGCAGGGTCGGAAGGCCTGCATTCGCTCGCCGCGATGCTGGCGGAGGTGGAACAGGAAAGGGGCGCTGACTGATTTCAGAGCTCTTCGCGCGCCTGCACCCCAAGGCGGCGCAGCTTTTCCCACAACGTCTTGCGCGTGATGCGTCTCAGATGGCGATCTACGACGGCAGCAGAAACACCGGAGCAAAGCCGCCGCCGGGGGTGCGGAAGTTGGTCATCTGTCCGCGATAGAGGTGGGCCGTGGTCAACTGGATACGATCGGCGTAAGTGTAGGCACGGATATCGAGCTTAAGGTCACTTTCGGCGCCGTCGATGCTGACGCGACGTTCGGAGGGCAGGCCAAGCGCTTGAGCCACATATCCCCCGCCGACGATGCTGTCCCACACCCAGCTTGAGAGCTTGTCGCCGCGATAGGCGGCACGGCTGCCAAACCCGGCAGCCGGCTTAAAGAACAGCGTTCGCCGTTCGCCCCCCAGGGTAGCCGCGTTGGTCGGCTTCACTTCGACCGTGCGCGGCGCTCCGCTTGCGAGCGTCGCAACATGCTCAGGCGGTACGCCCAGGCGGGTGAGCACCTCGCCACCACTGAACAGGACGAGGTTGCACTTGTCGGCATACAGCGCATGGGCACGGGGATGAGGCGTCAGTACCACCGCATCGGTCTCGAATGCGCTGCGAAGCACGGCGGATTCAGCGAAGTCGGTCAGGCGGTTGTAGACGAGGTCGATCACGTCGCCTCGACAGCACGGCAAGCCGTGACAAGTAGCGTGGAGATATATTTGAGAATGCACCCGTGGACGGCGGCTCCACTCGGTTACCTGCCGTTCGAACCACGAAGAGCCCCACGGCGGGTGTGGGTCGGCTGCCGTCCGCCGCCGGTGACAACTCAATGGCCCTTTGCAAACTGGAGCGGCCAGCCAGGCCAAGAAGCACCGAAATTCCACCATCAATGTCGAGATCGGTCTGAAAGCTGTCGTCCAGCCTTTTCAGGCCAGCGACAGTGGCCGACCCGTTGCGGTCTTTCGCTCGACGCGGGCCAACGACAGGGTGGCAGCGATTTGCCGCCGGCCGTGGCAGCGCTGCGACTTCACCGTTTCGGGCTCGCAGCGGTCATTGCAGAGCGGCGAGGATACGCCGAAGCCCACACTACGCTGGCGGACGACCATCACTTCAGCGGGTGGGGCCACCAGATTGCCCCATCAAGCGATGCATGAATCGACTCGCCAGTCCGCCTCTGCCGCGCGCACGACGTCGCTAACCCAGTCCACGAATGCACGCACCGTAGGTGACAGGTGGCGGTTCTGCGGGTACAGCACGGACAGCGGAGCAGCCGGCGCGGTGCAGTCGGCCAGGACCTGGCGCAGGCGCCCGCTGCGCAGATGCTGGCGCACCATGTAGCTGCCTGCGCGGATGAGGCCCAGGCCTTCGAGGCCGCAGGCCACATACGCATCGGTGTCGTTGACGATGAGGTGCTCGCGCATCGTGATGGAGCGGTCCTCGCCATCCACCACGAAATTCCACTCCAGGGAACGTGCTGTGCGGCTCGACAGGTAGCCCACCGCGTGGTGCCCGGCCAAGTCGTCCAGCGACTTCGGCGTGCCGTGCGCCGCCAAGTATTCCGGCGAGGCGCAGGTCACCCATTCGAAGGCACCGATGCGCCTGGCCACCAGCGTCGACGAGTCTTCGGGCGTTCCCGCGCGAATGACGCAGTCGATCCCTTCCTGCACCAGCTCGACCGTGCGGTCCGACACCGTCAAGGTGAGTTCGACGTCCGGGAAACGCGCCTGGAAATCCTTGATGCAGGGCAGCACCACCAGGCGCGCGAGCGAGAGCGTCATGTCCACCCGCAGGCGCCCGCGCGGCTTGCCGGCGCTTCCCGGGAAGCTGGACTCGACGGCTTCGATGTCGGCCAGCAGCCGCCTGCAATGGTCGAAGTAGAGCGTGCCATCCGGGGTCAGGCTGATGTGGCGCGTGGTCCGCTGCAGCAGCCGCACACCAAGGAATGTCTCCAGGTCCTTCACCGCGCGCGTGACGCGTGAAGGAGGCAGGGAGAGGCTGTCGGCGGCCCGCGTGAAGCTGTGCATCTCGACCACGCGCGCAAAGATCTGCATCGACTGGAGACGGTCCACGCGTCTGTTCCTCCCGAGGAATTTATTGCCTGAAAAGCAATGAGTATAGAAATTCCCAGACTCCAGTCGCCCATTTTTTTGTATCCCTACGGACGAAGTGGCGAGATTATTCTAAATGAGGCAATAACTTTACCCAGCTTTCGGGCTATATCTCCATGCGTGGCGCGCTCAGACTGCGGGTCATTGAACTTCGTCAGGCACGTCGCATGAACCCCCTCAAAAAACATCCGTTCGCGGCCGCCATGGCTGCCATCGCGGTGGCCGGCGCCGGCATTACGTTGTGGAGCGATGGCTCCCCCGCACACGCCGAAGCCGTCGCCGCACCGCCACCCACCGTCAAATACCGGCCGGCCCTGCAACGCCCGGTGTCCGATGCGCAGGACTACACCGGGCGGCTCGAAGCCGTGGACCTGGTCGACATCCGGCCGAAGGTGCCGGGCACGCTGCAGGCGGTGCACTTCAAGCCCGGCCAGCATGTGCGCCAGGGCGAGTTGCTGTTCACCATCGACCCTGCCCCGCTGGAGGCCCAGGTGCGCCAGGCACAGGCCAATCTGGCAGGTCTGGCGGAACGGCAGCGGCTCGCGGACATGGAGCTGGCCCGCGGGCAGAGGCTGCTGGAATCGAACGCCATCGCGCGCAGGGAGTTCGAGGCGCTCGACAACAAGGCACGCGAGGCGGCCGCAGGTTTGAAGGGAGCGCAGGCTGCCTTGGCACAGGTGCAACTCCAGCTCGGCTACACGCAAGTCCGCTCGCCGATCGCAGGGCGCATCTCCCGGGCGGAAATCACGGCCGGCAATGTGGTGAGCGCTGGCGGTGACGCGGCGCCGCTGACCCGCGTCGTGTCCGACGGCAAGCTCTACGCATCCTTCAGCGTGGACGAGCAGAGCTATCTGCGGATCATCGCGCCCTCGCTGCGGGCCGGCGCGCAACCGGTGGTGAAGGTCGGCCTGGCCAACGACGACGCCTTCCCCCACGCGGCTTCCATCGAGGCCATCGACAACCAGATGGATACCCGCTCTGGCACGGTGCGCGTGCGTGCGCGCATCGACAAAGTGAGTCCAGACATGCTGCCGGGCCTGCAGGCGCGCGTGCGTCTGCAAGGGGGCATACCCTATGACGCCGTGGTGGTCGACGAGACCGTGATCGGGACCGACCAGGACCGCAAGTACGTCCTCATCGTCAACGCGCAGAACAAGGTCGAACGCCGCGTCGTCGAACTCGGCGTGCTCCAGGGCAAGGAACGCGTTCTGCGCAGCGGCGTCGAGCCGGGTGCCAGGGTCATCGTGGACGGGGCCTTCCGCGCGCCCCCCGGCACAGCGGTGTCCGCAGTCGCAGAGGAGACGCCAGCGGCGAGCGCCAGCACTACCGCGGGAGCCCGCTCGTGAACATCTCCAAGTTCTTCATCGACCGGCCGATCTTCGCGGGCGTGCTGTCCGCGCTGATCCTGCTCGGGGGCATCGTCGCGGCGTTCAACATGCCGGTGTCGGAATACCCGCAGGTCATCCCACCCTCGGTCGTCGTGCATGCGCAGTACCCGGGCGCCAACGCCAAGACCATCGCGGAAACCGTCGCGGCACCGCTGGAGCAGTCCGTCAACGGCGTGGAGGACATGCTCTATATGGACTCGAAGGCCAGCGGCGACGGCCACCTGTACCTGACGGTGACCTTCAAGCTAGGCGTCGACCCAGACCGTGCGCAACAGCTGGTGCAGACCCGCGTGTCGCAAGCCGTGGCGCGGCTGCCCGAGGACGTGCAGCGCCTCGGGGTGACGGCGGTCAAGAACCTGCCGATGATCACTATCGCCGTGCACATGGTGTCGCCCAAGGGCACCTACGACAACAACTACATCAGCAACTACGCCATCCTGCACGTGAAGGACCGGCTGGCGCGGATCAAGGGCGTCGGGGACGTGGCGATTTGGGGTCCTGGCGAATATGCCATGCGCATCTGGCTGGACCCGGCCGCGCTGGCCGAGCGGGGACTGGATGCAAGCGATGTCGCCAGCGCCATCCGTCGCCAGAACGTGCAGGCCTCGGTGGGCACCATCGGCAGTGCGCCGACCAGTCCCGACACGGCTTTCCAGCTCACCGTCAACGCAGACGGTCGCCTCAGAACGCCGGAGGAGTTCACGCGCATCGTCATCAAGTCGGACGCCGGTGGCGCCATCACGCGCCTGGGCGACGTGGCGCGCGTGGAGCTCGGTGCCGAGGACTACGGCATCCGGGCCACGCTGGACAACGCACCGGCCGTCGCGGTAACTGTGCAGGAAGCGCCGGGTGCGAATTCGCTGCAGATCTCGCGCGACGTGCACAAGGCCATGCAGGAACTTGAGAAGGAATTCCCGGAGGATGTGATCTATCGGGTGGTGTACGAGCCGAGCCGCGCGGTCCAGTCTGGCATCGATGCGGTCGTCAAGACGCTGCTGGAATCTGTGGCCCTGGTCGTGCTGGTGGTGTTCCTCTTCCTGCAGACCTGGCGCGCATCCATCATCCCGCTGATCGCGGTGCCGATCTCGATCGTCGGCACCTTCACCTTCCTGCTGCTGGCGGGCTATTCCATCAACACACTATCGCTGTTCGGACTGGTGGTGGCGATCGGCATCGTGGTCGATGACGCCATCGTGGTGGTCGAGAACGTGGAGCGGAACATCGCGCGCGGCATGGCGCCCCGCGAAGCGACCTACCAGGCCATGCGGGAGGTAAGCGGGCCCATCATCGCCATCGCGTTGACGCTGTCGGCCGTGTTCCTGCCGCTGGCCTTCCTGAGCGGCCTGACCGGCGAGTTCTACAAGCAGTTCGCGGTCACCATCGCCATCTCCACACTCATCTCGGCGGTGAACTCGCTGACGCTGTCGCCGGCGCTGTCGGCCCTGCTGCTGAAAGGCCACGGCGACGCGCCAGACCGGTTCACGCGTGTCACGCAGAAGTTGTTCGGCGGCTTCTTCGGGCGCTTCAACCGCATGTTCGACCGCGCCTCCGAAAGCTACGGCGGCGGCGTCGGCCGCATCCTGAAGCACAAGGGCGCCATGCTCGTCGTGTACGCCGGCCTGCTCGGCGCCACCTGGTGGCTCACCGGCCATGTCCCAGGCGGCTTCGTTCCTGCGCAGGACAAGGAGTACCTCGTGAGCCTGGCCCAGATGCCGGAAGGCTCCACGCTGGACCGCACCGAAGCGACCATGACGAAGATGAACGAGATCGCGCTCAAGCATCCCGCGGTCATGGGCACCTCGAGCTACAGCGGCCTGTCGATCAACGGTGTGACGAAGAGCTCGAGCACCGCGCTCACATTCGTGCTACTCAAGCCGTTCAAGGACCGTGCGGGCATCAGCGCCGACCAGGTCGCGGCCGACTTGGGCAAGGAGTACAGCGCCATCGGCCACGCTTTCACGGGCATCTTCCCGCCGCCGCCTGTCTATGGCTTGGGCACCCTGGGCGGCTTCAAGCTGCAGATCGAGGACCGGGCCGACCTGGGCTACGAGGCGCTCTACAAGGCGACCCAGGCCTTCATCCAGGCGGCGTCCAAGGCGCCCGAGCTCGGCCCGCTCTTCTCGACCTATACGGTGAACGTTCCCCAGCTGAAGGTCGACATCGACCGCGAGAAGGCGCAACAGCTCGGCGTTGATACGCCAGCGGTGTTCAGTGCGCTGCAGGCCTACCTCGGGTCGTACTACGTCAACGACTTCAACTTTCTGGGTCGCGTGTACCAGGTGCGCATGCAGGCCGACAGCCGCTTCCGCTCCAAGGCGGACGACATCGGGCAACTGCACGTGCGCAGCGCGTCGGGCCAGATGATTCCGCTGGCCTCGATCGCGAAGGTCGGCCAGACCTACGGCCCCGACCAGGTGCTGCGCTACAACGGCTACACGTCGGCCGACGTGGGCGGCAGCCCGGCGCCCGGCTACTCGTCGGACCAGGCGATGGCGGCCATCCAGCGGATCGCGGCCGAGACTCTGCCGCCAGGCATGACCTACGAATGGACCGACCTGACCTACCAGCAGATCATCGCGGGCAACAGCGCGGTCTGGATTCTTCCGCTGTGCGTGCTGCTGGTGTTCTTCGTGCTGGCCGCCCAATACGAGAGCCTCACGCTGCCGCTGGCGATCATCCTGATCATCCCGATGAGCATCTTCTCGGCGCTGCTCGGGGTGTGGCTCACGAAGGGGGACAACAACATCTTTACGCAGATCGGGCTCATCGTGCTCGTGGGCCTGGCGTCGAAGAACGCCATCCTGATCGTGGAGTTCGCCCGCGAGCTGGAGATGGCAGGCATGGCCACCCTGAAGGCCGTGATCGAGGCCTGCCGCCTGCGGCTGCGGCCCATCCTAATGACATCGCTGGCCTTCATCATGGGTGTGATCCCGCTGGTGCTGTCGACCGGCGCCGGTTCGGAGATGCGCCGTGCCATGGGCATCTCAGTGTTCTTCGGAATGATCGGCGTCACACTGTTCGGCCTGTTCCTGACGCCACTGTTCTACGTGGTCATGCGGGCACTCGGCGGCAGCAAGCCGCTGCGCTCTGCGGTGCGTCACGACGCCCCGGCCATCGTCCCGCATCACCCCGCACTCGAGCAGCCGGAGGTAAAAGCATGACCGACACCCATCAAACGAGCCGGCGCACGGCTCGAACGACCCGCAGTGCCATCGTTGTCGCAGTGAGCTTGTTCCTGCTGTCGGCATGTGCCGTCTCGCCGGTCGAGAGCCGGCCCGAGATGAGCATTCCCTTGAAGTTCAGGCAAGCCGACGAGCGCCCGCTGGCGCCGACGGAGGTTCCGGGTCACTGGAAGCCGGCGGAACCCGCCGACCAGCAGCCGCCCTCGCCCTGGTGGGAGGTCTTCGGGGACCCAGTCCTCGTGCGGCTCGAGCAAGAGGCACTGCAGGCCAACCCCGACGTCACCATCGCGATGGCACGGCTCAAGCAGTCGCGTGCGCTGACCTCGCTCAGCGAAGCGGCGCGCTTGCCGGAGGTCGACGCAGGCTTCGGCCCGACCCGCCAGCGCACCAGTGGTGTCGCGGCCGGGCGCGGAGACGGCGCACCGGGGTCGACGCAGACGCTGTGGCGCGCGCAGGCCTCGGTCGCGTACGAAGTCGACCTCTTCGGTCGCGTGTCGTCCGGCGTCGACGCCGCGCGGGCCAATGCGGCCCAGCAGCAGGCCCTGGCGCACCAGATGCTGCTGCTGGTCCAGGCCGACGTCGCCAGGACGTACTTCAGCCTTCGGCAGCTAGAGGGCGAGCAGCGCCTGCTGCGGGACAACGTGACACTGCGGGAAGGCGCCGTGACCCTGCTGGAGCGCAAGCTCGATGTCGGCTCCGTCGCCAGTTTCGTCGTCGAGCAGGCCAGGACGGAACTGTTCTCGGCCCGTGCCGAGTTGGGTGCCGTGGCGCAGCAGCAGGCGTTGGGCTCACATGCGCTGGCCATCTTGCTCGGCAAGGCACCGGCGGAGTTCTCGCTCGAAGCCAAGCCCCTGGAAAGCGTCACCGTCCAGCTGCCGCCGGGCATGCCTTCGGCCTTGCTCGAGCGTCGGCCCGACATCGCGGCTGCGGAGCGGGCCATGGCGGCGGAGAACGCCCGCATCGGCGTGGCGAAGGCGGCGTTCTTCCCGTCGCTCTCGTTGACCGGCGCCCTGGGCTACGAGTCGTCCAGCCTCGGCAATCTGACGAACTGGTCCCACCGGACATTCCTGCTGGGCCCGCTGGTGGGAGCGGCGCTGAACCTGCCGCTGTTCGACGGCGGACGGCGCAAGGCCGACGTCGAGCGCGTACGCGCGGTCTACGACGAGCGGGTCGGCGAGTACCGCAGGACGGTGCTCCAGGCCTTCCGCGAAGTCGAGGACTCCCTGGCTTCCTTGCGGACCCTCGACGAACGGATCGGCCATCAGCGCGGTGCCCAGGAGGCATCGTCGAGCGTCGCGCGTTCCGCCCAGACCCGGTTCGATGAAGGCCACATCGACTATCTGGCGGTGGTCGATGCAGAGCGGACGCACCTGCGCAGCCGCCAGTCCCTGATCCAGGCCGAAGGCGAACGCGCCCGCGCGACCGTCGATCTGGTGCGCGCCCTTGGCGGAGGCTGGAACGTCTCGGGCGTCGCGACCTCCGGCGTCGGGAAGCCTAGCACCAACGATTGATCCGACAGCGCCGGCCGCAGGTCCTGCAGGCAGGCCGGCTTGTCCCGCATACGACAAAGGGTCACTGCCGGGTCGCGCCTCCAGGGGCGGCTTGCCGACCCTCTCCGGCCCCCACTTCATTGGAGATTCTTCATGTCCGTTTCAGATCTCTTCAAGCCGCTCACCCTGCTGCACGGCCCTGCCATGCGGAACCGTTTCATGCTGGCACCGCTCACCAACCAGCAAAGCGAAATCGACGGTACCGCGTCCGAGTTCGACCATCACTGGATGGAGCAGATCGCGGAAGGTGGCTACGGCCTGGCCCAAACCTGCGCCACAACCGTGGAAGCGGGTGGCATTGCCTTCGCGCGCCAGCTGGGCATCCACTGCGACGCCCATCTGCCGGGCCTGACTAAGCTGGCCACGTCGCTGCGCATGGGCAACACCCTGTCGGCGGTGCAACTGCACCATGCCGGACATCGAGCCAATCCGCTGCTGGGGGGCATCCCCGCGCCAGCCTCCAGCAACACGCTGCCAGGCGTCAAGGCGCTGACGACGCAAGAAGTCGAGCGCATCCGAGACAGCTTCATCACCGCCGCACTGCGCGCGGAGGAGGCGGGCTTCAATGGCGTGGCTGCCCGCGGCGCGTTCGGTTGGATCCTGTCAGAGTTCATGTCCCCCTGTCTCAACGACCGCACCGACAAGTACGGCGGCAGCGTCGAGAACAGGGCTCGTCTCACGCTGGAGGTCCTCGAAGGTATTCGGCGTGCCTGCGGGCCCGATTTCCAGATCGGCTGGCGCCTGTCGATCGAGCGCTATGGGCTGCAACTGGAGGAGCTGCGCGAGATCACCGCCCACATCCTCGACCGGGAGCTAATCGACTATCTGGACCTCGCGCTGTGGGACTCTGCCCAGATCGTCCAGGATGGACGGTTCCAGGGCAAATTGATGCTCAGCGTCTTCACCGACCTTCCCCGCAAGGGCGTGCGCGTGGGGACAGCAGGCAAGATCATGAGCGCCCAGCGCTGCGGGCAACTACTGGACGAAGGCTGCGACTTCGTGCTGATCGGCCGCGCCAGCATCCTTCAGCGGGACTTCCCGTTGCAAGTCCAAGCCAACCCGCAATTCGACTGCCCGCGCATGCCGGTGCCGGCGGGATACCTGCGCTCGGGCGGATTAAGCGAGCGCTTCATCAATCACATGCGCGGATGGCAGACCTTTGTTTCACCTGGATCTTTATAGGAGAAAACCAATGACCGAGCCCTCTTTCGACAATCAACCCGCAGGCTACGTGCCGCCCAAAATCTGGCATCCCAAGACCGCCTATGCCGGTGCGTTCGCCAGCATCAACCGCCCCGAGTCGGGTGCCCGGTTCGAGTGCGAATTGCCGGTTGGCAAACACCCGATCCAGCTCTATTCGCAGGGGACACCCAATGGTCAGAAGGTGACGATCATGCTGGAGGAGTTGCTGGCGGCAGGGCATGCCGGTGCTGAGTACGACGCCTGGCTGATCGACATCTTCAAGGGGGACCAGTTCGGCAACGGCTTCGTCGGCCTCAATCCCAACGCCAAGATCCCGGCGCTAATGGACCAGTCGACCGACCCGGCCACGCGCGTGTTCGAGAGTGGCTCGATCCTGGTGTACCTAGCGGAGCGCTTCGGCGCGTTCCTGCCGACGGAGCGCCGGGCGCGGACCGAGACGTTCAACTGGCTAATGTGGCAGATGGGGTCGGCGCCCTTCGTCGGCGGCGGCCTGGGCCACTTCTACGCCTATGCGCCATTCAAGATCGAATATGCGATCGACCGCTATGCGATGGAAACCAAGCGCCAGCTCCACGTGTTGGACACGCACCTGGCCTCGCATGAGTTCCTCGCCGGCGACCAGTACACGATTGCCGACATGGCGGTCTGGCCGTGGTACCCCGGCAGCCTGTACGGGGTCTACAACACACACGAATTTCTGGCCGTCGAGCACTACACGCACCTGCTCCGTTGGTACCAGTCGATCGCCGCGCGGCCTGCCGTAGCACGGGGCCGGGTTGTCAACCGTATCTCCGGAGTGCCCGGTGAATTCCTGCGCGAGCGCCATGACGCGAGCGATTTCGATGCATTGCGGCCGGCGAACTCTCGATAAGCCATCCAACCACGTAACGACGGATCTATGACGATGAAACTCTATTATTCGCCCGGCTCTTGCGGGCTCGCATCCCAGATCGCCTTGTACGAGGCCGGGCAGACATTCGATCTGGTGAAGGTCGACTTCAAGACGAAGACCACGGTCGAAGGCGACTACTTTCAGGTGACGCCCAAGGGCTTCGTACCCGCGCTCAAGCTGGACGACGGCGACCTCCTCACCGAAGGTGCCGTCATCCTGCAATGGATCGCAGACAAGCATCCGGACGCCAGGCTCCTTCCATTGTTCGGAACCCGGGAGCGCTACACCGCGCTGGAGTGGCTCAACTTCGTGGCCAGCGACCTGCACAAGAGCATGGCGGTGATGTTCTCGCCCTTCCTCGACGAAGCGACGAAGAAGCGGTTCGCGGATGGCAACCTGACCAGCAAGTTCGAATACATCGAAGAGCACCTGTCCAGGAACGACTACGTTCTGGGCGCGCAGTTCTCGGTCGCTGATGCGTACCTGTACAACGTCCTTTCATGGCCGCTGCGGATAAAGATCGACATCACGGGTTACGCATGCATCCAGAAATTCATGGCACGCATGGAACGGCGGGCGAGTGTGCGCGCGGCATTGGAAGCCGAAGGCCTCCAGGTCAATGAATGAACTCCCAATACCTTACGAGAACTTCCATGCCGACACTTTTTGATCCCATCGCGCTGGGTGCCCTCAAGGCCTCCAACCGCACCTTCATGGCGCCACTGACCCGGGCGCGCGCCACCCGAGACCATGTGCCGACGCCCATCATGGCCGACTACTATGCGCAGCGTGCCTCGGCCGGTCTGATCATCGGGGAGGCCACTGGCATTTCGCGCCAGGCTGTTGGCTGGCCCTATGTGCCGGGACTGTGGTCCGCAGAGCAAGTCACAGCGTGGAAGCCTGTCACGCACGCGGTGCATGCCAAGGGCGGGCTGATCTTCGCGCAGCTGTGGCACATGGGCCGCATGGCCCATTCGGCTGTGACGGGCCACCAGCCTGTGTCGGCCAGTGCCACGGCCATGCTGGGAGATGCGCACACCTATGAAGGCAAGAAGCCATTCGAAATCGCCAGACCACTGACGGCAGAGGAGATCCCCGGTCTGATCTCCGACTACGTGACCGCGGCAAACAACGCGATGGCCGCAGGCTTCGATGGCGTTCAGATCCACGCCGCCAACGGCCAACTGATCGATCAATTCTTGCGGGACGGAACCAATGCCCGGGCGGACGAATACGGCGGTAGCATCGAGAACCGCGTGCGCTTGCTAGGCCTGGTCACACAGGCCGTTGCCAACGCAGTGGGCGCTGATCGCACGGCGGTTCGCCTGTCTCCCAATGGCGAGAGCTACGGCGTGGACGACAGCCATCCGGCGCCACTGTTCACGGCGGCAGCGGACATCCTGAACGCCATTGGTATCGCCTTCTTGGAACTGCGAGAACCTGGCCCGGACGGGACTTTCGGCGCCACCGATGTGCCTCGCCTGTCTCCACAGATTCGCAGGCATTTCAAAGGAGCGCTGGTACTCAACAGCGACTACACAATAGCGCGCGCCAGGGCCGACCTCGACAGCGGGCTGGCCGATGCGATCAGCTTTGGGCGCCCCTTTCTGGCGAACCCCGATCTGGTTCAGCGCCTGCGCGAAGGCGCGCCCCTGAACCAGGACGTGATGGCGACGTACTACAGCCAGGGGGCCGAGGGTTATACCGACTACCCCACGCAGGCGAGCCGCACACAAGCCCTTGCTTGAGCGGCTGGCCGCTGCGTTGGAGGCAGAGGGGCGTCCCGCGCGCCCGTCACGCCCCTGCCGCGCGCGAGCCATCCAAGCGCTCGCGCAGTGGTCCACATAGGTGTTCCACCAACGTGGACAAGCGCACCGAGCCATGCCGGTTGCGCGGGTAGACCAGGGACAGAGGGCGCGCCTGTGGCGCGTGGCTCTGCAGAACGGGCACCAAGTCCCCGCGCTCGCAGGCCTCCAGCACCTGGTAGTGCAGGAAGCGGCGGAAGCCCTGGCCGGCGATGCAGGCGGCCAGGTTCGCGCCGACGGTGTTGCAGGCCAGGCGTCCGCCGACCTTGACGCGCTCGCGTCGGCCGTTGCTCAGAAACTCCCACATGCCGGGGTCGCCCACGCCGCCGAACGAGGTTGACCACCCGGTCCAGCAGCAGCAACTGCACCTCCACGCGCGGGTAGCGCTGCAGGTAGCTGGCCACCAGAGGGGCCACGTGCAGCTCGCCGAACTTGACCGAGGCCGTCATCGTGATGCTGCCCGCAGGCTCGGCCTGGTTCTGGCGCATCGCCTGCTCGGACTCGGCCACCGCGGCGCGGATGGCCAGCGCATGCTCGCGGTAGGCCCGCCCCTCGTCGGTGATGGCCACGCGCCGCGTGTTGCGGTTGAACAGGCGCACGCCCAGGTGGCTCTCCAGCGCTGCCAGCGTGCGCACGACGCTGGGCAGCGACAGCGACATGGCATCGGCCGCCCGGGTCAGGCTGCCGCGCTCGGCGATTTCGAGAAAGACCTCGATGGCATGCAGACGGTCCATGGCATCCCTTTGACTACTGCGAATTTTGCAGCAATAAAGTCAGTTTTTCGGAATTTATCTCTGTTCGGTGGATGGATAGATTCCTGTCAGGGCGGCACACCCCAAGCTTCTTTCACCCATCGCCGCCCCTTAAAAGGATTGCTCCATGAAAACAGTCATCGTCGTCTTCTCCGATCCCAAGGCCGGCAGCGAAGAGGCCTTGGGCCGCGTCTTCAACGCGCTCTTCCTCGCCTACGCGCTGAAGGAGAAAAAGCAGGATTTCGACCTCGTCTTCCAGGGTGCTGGTGTCCGCCGGCCCGCCGAACTGGCGCTGCCCGAGCACTCCGCCCACGCGTTGTACGTGGCCGTGCTGGACCGCATCGTGGCGTGCGGCGGCTGCGCCGATGTGTTCGGTGCCGGCGCAGGCCTGGCACCGACGGGCGTCACCCTCGTGCTTGACAAGTCCATCCCGGGCACGTCGGGCGTGCTCGACCTGTCGCGCCACCTGGACGCCGGCCACCGGCTCGTGACCTTCTGACCCTGCAGCCTGGGATCACATATGGACGATACCCACTTCCACCGCGGCGAACGCTTGGTCCAAGAGCGGACCGGTGAGCGTGCCACCGCGCTGATCAACAGCCGCAACATCAGCCCGCGCGTGCCCGCGGCGGCCCGTGCGTTCGTGGGCCAGCAGCAGTGGTGTGTCATCGGCGCGGCCGACAACTCGGGGGCCGTCCATGCCAGCCTGCTGGCGGGCGAGGCCGGTTTCGTGCAGGCCAGCGAGGAGCTCGATCGCCTGTGCATGGCGCTCGACGACCCGCACGACCACCTGGCAACCATGGCGCCGCTCTGTGATCTGCATACCGGCCAGTCCGTGGCCGTGCTGCTCATCGAATTGCAGAAGCGGCGGCGTCTGCGCGTCAATGGCCATGTGGGCTTGGTGTCAGCCAATCGCCTTGAGGTAATCGTGGGGCAGGCGTTTCCGGTGTGCCCCCGGTACATCCAGAAGCGCCAGCCCGAGGCCGTGGCGACTGACGAGGAGGCCTCACCTGCCGTGCCAGCCGCAGGGGCCGTGCTAGACGACACCGTGGCGGCCTGGATCGATGCCGCCGACACGCTGTTCATCGCCAGCCAGCCTGGGCCCCGCCGGCGAGGCCGACGTGTCGCACCGCGGCGGGCGGCCCGGATTCGTACGACGGTGCGGCCAGGTGCTGCGCATCCCCGACTACCACGGCAACAGCATGTTCAACACGTTGGGCAACCTGGAAGTCGAGCCGCGCTGCGGCCTGGTGCTGCCCGATGTCGACGGGGCCCGCCAATTGCAGCTGACGGGCCTCGCACGGGTCTGCTTCGATGTGGCCGACGGCATTGAGCACACCGGGGGCACCGGCCGGTGGATCGAGTTCACGGTCGAGCGCTGGCGCGCCACGCCGCTGAACCAGCCGCTGCGTTGGAGCTTCCTGGAACCCTCGCCCTTCAACCCTTGAGGAACAACGTGCAACCGCCGCTGGGCCTAGTCATCATCGACAAGCAGACCGTGGCCGACGCCACCATAAACGGATACGCTGTCAAGATATGAACGGCCAGTTTTGCCCTTAGCGGTCGTTCAACCTGCGAATTCTGAGCGTCAGCAACATTCCGGAGCGGTCGGACGCTGGTTTGCGACGACCGGCCGCTACTGGCCGGGTCGAGCCAATCCGGGGGTCAAGTTGGCCGCCGCAAACCGATCACCCAAGACGATCCAGCGAGGGAAATCCTGGCCGGATCTCCAACGGCAGGTCATGGCCGGGCTGAGAACTCGGCAAGGCGATGGCTAAGGTCTGGAGCGCTCAGAAAGCTGTCTGTCGTAAGCGGAAAGTCGCTCACCCAAGCCAACGACAGCTTACGGGCGTGCAGCCCCTCCCAACGTCAGCTTTGCGGAAAAACGGCGACCGGCCGGTTGTGGCCGATACATCCCTCTCGACGATGCAGCCGAAAGCGGCCGCTTGCCGCCTTGAGGCGGTTTGACGAGCGGCCGCAGTTGGGTCAGATCTCTATCTGCTCAGAGATCTCCAATGCATCATCGACCTCGATGCCGAGGTAGCGGACCGTCGACTCAAGTCTATTGCCAGCTGGCAATAGGCTGGACTATCTCCCGCGCCGGACTATGTCCCGCTGCGCCGCCTGCCCCCTGGTGACGAAGGGGCGTGTGACTCCTGCGGGACATAATCGGCACGGCTACAGACTCTTCAGGAAGGCCAACAGGCGATCGTCGGGTCGATACCTGCCGGGTTTGCCCTCGGGAGGTGTGGCCATGTCCAGAACCCGCTGCTTCAACTCAAGGTTGGCATCCAGGTAGATCTGCGTCGTCTCGATCGACTCATGACCGAGCCACAACGCGATCACGCACTGCTCGGCACCTTCGCGGAGGAGGTCCATTGCCGTCGTGTGCCGAAGCACATGAGGACTCACCCGTTTATGCTTCAGCGATGGGCAGGCGTCGGTAGCGACGGCAACGTGTTTGGCCAACAGGTAGTGCACGCCATGGGCGCTCAATTGCCCGCCTCTCGCGTTCGGGAACAACGGCTGAGCGGGTGCCCTGACTGGCTCTCTCACCCAGGCAGCCAGGACGGCTCGGGTGTTCTTGCTCAGCGGCGTACACCGCTCCTTACGCCCCTTTCCGACTACGCGCACGTGCGCGCCGCACCCCAGATGCAGATCCTCCTGCCGAAGGCTGGTTAGCTCCGACAGGCGCAACCCTGTCTGCACCGCCAGCAGAATAAGCGCGTGATCGCGGCGCCCTGACCATGTGCGCTGATCCGGCGCAGCGAGTAACGCATCGACCTCTTGTCGATTCAGGAACGGGACCAAGGTACGCGTGAAACGCTTGGCTGGAATGGCCAGCACGCGCTGGATCTGCGCGGCATGGACGGGTGCCTCGAACGCCGCGTAGCGGAAGAACGAGTGGATTGCCGTCAGGCGTAGGTTGCGTGTTCTGGCGGTCACGGCGCGGACCTTCTCCATCTCGTCGAGGAAGGCAACGACCAGTGGAGCATCTATGTCCTCCATCTCCAGCGTCGAAGGTGCCTTGTGAAGTCGTTTCTGCACGAACTGCAGTAGTAGCCGGAACGTGTCGCGGTAGGAGGCGATCGTGTGGGCACTGGCTTGACGCTGCTGCATTAGCCGCTGTGTGAAGAAGCCTTCCAGCAGCGGGGCAAAGCTCGCCTGGCTCCTCATGATGACTCTCCCCAGCGCCGCTCCAGTCGCGCCATCGCCTGCGCCATCAGCTCGGGGCAGCTACTCAGATACCAGTAAGTGTCTGCCACGCACACGTGCCCGAGGTAGGTCGACAGAACCGGCAGTCGCCGCGCCGGATCCTCTCCAGCCTCGTACCAACGCGTGAGCACCTGGACGGCAAGACGATGCCTCAAGTCATGCAGCCTGGGGCCTTTGCTTGCGCCGGGCGCGCGCAGGCCGGTTTGCCGCGACAGCGCGTAGAAGGCTCGATGAACTCGGCCAAGGTCCAGCCGGGTGCCACGGTTGGAGACAAACACGTAGGCAGAACCGCGCGGTCCCAGGAACTGTTCGCGACGCTCAAGGTAGTCGGCGAGCACCGTGCGTGTGCTCGGATGGGTGGGTACCAGCCGAGATCGGCCAAGCTTGGCAGCCCGAATCGTCAGCAAGTCTTGATTGAGATCGACGTCGTCAAGTTTCAGATCGAGTGCCTCGGAGATCCTTAACCCCGTGATGCAGAGCAATCCCAGAAGGCAGTAAAACACCCATGGCCGCAAGGGCGTCGACGGCCATTTCGTCGGCAGCTTCAGTGCCGCATCCAGCAAGCGTTGCACTTCCAACTCGGTGTACAGGTAGGGCCTGGCGCGGGTCGATCGGTGCGGCAACAGCTCCGGCGGAGGAACCTCGGTGAGGGCGTCTGTGATGCTGCAGTAGCGAGCGAAGCCGCGCACGAAGCCTAGACGTCGCGCCCACTCCGCAGGTTGAACGTTCTTGGACTGTTGCGCCCACTCCAGAGCCAGTTGGACGGTGATGTGGTGTGCCTGACGCTCATCCATAAAGGCGACGAACCGTGGCAGCAGAAGGCGGGCGTCGTGCATCTTGAAGCCCAGACCACGGCGCAGTGCAAGGTAGCCCTGCAAGGTCTCACGAAGCGTGTTCATCGTGCACCTCCTGGCCAGGGCAAGGCCAAGGACCGTAGTGACTTGATGTCCACCCTGGCATAAATGGACGTACTCTGTGGGCTGCGATGGCGCAAGACCTCGCCGATCTCGGAGAGCGAGGCACCACCTTGCAGCATGCGCACGGCCAAGGCGTGCCGGAACTGGTGCGACCCGCGGTGGGGTGCATTGACCTCGCCGCGCCGGAGCGCGTAGCGCACGATGGAGCCGATCCCGTCGGAGCCTTCCAGCAGGCCACGGATCGGCGCCATAGAGCGCAGGAACAGGTGCCGGTCTGTGCTGGTGGGCCGCCCACGTTCGAGATACACAGCGATGGCCTCGCCGACATCGGCGGGCATTGGCAAAAGGCACTCTCGCCCACCCTTGCCTCGCACTCGCAGGTGCCCTGTGTCCCAGTCGCAATCTTCGAGCGTCAGCGCGATGATCTCGTGAGCGCGCAACCCCAAACGGGCCAAGAGCAGCAACACCGCGCGGTCGCGCCGGCCGATTGCAGTGCTGATGTCGCAGCTGTCGATTGCACGTTGCGCATGAGCGGGCGATATGGCCTTGGGCAGCCGTGGCGTGGTGGTCCAGGTGGCCACGGATGGCACGGATGCAACGAGTCCGGGGCCCACCTCGCCACGATACTGCGCGTAGCGAAGGAGCGAACGCATTCCGTTCACGACACGCTTCAGGGACGGCGGCTGCATGCGTTTGGTTCGGCATTGCACGAACTCGATTACATCGGCGGCGCGCAGCACGCGCAGATCGACCCTGTCGCGTCCGAAGAGCTCAGAGAGGAACTCCCGTGCGACAGTTGTGTAGCACTCGATCGTCGCGGCGGCCAAGCCTTGGTGATTCCGAAGGTGCTGTCCAAAACGGGCAGCAAGTTCGTCCGCCGGTGTGGCGACGATGCGGGCAACTTCGCATACACCGTGACCGCGCAAGAATCGCAGCAGGTCAGTTACTTCATAGCACTCGCGGCGCCGGGTCTCGGCGCGGATGCGCCGGTGACAACGTCGCCGGCGGCGCTGGTACTGCTCGATGTGAGTTTCGCAGAGCTCAGCCAACGCCACGCCATGCTTTGCAAGCCAACGGTCGAACGACACTGCGTGCCGCGCCTTGATGTGGACGACGCTCGCTGCGTACTGTTGGTCGATCAACGATGCGACAAACGCGCCAAGATGTCCGGCAAGCGGGCCAGTGGCCCGGCAGACAAGCACCACAGCGCTCTCATACGACGGTTCCATGACTTTCTCCTTGCTGCAGGCAGTAGTGCCTACAAGGAGTGTCGCTATGTACCGTGCGCTGAGCACCGACCCATGATGTTCCAACCCGTATCACGATCACGGGACATAGTCCGGCGCGGGAGATAGTCCAGCTTAGAATGCCCAAGTAGGAGTTGAACGGCCCGAAGGTTCTTCGTGCGCTTGTAGATCAACGCCGCCTTCGTACGCCGCATTGAGTGCGTGCCGTAGGCAGAAGGGTCCAGCCCGGCGGCGATGACCCAGTGCTCGACGATCCTCGCATACTGGCGGGTGGAAACATGCGGTGAACCGTGCAGCCGGCTTGGGAAGAGGAAGTCATCTGGCCTCAAGCCGGCCTTTGCGATCCAGGCTGACACCGCCGTGCGCGTCGGCTCGGTCAGTTCGAACTGAACAGGTCGCTGCGTCTTCCTCTGGACGACCATCGCGCGCGAGAGCACCTGACTTCCGTGCGTCACGTCGCGAACGCGCAGGCTGACCAGGTCACAGCCTCGGAGCTTGCTGTCTATCGCAAGGTTGAACATAGCGAGGTCGCGCACCTCGTGGGCGTTCTGCAGATGGATGCGTATGGCCCAGATGTCTTTGGGCTTGAGCGGCGCCTTCTGGCCAACCAGCTTTCCCTTGTTCCAGGCTTCCCGATGTTCGCGGGCTTCCATGACAGACTCCTTGCTATTGATCGGAGCCTGATTCTTTAACTCGTGACGACTGGCTGCTATGGGGGAAGATGCCGACCCGAACTATCGGCCACGAGTGGTCATTCAGGACGATCGGCGCTGCTGCATTCCTTCACGATAACCGCTGCGGCACCCATTTATTTCGGCAGCCCTGCTCTTCGCAGACCTTCCATCAAGGTGGCGAGATTCTCCGGCCGGTGGATCGGTAGCCAGTCCGCGAGATTGGAGAGGCGCAACCCGGGGTCGAGTTCGCGCAGATGGCCCACGGCGCGCTGCGCTTCGGCAGTCCGTCCGGCGAGCGCAAGGCTTGCCGCGAGGGTGGCAGCGACGAGCAGCAGGCTGGGCAATTCCCGCAATGCCTTCTCCGCCCATGATGAAGCCGTATCGAAGTGCCCCATGAAGAGATGCGCGGCCGCCATGCCGGCCTGCATCTTATAGAGCTCCGGGTCGAGAGGGCTCAAACGCATGGCATGCGCAAAGTGCTCGACGGCTTCTTCCGTTTCGCCGTGCCAGAGTCTGAGGAATGCGCCGAGGAACCACGCCGCCGCAAGGTTGGGATTGAGCACGAGCGCCTTGTCCAGCAAGGCGATGCCGCCGGAAAGGTCGCGGTCAAGATGGCCAAGCGCGTGCCCGCATCGGGTTAGCGCGACCGCATCGTCCTTGCCCAATTCGACGGCCCGGCGAGCCAGTCGGACGCCCTCGGCCATTTCCCGCGGACGATCGGTCATCCAGCCGTTGATCTTCCGCCAGCAGTGGCACCACGCTGCCATCGCGTAGGCCGACGCGAATTCGGGATCGCACTCGATGGCCCTGTGGAAGAGCGGCAGCGCCTGGTTGATCGCCTCCCGGGTTCCGTGATGCAGCCAAGCCATTCCGCGCAGGTAGTAATCGTAGGCGTCGAGGCTTTCGGTCGGCTTGTGCCGCGCACGCTCGATTTCCGCGCGCTCGAGCTGGGGAGCGATCGCGCCGACCACGGTCTCGGTGATCTGATCCTGCAGCGCAAAGATGTCTCCGAGTACCCCTTGGAAGCGGCCGGCCCACTGGTGCGAACCGGTGGTGGCATCGATCAGCTGGCCGGTGATGCGCACACGATTGTCGGCTTTGCGCCAGCTACCTTCCAGCACGTAGCGGACGCCCAGCTCGCGGCCGACCTGTTTCACGTCCACGGCGCGACCCTTGTAGGTGAAGCTCGAATTGCGCGCGACGACGAAAAGCCAGCGATACTGCGACAAAGCCGCGATGATGTCTTCGACCACGCCGTCGGCCAGATAGTCCTGCTCCGGATCCCCGCTCAGATTCACGAAGGGCAGGACCGCGATGGACGGTTTGGCAGGCATGGCCGGCGTTAGCGCCGGCATTTCGCCGGATCCGGCGCCGGGCGCGCCAGCGCCCTCTGCTGACCCGGCTTCTCTCAGGTCGGCGACGAAGCGGAATCCCTTGCGGGCGATCGTCCGAATCACGCGTTGTTGCTGGCCGTCGTCGCCGACGGCCTTGCGCACGGCGTTGATGTGACTCGCCAGGGTCGATTCCGAGATGATTCGGCCGCCCCATACGGCGGCGATCAGATCGTCCCTGCTGACGACGCGCTCGCGGTGCTCCGCCAGGTAGACCAGCAGGTCGAAGACCTTGGGCGCAGTCGCAACAATCCCGAACACTCGGGAGAGCTCCCGCCGGTCCAGGTCGAGCACGCAGTCGTCAAACACTAGAGGCATTCAGGGCTCCATCTCGGTCCTGGACAAGCATCCAAGCCAAATCCAAGAAAAACCCAAGGCGTCGACAAAGTCTTCGGTCGGGCTGCCGAGCACACTGCATCCATCGATCGCGGTCATCACGTGATCGACACTCAACCGAGGAGCAGAGCATGAAAATCGTTGTTATCGGCGGTACCGGCCTTATCGGATCGAACATTGTAGACAGGCTGCGTCTCGATGGGCATGAGACGGTGGCGGCATCGCCCCGCACCGGCGTCAATGCGATCACGGGGGAAGGACTGGCCGAAGCGCTTGCAGGCGTGCAGGTCGTGGTCGACGTGAGCAATTCGCCCTCGTTCGAAGACCGGGCTGTACTGGAATTCTTCGAGACGTCCAGCCGGAATCTGCTGGCCGCGGAAGCCGTCGCGGGCGTCGAGCATCACGTCGCACTCTCGATCGTCGGCACCGATCGCCTGCCCGACAACGGTTACTTCCGTGCAAAAGTCGCCCAGGAGAACCTGATCAAGGCGTCGACGATTCCCTACACGATCCTGCGCGCGACCCAGTTCTTCGAGTTCATCGGGGGCATCATCGATTCGAGCGCCAACGGCGGCACGATTCGTCTGTCGCCAGCCCTGATCCAGCCCATCGCCGCGGACGACGTCGCGGCCGTGCTGGCGGATCTCGCAGTCGGGACGCCGCTGAATGGCACCGTCGAGGTCGCCGGACCGGACCGCTACCCGCTCGACGAACTGGCGCGCAAGTTCCTCGCCGCCCGCCAAGACCGACGCGAGGTCATCGCCGACGTCCATGCGCGCTATTTCGGCAGCGAGCTGGACGACCGATCGCTGGTCGCCGGCGATAACCCGTACATCGGACCGACACGTTTCCACAACTGGCTCAGCCGCTCGCCGGCGCGCGCATAAGAGGAGTATCCATCATGACCCAGCGCATCGACTACCAGAAGCAATCCCCCGAGCTGTTCAAGAAATTGCTTGCATTCAGCATGGCCCTCAACGAGTCCGCGTTCGAGCAGTCGATCCGTCATCTCGTGGATATCAGGGCGTCGCAGATCAACGGCTGCGCGTTCTGCGTCGATATGCACGTCAAGGAAGCGACGCTGCACGGCGAGCGTCCGCTCAGGCTGCATCATATCGCCATCTGGCGCGAGTCAACGCTGTTCAGCGCCCGCGAGCGGGCTGCACTGGAATGGACCGAAGCCCTGACCCGGAATCTCGCCGAAGGTGTGTCCGACGACGTCTATGAGCGCGTCCGCGCGCAGCTGTCCGAGAAGGAATTGTCCGATCTGACCTTCCTCGTGATGTCGATCAATGCCTGGAACCGCGTCAATGTCGGCGTCCGCGTCGTACCCGGTTCGTACGACAAGGCCTTCGGCCTGGAAAAGTCCGGCCTGTCCTGATCAGCCATCCGCACCGACCCACGACAAGGAGCAAACCATGCTGAAATTCAGAACCCTCGCTGTCGCGCTGCTGTTGGCAGCCGGCGCCGCCGACGCACAAAAAACGCCGCCCGAAGCACATGTGACGCCGCTGATGACCAAAGCACTCGCCGACTATCCGGGCAAGGAAGCGACCGTAATCACGGTCGACTACCCACCCGGCGGAGAAAGCGCCGTGCATCGTCACAACGCGCATGCATTCGTCTATGTGCTGGAGGGCTCGATCGTGATGGGGGTGCGTGGCGGCAAGACCGTCACGCTGACTCCGGGCCAGACCTTCTACGAGGCCCCGGACGATATACACACAGTCTCGCGCAACGCCAGCCGAACCGAAGCCGCGAAGTTCATGGTCGTCCTGGTGAAGAACAGTGGGGCCCCCATCGTGACGCCGGCGCGATGACTTTGGCATGGCCTCCGCCTGACCCGCTGGTTGCCCGTTATAGAGGCGGCGACCGGGCCACACCCGACGACACGCGCCTCGGCCACGGGCCGGCTGGGTAGCGTCGTGTGTATCGACGGGCATACTTGCCCTAAAGGAACAACATGCATGTACTGAACGATAAGGTCATCATCGTGACGGGCGGAAGCTCTGGCATCGACCGAGCAGCGGCCTTGGGCTTTGCCAGACTGGGTGCCAAGGTGCCGATCGGAAGAAGCGGCGGCAGTTGCAGTGCGGAAGCGCGAAAGGACACCCCTCTAGCGGCGCGGAAACCCGGATGATATCGCCCGTTGAATCGTGCAGATCGCTGATCCTACATCGGAATGGGTCACCGGACAGGTGATCACCGTCGACGGTGGTCTGGGGCTCGCATAGGTACGCGGCCTCGATTATCGAGTGGAAAATGCAAGGCGAGGCCCGCCCGTCCAGGGATCGATTTGGCTCGCTAAGACCCGTTCGATACAGCGGAGACCCGCGTTCGACGGCGCTGAACGCCATGCGGCTGCTTTCCGAAACACTGCCGTCGCTCAATCGGAGCAGGATGGCCGTCAGCAATGGCCGAGGACTGAACGTCGGCCACTGCCGCTATCCGACGTCCTTCGCGGCACGCTTCGGCAGGACCCAGCCGGCGCGCGGATAGTGGCAGGTGTAGCCGCCAGGATAGCGTTCGAGATAGTCCTGGTGCTCCGGCTCGGCTTCCCAGAAATCACCGACCGGGCTGAGCTCGGTCACGACCCGGCCCGGCCAGAGCCCGGACGCCTCGACGTCGGCGATCGTGTCGAGCGCGACTTTCCGCTGCCGCTCATCGGCAAAGTAGATCGCCGAACGATAGGACGCACCGATATCGTTGCCCTGGCGGTCGCGCGTGGTCGGATCGTGAATCTGGAAGAAATA
>NZ_JBDGKX010000006.1:0-376047 GCF_057656155.1 Azoarcus sp. Soil_N_20 | reverse complement strand
CCTGCCGATCAAAATCCACCGGGATCATCTTCAGGCCATAGTCGGGCGTCTTGAAGCGGGGCATCGCGGAACTCCGGGAGGGGTTGCCGAATTATACCGAAGGCATCGGGGTGCGCGCCGTCGCCGGCCTTTTTCTACAGCCTCAACGCTTGAGTTAAGCCGCGCCGCGAAGCGGCGTCGGCTTGAATGATTTGTTAGGCACTGGCCGAGCCTCCACGCAAGGCTTTAACGGCAGCCTCTGTGCAACCATACAGCTCCGAAGCAAGCTGCTCACACTCGGCAGCGAAGGCTTGGAGCTCCCGAAGTTCTATCCTGCGATTGCCGCCACGCAACGGGACGATTGCTTCTCTATGTGTGAACCCGCCATCGGAATGCAGGATGCCGAGAACCAACGGGTTGTGAGCAATCAAGTTACGCGTGACGAGTAGTTCTTTCGCGCGGGACAATTTGGCAGCTAGTTGCTCAAAAGCATGGCCAGGATGTGCCTCAAGCAGCTCAAGTATCAGATCGATCCGCTGCCCAAGCTTGAACGACCTCACTGACCTCTGAATCCGATCCTTCGGGATCTCTTGCAAGCAGGTGACTGTTAGATGCTCGATGGAGCCAAACGCCACGAAGCTCTGGCCGATCGCAGCTGCCCACTTGCCGTTGAGGTCTACAAGCTTGACCAAGATCTCTCCCCCGTGCCTAACGAATAGGTTTTATCCCTCGCGGCACGCAGGCGGTTTCGATCTCTTCATGCATGGCGCGAGGGATAAGCCTTGTTGAACTAAACCGCCGGCACGGGCGGTGGTGTTGGAGATTCTACGCCGCGCTCATGCAGGGCGTATAGAAGTGAAGGCGGCGCACTGTGAGATTGAGCACGACGGCATGCGCGCAGGCATCTGAGCAAGGTCGGCATTCGTCTGGCCTTGGTGTGCGGCGCCTTTTCCGCGGGGCGGCGAACGGCACGTGACGCATAGGGCACGACCGCTCCCGCTGGCGCGCACACGCGCACCATCGATTGCCATGGCGAAGTCTCGCCCGGCTTCATGATGGTCCATCCTGGCTTCGGGGCTCGGGCGCAGGTGGCGTCACCGGCCGTTCCCTCGGAGCCTGCATGCGGATCGGGGTGATGCGTCCGATGCAGATCCATCGCCCGATTCGGCAGTGCGGACAGCAGCATGGATCGGTACCGCCAACGCGCACGAGAAAGGCCTGCGCGGTCTCGACAGTTTCCGCGCGAGGCTCGGGCGCGTCCAGGGCGGCACGCGCTCGGCTCAGGCGGGTGCGTTTATGCGCCGGGGCGAGCAGTCCAAAGTGACGGATGCGCTTGAAGCCCTTGGGCAGCACGTGCTGCAGGAAACGTCCGATGAAGGTCTGCGTGTCCAGCGCGAGTGTGTGCCGGGTGCCGCGTTGGCGGTCGCGCACCCGCAGATGGATCGCGCCGTCCTCGTCGCCGAGCAGGCGCTCATTGGAGAGCGCGGTGCGATGCGTGTACCGCGCCAGATTGTCGAGGACCTGTGCCGGACCACCGGGTGGTGGTTTGGCGTAGACGACCCAGTCGTGCGCCAGCAAGGCGCGACGGCGGCGCTGCCACCGCACCGGGGCCTTACAGCAGCGGCGCCAGCCAGCGCGCAGCCTGCTCCACCGTCATGCCGGTACGACGCGCCCAGTCTTCCACTTGGTCGCTGCCGATTTTCTGCACCGCGAAGTAGTGGCTTTCCGGGTGCGCGAAGTAGAAGCCGCTGACGGCCGCCGCCGGCAGCATGGCGAAGCTCTCGGTAAGCTGCATGCCGGCGTTGGCGGGTGCGTCGAGGAGCTTGAACAGCTCGCCCTTCACCGTGTGGTCGGGGCACGCGGGATAGCCCGGCGCGGGGCGGATGCCGCGGTATTGCTCCTTGATCAGCGCGTCGTTGTCGAGCGTCTCGTCGGCGGCGTAGCCCCAGTCGTGGCGACGCACGCGGGCATGCAGCCATTCGGCGCAGGCTTCGGCGAGGCGGTCGGCGAGGCTCTTGAACATGATCGCGTGGTAGTCGTCGTGCGCGGCCTCGAACTCGGCGAGCTTGGGCTCCATGCCCAGCCCGGCGGTGACGGCGAAGGCGCCGATCCAGTCGGGCACGCCGCTGTCCTTGGTGGCGATGAAGTCGGTCAGGCACCAGTGCGGCTTGCCGGCCGGACGTTCGTGCTGCTGGCGCAGACCGTTCCAGGTCATCAGCACCGCGTCGCGGGATTCGTCGGTATAGATCTCGATGTCGTCGCCCACCGCATTGGCCGGGAACAGGCCGAACACGGCGCGGGCCTGCACCCAGCCTTCGGCGACGAGCCGGTCCAGCATGGCCTTGCCGTCGGCGAACACGCCGCGCGCGGTTTCGCCGACGATCTCGTCGTCGAGGATCTTCGGGTAGCTGCCGGCGAGATCCCAAGTCTGGAAGAAGGGCGCCCAGTCGATGTAGGGCACCAGTTCGGCGAGCGGCACCTCGATCCCCTGCACGCCGAGGGTCGCGGGACGCGGGGGCACATAGCCAGCGACGGCATCCCAGCGGTAGCGGTTGGCGCGCGCGGCCTCCAGACTGACCAGTTGCACGCCCTTCTTGTTGGCGTGCTGGACGCGCAGCTTGTCGTAGTCGACCGCGAGCTGGGCCTTGAAATCGGCGGCGCCGCCTTCGGACAGCAGCGCGGTGACCACGCCGACCGCGCGCGAGGCGTCGGGCACGTACACCACGGGCCCGGTGTAATGCGGTGCAATCTTGATCGCGGTGTGGGCGCGGCTGGTGGTGGCGCCGCCGATCAGCAAGGGGATCGCGTTGCCGTCGGCGAAGCCCTGGCGCTGCATTTCGGCGGCGACATGGCTCATTTCTTCCAGCGACGGGGTGATCAGGCCGGACAGGCCGATCGCCTGCGCGCCGTGCTCGCGCGCAGCGTTGAGGATCTTGTCGGTCGGCACCATCACCCCGAGGTCGATGACTTCGTAACCGTTGCAGCCGAGCACCACGCCGACGATGTTCTTGCCGATGTCGTGCACGTCGCCCTTGACCGTGGCGATGACGATGCGGCCCTTGCTGGTGGAGCCGGTACGGAGCTTCTCCGCTTCGATGTAGGGGATCAGGTGGGCGACCGCCTGCTTCATCACGCGGGCGGATTTCACCACCTGGGGCAGGAACATCTTGCCCGCGCCGAACAGGTCGCCGACCACATCCATGCCGGCCATCAGCGGGCCTTCGATCACCGCCAGCGGCGGCTTGCCTTCGGCCTCGAGCTTGGCCCGCACCTCTTCGGTGTCGGCCACCACGTAGTCGGTGATGCCCTTGACCAGCGCGTGCGACAGGCGCTGCTCCACCGGCCATTCGCGCCAGGCCAGATCCGGTCCCTTGTCCTTGACCTGGCCCTTCACCGACTGGGCGATGTCGACCAGTGCCTCGCCGGCGCCGGCCTTGCGGTTGAGCACCACGTCCTCGACGACCTCGCGCAGCGCCGGGTCGAGATCGTCGTACACGCCGAGCATGCCCGCGTTGACGATGCCCATGGTCAGCCCGGCCTTGACCGCGTGGTACAGGAATACGGTGTGGATGGCCTCGCGCACGGGGTCGTTGCCGCGGAACGAGAACGACACGTTCGAGACCCCGCCGGAAGTCTTGGCGTGCGGCAGGTTGTCCTTGATCCAGGCCACGCTCTGGATGAAGTCCACGGCGTAGTTGTCGTGCTCCTCGATGCCGGTGGCGATGGCGAAGATGTTGGGATCGAAGACGATGTCCTCGGGCGGGAAGCCGATCCCCAGCAGCAACTTGTAGGCGCGTGCGCAGATCTCGGTCTTGCGCGCGTAGGTGTCGGCCTGGCCCTGCTCGTCGAAGGCCATCACGATCACCGCGGCGCCGTAGCGACGGGCAAGTTTCGCCTGGTGCAGGAAGCTCGCCTCGCCCTCCTTCATCGAGATCGAGTTGACGATGCCCTTGCCCTGGATGCACTTGAGGCCGGCCTCGATCACGCTCCATTTGGACGAGTCGATCATGATCGGCACCCGCGAGATGTCGGGCTCGGTGGCGATCAGCTTGAGGAAGCGCTCCATGGCGGCCATCGAGTCGAGCATGGCCTCGTCCATGTTGATGTCGATGACCTGGGCGCCGTTCTCGACCTGCTGCCGGGCCACCGCGAGCGCGTCGTCGAAGCGGCCTTCGAGGATCATGCGGGCGAAGGCCTTGGAGCCGGTGACGTTGGTGCGCTCGCCGACGTTGACGAACAGGCTGTCGGCGCCGACGTTGAACGGCTCGAGCCCGGACAGGCGCAGCTTCTTGTCGATCTCCGGCACCTTGCGCGGCGGCAGCTCGGCCACCGCGGCGGCGATCGCGGCGATGTGCGCGGGGGTGGTGCCGCAGCAGCCGCCGAGGATGTTCACCAGGCCGGAGCGCGCCCACTCGACCACCGCGGTGGCGAGTTCTTCCGGGGTTTCGTCGTAGCCAGTGGGCGCCAGCGGGTTGGGCAGGCCGGCGTTCGGGTGCGCGGACACATAGGTGTCGCAGACGCCCGCGAGCTCCGCCACGTAGGCGCGCAGCTCCTTGGCGCCGAGCGCACAGTTCAGGCCGAAGGAGATCGGCCGCGCATGGGCGAGCGAATTCCAGAACGCCTCGGCGGTCTGCCCCGAAAGGGTGCGGCCGGAGGCGTCGGTTATGGTGCCGGAGATCATCACCGGCAGGCGCCGGCCGAGGTCCTCGAACAGCTTCTCGATCGCGAATACAGCGGCCTTGGCATTGAGGGTGTCGAAGATGGTCTCGATCAGCAGCAGATCGGCGCCGCCTTCCATCAAGCCTCTTGCCGAGTCGTAGTAGTCGTCGACCAGGGCGTCGAAGCTGATGTTGCGGTAGCCGGGGTCGTTCACGTCGGGCGAGATCGACAGCGTGCGCGAGGTCGGGCCGAGCACGCCGGCGCAGTAGCGCGGGCGGGCCGGGTTGGCGGCGGTAAATTCGTCGCACAGCGTACGCACCAGGCGGGCGCTGGCCACGTTGAGTTCGTAGGCGACGGCCTCGAGCCCGTACTCGGCCTGCGACACGCGGGTGGCGTTGAAGGAGCTGGTTTCGATGATGTCGGCGCCGGCCTCGAGGTAGGCGCGATGGATCTCGCCGATCACGTCGGGGCGGGTCAGCACCAGCAGGTCGTTGTTGCCCTTGAGATCACGCGGGTGATCGAGGAAGCGCGTGCCGCGGTAATCCGCCTCGCCCAGCTTGTACTGCTGGACCATGGTGCCCATGGCGCCATCCAGGATCAGGATGCGTTGGGCGAGTTGCTGGCGGAGTTCTACGGTGCGGTCGGCTTGCATGGTTCTACCTCGATCTGCGATTGATGCACAGCGGGTAGCTCACGCAAAACAGAACGGCGCGGCAAACCCGGCTGATGGTTTGCGAGCGCCGTTGTTCGATTGCCGAGCCTGGCCCACTCACAGGTCGGGTCGCAGCGCTCCTCGGCAAGGGGCCGATTTTACGGGGTTTCCGTCGCCGCTGTCGAGGCCCGCCAACGCGCCCGGTTGCGGCCGCGACGCATCGCGGCGCTCAGTCGGCCGGCACGCAACGCTCCGCCGCCCAGGCGCGCAGGGCGGCGACCTTCTCGGCCATCACGTGGGCCAGCGGGCGGGTGTTCGCCGCCTCGACCAGCAGTTTCGCCGTATCCAGCGCAGCCCCGTCGGCGAGGCATTCGTACAGGCCTGCGACCACGAGCTGTTCGAGCTCGGCGCCCGAGTAGGCCTCGGTTGCCGCACCGAGCGCGGCAAGGTCGAAGCGGGCGGGATCGAGCTCGCGGCGGCGCAGATGAATGGCGAGGATCTCCTCGCGGACGGTGCCGGCCGGCAGGTCGACGAAGAAGATCTCGTCGAAGCGGCCCTTGCGCAGCAACTCCGGGGGCAGCGCGGAGACGTCGTTGGCGGTGGCGACGAGAAACAGGCGCGCCTGCTGCTCGTTCATCCACGTCAGCAGATTGCCGAGCAGGCGCCGTGACACGCCGCCGTCGCTGTCGCTGCTACCCAGTGCCAGCGCCTTCTCGATCTCGTCGATCCACAGTACCGCCGGGGCCATCGCCTCGGCCGTGCGCAAGGCCTCGCGCAGCTTGCGTTCGGTTTCGCCGGTGAACTTGTCGTACAGGCTGCCCACGTCGAGGCGCAACAACGGAACCCGCCAGCTGCCGGCAACCACCTTGGCGGCGAGACTCTTGCCTGCGCCCTGGGCGCCGAGCAGCAACACCCCCTTGGGCAAGGGCAGGCCGGGCATGCTGCGCTCGCCGGTAAACACCGGCCGCCGCGTTGCCAGCCAGCGCTTGAGCCGGACCAGCCCGCCGACGTCGTCGGGGCCCAGCGTGCTCAACTCGACCTGCAGCGCACTCTCCCCCACCATGTCCTGCTTGTAGCGCATCACCCGGGTGAGATCCTCGGAGGTGATCAGGCCGTCGTCACGGATGGCGTTGCGCAGCAGGCGGCGCACATCCTCCTCCGGCAGGCCGACGAGCTGGCTCAGCAAGGCATTGACCGTTGCCGAATCGCCCTTGACCCGCTCCCCCGAGGACTTGGCATACAGGTCGAGCTCGTCTTTCAGCAGTGCGCGCACGCGCGCGAGGTCGGGGATCCGCAGCTCCATGCGTACCGAATGACGGGCCAGCAAGGCCGGAAGCGACAGCTGCGGGGCAACCAGTACCAGGGTGCGTTCCGCTTCCGGATGATCGAGCACGATCTCCCGCATCAGGCGCTGTACGACCGGATCCTCGAGAAACGGGTGCGGGTCGAGCAGGACGAAGAGACCCTTGCCCCCGCTGCTGTCGATGTACTTCAGTGCGGCCTCGAGCGTGTGGGTGTCGTCGATCACCCGCCGCCGCCCGTCTGCACGACCGGCCATGCCCGGGCCCTCGCCCACGGTCGGGAACAGGCCATAGCCGTCCGGCCGCCCGCTGCCGTAGCGAAAGTTCTGCTGCACCAGCCCGTCCGCCACGCTCCAGCAGTGCAGGTCGTGATTGTCATCGCGGGCGAGGCGCTCGATGAGGCGCAAGGCTTTCGGCTCCTCGACAGTCTCGATGCAGAGCAAGGGCATGCGTGAGCGCACCAGCGCGGCGAGTTCGCGGAAATCGGGCATGGTCGGACAGCCGATGAGAATGGGATGGGGAGCCGAATTCTAACCGCTGCCGCCGGGCCCCGCCCCGCCGTCGTGCCGCCACCAGCATCGTCGGGCCCGCGGGCTGCGCGCGGTCACAAGGGATTCAATGACCGCCATCGCGCCACGGCAGGCGCGGGACGCACGTCCTGTTCGACCGGGCTAACGGGGAAGTGGCGGACGCGGTGGACGGGGAGGTCGCGGCACGACCCGTTTCGGCCATGGATCGCCGCGATAGCGCGGATAGCCGTATGGATAACCGTAAGGATAGGCGTAGGGATAGCCATAGGGATAGCCGAACGGATATGCACTCCAGTGCCCGAACATGCCGCCGTCACGCGGATAGACGTAGGTCTGACTGGTACGGACCACCTTGCCGTCGACAAAATGGACGTTGAACAGGGTGGCGACGCCGGGGCCGTAGTTGCGGATGTTCCAGTCCCACACCTCCTCGCCGGAAAGCTTGAAGGTCTGCTCCGAGCGATGCCCGCCGAGCAGTCGCAAGACCTCCTCCTGGCTCATGCCCTTGCGCACGTTCGCGAGGTTGTCTTCGTCGAGCGCATCCCACTGGCGCAAGACGATCCCGCCCGCATCGACCTGCACCATCAGGCAGGTGTCCCCGAAAGGTTGCGTCGAGTATTCCAGCGTGGTGGTGCCGTCATCATTCTGCCAGCGCCGGGTCGGCTCCCCGCGCACGGCGAGGGCCTCGGCCTCGGTGGTAAACGGGCGCGGCGGGGCGAACGCGGCGCATCCGCCGAGTGCCAGCGTACCCGCCAGCACCAGCACCTGCAGCAGATTGCGCGCGGCGGTGGCAGACGTCCGATGGATCATGGTTTCAGTCCCTTCAGGGCCGGGGCTTGGTATAGCGGCCGGTTCCAACCACGCGGCCCTCGGTATTGAAGGCCACCGTGAAGTAAGTTGGATCATTGACCGAGGTACCGCGTTCAATCAGCCAGTCCCACACCGTTTCCTTCTTCAGCTCGAGGAACTGGGTCGAAGCCGGTTTGCCGAGCAGACGGCTCACCTCCTTGCCGGTCATGCCGCGCTCGATGCGGGCAAACGTCTGTTCGTTGATCACCTGATCGAGGGTACGCAGGATGTTGTCGGTGCCGATGGTGATCATGAAACATTCGGCCCCCTCGGGCTGGCGCGAATACTCCCAGGTCACCGAACCGTCATCGTTGTACCACTCGTGCTGCGGCGGGCCGAAGCGATCGCGCACCTCCATCGCGGTCGACACGCCCGGCTGCAGGTCGCGCACATTGACGTAATCGCAGGCCGGCAAACCGATCGCCGCCAGCACGGCGCACAACATCGACAACAGACGTTTCATCGGGCTCTCCGCCGCAGCGCCCCAAAATTGGGCGTGGGATAGAATCACGGTTTCCGGCGTGGTTTGCAATCGCCGGACCGTATCGACTTGCAACACTTCGGAGATATGCAGATGAAGCACACTCTTCTCGTTCTCGCGCTCGCCGGCCTGGGCCTGGGCGCGGCACATGCGCAAACGGTGATCAAGATCGGCCACGCCGGTCCGCTTACCGGGCCGATCGCCCACATCGGCAAGGATGGCGAATACGGTGCCCGCCTGGCCGTGGAGGACGCCAACGCCAAAGGCATCACCATCGGTGGCCAGAAGGTGAAGTTCGAGCTGGTCGGCGAAGACGACCAGGCCGACCCGCGCACCGCCACCACCGTGGCCCAGCGCCTCACCGACAACGACGTCAAGGGCGTGGTCGGCCACGTGACCTCCGGCGCCTCGATTCCGGCTTCGCGGGTGTACGAACAGGCCGGCGTGCCGGTGATCACGCCCTCGTCCACCAGTCCCAAGCTGACCCGGCAGGGTTACAAGGTCACCTTCCGCGTCATTGCCAACGACCTCCAGCAAGGTGGCGCGATGGCCCGTTATGCCGCCGAAACGCTGAAGGCGAAGAAGGTCGCGATCATCGACGACCGTACCGCCTATGGCCAGGGCCTGGCCGATGCCTTCGCCGACAGCCTGAAGCAGCACGGCGTCCAGGTCGTCGGCCGCGAGTTCACCACCGACAAGGCCACCGACTTCATGGCCATCCTCACCAAGATCAAGGGCAAAGCCCCGGACGCCGTGTTCTATGGCGGCATGGACGCCCAGGGCGCTCCGATGCTGCGCCAGATGCGCCAGCTCGGCATCACTGCGATGTATCTGGGCGGTGACGGCGTGTGCACCAGCGAAATGCTCAAGCTCGCAGGCGATGCGATGAACGAGAACGTGTACTGCAGCCAGGCCGGCATCCCCATCACCAAGATGCCCGGCGGCGCAGCGTTTCTGACCCGCTTCAAGCAGCGCTTCAATGTCGACGTGCAACTCTACGCGCCGTACAGCTACGACGCCGCCATGGCCCTGATCGAAGCGATGAAGACGGCCGATTCCGCCGACCCGGCCAAATACCTGCCCGCCCTGCAAAAGACCTCGTTCAAGGGCATCACCGGCGACATCGCCTTCGACAAGTACGGCGACATCAAGGACGGCGGCGTCAGCATGTACCGCTTCCAGGGCGGAAAGTGGGACACCCTAGATTGATCGTTTCCAGATTGCATGCGCACCACCGCGGTGCGCATGCGCGGGACACTGCACTGCCGCGGGCGGCGCCCATCGCCGGGCGCCGAGCGGATATTCGCGGGAAGGACGGCACGCCGGACCCGGTCTAGCCCGGGGATCAGGGTTATCCACAATATGGCACGGTTTGTGCAATGCAGCAGCGCCATACTCGATCCGAAACGATGCTGGCGACTGACTCGGCGATCCATAGGCTCGCCTCCCTCCGTCGCTCCTGCCCTGAAAATGCTGCATCGCATATAACCAAAGTCATGACATCGCTCGCGCTTGGGCGTGCTCTCCGCCCGTTTTTGTGGAGAATAGGCGCACCTTCGGGCTACATCCGGTATTTCCCGACATTTGTCAGGCACCGGCAGCAGCGCGAGCGCGGATCGACGCGGGACGGTTTCGCCTCATTCGCAGATGGATCGACAACAGCACCATCAACCACTGAGTTCGCTGGAGGATCAAGCATGAAGAAAACCATCGTTGCATTCGCAGTCATGGGCCTCGGTTTCACCGGTGCTCACGCCCAGGAAATGGTCGTAAAGATCGGCAGCGTCGCACCGCTGACCGGGACCATTGCCCACCTCGGCAAGGACAACGAGAACGGTGCCCGGCTGGCAGTGGAAGAAGCCAATGCCAAGGGCGTCACGATCGGCGGCAAGAAGGTGAAGTTCGAGCTGGTCGGCGAGGACGATCAGGCCGACCCGCGTACCGGCACCACGGTGGCGCAGCGTCTGGTCGATGCCGGCGTCAAGGGGGTGGTCGGCCACCTGAACTCGGGCACCACCATCCCGGCGTCGCGCATCTACGACCAGGGCGGCATTCCGATGATCTCGCCGTCGGCCACCAACCCCAAGCTGACCCAGCAGGGCTACAAGGGCGTGTTCCGTACCATCGCCAACGATGTGCAGCAAGGCTCGGCACTGGGCAAGTTCATGGTTTCCGAGCTGGGGGCGAAGAAGATCGCGATCATCGACGACCGCACGGCCTACGGCCAGGGCCTCGCCGACGAGACCGAGAAGGCCGCCAAGGCCGGCGGTGCCCAGATCGTGGCGCGCGAGTTCACCACCGACAAGGCCACCGACTTCAACGCGATCCTGACCAAGATTCGCGCCACCGCTCCCGACGTGATCTTCTTCGGCGGCATGGACGCACAGGGCGGGCCGATGCTGCGCCAGCTCAAGCAACTCGGCATTACTGCCAAGTTCGTGACCGGCGACGGCGGCTGCAGCCCGGAAATCATCAAGCTCGCCGGCGAAGCGCTGTCGTCTTCGGCCTACTGCTCGATGGCCGGCGTGCCGCTCGACAAGATGCCCGGCGGCGCCGACTTCCGCGCGCGCTACAAGAAGCGCTTCAACACCGACGTGCAGATCTATTCGCCCTACGCCTACGATGCAACCAGCGCGTTCATCAATGCGATGCAGAAGGCGGACTCGGTGGAGGCGTCGAAGTACCTGCCCGAGCTGAAGAAGAACAGCTTCCCGGGCGTCACCGGCAACGTCTCCTTCGACGACAAGGGTGACATCAAGGAAGGCGCCGTGACCCTTTACCAGTTCAAGGACGGTAACTGGGTCGCGATGTAATCAGGTCTGCCCCGGGGGCTCCGGCCCCCGGCCCGGAGGCGTAAGGACTGCGGCGCGCGCGGTGCAGCGCACTTCAGCCCTTACCCCTCCCTACCCTCATCCCTCCAAAAGAGCACGATGGAAACCCTCATCCAGCAAGTTGTAAACGGCTTGGTGATCGGCAGCGTCTATGCGCTGATCGCACTCGGCTACACCATGGTGTATGGCATTCTCGGCCTGATCAACTTCGCCCATGGCGACGTGCTCATGGTCGGCGCCCTGACCGCCCTGCAGACCATGCTCTTCCTGATGGGCTTCGCTCCGGGCATGTCACCGGTCGTGATGCTGACGATTTCACTGATGGTGGCGATCCCGGTGTGCATGATGATCGGCTTCACCATGGAACGGCTCGCCTACCGACGGCTGCGCAACGCGCCGCGGCTGGCACCGCTGATCACCGCGATCGGCATGTCCTTCCTGCTGCAGACCCTGGCGATGATCGTCTGGGGCCGCAACTATCACACCTTTCCGCAACTGATCTCGACCACGCCGATGCAGCCGATCGAAGGCGTCTTCGTCACCCCGGTGCAGATTTTCATCGTGGTGACCTCGGCGCTGATCATGATCGGACTGACCGTGCTGGTAAACAAGACCCGCATGGGCCGTGCGATGCGCGCCACCGCGGAGAACCACCGCGTCGCCAGCCTGATGGGGGTCGACACCAATGCCGTGATCGCGCTGACCTTCGTGATCGGCGCCGCACTGGCCGCCGTGGCCGGGGTGATGTTCGCCAGCAACTACGGCATCGCCCACTACGGGATGGGCTTCATGCCCGGGCTCAAGGCCTTCACCGCCGCGGTGCTCGGCGGCATCGGCAACCTCGGCGGCGCGATGCTCGGCGGCATCGTGCTCGGGCTGGTCGAATCGCTCGGCGCGGGCTACATCGAGCACATGACCTTCGGCTTCCTCAATTCGTCCTACCAGGACATCTTCGCCTTCATCATTCTCGGGCTGGTGCTGATTTTCAAGCCCACCGGACTGCTGGGCGAACGCGTGTCCGACCGGGCCTAGGCGAGGACAACGACCATGAACGAACTCGTCGCCGCCGTCCCGTATCTGGGCAAGCGCAATCCGATGGCCGCGCGCTGGCTGATCATCATCATCGCCATCGCCGCGCCGATCATCGCCATGCAATTCGGCCGCAGCTGGGTGCGCATCCTCGACTTCGCACTGCTGTACATGATGCTGGCGCTGGGGCTGAACCTGGTGGTGGGCTTCGCCGGCCTGCTCGATCTCGGCTACATCGCCTTCTATGCAGTCGGCGCCTACACCTTCGCCTTCCTCGCCTCACCTCACTTCGACATTCACCTGCCATTCTGGATGGTGTTGCCACTGGGCGCTGCGTTCGCTGCCTTGGCGGGCATCATGCTCGGCTTTCCGGTATTGCGATTGCGAGGAGACTATCTCGCCATCGTCACGCTCGGTTTCGGCGAGATCGTGCGCATCTTCATGCTCAACCTGAACTACCCGATCAACATCACCAACGGACCGCAGGGCATCAACGCGATCGACCCGATCAATCTCTTCGGCTGGGACCTGTCGCGCAGCCTGCAGATCACCGACGACATCGCGATCCATTCGCTCTACCTCTACTACTACTTCTTCCTCGCCTGCGTGGTGGGCTCGATCATCTTCATCCAGCGTCTGCAGATCTCGCGCGTCGGCCGTGCGTGGGCGGCAATGCGCGACGACGAGCTCGCGGCCAAGGCGATCGGCATCAACACCCGCAACCTGAAGCTGCTCGCGTTCTCGCTCGGCGCCACTTTCGGCGGCGTCGCCGGCTGCCTGTTCGGCGCCTTCCAGGGCTTCGTCAGCCCGGAAAGCTTCAGCCTGATGGAGTCGATCGCGGTGCTGACCATGGTGGTGTTCGGCGGCATGGGCAATATCGCCGGCGCCATCGTCGGCGCCTTCGCGCTCGCCCTGCTGCCCGAGATCCTGCGCGACGTGGCGGTGCCGATGCAGCAGACCCTGTTCGGCACCGTCATCCTCGACCCCGAAGTCCTTCGCATGCTCTTGCTGTCGCTCGCCATGATCCTGATGATGCTGCTGCGCCCGGCGGGCCTGATTCCGGCCCGCGCACGCTACGCCCACCCCGAAAACCTGCGCCGGAGGGAGAGCAAATGATCACCCTGCTCGACGCACGCAACATCGGCAAACGCTTCGGTGGCCTGCAGGCGCTCACCGATGTGTCGCTGACCATCCGCAAGGGCGAGGTCTATGGCCTGATCGGCCCCAACGGCGCCGGCAAGACCACCTTCTTCAACGTGCTGACCGGCTCCTACATCCCCGACGGCGGCGAGTTCGTATTCAACGGCAGCGAGCTACCCAGCGGCAAGCCACACAAGATCGTCGGCCGCGGCATCGCCCGCACCTTCCAGAACATCCGCCTGTTCCGCGACCTCACTGCGCTCGAGAACGTGATGGCGGGGCACCACATCCGCACCAAGGCCAACATCTGGGGGATCCTGACCCAGAACCGCTTCACCCGTGAAGAGGAGCGCCTCACCACCGATCGCGCCTACGAGATGCTCAAGTACGTGGGCATCGAGCGCTTCTCCGAGACGGTGTCGAAGAACCTCTCCTACGGCGACCAGCGCCGGCTCGAGATCGCCCGTGCGCTCGCCACCGAACCGCAGTTGCTCGCCCTGGACGAGCCCGCCGCGGGCATGAACGCCACCGAAACCCGTCAGCTCAAGGCCCTGATCGAACAGATCCGCACCGACGGCGTCACCGTGATGCTGATCGAACACGACGTGAAACTGGTGATGGGCCTGTGCGACCGCGTGGCGGTGCTCGATTTCGGGCGCAAGATCGCCGAAGACGTGCCCGCCGAGGTACAAAGGAACGACGCCGTGATCAATGCCTATCTCGGGGGCGGCAAGCATGCACACTGAGCCCGCGTCGCCGCTGCTGCAACTGCTCGACCTGCAGATTTCCTATGGCGGCATCCAGGCCGTCAAGGGCATCGACCTCGAACTGTTCAAGGGTGAACTGGTGTGTCTGATCGGCGCCAATGGCGCCGGCAAGACCACCACGCTGAACGCCATCGCCGGGGTATTGCCGCTGGCCGGCGGCGAGATCCGCTACAACGGCACCAGGATCAATGCCATTCCCGCGCACAAGCGCCTGCGCCAGGGCATCGCGCTGGTGCCCGAAGGGCGCGGCATCTTCACCCGCCTGACGGTGGAAGAAAACCTGCGCATGGGCGCCTATTCGCGCCGTGACCAGGACGCCATCGAGGCCGACCTGGAAAAGGTCTACACCATGCTGCCGCGGGTCAAGGAGCGCCTGCCCCAGGTCGCCGGCACGCTGTCCGGCGGCGAGCAGCAGATGGTCGCGATCGGCCGCGCGCTGCTGTCGCGCCCCAAGCTGCTGCTGCTCGACGAACCGTCGATGGGCCTGGCGCCGCTGGTGGTGGAGAAGATCTTCGAGGTCGTGCAGTCGGTGGCCAAGGAAGGCGTCACCATCCTGCTGGTGGAGCAGAACGCCAACCTCGCCCTGGAGTTCTCGCAGCGCGGCTATGTGATGGAGTCCGGCAAGATCACCCTCACCGGCAGCGGCGCCACCCTGCTCGCCGACCCCAAGGTGCGCGCGGCCTATCTGGGCGAGGCGGCCTGACGACGGATCCCGACGCCGCCTTCATCCGAATTGCAGAATATAATTCTGCGCTAAAGGAGCGCACGGATGAAACACGTCACCCCGAAGGAAGCCCACGCCTTTCTGCAAGCCCATCCCGAAGCCTTGCTGATCGATGTCCGCAGCGAGATCGAACACCTCTTCGTCGGTCACCCGCCGGGCGCGATTCATGTGTCGTGGAACGACGGCCCCGACTGGGAGATCAATCCGCACTTCGTCGGCGAGGTGAGGAAGCTCGCCGGCCACGAGGGCGAGCGTCCGGTGGTGCTGATCTGTCGCAGCGGCAACCGTTCGCAGCCCGCCGGCGAAGCCCTGATCGCGGCGGGCTTTCGCAATGTGGTCAACATCATCCACGGCTTCGAGGGCGATCTCGACGACCAGCACCACCGCAATTCGATCAACGGCTGGCGTTTCGACGGGCTCCCCTGGCAGCAGTGCTGAACGACGTCCGCACGGGCCGCTGCGCCGCTTGACCGCGAGCGCGCCGTACCCGATCAGATCACGGCTTCACGACGGTGCCAGGTCATGAAGCCGGCGAAGCCGAGCGCCGCAAACACGCACATGCCGAGCGCAAGGCTCAGCGGCGAGTGCCACAACAGCGGAGCGAGCATGCCCGCGGTGAAGGCATTGATGCCGACCTGCAGAAAGCTCTGACAGCTCGAGGCCATGCCTCGCCGTGCGGGAAACAGGTCGAGCGCAAGAATGCCGAGACTGGGCATGGCCAGCGCCATGCCGATGTTGTACACCGCGATCGGCGCCACCAGCCACAGCGCCTGCGCGGGCCCGACGGCGGCCAGCACCACCGCTGCCGCCGCGGCCGCGAACATCACCGCGAAGCCGGCACCGATCGTGCGCGTCGGGGTCCAGTGGCCGGCAACCCGCCCGGACACGGCCGAACCGAGCATCATGCCCGCCACCGACGGCACGAACAGCCAGGCAAAATCCTGCGCACCGAGACCGAGGTGGGTCATCACGAACACCGGGGCCGACAGCACATAGATGAAGAAGCCGTTGAACATCAGCGCCACCGACCCGGCGAGCAGCACGAAGGCGCGGCTGGACAGCACGCTGCGGTAGGCGCGCCCGAGCGCCACCGGGTGCAGCGGCTGGCGGGCGTCTTCGCTCAGGGTCTCGGGCAGCAGACGCCAGCTCAGGAAGGTCAGCACCAGCCCGAAGGCGGCGAGGAACACGAAGATCGAGCGCCAGCCCGCGACCGCCAGCAGCAGCCCACCCACCAGGGGCGCCACTGCCGGCGCGATGCCGAAGATCATCATCACCCTCGACATCAGCCGCTGCGCCTGGGCGCCGTCGTGCAGATCGCGGATCACCGCCCGTCCGACCACCATGCCGGCGCCGCCACACAGGCCCTGCAGTGCACGTCCGGCCCACAGCCATTCGATCGTGGACGCAAACGCACACAGCACCGACGCCAGGGAAAACAGCAGGGTGGCGCCAATCAGCACCCGCCGGCGGCCGAAACGGTCGGCCAGCGCACCGTGCCACAGCACCATGAAGGCGAAGGTCGCCATGTAGGCGGTCAGGGTCTGCTGGATCTCGACCCGGCTCGCGCCGAGCGAAGCCGCCATCTCGGGGAAGGCGGGCAGATAGGTATCGATCGCGAACGGGCCGATCGCAGCCAGTGCGGCCAGCACCACGGCCAGCCAGGGGGAAGTCGAGGGCATCGTTGTTGTTGTGTCTGTCGGTCGGGAACGGAGCGGCGCCCGGCGGCCGCTCGGTGCCGATCCGGTACGCGTTAGCGGACGGCCGCGGCCGGCTGCGCACACCCGGAGCGTTCGATGATACGCGCGTAGCGGCCGGTACTGCCGGTCCACACCGGAATCCGTGCCAGGAAGTCGGCGCCGCGGCATCGCGCCCGCGTTCGGCGCCGTGGGCAAACGGCGAATCACCCCCTGCGCGAAGGCACCATTCGAGGGCATCCACCCCAACTTGGTGCAGATCACCCGCGGTGGGGTCGCTGCAGGCAACGCGGCTCCGCGGCTCGCGGCCGATTCTATCGATGGCACGGTATTCGCTTAGGAGGGGCATGCAGGAGCGGTCCGGTTCGCCGGGCTCGAAGCACCACAATCTGAAATAGATGACTAGGGTTCCGGCCTGCGCATGCGGGTGTCTGGTCCAAGAGTTATCGACCTCCAGCGAGGTTACACGGCGGGATAAAAGCCCGGGAGAACGCACCATCATGTGATGCGCCGCTCCCGCTTGACCCGACAACCGAACTGGAGGTTTTCATGATCAAGTCCCGCCTGTTTGCCGCTGCCTCCGCAGCCGCACTTTCGCTCTCCCTCGCCCTTGCCGCTCCGGCTGCCCACGCCGCGCCGAAGCAGGACTTCAAGGTGTGCTGGACGATCTACGCCGGCTGGATGCCATGGGAATACGCCGCCACCAGCGGGATCATGGACAAGTGGGCGAAGAAGTACGACCTCAAGATCGACGTCGTGCAGGTCAACGACTACATCGAGTCGATCAATCAATACACCGCGGGCGGCTTCGACGGCTGCGCGATGACCAACATGGACGCGCTGACGATTCCGGCCGCCGGCGGCGTCGACACCACTGCGCTGATCATCGGCGACTTCTCCAACGGCAACGACGGGATCGTGATCAAGGGCACGGGCAAGACCCTTGCCGACCTCAAGGGCAAGCCGATCAACCTGGTCGAGCTCTCGGTGTCGCACTACCTGCTTGCACGCGGATTGGAGTCTGCGGGGCTCAGCGAGCGCGACACCAAGGTGGTGAACACCTCGGATGCCGACCTGGTCGCCGCCTTCGCCACCTCGGGCGTGCACGCCGTGGCCACCTGGAACCCGCTGCTCGCCGAAGTGACCGCCATGCCCAAGGTCACCCAGGTGTTCGATTCGAGCAAGATCCCCGGCGAGATCATCGACCTGATGGTGGTCAATACCCAGACCCTGGCCGACAACCCCGCCTTCGGCAAGGCGCTCGTCGGCGCGTGGTACGAAGTGATGTCGATCATGAGTGCCGACACCGCGGCCGGCAAGGCGGCACGCCAGCACATGGCCGCCGCTTCCGGCACCGACCTCGCCGGCTACGAGGCGCAGCTCGCCGCCACCCGGATGTTCTACACCGCGGCCGACGCACTCGCCTTCTCGACCAGCGCCGATCTGCCGGCGACCATGACCAAGGTCGCCGGCTTCAGCTTCAAGCACGGCCTGCTCGGCGAGGGCGCGCGCAGTGCCGACGCGATCGGCATGAGCTTCGCCGGCGGTACCCGCGGCAATGCGGCCAATCTCAAGCTGCGCTTCGATCCGAGCTACATGCGGATGGCGGCCGAAAGCAAGCTGGACTGATCCGCGCCGACCCATCGGTGTCCGCCCCGCCGTTCTGATCGCCGCCATCGGCCCCGATCAGCCGGCGCGGCGGCGAGCCCATCATCATGGAGCGCCGCGATGCGTCTCATCAACCGAAAACCGAACCGTAGCTGGCGGATCAGCCTGACGATCCTGCCGTTCGCGCTGCTGTTGATCGCCTACCTCGCCGGTTCGGCCGCGCGCCTTGCCGACAACCCGCAGGACAAGCTGCTGCCTGCCGCCCAGCAGATGGCCGAGGCGATCGACCGCATGGCCTTCACCGAAGACCCGCGCACCGGCCGCTATCTGTTGTGGGACGACACCGCAGCCAGCCTCAAGCGCCTCGGCATGGGGCTGGCGATCGCCGCCGTCGCCGGCCTGAGCCTGGGCCTGCTCGCCGGCACGCTGCCCGTGTTCGGGGTGCCGCTGTCGCCCCTGCTCACGGTGATCTCGATGATCCCGCCGCTGGCGATCCTGCCGATCCTGTTCATCGTGTTCGGGCTGGACGAGCTGTCCAAGGTGATGCTGATCGTGATCGGCATCACCCCGGTGATCGCCCGCGACATCGAGCAGCGCGCCCGCGAGATCCCGGTCGAGCTGCTGATCAAGGCCCAGACCCTGGGGGCGAATACGTGGACGCTGATCCTGCGCGTGGTGCTGCCGCAGTTGCTGCCACGGCTGCTGATCGCGCTGCAGCTGGCGCTCTGTTCGGCCTGGCTGTTCCTGATCGCGGCCGAAGCGATCGCCGCCACCGACGGCCTCGGCTATCGCATCTTCCTGGTCCGGCGCTACCTCGCGATGGACGTGATCCTGCCCTACGTGGCCTGGATCACCGCGCTCGCCTGGCTGATGGACTACGGCCTCAAGCGCCTCACCCGTGCCGCCTTCCCGTGGCACGACGGAGGCCGCGCATGAGCTTCATCCAGGTCCGCAACGTATGGCAGGAGTATGGCGACCAGGTCGTGCTCGAAGGCCTCAGGCTGAACATCGCCGAGGGCGAGTTCTGCGCGCTGGTGGGGGCATCGGGCTGCGGCAAGTCCACCTTCCTGCGCCTGCTGCTCGGCCAGGAGCGGCCCTGCCGCGGCGAGATCCTGGTCGACGGCAAAGCGCTGGCGGCCGAGCCCGATGCCAGCCGCGGCATCGTGTTCCAGCGCTACTCGGTGCTGCCCCACCTCACCGTGCTCGACAACGTCACCCTCGGCCTCGAACTGCCGCGCGCGCCGCTGCTGGGCCGTTTGTTCGGCCGCGCCCGGCACGAGGCGCGCGCGCAGGCCGCCGTGCTGCTCGAACGCGTCGGCCTCCAGCACGCCCTCGACAAGTACCCCAGCCAGCTCTCCGGCGGCATGCAGCAGCGTCTGGCGATCGCCCAGGCCCTGATCATGAAGCCGCGCATGCTGCTGCTCGACGAACCGTTCGGCGCGCTCGACCCCGGCATCCGCCGCGACATGCACGCGCTGCTGCTCGAGCTGTGGCAGGAAACCCGGCTCACCGTGCTGATGGTCACCCATGACCTGTCCGAGGGCTTCACCCTCGGCACCCGCCTGCTGGTGTTCGACAAGGTCCGCCACGATCCGCAAGCTCCCGGCGCCTATGGCGCCCGCATCACCTACGACATTCCCCTCAACCTCGACCGCCACGCCGCCCGCGAGGCCGTCGCCGCGCTGCCCGCCCACGTGACGGAAGCGTTGAACAAAGCATGACGAGGACGCCATGACCAAGCCTGTTTCCCCCCTGCCCTATCCCGTGCTCGCCGAAGAGCGGCTGCCCGGCGGCGGCCACCGCTCCTTCGTGCTGCGCCGCGGTCGCCTGCTGCGCCTGACCGACCTCGAAGGCGGCGCCAATGTCAGCCTGCTGCTGTTCAATGCGCACGAGAAGACCGAGCGCCTCAACCTGCCCGACTCGCTCAAGTGCCAGTACACCGCAAAGCTCACCCGCGGCCATTGCCTGTACTCCGACATGGGCCGGGTGCTGGCAGCGATCACCGAAGACAGCGCGGGCTGGAACGACAGCCTCGGCGGCGTGCTCGATGCCGCCGAAGTGCGCGAGAAATACGGCGACGGCCCCTACCAGACCCTGCGCAATGCCTGCCATCGCAACGGCACCGACAACCTGCTGGTCGAGCTCGGCAAGTGGGGGATGGGCCTCGAGGACCTGCTGATGGTGCTCAACCTGTTCTCCAAAGTCACCGTCGACGACCACGGCCGGCTGCACTTCGTCGCCGGCAACAGCAAGGCCGGCGACTACATCGAGCTTTACGCACCGATGGACACCCTGGTGGTGATGACCGCGCTGCAGCATCCGATGGACCCGTCTCCGGAGTATGCGCCGCGGCCGGTGCAACTCACCTGGATGCAGGCCGAGGCCGCCGTCGCCGCGCACTGCCGCAGCTCCCGCCCGGAGAACGAGCGCGGCTTCATCAACACCGAAAATCTTTACCTGTGAGGGGCCCCGACATGAGCACCCTGATCACCAGCATGCGCCAACCCGAAACGGCGGTGTTCCGCCACGTGATCCCCGCCGGCGAGCCCTGGGTCGGCGAAGTCAGGGCCGGCCAGACCGTGCGCCTGCTCGATCTCGAAGGCAACCAGGCGGTCGACACCCTGTTCTACGGCGTCGCCAACCCCAAGGAGCGCTACGACCCGCAGCGCACCCTGCGCCGCCAGGGCAATCTGTATCTCACCACCGGCAGCGTGCTGTACTCCAACCTCGGCCGCCCGATGCTGACCATCGTCGCCGACACCTGCGGCCGCCACGACACCGTGGGCGGCGCCTGCGCGCAGGAAAGCAACACCGTGCGCTATGCGCTCGACAAGCTGCACATGCACGCCTGCCGCGACAACTTCCTGTGCGGCTGCATGCACGACGGCCGCCTGGCCAAGGGCGACATCGGCGCCAACATCAACTTCTTCATGAACGTGCCGGTCACCGCCGACGGCCGCCTCACCTTCGAGGACGGCATCTCGGGCGCCGGCAAGTACGTGGAACTGCAGGCGCAGATGGACGTGATCGTGCTGATCTCCAACTGCCCGCAACTGAACAACCCGTGCAACGCCTACAACCCGACCCCGGCCGAAGTGCTGGTGTGGGACTGAAGCGACACCCGCCCCTGCCTGGCGCCTGAGCCGACCACCCACCCGGAGGACGACCTCCGCGGTTCCGATCTCCGGCGGGACGACCCGCCATAGCTCGACACGAATCGGGTGAGACCATGTTCGACAAAGTCCTGATCGCCAACCGCGGCGCCATTGCCTGCCGCATCCTGCGTACCCTGCGCCGGCTCGGCACCGGCGGCGTCGCCGTCTATTCGGAGGCGGACGCCGCCAGCCGCCACCTGATCGAAGCCGACGAGGCTTACAGTCTCGGCGAAGGGGCGGCGGCGACCACCTATCTCGCGGTGGACAAGATCCTGCGCATTGCGGAGCAGAGCGGGGCCACCGCGATTCACCCCGGCTACGGCTTCCTGTCCGAGAACGCGGTGTTTGCCGAACGCTGCGAGGCCGCGGGCATCGCCTTCATCGGTCCGACCCCGGAGCAACTGCGGGTGTTCGGCCTCAAGCACACCGCACGCGCGCTCGCAAAGGCACAAGGCGTACCACTGCTGGAAGGCACCGACCTGCTGGGCTCGGTCGCGGACGCACTGGCCGCGGCCGCCACCGTGGGCTATCCGGTCATGCTCAAGAGCACCGCCGGCGGCGGCGGCATCGGCATGCGTGTGTGCCGGAACGCGGAGGAGCTCGGTCGCCATTTCGACGCGGTGCGTCGCCTCGGCGAGAACAACTTCTCCGACGCCGGCGTGTTCATCGAAAAGTACATCGAGCGCGCCCGTCACCTCGAAGTGCAGGTGTTCGGCGACGGCGCCGGTGAAGTGCTCGCGCTCGGCGTACGCGACTGCTCGGTGCAGCGCCGCAACCAGAAGGTGCTGGAAGAAACCCCGGCGCCGAACCTGCCGGCGGGCATGGCCGAAGCCCTGTGCGCCGCGGCAGTGCAGCTCGCCCGCGCGGTGAACTACCGCTCGGCCGGGACGGTGGAATTCGTCTATGACAGCGACGCGGGCGCGTTCCATTTTCTCGAAGTGAATACCCGATTGCAGGTCGAGCACGGGGTCACCGAACAGGTGTGGGGCGTCGATCTGGTCGAGTGGATGGTACGGCTCGCGGCCGGCGAGCTGCCACCGCTCGCCGAACTCGCGCACGCCCTGGCGCCGCAGGGCCACGCCGTACAGGCGCGCCTCTACGCCGAGGACCCGGGCCGCGACTTCCAGCCCTGCCCCGGCCTGCTCACCGCGGTGAACTTCCCCGCCGCAGACGGAGGTGCCTTGCGCATCGACACCTGGGTCGAGGCCGGCTGCGAGATCCCGCCCTATTTCGACCCCATGATTGCCAAGATCATCACCCACGCGCCGGACCGCCGCGCCGCCATCGCCGCGCTCGACCGCGCGCTCGACGACACCCGCCTGTACGGCGTCGAGACCAACCGCGACTACCTGCGCCAGATCCTCGCCGACGCGCCCTTCGCCAGCGGCGCGGCGTGGACGCGCTGTCTCGAAGGCCTCGAATACCGCAGCCACAGCATTGAATTCATCACCGCCGGCACTCAGACCACGGTGCAGGACTGGCCGGGACGGCTGGGCTACTGGGCCGTGGGCGTACCGCCCTCGGGCCCGATGGACGATCGCGCGCTGCGGCTGGGCAATCGCCTGCTCGGCAACGGCGAAGGCGCCGCCGCCCTCGAGATCACGATGAGCGGGCCGATCATCCGCTTCAATTGCGATGCGGTGGTCGCGGTCACCGGCGCCTCCATCCCGGTGAGCGTAGACGACGTCGCCCTTCCGATGAACACCGCGCGCTTCGTACCGGCCGGCGCCCGCCTCGTGTTCGGCACCATTGCCGAACGCGGCACCCGCAGCTATCTGTGCGTGCGCGGCGGCCTCGACGTGCCCGACTACCTCGGCAGCAAGAGCACCTTCACCCTGGGCCAGTTCGGCGGTCATGGCGGTCGGGCGCTGCGCGGCGGCGACGTGGTGCACCTGTTCCCGCTGACCGATGCGGCCGCCGGCGCGAGCCTGCCCGCCGCCCTCACCCCGGCGCTCGCCCCGGTGCGCGAACTGCGGGTGATCTACGGCCCGCACGGCGCGCCGGAATACTTCAACCCGGCCTATATCGAGCGCTTCTTCGCCACCGACTGGGAAGTGCACTTCAACTCCAGCCGTACCGGCGTGCGCCTGATCGGCCCGAAACCGGAATGGGCGCGCGACAGCGGCGGCGAAGCCGGACTGCACCCGTCCAACATCCACGACAATCCGTATGCGGTCGGCGCGGTCGATTTCACCGGCGACATGCCGGTCATCCTGGGCCCGGACGGCCCCAGTCTGGGGGGCTTCGTCTGCCCGGTCACGGTGATCGAGGCCGACCTGTGGCAACTGGGCCAGCTCAAGGCCGGCGACAAAGTGCGTTTCGTGCCGGTCAGCCTCGAATCGGCGCGCGCACTCGCCGCCGCCCGCGTGCTGGAGACGAGCGCGCTCGCCCGTGCCTATGCGGCCAGCACGCCTGCGATCACCCCGGCCTCACCGATCGTGCTCGACCTCGGCACGGCCGACACCCGGCTGGTCGCGCGCGTGGCCGGCGACACCCACGTCCTGCTCGAGATCGGCCCCCCCGAACTCGATCTGGTGCTGCGCTTCCGTGCCCATGCGCTGATGCAGGCGATCGAGGCGCTGGCACTCGACGGTCTGGTCGACCTCACCCCCGGCATCCGCTCGCTGCAGCTGCACTACCGGCCGGAAACCCTGGCGCTGACCACCCTGCTCGAACGCGTCGCCGCGCTGTGGGCCGGGGTGTGCGCACGCGACGACCTCGAAGTGCCGTCGCGCGTGGTGCAACTGCCGCTGTCCTGGGACGACCCGGCGTGCCGGCTGGCGATCGAGAAGTACATGACCACGGTGCGCAAGGACGCGCCGTGGTGCCCGAGCAACCTCGAGTTCATCCGCCGCATCAACGACCTCGCCGACCTCGACGCGGTCCGCCGGACCGTGTTCGACGCCAGCTACCTGGTCATGGGCCTGGGCGATGTCTATCTCGGCGCGCCGGTCGCGACCCCGCTCGATCCGCGCCACCGTCTGGTCACCACCAAGTACAACCCGGCCCGCACCTGGACCGCCGAGAATTCGGTCGGCATCGGCGGCGCCTATCTGTGCGTGTATGGCATGGAGGGCCCCGGCGGTTACCAGTTCGTCGGCCGCACGCTGCAGATGTGGAACCGCTACCGCAGCGTCGCCGCCTTCGACGGCAAGCCCTGGTTGCTGCGCTTCTTCGACCAGATCCGCTTCCACCCGGTGGACGCCGACGAGCTGGCGCGCATCCGCCGCGACTTCCCGCTCGGCCGCTATCCGCTGTCCATCGAGCACACCACGCTGCGGCTGGCCGACTATCAGGCCTTTCTCGCCCGTGAAGCCGACGGCATCGCCGCCTTCCGCATGCAGCAGCGTGCGGCCTTCGACGCCGAACGCGAGCGCTGGATCGCGACCGGCCAGGCCCATTTCGAGGCCGAGGAAGTCACCGCCGATGTCGGCGAGGATGCCCCGCTGGGCCAGGGCCAGCATGCGATCGAGAGCCATATCGCCGGCAACCTGTGGCAGGTCCGGGTCGAGCCCGGGCAGCGGGTGGCCGAGGGCGAAACCCTGGTGATACTGGAATCGATGAAGATGGAAATTCCGCTCACCGCGCCCCGCGCCGGCATCGTCAGGGAAGTCCGGATTCAGCCCGGGTCTCCGGTGCGTGCCGGCCAGCGCATCGTGATCCTGGACGAAGCGTGAACAGCCGATAGGCGCCCAACCGGCCCACCCGCTCAACGCCCGTCCAGTCCCCGTCGGTACTGGATGGCTTCGGCCAGCTGGGCGGCGCCGGGGCGGGCGACACCGGCAAGATCGGCTAGTGTGCGCGCGACCCTGAGCACCCGATGATAGGCGCGCGCGGACAGATTGAGCCGACTCATCGCCTGCGCCAGCAGTGCGGCACCGGTCGCATCCGGCGCGCACAGCGCCTCGACCCGGCCCGCTTCGAGGCGGGCATTGGGCACGCCCTGGCGCTCGATCTGCACCGCCCGGGCCGCGGCCACCCGGTCGCGGACCGGTGTACTGGATTCGCCCTGCGCCACACCGGACAGGTCCTCGTAGGAAACCACGGGCACTTCGATGGTGAGATCGATCCGATCGAGCAGCGGACCCGACAACCGGGCACGGTAGCGGGAGATCTGGGTCGGCGTGCAGCTACAGGCGCGGGTGGGATGTCCGGCAAAACCGCAGGGGCAGGGATTCATCGCCGCAACGAGCTGGAAGCGCGCCGGAAACTCGGCCCGGCGGCGCGCGCGCGCCACCGTGACCGACCCCGTTTCCAGCGGCTCGCGCAGCGATTCGAGCACGCGCCGGTCGAACTCGGGCAGCTCGTCGAGGAACAACACGCCGTGATGGGCCAACGACACCTCCCCCGGTTGCGGTATCGCACCGCCGCCCACCAGCGCCGCAGCCGATGCCGAATGGTGCGGCGAGCGGAACGGACGCATGCCCCAGCGCGTGGCGTCGAACGTGCCGCTCAGGGAAAATACCGCCGCGCTTTCGAGCGCCTCCGCTTCGCTCAGCGGCGGCAGCAAGCCGGGCAGGCGCTGGGCGAGCATCGACTTGCCGGTGCCCGGCGGGCCGTACATCAACAGCGAATGCGCTCCGGCGGCCGCCACCTCGAGCGCACGCCGCGCCTGCGACTGCCCGCGCACGTCGGCCAGATCGGGGGCGGCGGCCGCCGCCGGCAAGGCCATCGCCGAGGCATGGACGGGGAGACTGTTGTGGCTATTGAGATGGGCGCACACCGCGAGCAGGGAGGTGGCCGGCAGCACACTGACCTCGCGCGCCAGCGCCGCCTCGTCAGCATTGATATCGGGTAGCACCAGACTGCGTCGGCCACGCCCGGCCGCGAGCGCCGCCGCGAGTGCGCCCCGCACCCCGCGCAGGCTGCCGTCGAGCGAGAGTTCGCCGCAGAATTCGTGTCCATCGAGCAAGGAAGATTTGATCTGTCCGGACGCCGCGAGTATGCCCAGCGCAATCGGCAAATCGAACCGCCCACCCTCCTTGGGCAGATCGGCGGGGGCGAGGTTGACCGTGATCCGGCGTTGCGGAAACTCGAACTGGGAGGTGACGAGCGCGGCACGAACGCGATCGCGGGCCTCACGAACCTCGGTATCGGCGAGCCCCACCAGCGTGAACCCGGGCAGGCCATTGGCCAGATGCACCTCGACCACGACCTCGGGGGCATTCAGGCCATCGAGGGCACGGGTGCGAACAAGCGCGATCGACATTCGGATCTCCGTACCGGGGGGCGCCCAGTTTAGCGGAGATCCGGACAATGCCAAACGAATTACTCAAAACGCATCAGACGCTGCCGGCGTTCAGCTTGTGCCGCGATCGCGCTCCGCAGCATCGGCCTCGAGCGCGGCAACCCGCGCCTCGAGCTCGGCCAGACGCTGGCGCGCATGCGCGAGCATCTCGCGCTGAACTTCGAAGTCTTCGCGGGTGACCAGGTCGAGCTTGCCGAAGGCGCCGGTCAGCACTGCCTTGATGTTTTTCTCGATATCGCGCGCGGGGCTGTTTGCCGCGAGTTCGGAGAGTTTTGCACCAATTTCATCGAAGATACGGGGAGTAGTCATGGTGTGAGAAGTCCGGAACGCGAAGAGGCAAATAGTCTAGCACGCACTTCCGGCAGTGCTTTCTCCGTCGACGCCCCAAAACGGTGCCTGCCCTCGCAGTCGACAGCACCGCATTGGTGCATCCAGGGTTTTCACGCCTCATCCCGGACACAGCATCTCCATGCCCGGCCTCCCCGTGATCCCGCATGAATCCATCAGAGCCTTTATCGGCAAGGGTTTCGAGAAGCTGGCACGGTGTATGCATAAGGTTCTGAGCCAAAACACCAACCTCCTTCAGGAGCAATCCATGCGCAAGACCATCCTTACCACCGCCCTGCTCGCAATCCTGCCGTTGATGGGCACTGCACATGCACAAGAGGAAAGCCCGTTCAGTGCCAACCTCACCCTGACCACCGACTACGTCTTCCGCGGCATCAGCCAGACGCAAGGAAAGCCCGCCGTGCAAGGCGGCTTCGACTACGCGCACAGCAGCGGTTTCTATATCGGCACATGGGCATCCAACGTCGCCTGGGTGGACGACCTGTACAAAGAAAACAACAGCATGGAAATCGATCTGTATCTCGGCTACGGGAACACGGTCGGTCCCGTCTCCTACGACGTCGGCGCCATCCGCTACTTCTACCCCGGCGACAACATCGGTGGCGTCGCCACGCCGGACTCGACCGAAGTTTATCTCGCTCTGGGCTGGGAATTCCTCGAGCTGAAGTACTCGCATTCCGTCTCCAAGTACCTGTTCGCCTGGACCAGCCCGACCGGCGGCAGCACGCGCAACAGCAACTACCTCGAGCTGAACGCCGAGTACGAGTTCGCCGACACCTGGGCCGTTTCCGCCCACGTCGGCCGTCAGATCATCAAGAGCAACGGGTCGGCCTCCTATGCCGACTGGGGCGTGGGCGTCAGCAAGGACGTCGGCTTCGGTACCGTGGCGCTGAACTACACTGATTCCGATGCCGACGGCAGCTGCTCCAAGGGCGAACCGTACTGTTTCGGCGACTCGCCCAAGAACGCAGCCGGCGACCGGCTCGTGCTGTCCTTCAGCAAGGAATTCTGAGCAATTCGGTGACGCCCCGACCGCATCCTGCGATGCGGCGGGGATAAGCAAATCTCAGTCATATAGGTGGACCAACCATGAAATTCATCAGCGCCATCATCAAGCCGTTCAAGCTCGACGAAGTGCGTGAAGCCCTGTCCGCGATCGGCGTCCAGGGCATCACCGTGACCGAGGTCAAGGGCTTCGGCCGGCAGAAAGGCCATACCGAGCTCTATCGTGGCGCGGAATACGTCGTCGACTTCCTGCCCAAGGTAAAGATCGAAGCAGCCATTCGCGACGACATCCTCGACCAGGCCATCGAAGCCATCGAGAAGTCGGCCTCGACCGGCAAGATCGGGGACGGCAAGATCTTTGTGTTCGATCTGGAGCAGGCGATCCGCATTCGTACCGGTGAAACCGGATCAGACGCCCTGTAAGGGAGATAGGAAAAAATGAAAAAACTATTTGCGATTCTGCTGGCGGCGCTGACCGTCGGCTTTGCGGGCGGCGTTTTCGCCCAGGAAACGCCGGCGGCGCCGGCAGTCGAGGCCGTGGTCGAGGCGGCAGCCGCCGCCGAGGCGGCCGTCGAAGCCACGGTCAACAAAGGGGACGTGGCATGGATCATGACCTCGACCCTGCTCGTCCTGTTCATGGCGCTGCCCGGCCTGGCACTGTTCTACGGCGGCCTGGTCCGCTCCAAGAACATGCTGTCGGTGCTGATGCAGGTGATGGTGGTGTTCTCGCTGATCTCCGTGCTGTGGGCCTTCTTCGGCTACAGCCTGGCGTTCACCGAGGCCAGCCCCTACATCGGCTCGCTCGACAAGCTGTTCCTGTCCGGCGTGAGCATCGACACCCTGGCGGACACCTTCACCGACGAATCCAAGCTGCCGGAATACGCGTTCATCGCCTTCCAGGCCACCTTCGCCGGCATCACCTGCGCCCTCATCGTCGGCGCCTTCGCCGAACGGATGAAATTCTCCGCGGTGCTGCTGTTCTCGGTGATCTGGTTCACCTTCTGCTACCTGCCGATCTGCCACATGGTGTGGGGCCCGGGCGGCTTCCTGCTCGATAGCGGTGCGCTCGACTTCGCCGGCGGTACCGTGGTGCACATCAACGCCGGTGTGGCCGGCCTGGTGGGTGCCTACATGGTGGGCAAGCGCATCGGCTACGGTCGCGAATCGATGGCGCCGCACTCGCTGACGCTGACCATGGTCGGTGCGTCGATGCTGTGGGTGGGCTGGTTCGGCTTCAACGCCGGTTCCAACCTGGAAGCCACGTCGGGCGCTGCCCTGGCCTTCATCAACACCCTGTTCGCCACCGCCGCCGCGGTGCTGGCGTGGTGCCTGGGTGAGGCGATGTTCAAGGGCAAGCCCTCGATGCTGGGTGCTGCATCCGGCGCCGTCGCCGGCCTGGTGGCGATCACCCCGGCTTGCGGTTCGGTCGGCCCGATGGGCGCCATCGTCATCGGCCTGCTCGCCGGCTTCATCTGCCTGTGGGGCGTCAATGGCCTCAAGCGCATGCTCGGCGCGGACGACTCGCTCGACGTGTTCGGTGTGCATGGCGTGGGCGGCATCCTGGGTGCGATCCTGACCGGCGTGTTCACCGCGCCCTCGCTGGGCGGCACGGGTGCCGAGGACTTCTCGATCGCCTCGCAGGTGTGGATCCAGACCTACTCGGTGATCATCACCATCGTGTGGTCGGCCGTGGTTGCCTTCATCGCCTTCAAGATCGCCGACATGTTCGTCGGACTGCGGGTGCCGGAAGAAGAGGAACGCGAAGGCCTGGACATCACTGCCCACGGCGAAACCGCTTACCACTACTAAGAAGAAAGACCTGCCGGAGCCGAACTCTCCTCCGGTTCCGGCTCGACTGGGCGCCCTGCGGGGCGCCCTTTTTTCTGTCCGTCCGCGAACGGCACCGGGCCGTTCCGCCCTTGACCGCGGAAGTCCGGACGCAGGGGCTGGACTTGAGGCGATGACACAGCGCATGCTCTGCCCCACAACGACGTCTGCGTGTGCCCAGGGGGGCTCCGGTACGCTGCCTGAAGCAGCGCCCGGAATGCCGGAACGCAAGGGGAGCGTATGGTTTATCTGGACTGGATACTGGTGCTGCTCGGCGGCTGGCTGGCGCTCGGGCTGGCCGGCCTGTTCGCCCTGCGCAACACGGAATTCGTGGCCCGGGCGCTGTTTCCCGCCGGCAGCGTGATCGGCCTTGCCCTTGCCACCTTCGCCGTGCTCGCCCTGTTCGATGCACCGCAAACCGCGATTCTCGCGGTGGGCCTGCCCGACCTCCCCTTCCATCTGCGCCTCGACGGCCTGTCGGCGTTCTTCCTGCTGGTGATCGGTGCCGCCGGCGCCGGCATCTCGATCTTTGCGGCGGGCTATTTCCGCCACGGCGAGGGCACCCCGCCGGGGCTGCTGTGCCTCGAATACCACGTCTTCCTCGCCAGCATGGCGATGGTGGTGCTGGCCGACGACGCCTATGCCTTCATGGTGATGTGGGAGACGATGGCGCTGTCGTCCTACTTCCTGGTCACCGCCAACCATCGCGTGCCCACCATCCGCCGGGCGGGCTTCCTCTACCTGCTGATCGCGCACGTCGGCGCGATCGCCATCCTGCTGTGCTTCGGCGTGCTGCAGGCCAATACCGGCGACTACACCTTCGCCAACATGCGCGCGCAGTCGCTATCGCCGCTGTGGGCGTCGGTCGCCTTCCTGCTCGCCACCGTCGGCTTCGGCGCCAAGGCGGGTATCGTGCCGCTCCACGTGTGGCTACCCGAAGCCCACCCCGCGGCGCCCTCTCCGGTGTCGGCGCTGATGAGCGGGGTGATGCTCAAGACCGCGATCTATGGCGTGCTGCGGGTGAGCTTCGATCTGCTGTCGACGCAGATCTGGTGGTGGGGCGTGCTGTTGCTGGGCATCGGCCTGATCACCGCGCTGTTCGGGGTGGCCTTCAGCGCGGTGCAGACCGACATGAAGCGCCTGCTGGCCTACTCCTCGATCGAGAATATCGGCCTGCTCTTCGTCGGCATCGGCCTCGGCCTGCTGTTCAAGGCCTACGGCATGACCGCGCTGGCGGCGCTGGCGCTGACCGCGGCGCTTTACCATGTGATCAGCCATGCCTTCTTCAAGAGCCTGCTGTTTCTCGCCACCGGCTCGGTGCTGCACGCCACCGGCGAGCGCAGCCTGGGCAAGCTCGGCGGGCTGATCCGGCGCATGCCGTGGGTCGCCACGCTGGCGCTCGTGGGCGTGCTCGCGAGTTCGGGCCTGCCGCCCTTCTCCGGCTTCGTCGCCGAATGGCTGCTGCTGCAAAGCTTCCTGTTCACCACCGGGCTGCCGAACTCCTTCCTCAACATGCTGATCCCGGTGGTGGCGGCGGCCATTGCACTGGTGGCGGCACTCGCCGGCTACGTGATGGTGAAATTCTACGGCGTGATCTTCCTCGGCCAGCCGCGCGAACCGAAGCTCGCCCACGCCCACCCGGCTTCGCCGCTGGAGCGTACCGGACTGGTGTGGCTGGGCGCGGGCTGCGTGCTGCTCGGCATCTTTCCGGTACAGATGATCGGCGCCATCGATCCGGTCACCCAGGTCCTGCTCGGCGACGGCATCGCCACGACCGTACGCGCCAACGGCTGGGTGCTGCTGTCGCCGATCTCGGTCGAACGCGCCAGCTACAGCCCGCTGGCGTTCCTGCTGGTGGTGGTCGGCGCGGTGTGGCTCACGGCTACCCTGGTGCACCGTTTCTACCATGCCCGGGTGCGTCGTGCGCCGCCGTGGGATTGCGGCTTTCCGGCGCAAACCGCGCGCATGCAGGACACCGCCGAGGGCTTCGGCCAGCCGATCCGGGAGATCTTCGCGCCGGTGTTCCGCATGAGCCGCGAGGTGCCCTCGCCCTTCGATGCGAAGCCGGCGTACAAGGTGAGCATCGAGGATCATTTCTGGCACTGGCTGTACCTGCCGCTGGGACGGCTCACCGAACGCATCGCCCACCTGGTGGGCCGGCTGCAGCAGGGGCGGATCGCGATCTACCTGCTGTACAGCTTCGTCACCCTGATCGTGTTGCTGATGGTGGCGAAATGGTGACCCTGTCCGGCGTCTTCGCCCAGGTCCTCGCGATCGTCGTCGCGCTCGCGCTCGCGCCGCTGCTCACCGGCTGGGTGAACCAGTGGCGGGCGTGGCTGCAGAACCGCAGTTCCCCCGGCTTGCTGCAGCCCTACCGGGTCCTGCACAAACTCTTCAACAAGGAATCGGTGCTCGCCGAATCGGCCTCGCCGCTGTTCCGCATCGCGCCCTACATCGTGTTTGCGTGCATGGCGCTGGTATGCGGCATCGCGCCCACGCTGTCGACCGACCTGCCGCTCGCCACCGCCGCAGACGCGATCGCCCTGGTCGGGCTGTTTGCACTGGCGCGGGTGTTCATCTCGCTCGCGGCGATGGACATCGGCACCTCCTTCGGCAGTCTGGGCGCACGGCGCGAGATGCTGATCGGTTTTCTCGCCGAACCGGCGCTGCTGATGGTGCTGTTCTCGGCGTCGCTGATCACCCAGTCGACCTCGCTCGCGAACATCGTGCAGACCATCGCCCACCAGCCGTTCGCGATCTACCCCAGCCTCGCGGTGGCAGGCGTGGCCTTCACCTTCGTCGCGCTGGCCGAGAATGCGCGCATTCCGGTCGACAACCCGACCACCCATCTCGAACTCACGATGATCCACGAGGCGCTGATCCTGGAATACTCGGGGCGTCACCTCGCGCTGATCGAATGGGCCGCCGCGCTCAAGCTGTTTGCCTATTCGTGCATCGGCCTGGCGCTGTTCTTTCCGTGGGGCATCGCCAGCGCCGACACCCCGCTGGCGATGATCGTCGCGCTGCCGGTGCTGATCGCCAAGCTCGCGGTGGGCGGCATGCTGCTCGCGCTGATCGAGACCATCAACGCCAAGATGCGGCTGTTCCGCGTGCCCGAATTCCTCGCCACCGCCTTCTTGCTGGCGGTGATCGCGCTGCTGGTCCACGTGCTGCTCGGAGCCTGAGATGAAACAACCCCCACGCTCACTGCGTTCGCCTGGCACATACTGACATGGACGCGCTCCTTGCCCAGAGCATCAACCTGTTTGCCGTCGTGCTGCTGGTGCTGGCGTTCGCCATGATCGCCCAGCGCCGCATCCTGACCCTGATCCATTTGTTCACCCTGCAGGGCGCGGCGCTGGTGGCGGCGACCGCGGTGGTGGCCTATTTGACCGGCCAGCATCACCTGTACTGGTCGGCCGCGATCACCTTCGTGCTCAAGGTGGTGCTGATCCCGATCCTGCTCCACCGGGTGATCAACCGCCTCAATGTGCGCTGGGACGTGGAGACCCTGTTCAACATCCCGACCACGATGCTGATCGGCATCGTGCTGGTGATCTTCGCCTTCAACCTGGCGGCGCCGATCGCCAGCCTGTCGGCCTCGGTCGCCAGCGGCACGCTGGGGATCGCGCTCGCCTGCGTGCTGCTGTCCTTCCTGATGATGATCGTGCGGGCCAAGGCGGTGCCGCAGGTGATCGGCTTCCTGTCGATGGAGAACGGCCTGTTCTTCGCCGCCACCGCCGCCACCAGCGGCATGCCGATGATCGTCGAACTCGGCATCGCCTTCGACGTGCTGGTGGGCATCCTGATCCTGGGCGTGTTCATGTTCCAGATCCGCGAGCAGTTCGACAGCCTCGACATCCGTCACCTCGAAAAACTCAAGGACGAGTGAGCATGGAAGCCCTGCAGCTGGTACTCGGCATCCCCCTGGTCGGCGGCCTGCTGCTGGCGATCTGGGGCGATCGCCGTGCGGGCCAGGATCTGAACGCGGTGATCAGCTTCCTGACCCTGGTGGCCGCCGCCTGGCTCACCTCCGATGTGATCCGCGACGGCCCGCTGCTGGTGTGGGGGGAATGGTTCTTCGTCGATGCGCTCAACGTGTTCCTGGTGACCCTGACCGCCTTCGTCGGCTTCACCACCTCGCTGTTCTCGCGCCCCTACATGCGGATCGAGGTCGATCACGGCAAGATGACGCCAGGCCGGATGCGGCTTTATCACAGCATGTACCAGCTGTTCAACTGCATGATGCTGGTGGCGTTGACCACCAACAACATGGGCATCCTGTGGGTGGCGATGGAGGCCGCCACGCTGACCACGGTGCTGCTGGTCTCGGTCTATCGCACCGCCGCCAGCCTGGAGGCGGCGTGGAAGTACTTCATCCTGTGCGGGGTCGGCATCGCCCAGGCGCTGTTCGGCACCATCCTGCTCTACCTCGCCGCGGAGCGCGCGATCGGCGGCGGCGACAACGCCCTGCTGTGGACCCACCTGGCTGCGGCCAAGCACCTGCTCGATCCGCGCATCCTGTCGCTGGCCTTCGTCTTCCTGCTGCTCGGCTATGGCACCAAGATCGGCCTGGTGCCGGTGCACAACTGGCTGCCCGATGCCCACGCCGAGGGCCCGACGCCGATCTCGGCGGTGCTCTCCGGCCTGCTCCTGAACGTCGCGCTGTACGCCGTCCTGCGCTGCAAGGTGCTGGCCGACGGCGCGCTGCAGAACGGCCTGCCGGGGAAGATGATGATCGGCTTCGGCCTCGTCACCGTGGTCGCCGCGGCCTTCTTCCTGTCGCGCCAGCGCGACGTCAAGCGCATGTTCGCCTACTCCTCGATCGAACACATGGGGATCATGACCTTCGCCTTCGGCATCGGCGGCCCGGTGGCCAACTTCGCCGGCCTGCTGCACATGACCGTGCACGCGCTGATCAAGTCGGCGATCTTCTTCGCCGTCGGCCACGCCACCCAGAAGGCCGGCTCGCAGCTGATGGAAGACATCCGCGGCCTGATCAAGGTCAGCCCGACCGTGGGCTGGGGGCTGATGCTCGGCACCCTGGCGATCCTGGGCATGCCGCCGTTCGGCGTGTTCGCCAGCGAGTTCCTGATCCTCACCACCGCGATGCGCGAGCTGCCGTGGGCCACGCCCTTCCTGCTGGTCGCGCTCGGGGTCGCGTTCGCCGCCATCTTCAGCAAGGTCCAGCCGATGGTGTTCGGCGAGACCTCGGTGCGCCCGCTGCCCCATCCGCCCGCGCTGCTGCCGGTGTTCATCCACCTCGGCCTCGGGCTGATGCTCGGGCTCTACATTCCGCCCTATCTCAACGACTGGTACCAGCAGGCCGCCAGGATGATCGCCGGAGGCTGACATGCGCGTGTTCGACATCGATTGCGAGTTCGAGCGCCTGGATGCGCCGCTCCCCATCTTCGGCGCCCGGGTGGACGCCGTACGCTGGCTCGAACTGGCGCGTGCGGTCGTCGAGAACCAGGGCCAGCTGGTGAGCCTGTGGGGCACCGACCGGCGCGACGCCGGTGCCGGCTTCGAAGTGTGCGCCGCCTACCGCAGCGGAGCCGGCCTGTTGTGGGTGGCGCTCGCGCTCGACCCGGTGCAGCCGGCCTACCCCGACCTCGCGCGCTATTTCGCGCCCGCCAACCGCATGCAGCGCGCCGCCCACGATCTGCTCGGCATCGCCGCCGCGGACGCGGGCGACGAGCGCCCGTGGCTGCGCCACGCGGCGTGGCCGGCCGACTATTTCCCGCTGCGCTGCGACGCGACCGGCCACGAGCGCTTCGATCCGGGCGCGGACGACTACCCCTTCGTGCGCGTCGAGGGCGACGGCGTACACGAGATCCCGGTCGGCCCGGTGCACGCCGGGATCATCGAGCCGGGCCACTTCCGCTTCTCGGTGGTCGGCGAGAAGGTGCTCCGGCTGGAGCAGCGCCTCGGCTACAAGCACAAGGGCATCGAGCGCCGGTTCGTCGGCATGGGCGTCGATCAGGGCGCCATGCTCGCCGGGCGGGTGTCGGGCGACAGCACGGTGGCCTACGCCTGGGCCTACGCAATGGCGGCCGAAGTGCTGGCGGCGGTGCGCATCCCGGCGCGGGCGACCTGGCTGCGCGCCCTGCTGCTCGAGCGCGAGCGCATCGCCAACCACCTCGGCGACCTCGGTGCACTCGGCAATGACGCGGCCTTCGGTTTCGCCCTGGCGCAGTTTTCACGCCTGCGCGAAGACTGGCTGCGGACCAACGCCGGCTGCTTCGGCCACCGCCTGCTGATGGACCGGATCGTTCCCGGCGGCGTGGCCTGCGACCTGGATCACGACGAGCGCCGCGCGCTGCGCGAGCAGACTGCCGCGATCAGGGCGGAAGTGACCGCGCTGCAGCGCATCTTCGACGATCATGCCGGGCTGCAGGACCGCCTGGTCACCACCGGCCGGGTCACCCCGGCACTCGCCGGGAAGCTCGGCCTGACCGGCTTCGCCGCACGCGCCAGTGGCCGCCGCGCGGACCTGCGCGCGGACTTCCCGTGGGCGCCCTACGAGCAACTCCGCTTCCAGGTCTGCAGCCACACCAACGGCGACGTCGCCGCACGGCTCAACCTGCGTTTCGCCGAGCTGTTCGAGTCCTTGCGCCTGATCGATGCCATCCTCGACGAACTGCCTGACGGCCCGGTCCACACTCCGCTCGCGGCCCCGGCAAACACCAGCGGTGTCGGCTGGGTGGAAGGCTGGCGCGGCGAGATCCTGGTGATGCTCGAGACCGGTGCGGCGGGGGCGATTGCACGCTGCCACTGTCACGACCCATCGTGGCAGAACTGGCCGGTGCTCGAGCATGCGGTGATCGGCAACATCGTCGCCGACTTCCCGCTGATCAACAAGTCCTTCAACCTCAGCTATTCAGGGCAGGATCTGTAATGTGGCAAGTGCTCAGGAAGATCGCGCGCAGCGGCATCGTCACCGAACCGGCACCGAAACCGGCGACCGAGTGGCGCACCGAGGCGCAGCAGATCAACGCCGACATTCTCGCCATCCTCGGCCGCGCGCTCGCGATCCGCGAGGTGGACGCCGGCTCGTGCAACGGCTGCGAGCTCGAGATCAACGCCCTCAACAACCCCTATTACAACATCGAGGGGCTGGGCATCAAGTTCGTCGCCAGTCCGCGCCATGCCGACATGCTGCTGGTGACCGGCCCGGTGTCGCGCCACATGGAGGTCGCGCTCAGGCGCACCTACGACGCGACCCCGACGCCACGGCTGGTGGTCGCGGTGGGCGATTGCGGCTGCAGCGGAGGGATTTTCGGCGAAAGCTACGCCAGTTGCGGCCGGGTGGCGAACGTGATCCCGGTGGACGTCGCCGTGCCCGGCTGCCCTCCGCCGCCGCTCGACATCCTGCGCGGCATCCTGGCGGCGGTGAGTTCGACGCGGGGCTGAAGTACGACGAGCGGGCGCAGCGCTCTCAGCGGAACACGATGGTCTTGTTGCCGTGCACCAGCACGCGATCCTCAAGGTGGTAGCGCAGGCCGCGGGCGAGCACCGTCTTCTCGATGTCCTTCCCGTAGCGCACCATGTCCTCGACCGAATCCGAGTGGTCGATGCGGATCACGTCCTGCTCGATGATCGGGCCCTGGTCGAGATCGGCAGTGACGTAGTGGCAGGTGGCGCCGATCAGCTTGACGCCTTTGGTATAAGCCTGATGGTAGGGCTTGGCGCCGACGAAGCTGGGCAGGAAGCTGTGATGGATGTTGATGATCTGCCCGGGGTAGGCCGCGCACAGCTCGGGCGACAGGATCTGCATGTAGCGCGCGAGCACCATCGCATCGCCGCGCACTTCCTCGAACAGGCGCTGCACCTCGGCGTAGGCCTTCGCCTTGTTGTCGGCGCTGACCGCGACGTGATGGAAGGGAATGCCGTGCCACTCGACGAAGCCGCGCAAATCGTTGTGATTGGAGATCACGCACGGGATCTCGATGTCGAGCTCGCGCGACTTCCAGCGCGCAAGCAGGTCGTACAGGCAGTGCTCCTGCTTGCTCACCAGCATCACGACGCGCTTCTTGACCGCCGAATCGGTGATCTTCCACTCCATCTCGAGCTCTTCGGCGAGCGGGCGGAAGCGCTCGCGGAACTCGGCGAGATGGAAGGGCAGCGAGTCGGCCTTGATCTCGATGCGCATGAAGTAGCGCCCGACCGCCTCGCCTTCGCGCGCCAGTTCGGCGTGCAACGAAGTTTCCAGAATCCAGCCCCGGTGCTCGGCGATGAAACCCGACACGCGGGCGACGATGCCGACGCGGTCGGGACAGGAGGCGGACAGGGTGAAGAAGCGTTCGCGATGCATGGAGGGAGTGCCAACGTTTATTTGAGGGACCGAGCCCCCTTGGGGGGCGACGAACGGAGTGAGTCGGGGCCGTGCACCGCGCTGAAGGCTTTTGCCAAAGTCAGCCGACTTTGGCAAAAGCTTTGTCGATCTCGGTGCGCAGGGCGGCGTAGTCGCGCACCACCGGGTATTGCGGGAACTCGCGGATCACGTTCTCGGGCGGATGGAACAGGATGCCGCCGTGGGCTTCGCCGAGCATCGCGGTGTCGTTGTAGGAATCGCCCGCGGCCACCACCTTGAAGTTGAGCTCCTTGAAACGCTGCACCGCCTCGCGCTTCTGGTCGGGCATGCGCAGGTGGTAATTGACCAGGATGCCTGCGGCGTCGGCCTCGAGGCTGTGGCAGAACAGGGTCGGCAGGCCGAGCTGCACCATCAGCGGCTTGGCGAACTCGTAGAAGGTGTCGGACAGGATGACCACCTGGTAGGCGTCGCGCAGTTCGTCGAGGAAGGCGCGCGCACCGGGCATCGGCCCCATCTCGGCGATCACCTTCTGGATGTCGGGCAGGCCGAGCCGATGTCTGGCCAGGATGTCGAGCCGGTACTTCATCAGGGTGTCGTAGTTCGGCTCGTCGCGCGTGGTGCGGCGCAGTTCGGGAATGCCGGTGCGCTCGGCGAATTCGATCCAGATTTCCGGAACCAGCACACCTTCTAGGTCGAGACAGACGATACGCACCGGACGCTCCTGTGGGCAGAATTGGGCAAGGGCCGGATTCTACCACCGGGCGGGAAACAGCTTGGTGCGCAAGCGCCCTTGCTCGGGCGACGACCCGAACCTGCGCGCCGGTCACGAATGGAAACGCGCCTCCGGCGCCAAAGGCGCTATCCTACGCATCCCCATAACGTGACCCCGTTATCGCATGTCTTCACGTCCGTCTTTTCGCATTGCCGTCAGTGCTCTGCTGCTGAGCCTGACTCTCGCGCACGCGCACGCAGCCGACGACACCGCCCCCGAGGCGGCCCGCATCGACCAGCTCAATACCGAAGCAAAGCAGCTGCGCGATCAGGCCGAGGCCAACTTCCAGACGATCGAAGCGGCCTGCTACGAGCGCTTCATGGTCAACCGCTGTATCGATCGGGCCAAGCAGGAACGGCTCGAGGTCATCCGCCGGGCACGGGAGATCGAGGCCGAAGCCCGCAAGCTCGAACTCGCCGAACGGCAGCGTGCCGCAGCCGAAGTCATGCGCACCAACCCCGGCGTGCCGCTGACTCCGACCCCCCCCTCGCCCGCCGCCGACGCGGTGATCGCCCCGACGCCGGAAGCGGAGCGTCTGCGCGCCGAGCGCGCACGCGTTTCGGAACAGGCCGAGGCCGACGCCCGCGCCGCACGCGCGGCGAAGGATGCCGAGCGTGCCCGCGAGCGCCGCAAGGCCGACGAGGCCGCTGCGCTCCGCGCCGAGCAAGCCGCCCGCGAGCGCGCACGCTACGAAGAGCGGATACGCGAATACGAAGAAAAGAAGGCCCGCGACGCCGGACGCTGACCGCGGCCCACCGCGACCGGCACCACCAGCGACGGCGCTTCGGGCGCTACGACCTGGGTCGGCACGCGGCCCTCGAGTTGACGCAGCACCGCACTCCCCGCTCGCGGATCGAACATGCCGGCGAGCAGCTGCCACCAGCGCCGGCGCACCAGCGCCGAGCGCTCCGGACGACCCAGCGCCACCCGCGCGCCATGCGCTGACGACATCACCACCACCGCGCTCGCCATCGCTGGCACGAAGGCCCGTCCGGCCTCGAGCACCACGTCGCGATCGTCGCCGTACTGAGTCAGCCAGATTCGACCTTCCAGGCAACGCACCTCGACACCGGCCATCGCGCTGAACACCCGGATCTCTCCCGGCGCCAGCCGCCGGATCATCGTTCCGCGGGATCTGTCCATGATGCATCCTCCTGCGTAGCGGCAGACAACGCCTGGCGCCGATCGCCATTCCGTTCTGCCTTGCATGCAGTATCGTCATCGACTACGCTGCAGACAAACGATGATTCCGCATCAATACATGCTAAAGGCGCATGCATAGCCCACTCCTGAATCTGCCGCCACTGGACGCCTTGCGGGGCTTCGTCGCCGCCGCCCGCCACCTGAGCTTCACGCGCGCCGCCGCCGAACTGTGCCTCACCCAGTCGGCGATCAGCCGTCAGGTGCACACCCTCGAAGGCGCGCTCGGGGTGACCTTGTTCGTGCGCGGGGTGCGCAGCCTGAGCCTGAGCACGGAAGGGGCGCGCCTGGCCTCGGCGGCGGAGGGCTGGCTGAACGAATACGCCCGCCTCGCCGAAGCCCTGCGCCAGCCGGGCGAGCGGCCGGTGGTCGTCACCGCCTCGATCGGCATCTCGGCACTATGGCTGGTACCGCGCCTGCGCGATTTCCAGCAGGCGCATCCGGACACGGAGGTCCACATCGCCGCGTGCAACCGTATCGTCGACCTCGCCCGCGAGAACGTGGATCTCGCCCTGCGCTATTGCGCCGACCGCGATGCGCCGGCAGCGGCAATCAAACTGTTCGACGACGTGATCTTCCCCGTCGGCCACCCATCGATCGCGACCGGACTGGTGATCGACGCCGACACTCTGCCCGGGCTCACCCTGCTCGAATACAACGAGCCGGGCTTTCCATGGATAGGTTGGGATCACTGGCTGGCCTCGATCGGACTCGACGGGATCCGCCCGCGTGCGCGCATCGGCTTCAGCCACTACGACCAGTTGATCCACGCCGCGGCAACCGGACACGGGCTGGCGCTGGGCCGCGCGGTGCTGGTCGACCCGATGATCGACGACGGCCGCCTCGTTGCCGTGGGCGAGCGCCGGTTCCCGGTCGAGGGTCGCGGCTTCTGGCTGGCGCCGGCACCACGGCCGATGCGACCGGAGGTCAGGCGCTTCGCCGACTGGGTCCGGCAGACGGCGCACGCCCCGGACCGCAACCCGCCGCCCTGACTCAGGCCGGCAGCGCCGGCCGGTTCGCGATCCAGATCCCGACCCCGACCAGGCCGAGCGCGATGAACACCGCCGGGGTCAGCGGCTCGGCAAGCAACACGCCGCCCGCCACCACCCCCAACACCGGGGTCAGGAAGGAAAACGACGACAGCCGCGTCGCCGGGTAGTGGCGGATCAGCCAGAACCAGCCGATATAACTGCCCGTTGCCACGACCACGGTCTGGAACAACAGGCTTGCCCACACGGTCGGAGTGGGCGCGAACACGCCGGGCTCGCCGAGGGCGAGCGCGACCAGCGGCAACACCAGCGCCGACACCGCCAACTGGTAGATCAGCATCTTTTCCGGCGCCACCCGGCCCAGGGCCGATGCCTTGACCGTGAGCGTGGTGGCGGCCCAGAACACGGCAGCCGCGAACATCATCAGATCGCCGAGCCAGGCCATGCCCGACGGCCGCAGCAGATTCTCGCCGAACAGCACCACCACCCCGACGAATGCCAGCGCCATGCCCACCCACTGCGCGCGACGCATATGCTCGTGCGGCAGCAGCCACACCGCACCCACCGCCACCATGAAGGGCGCGGTGTACAGAAAGATCACGCCGCGCGACGCGGTGGTGTATTCCAGCGCCCAGTACAGCAGTGCGAACTCACCGGCGAACAGCAGCCCGGCCAGCAATCCGGGCCACAGGGTGAGATCGCGTTCGAACAGCCGCACCCCACGCAAACCGGCCCACGCCCACACCAGCACGGCAGCCCCGATCGACCGCAGGCCGGCCTGCCATACCGGCGAGATCCCCGCGCTGGCCAGCTTGATCGCCACCTGCTGGATGCCCCAGATCGTGCAGAAGATCACCATCAGGCCGATGGCGAGACGGTCGAGCTGGTGTTTCGGGGGCATGCGCGGCTCCGTTGCTGTTCCGGGTCGCGCAGTATACGCGGCCCGCCGCGGGGCCGGCCCGAGCGCGTGTTTGCCGTACCGGCTTCAGCCCAGCTTCGGCGCCTGCGGCGGGGGCGCACAGGCAAGCTGCTCGAACTGTCCGGCCCAGGTGGCGACCTCACCACGCAGGTGCTCGCGTTGTGCGGGATTGGCAACATTGAAGACCTCGGCCAGCAGGCTCAGGGTCAGCGCCCGGTTGCGCTCCACATCGGCGCGATACTGCACGGGCCAGGCGGCCTCGGGGCTGACCAGCAGACTCGACAGACGGGCCTCGAAGGCAGGCTGCGTGCGCTGCCCGAGTGCTGCCAGCAAGTCGACCTGCCACTGTTCGCGGTTCTGCAGCCAGCGGTCGGCCGTTGGCACGAGGTTTGCGCTCCATGCGGCAACCAGGCGGCGCTGTTCGGGCTCGAGGCGGCCGAACCAGCCCTGGAGTCGCTTTTCCATGCGTTCGATCTGGCGCTCGCGCCGCTCTTCCACCGTGCCGCCGAGGAACTCCTCGCGGACGTCGCGATTGCGCTTGTCGAATGCCGCCGCGAGCTCGTCGACCTGCTCGGCGCTGAGCCCGGCCAGCAGCGCGCCTGCATCGGGCGTGATCGCGGTCATCAGCGTGCGCCAGAACGCTTCGCCACGGTGCAGGTAGTGCTCCAGCTCGACGGGGGCAATCGGCGCGTCCGCATCGAGGCGCGCCTCGAACTCACGCAGCAAGTCGGCATAAGACCCCAGCTGGCTACTGCAGTGCCACGCCAGGCGCTGCGCCAGGCGGGTATCGAGCAGGTGTTTCTGGCCCGGATCGAGGGTCACGTAATCGCCGACATACCACGGCACCAGCCAGTCGAGGTGCTGGTAGGCGAAGCGCACGCCGCAGCCGGTCAGCACCAGGACGGGAAAAACCAGGGCGAGGAGCATACGGGTAGGCACGCGCATGCGGTGTGAGAGACGAGCGTGCCGATTAAGTTCGCGGACAACGTCCGGGGCCGGCACGGCGTGCAGCGGGCCGCATCGCGGTCCGAGCTGCGCGCGCCGGGAACCGGCCGGGTCGGCGCCGGACTTGCGCGCTAGTCGACGACGGTCACGTCGGTCGGCACCGGAAACTGCAGGCGCGCACGCAGCGCCCTGGTCACCTCGATACGGCCGTCCTCGGCCACCCGCAGCACGTGATCGATGCCGAAGCGCCGGGTCTGCTCGCGCCAGCCATCGTTGGCGAGATAGGCCGGTTTGCTCGCGGCGTCCGACAGGGTCCCGGCGCCGGCGCGCGGCGTGACGAGCACGGTGAGCGACTGGGTGCCATGGGCCGGCTGCCCGGTACGCGGATCGAGCAGGTGGGCGTAGCGCACGCCGTCGAGTTCAAAGTAGCGCTGGTAGTCGCCGGAGGTCCCGACCGCCTCGCCGTCGTACAGCGGCAGCGTGGCCAGCGGCGCAGGTTCGCGCGGGTGCTGGATGCCGATGCGCCACGGCTGATCGCCCTTCTGCCCCAGCGCCATCACGTTGCCGCCGATATTGACCAGCGCGTTGGTCACCCCCTGCGCGCGCAGGATGGCGATCGCGCGATCGAGCGCGTAGCCCTTGGCATAGCCGCCGAGGTCGAGTTGCACCGCGGGGTTGCGGCTACCCACCCGATTGCCGTCGATGAGCAGGTCGCTCATCCGCGGCCGCGCGGCGAGCAGCGCAGCGAGCTTGTCGGGGTCGGGCCGGGCGGGCACGAAGGTGTCGGTGTGAAAGCCCCACAGCGCGATCAGACCGCCGAGGGCGGGGTCGAACAGTTCGTCGCCGGTCGCGGCCAGCCGTTGCGCATCGCGCAGCATCGCGGCCAGTTCGTCCGACACCGCTAGCGTCTCGCCGCGGGCGATGGCCGTGTTCAGCGCGGTCAGCTCGGACGGCTCCCACGCATGATAGGCGCGATGCAGACGGTCGAACTCGCGCAGCACCGCAGCTGCCGCGGCGTCGGCCCGGGCCTTGTCCTCGCCATAGACGGCGACATCGACCCGGGTGCCGAAGACATAGGATTCCTGGCGGAAGATCTGCGGTCGCGAGCAGGCCGACAACACGAGCGCGCACACAAGCACCAGCAGAGCGGCGTGCAGCCGCCCGAAACCCCGCGCAACACTCATCCGGCGCAGGCCTGTTCGAGCTTCGTGATCACCAGTCCGGCGACGTCAAAGCCCTGCTGCGCGGCGATCTCGACCATGCAGGTGGGGCTGGTGACGTTGACCTCGGTGAGATGGCCGCCGATGACGTCGAGACCGACGATCAGCAGGCCGCGCGCCCACAGGATGGGCGCCAGGTGCTCGGCGATCTCGCGCTCGCGCACGGTCAGCGGCATCGCCACCCCGCGCCCGCCGGCGGCGAGGTTGCCGCGGGTCTCGCCGGCCTTCGGAATGCGCGCCAGCGCGTAGGGCACGACCTCGCCGCCGATGATCAGCACGCGCTTGTCGCCATCGGCGATCTGCGCCAGGTAGCGCTGCGCCATGATGGTGCGGCTACCGTCGTGGGTCAGGGTCTCGACGATCACATTGCGATTGGGGTCGTCGGCGCGCACGCGAAAGATCTGACTGCCGCCCATGCCGTCGAGCGGCTTCAGGATGACGTCGCCGAGTTCGTCGATGAAGGCGTGGATGTCGACCGGATCGCGCGCCACCAGCGTGGTCGCGGTGAACGGGGCAAACTCGGTGATCGCGATCTTTTCCGAATGGTCGCGGACCGAGCGCGGGTTGTTGAACACTCGCACCCCCGCCTGAACCGCGCGCTCGAGCAGCCAGGTCGCGGTGACGTACTCGAAGTCGAAGGGCGGATCCTGGCGCATCATCACTGCGTCGAAGGCGGCCAGCGGCATTACCAGCGCATCGCCCGCCGCGTACCAGTCGTGATCGTCGGCGCGCACCGTGAGCGGGGTGCTGCGCGCCACCACCACGCCCTCGCGCCAGGCCAGCGCCTCGCGCCGGATCGCCCACACCGAATGGCCGCGGGCCACCGCCGCACGCATCATCGCGACGCTGGAATCCTTGTACGCCTTGAGCCCCTCGAGCGGATCGAGGATGAAGGCAAGCTTGAGCGGACGGGTCATGATCAGGCGAACTCTTCGACCGGCGTGGTTTCCTCGATCTCGACCGAGGCGGCGAGCAGCGCCAGGCGCGCGACCACGCCATAGGCGTAGAAACGGTTGGGGGGCGCGTCCGGACCCTGGGCGCTGTCGGGCAGGGTGCAGCTGGTGTCGAACGCCAGCGGCTTGAAGTGCATGCCCGGCGCGTTGAGGTTCTCGTCGCGCGCACGCTCGGTGTGCACCCGGTAGAAACCGCCCACCACGTAGTGGTCCATCATGTAGATCACCGGCTCGGCCACCGCTCCATCCATCGTCTCGAAAGTATGCACGCCTTCCTGGATGATTACCTCCTGCACCTGCAGGCCCTCCTTCACCACCGCCATCTTGTTGCGCTGGCGGCGATTCAGGCCGACCACCTCGGAGGCGTCCTTGACCGTCATCACCCCCATTCCATAGGTGCCGGCATCGGCCTTGACCACCACGAAGGGTTCGTCGGCGATGCCGTATTCCTTGTACTTGGCGCGGATCTGGTCGAGCAGGGAGTCGACCTGCTGGGCCAGGCACTCCTCACCGGTCCGCTCCTGAAAGTTGATCTTGCCGCACACGCCGAAGGCCGGATTGATGCGCCACGGGTCGATCCCGATCTCCTCGGCGAAGGCCTGCACCACCCGGTCGTAGGCCGCGGCATGGCGCGACTTGCGTCGCACGTGCCAGCCGGCGTGCAGCGGCGGGATCAGCCACTGCTCGTCGAGCCCCTCGAGCACCGCGGGGATGCCGGCGGAGAGGTCGTTGTTGAGCAGCACAGCGCACGGATCGAAGTTGTCCAGCCCGAGCCGGCTGCCGCTGCGCTGCAGTGGCTCGAGGGTCAGCGTGGCGCCGTTGTTCAGCTCGATCACGGTCGGCCCGGTGATCTCGGGGAGCAGGCTGCCCAGGCGCACGTCCATGCCGGTGAGCTTGAGGATGGACACCAGCTTGGCCACGTTCTGCAGGTAGAACTGGTTGCGTGTGTGGTTCTCCGGGATCAGCAGCAGCTTGCTCGCATCGGCGCAGATGCGCTCGATCGCGGCCTGCGCCGCCTGCACGCACAGCGGCATGAAGGCGTCGTCGAGGTTGTTGAAGCCCCCCGGGAACAGGTTCAGGTCTACCGGCGCGAGCTTGAATCCGGAGTTGCGCAGATCGGTCGAACCGTAGAATGGCGGCATGTGGTCGAGCCACTGCACGCGGAACCACTTTTCGATTTCGGTGGCGCGGTCGAGAAACTGCTTCTCCAGTTCGAGCAGCGGGCCTGTGAGTGCAGTCGTGAGGTGAGGAACCATGATCCTGTGCCGGAAAGTATCCCGATCGAGGCGAGCGGGCGGATGAATTGGCCAGAATATTACACCATGCGCCCGGCGCCGCCGGCCTGCGCAGGATCGGGTCCGCGCGGGGGCGCATCGCCCGTCCGAACCCGCCCGGAAGCCGACCGGTTTGCGCGCCACTTCGAACGGCGCCCTCCCGATCGCGCCGGATGGCCCCTCTGCATCACGATCCGCGCGCCCCGCAACGACCGCCACTATCGACACAAGCTGGCAGCCGTGATGGCAGTCGGCAGTTGCCACCGGCGAGCCGGCGACCTTCACGCGGTCCGCATCGCCTTGCCGCCCGGCGCTCGTCGACGTCTGCGCCCACTTGGTGCCGTCTGGCACGGCCTTTGCATCCAATGGATCACAATCCGTGATCGGATTCGACAACGACGGCACCTTGCCGCCCGGCCTCACCCCGGAGCCACCTCCATGCCTTTGTACCTGTTCCCCTTCCTCGCGCCATTGACCCGCCGGAGCATCCATCCATGACAGCCCCTGCCGCTGCCGCCGCGCCGACATCCGCGGCGAACACGCACACCGCACCCCACTCCCGACTCGAGCACTTTCCGGTTGCGATCTTCTCCACAGTAATGGGGATGGCCGGTCTGACCATCGCATGGCTCAAGGCCCATCACGTCGGCGGCGCGCCCGCACCGGTCGGGGACTTGCTGCGTTGGGTGGCGACGGCGTTGTATGTCGTTCTGCTCGCGATCTATGCGACCAAGCTGCTCCGCCATCCCGCAGCGGTCGCCGCGGAACGCTCGCATCCGATCCGGCTCAACTTCTTTCCCGCGATCTCGATCGGCCTGCTGTTGCTGTCGATCGCCTGGGCCCCGGCCATTCCGGAAGTCGCGCGATGGATGTGGGGCGCCGCTGCGGCCATCCACCTGCTGTTCACCCTGTTCGCGATGAGCAGCTGGATCCACCATACCCATTACGACATCAAGCACGCCAATCCGGCGTGGTTCATCCCGGTGGTCGGCAATATCCTGGTGCCGGTCGCGGGCGTGCGCTTTGCGCCGGCGGACGTCAGCTGGTTCTTCTTCAGTATCGGGCTGGTGTTCTGGCTGGTGCTGATGACGATCGTGCTCTACCGCCTGTTCTTTCACGAACCGCTGCCTGCGCGGCTCACCCCGACACTGTTCATCCTGATCGCTCCGCCGGCGGTGGGCTTTCTTTCCTACGTGACCCTGGTCGACCAGGTGGACGCCTTTGCCCGCGTGCTGTACTTCACCGCCCTGTTCCTGACCCTGTTGCTGGCGAGCAATGCGCTGCGCTTCTTCCGTCTGCCGTTTTTCATTTCGGCCTGGGCCTATTCCTTCCCGCTCGCGGCGATGACCCTGGCGACCTTCGAAATGAATGCCCGCAGCGGAACCGCCTTTTACGCGGGGCTCGCCTGGGTGTTGCTCACGGTATTGAGCGCAGTCGTCGCGCTGCTCGCATTCAAGACCCTGCTCGCCGCGGCACGCCACCAGCTCTGCGTTCCGGAGTAATCACCCGCGCCGGAGGCTACACTTCCCCCGCGGCACCGCCTGCTTCGGGTGGAGACCCGGTTCCATGCACACCATCATCGCGGCATCTGCACGATCACAACCCCCCGCTGCGCGCATCGGTCTGCAGCAGGAAGGCCACGGGCCGTGGTATCGGCGCTTCCGCGCGCTGTGGTGGGTCGTGGGCCTGCTCGCGCTCACCACGCTGCCCGCGGTCGGCGCCGCCGTCGGCGAGGGGCAAGCGGTGGTCGACAGCGCTTCACCCACCGTACTTTCCGTCTATGTACGCGAGGGTTGCCCGCATTGCGCCGCCGCCAAGGACTTTCTGGCGCAGCTGACCATCGAACGCCCGGATCTGCACATCGTCTATCGCGCGGTGGATCGGGACGAGGCCGCACGCGACGAACTGATCGAGCTCAGCCGCCGCGCAGGCGTGTGGCCGCCCGGGGTGCCGACCTTCGTCCATCGCGGCAGGGTGTTGGTCGGCTTCGATGACGACGCCCATGCCGGCGCCGAGCTGCGCGCACTGGTCGGCGCCGGGCCGCCGGCGCGAACCGCGGTGGACACGGCGCTGTTCGGCACCCTGAGCGCGTCCCGACTGGGCCTGCCGCTGTTCACCCTGAGCATGGGCCTGCTCGACGGTTTCAACCCGTGTGCGATGTGGGTGCTGCTGTTCCTGCTGTCCTTGCTGGTGCGGCTCGAGGACCGTCGGCGCATGGCGCTGGTGGCCGGCACCTTCGTCGCCGTCAGCGGCGCCGTCTATTACGCCTTCATGGCGGCCTGGCTCAACGTGTTTCTCTTCGTCGGCATGTCGGACGCGCTGCGCATCGGCCTCGCGGCAGTGGCGCTGGCGATCGGTGCGATCAACGTCAAGGATTTCCTTGCCTGGGGTCGCGGCTTCTCGCTGTCGATTCCCGCGGCCGCGAAGCCCGGGCTGTATGCACGGGTGCGCGGCATCCTGAGTGCCGAGGCTCTGCCGGCATCGCTGCTTGCGGTGGCAACCCTCGCGGTGGTGGTGAATTTCATCGAACTGCTATGTACCGCCGGGCTGCCGGCAATCTACACCGCGGTGCTCACCCAGCAGCAACTCGGCGCCGCGGCCCACTATGCCTATCTGGGCCTCTACATCCTCGGCTATGTCGCCGACGATGCGCTGATGGTCACGGTCGCGGTGATTGCGCTGGGCAGCAGCAAGCTCACCGAACGCGGCGGCCGTGCGCTCAAGCTGCTCAGCGGCGCGGTGATGATCGCGCTGGGCGCGATCATGTTGTTGCGCCCGGGATGGCTGATGTAGGGCAAGAACTGGCGACGACCCGCCCGGCAACGCCCCCGATCAGCGCACGAACCTTTCAGCCATGACGATGCGCGTGGGGGAGCGCCGGCGTGATGGTGCCGCGGACGTAGTCCTTCACCGCCTGCAGCGGATCGTCCTCGCCACACACGACGACCTCGATGCCGCGCCGCCCCAGCCGCGCGATGAAGCCCTCCCCCGCGCTTGCGGTCAGCACCGCGCTCACCGCCTCGATCGGATGCGCGGTCCCGGCGAATTCGTGAAAGGCCATTTCCTTCGGCAGATCGAGACGCTCGACCTCGCGCGGCGAGCACGGCGCGCCGATGTCGTAGATCAGGAAACGGCGCGACTTGCCCGCATGCCCGGTGACGGTTCGGAAGTTCTGGCTGGTGACGGCAATCTTCATGATGTGAGGGTCCGGTTCGGGTGTTCGGGGAAAAGACGCGCAAGGGCGATGCGGGGTTGTGCGCTCGCGCCGTCGCGCATGCGCCGGGGGCTTCGCCGGCGCCATCAGCGCACAAAGGGGAATCCGCGGCTGCGCTCACGCTGCGGCACTGCCGCCGTCGTCTCCGATCAGCACGACGGTGTCCGCCAACCACTTGTGCGGCGGCACTTCGAGATTGGTCGGTGCGGGCTGGTTGCGAAACACACGCCCGGCCAGATCGAAGATCGAGCCGTGGCATGGGCACAGGAAGCCGCCCGGCCAGTCGTCGCCCATGCCGCTTTCGGCGCCCGGCGCGAACTTCTCCGACGGTGAACAGCCGAGATGGGTGCAGATGCCCACGACAACGAGAAATTCGGGATGGATCGACCGGTGGCGGTTCGACGTGTAGTCCGGCTGCTGAGGCTCCTCCGACCGCGGGTCGGCGAGGCGGTGTTCGTGGCCCTCGAGCACGGCCAGCATCTCCGGCGTCCGGCGCAGGATCCACACCGGCTTGCCCCGCCATTCGACGGTCATCATCTCGCCGGCCGCCAGCTTGCTGACATCGGCTTCCACGGGAGCACCCGCGGCCCGGGCGCGTTCGGACGGAGTGAGGCTGGCGACAAAGGGGATAGTGCTTGCTGCTGCCGCAACGACGCCGGCCCCGGTCGTGGCAAGCAACAGTGTGCGGCGGTCATGAAGACATTCGGACATGGACGGCTCCCCGATCGGTTTGCGGATGGAATGCGTTGGGCGCAGATGAAGCGAGACTGCGGCAGGGACCCGCCAGACAACCGCGGCCCCAAGGGAGGGATCGAAGGGGTGACGATCAGGCAACGATTGCGGCACAGCCTCGCTTCGCAGCTCTATCAGCAATCAACGTGCCATCTGCGCATTTGCCGCCAGTGCGGCCGCTACCACCGATGGACGGGCGCTTGAACACTGCCAGCTCCGCCAAATCAGTCAGTCCCTGCCCATTCTGGCCGACAGTTCCCGCCTGGCCGTATCGTCAGGTCCACGCGTGCGTGAGCATCCGTCATATCGCGCGCGATCGCCGCACGCCCGCCCGTGCGCTTGTTCGCGGCTGCGGGGCAAGGGCCACGCCGCCGACGTTTCGAGCGGAGAACGGCAGACTCCACCCTGGTGGCACGGCTCTTGTATGTAGCGCCTGTCGTGCCACGGCGTCGCTCGCGCAGATGAGCACAGACTTCGCGTCGGGGGAGCGCGGCGCCGGGAAAGGAAAATCCACCCGGCCGAATGGCAGGTCATGGAGGGAGACAATATGATTGAAACTGCAAAAAGACTCATCGGCGTGGTGGCGGCCACGCTCATGCTGCAGGCGGCGGGCATCGCGGCCCCCGTCCCCGGGGAAATTCCGCGCCAGTCCCGCATCGGCAGTACCACGGACCATAGCCAGCTCGAAGCCCTGAAAGGCCCGTTCAAGACCGGCCCCGAAGTTACCCGGGCCTGCCTGAGCTGTCACAACAAGGCCGGCCACCAGGTGATGAAAAGCATCCACTGGACCTGGGAGACGGTCAGCCCGACCACCGGCAAGAAGCTGGGCAAGCAGCACGCCGCCAACAACTTCTGCGGCTCGACGCTCTCCAACGAACCGCGCTGCACGAGTTGTCACGCCGGCTACGGATGGACCGACAAGGACTACGACTTCGCCCGGCAGGAGAACGTGGACTGTCTGGCCTGCCACGACACCACCGCCACCTACAAGAAAGTCCCCACCGACGCCGGCCACCCCCTCTACGAGGCGCGTGAACTGCCCAAGGGCAGCGGCAAGGTCGTGCAACCGCCGGATCTCACCCATATCGCCCAGCACGTGGGAAAACCCGGGCGCGAGAACTGCGGCGCCTGTCACTTCAACGGTGGCGGTGGCGATGCGGTCAAGCATGGTGATCTCGATACCTCGCTGCTCAAACCCCCGCGGGAACTCGACGTGCATATGGCGAGCGATGGCGCCGACATGGCCTGTGCCGACTGCCATACCTTCAACGAGCATCGGCCCTCGGGCAGCCGCTACGCGGCGACCGCCAGGGACCCGCACGGGCTCGATCTGCCCAAGGACGACCACAACCGGGCGACCTGCGAATCCTGCCACGGCTTCACGCCGCACGACCGCGACCGGCTCGACAACCATGCGGGCAAGGTGGCCTGTCAGACCTGCCACATTCCGGAATTCGCCCGCGGCGGGATCGCCACCAAGATGCAGTGGGACTGGTCGACGGCGGGCAAGCGCGGGCCCGATGGCAAGCCCCTGTTCATCAAGGATGACCACGGCCACCTGAGCTACTCCGCCGAGAAGGGCAACTTCGAGTACGGCGAGAACGTCCGTCCAAGTTACAAGTGGTACAACGGCGTGGTGAAGCAGATCGCGATCACCGACAAGATCGACGACAGCAAGGTCCTCGAACTGAACGCGATCGAAGGTTCGGCGGCAGACCCCGCTGCCCGCATCTGGCCGTTCAAGGTGATGCACGGCAAGCAGCCCTATGACCCGGTGAACAAGACCCTGGTCGTCAACCACGTGTATGGCAACGACGACACCTCGTTCTGGAGCAATTTCGACTACGCCAAGTCGATCAAGGCCGGCATGGACTACGCAGGTTTCCCGTACAGCGGTCAGTTCGCCTTCATCGAAACCCGCATGAACTGGTTCATCACCCACATGGTGGCGCCCAAGGAGAAGGCCGTTCCGTGTCAGGAATGCCACACCCGGGCCAGCGACGGCCGGCTGAACGAGATCACCGACATCTATCTGCCGGGCCGCGACCGCAATGCCTGGGTCGACATCGTCGGCAGCCTGCTCGTCGCCGGATCGATCGGCACCGGGCTGATCCACGGACTCGTCCGCATCATCACCCGCCGCAAGAGGCATGCACAATGAACACTCAGCGCATCTATATCTACAAGCGTTACGAACGGTTCTGGCACTGGTCGCAAGCCGCCCTGATCGTCGCCATGATGATCACCGGCTTCGAAGTGCACGGCAGCTACGAGTTCGTGGGTTTCCGCCGCGCGGTCAATATTCACACGCTGGCCGCCTGGTCGCTGGTGATCCTCTGGGCCTTCACCATCTTCTGGCAATTCACCACCGGCGAATGGCGGCAGTACCTTCCGTCGCTGAAGAATGTCGTGGCCATGATCAGCTACTACACCATCGGCATCTTCAGGGACACCCCTCATCCTTTCCGCAAGACGGTCGGGCAGAAGCACAACCCGCTGCAACGCCTGGCCTACCTTGCCCTGCTCGCCTTCATCTCGCCGCTGATCTGGGTTTCCGGGCTGCTGTACCTGTTCTACGGCGACTGGGCCCGGCTCGGAATCGATCAGTATCTTGCGCTCGAGACCGTGGCGGTGGCGCATACGATTGGCGCCTTCATGATCACCGCCTTCTTCTTCATCCACGTTTACCTGACCACCACCGGACACACGGTTTTCGCGCACATCAAGGCGATGATCACCGGCTGGGAGGAGGTCGACGATCATCGCTAGCACGCCCGCGCGGGCGGTCACGGGCCACCCCGGCCTGGATGACGGTCGCGCCCGCGGCATCGATCAGAACAGGTCCAGCTGTCTCCCCGCCGCTTCGCCGTCCGGCAAGGGCGGGCGAAACAGCGTGGTGACCAGTTCGCGCCGCATCCGGCCCAGACCCAGGCGTTGATGTAAGCGCCGCATGCGCTGACGATAGAGGTCGGCATACAGGCCTTCGCCGCGCATGCGGTGGCCGAAGCGCGGGTCATTGGCGCGTCCGCCCCGCACCGCGGCGATGCGGCTCATCACGTGTGCGGCCCGATCGGGCATCTCGCGCCGCAACCAGTCCTCGAACAGGCCTGCCAGTTCGTGCGGCAGGCGCAGCACCACATAGCCGGCGCTGTCCGCCCCCGCCGCATGGGCGGCCTCGACCACGGCCTCCATCTCGTGATCGTTGAGCGCCGGGATCAGGGGCGCAAACAACACCCCCACCGGGACCCCGGCCGCGCGCAGCCGGCGTATGGTTTCCAGCCGCCGCCCGGGACGCGCCGCGCGCGGCTCCATCCGCCGCGCGAGCCCATCGTCCAGCGTGGTGACCGACACCATGACGTGCACCAGACCGTCGCGCGCGAGCTCGGCGAGCAGATCGAGGTCACGCTCGATCAGCGCCGACTTGGTGATCGTGCTGACCGGGTGCCGGGTCTCGACCAGCACCTCGAGCAGGCGCCGGGTCAATCCGGTGCGGCGGTCGACCGGTTGCCACGCGTCGGTATTGACCCCGAGCGCGATCGGCGCGCAGCGGTAGTTGCGCTGCCCCAGCTCGCGGCGCAGCAAGGCCGGCGCATCGGGCTTCCAGAACAGTTTGGTCTCGAAATCCAGCCCCGGCGAGAGATCGAGCCAGGCATGGCTGGGCCGCGCGAAGCAGTAGATGCAGCCGTGCTCGCAGCCGCGATAGGGATTGATCGAGCGGTCGAAGGGGACGTCCGGCGAACGGTTGTAGGTGATCACGCTGCGCGCGGCGTCGATGCGCAGCTCGGTGACCACCGCATCGTCGGCGTCGTCCATGTCCGCCGCCCAGCCGTCGTCGACGGCCTCGCGCCGGTACTGCAGGAAGCGCCCATCCGGACGCAAGGGCGTGGCGCGACCGCGCGGCAGGAAGACCAGCGGAGCACTGTTGTTTTGTACAGTCATGAGCGGAAGTCTCCGCTCCGCCACCGGCGCCGTCAAGCGTCTGTGGCGCCTCTCCCGGCGGTCAGCCCGGATTCAGGTGACAGGCCGAGCGGTGGCGCGGCGCGATCTCGCGCAGCACCGGCGCTTCCGCGCGGCAGCGCGCGCTCGCATGCGGGCAACGCGGGTGGAAGTGGCAGCCGCGGGGCGGATCGAGGGGTGACGGCAGTTCGCCGCGGATGGCGACGAAGCGCTTCTTCTCCACCTTCAGCACCGGCGCCTCGGCCAGCAGGGCCTGGGTGTAAGGGTGATTCGGGCGGGCGAACAGCTCGTCGACCGGAGCGCTTTCCACCACCCGCCCGAGGTACATGATCACCACCCGATCGGACAGATGGCGCACCACGCCGAGATCGTGGCTGATGAACAGGTAGGTCAGCCCGAGCTCGGCGCGCAGGCGGCTGAACAGGTTCAGCACCTGGGCCTGGATCGACACGTCGAGCGCGGCGACCGCCTCGTCGCACACCAGGAAGGCCGGATTCACCGCCAGCGCACGGGCAATGCCGATCCGGGCGCGCTGGCCGCCGGAGAACTGGTGCGGATAGCGCTCCGCCATCGCCGGGTCGAGGCCGACCTGGCGCAGCCGCGCGGCGACGAAATCCGCCTGTTCGCCACCACCGATGAGGCCATGCACGCGCGGCGCCTCGGCGATCAGCTCACCCACCCGCAGGCGCGGATTGAGCGCGGCGTAGGGATCCTGGAAGATCATCTGGATGCCGAGCTGGCTGCGCCGGCGCTCGGCCACGGGCAGGCCGTCGATGGCGGCGCCGCGCCAGTAGCGGGCGCCCGCGGTGGGTGTGGTCAGGCCCACGGCGATCCGGCCCAGGGTCGATTTGCCGCACCCGGACTCGCCCACCAGACCGACCACCTCGCCGGCCTCGATCGCCAGGTCGACCCCGTCGAGCGCCTGCACCCGAGGTGCGGGCGCACGCCAGCCGAGTCGCTCGGCAACGCGCTCGATCCAGTCCGGCTGCGCGCCGAACTGCTTGCTGACGCCGCGCAGCTCCAGCACCGGCACAGGCAGGCCCGTCGTCATCGCGACTCCGGCGGCAACGGGTGGAAGCAGCGCACCGCGTGGCCGGGCGCGGGGCTGTGCATGGCCGGCGGCTGTTCGCAGGCGCCGGTCGCACGTGCGCAACGCGGGCGGAAGGCACAGCCGGCGGGCAGATCGAGCAGCACCGGGGGCACGCCCGGGATCTGCTGCAAACGGCTGCCGGGCGCGCCACCGCCGACCAGCGCCGCAGCGGGGGTCGAATCGAGCAGGCCCCGGGTATAGGGGTGCGCGGGCTGTTCCAGCACCTGCTGCGCGCTGCCCTGTTCGACGATCCGCCCCGCATACATCACGCACACCCGATCGGCGAGGCCGGCGACGACGGCGAGGTCGTGCGTGATCCAGATCAGCGCGGTGCCGGACTCACGGCACAGGGTCTGCATCTCGGACAGGATCTGGGCCTGGATGGTGACGTCGAGTGCGGTCGTCGGCTCGTCGGCGATGATCAGGTCGGGGCCATTGAGCAGCGCGATCGCGATCGCCACGCGCTGGCGCATGCCGCCCGACAGCTGGTGCGGATAGGCGCGCAGGCGCTCCTGCGGTGCGGCAATGCCGACCCGTACGAGCGCGGCGCGGGCCTCGTCGAGCGCGCCGCGCCGGCTCACCCGGCGGTGCGCATGGATCGCCTCCACCATCTGGGTGTCGATGCGCAGCACCGGATTAAGCGTCATCATCGGATCCTGGAAGATCATCGCGATGCGGTTGCCGCGGATGTCGCGCCACGCACCCTCGGACTGGCCGCGCAACTCCCGGCCCTCGAGCCGGATGCTGCCGCCGACGATCTCGCCGGGCGGGTCGATCAGGCCGAGCAGCGAGTACGCGGTCATCGACTTCCCCGAGCCCGACTCGCCGACCAGCCCGAGCACCTCCCCGGGCGCGACCGAAAAGCTGACATCGTCGACCGCGGTGACCACCCCGGCACGACCGGCGAAGCGGGTGGTGAGGTGCTCCACCGCGAGCGTGGGCGGCGTCGGTACGGCGCGCGTGCTCATAGCTTCTGCAACCGCGGATTGAGCACGTCGCGCAAGCGGTCGGCCACCAGGTTGATCGCGAGGATGGTCAGCAGCAGCGCCACGCCCGGGAACACGCTGATCCAGTAGCGCCCGGCATAGAGATACTGGAAGCCGTTGGCAATCAGCAGCCCGAGCGAGGGTTCGGTCACCGGCAGGCCGAGGCCGAGGAAGGACAGCGTGGCCTCGAGCGCGATCGCCGCCGCCACCTGCAGCGCCGCGACCACGATCAGCGGCGGCAGGCAGTTGGGCAGCAGGTGGCGGAACACGATGCGCACCGCCGACAGGCCGAGCAGCCGCGCCGCCTCGATGTACTCCTTGCGCCCCTCCACCATCGCGGCGCTGCGCGTGGTGCGGGCGTAGTAGGCCCACTGCGAGGCGACCAGCGCGATCACGATCTTGTCGATGCCCTGCCCGAACAGCGCGAGCAGGATCATCGCGGTGAGGATGGACGGGAAGGCGAGCTGGATGTCGACGATGCGCATCAGCACGGTGTCGAAACGTCCGCCGAAGTAGCCCGCCCCCAGCCCGAGCGCCATCCCCAGCATCAGCGCCAGCACGGTGGCGGCTACCCCCACCACGACGCTGATGCGCAGGCCGTAGAGGATGGCCGACAACATGTCGCGGCCCTGTGCATCGGTGCCGAGATGGTAGGTCAGGCGCCCGTCGCCGCTCGGGCTGCCGGGCGGCAGGCGCGAGTCGAGGATGTCGAGCTGCATCAGGTCGTAGGGATTCTGCGGCGCGAGCCAGGGCGCGAACAGCGCGGCGAGGACGATCGTCAGCAACAGCGCAAGGCCCGCCAGCGCCAGCCGGCTACCGGCGTAGTCGCCGGCGAGGCGGGCAAACGGGCCCGACGCCACCGCCAGCCCGTCGTCGGCGTGTGCGCTCACCGGACTACCCTCCTGTCGCTGCGCGACATCCTCCCCGCGGGAGGGCGAGCGCCCCCTTCGGGCGGCCGGGCGGGGGCGCTCATGCGGACTCCGCGCGGATGCGCACACGCGGATCGAGCACCGCATAGAGCAGGTCGACGACCAGATTGATGCCGATGTAGAGCACCACGATCAGCAGCAGATAGGCGACCACCACCGGACGGTCGAGCTGGACGATGGATTCGAGCAGCAGCTTGCCCATGCCCGGCCAGGCGAAGATCGACTCGGTGACCACCGAGAACGCGATCAGCGAACCGAACTCCATGCCGACCACGGTGACGATCGGAATCAGGATGTTCTTGAGCACATGCACGCCCACCACCCGCGTGCCCGACAGCCCCTTGGCCCGGGCGTAGCGCACGTAGTCCTGCTGCAGCGCCTCGCGCGTGCCGCTGCGGGTCAGGCGGATGATCAGCGACAGCTTGAACAACGCGAGGTTGGCCGCCGGCAAAACGAGATGACGCCAGCCCTCCACCGAGAACACCGACAGCGGCAATCCCAGCACCTCGCTCGTCGGTCCGCGCCCGCCCGCGGGCAGCCAGCCCAGCTGCACCGCGAACACCATGATCAGCATCAGCCCGACCCAGAACGTGGGCAGCGAAAAGCCGAGGATGGAACCGGCCATGATCGCCCTGCCGCCGACCGAGTCGGGAAAGAGCCCGGACCACAGCCCGAGCGGGATACCGAGCAGCACCGCGACCGCCATCGCCACCACCGCCAGCTCCAGGGTGGCCGGCATGCGCTCGAGGATCAGGCCCAGCGCCGGACTGCCATGGATGAAGGAGTCGCCCAGATCGCCCCCCAGCGCACGGACCAAAAAGCGCCAGTACTGCACCCACAGCGGCTGGTCGAGCCCGAGCGCCGCCGCCGCCCGGGCCAGATCCTCGGTGGTCGCCTGCGGATCGACGAGCAGGTCGAGCGGACTGCCGATCGCATACACCCCGGCGAACACCAGTAGCGACATGACGAACAGCACGTTGAAAGCCTGAATGCAGCGGCGGAGGATGAAGAGTGGCATACGGGTGCGAATCGGGCGTGGTGGCCGGCGGGCCGATCGTAGCAAGGAAAGCCGGACGCCCCTAGGCAATTCCGCCCGACACGTCCCCCTGCGCCTTTCCGGGGGGCCTCACCGGGCGTGTAGAACACGGCGCAGGGGCATTCGTTGGCACCGCCGGCGCGCGGCCCTTGAATTCCGTCGCGACCCGGTTCATGCTCGGCGCCTTGTTCGCGGGTGGGGCGAGTGCCCTCCACGCGGCGCAATCAAAAAACCAATAGACAGATAAGATGGCGTGCCGGCCGTCACCGGATCGGCACAGTCAACCTGCAAAGAGCAATACGAATGACCAAACCAAAGGAAGGTGCACGCAGTGCCGTGGCCACCCCGGGCCGCCGTCGCGCCCTGCTTGCGCTGCTGGCGACCGGCGCGGCGGCGCTGGCCTGGCGTACGATCCCCCCGGCGCGGGCCGCCGCTGCGACGCCGCTGAGAATGGGGATCTTCCCGCGCCGCCACGCGACACTGACCACCGAGCTGTTCACGCCGCTCGCCGCCTACCTCGGCCGCGAGCTTGGCCGGGAGGTGCGCCTGGAGACCGCGAAGGACTTCGCCGCGTTCTGGGACGGCGTCGAACAGGGGCACTTCGATATCGTCCATTACAACCAGTTCCACTACGTGCGCTCCGCCGACAAGTACCGGGTCATCACCCACAACGAGGAGTTCGGTACTGGCACCGTGGCCGGTGCGCTGTATGTCAGGAAGGACAGCGGCATCACCAGGATCGAGCAGCTGCGCGGGCGCAAGATCGTGTTCGGCGGCGGCAAGGACGCCATGATGAGTTACATCCTGCCGAGCTACCTGCTGTTGCAGGCCGGCCTGCAACCCGGCGACTACGAGACGGTGTTCGCGAAGAATCCGCCGAACTCGCTGATCTCGCTCTACTTCGGCCAGGCCGACGCGAGCGGCGCCGGCGATATCCTGATCGACCTGCCGGTGGTGCGCGAGGCGATGGACACCAGCACCGTCACCCACCTGGGCATGACCGATCGCCTGTCGCACCTGCCGTGGGCCGTGCGCCGCGACATGCCGCCGGCGCTGGGCGAGCGCATCCAGACGCTGCTGGTGGGCCTGGCCGCGCACGAGGACGGGCGTGCCATTCTCAAGCAGGCGCAGATGACCGGCTTCGCCGCCGCCGGCGACGCCGACTACGATCCGCACCGGCACATCATCCGCAAGGTCATGCCCGCGATCGTGCTTCCGCGCTGAATCGGGAGCACGCCCGTGCGTCTTGCGAGCAAATTCATCCTGATCGTGGCCGGCATCCTGTCGGTCACGCTGGCCCTGAACAGCTATTTCTTCCTGCACAGCCAGAGCCGCATCCTGGAGCAGCAGCTCAACGAGCGCGGCCGGGTGCTGGGCCACCTGATCGCGCTGATCAGCCCCGAGGTCATCCTCGGGCTCGATTTTCTCACCCTCAACGAATACGCGCGCGAGGTCACCCGGCAGCGCGACATCGTCTATGGCGTGATCGTCGACAACGACGGCATGCCGCTGACCTCATACGTGAATGGCGCCGACCCGCGCATCCGCGCCGCGCTCGGCATGGACGGACCGGTGCCGGACCATGTCTCGCCTTCCCGCCTGCGCCCCCTGATCGAGACCCTCACGCTCCTGCCCGCGCTGATCCCGATGGACTTTCCGATTCTCCACGACGGTCGCGTGCTGGGGCACTTGCGGGTCGGCATCAGCCGCGAGGAACTGGTCATCCAGGTCCGCGACCAGCTCGTGCAGCAATCGGCGGTCTACGCCGTCATCATCCTGTTCCTGGGCGTCGCGATCTACCTGGTATTCCGCTACAGCGTGATGCGCCCGGTGCGGCGCCTGATCGAGGTCTCGCAGGACCTGGGCCGCGGCGAGTTCAGACTCGTTCCGATCACCTCCGGCGACGAGCTGGGCGCGCTCGGCCAGACCTTCAACGCGATGACGCACGAGATCCAGCGCGAGCAGGCCAAACTGCACTATCAGGCCAACTACGACGCCCTGACCGCGCAGCCCAACCGCATGATGGCGATCGAGCGCCTGCGCCAGGAGATCCGCTCGGCGCACCGCCGGCAGCAGCGCTTTGCCCTGCTGTTCATCGACCTGGACGACTTCAAGGTCGTCAATGACACCATGGGGCATGCCGCCGGCGACCGGCTGCTGGTCGCGGTCAGCGCGCACCTGCGTGCGAGCCTTCGTGAGGAGGACACCCTCGCGCGTCTGGGCGGCGACGAGTTCCTGGTGCTGCTGCCTCGCATCGGCCAGGCCGGCGAGGCCAGGGACGTGGCCGGGCGGCTCGTCGAGGCGGTGGCCCAACCGGTGCTGCTGGACGGGCGCGAAGTGGTCGTGCATTGCAGCATCGGCATTGCGCTGTACCCGGACGACGGCGAGACGGTCGAGGCCTTGATGGCGAACGCCGACAACGCAATGTACCAGGCGAAGAAGCCGGGCCGGCCGCCGATCTGTTTCTTCACCCCGGAGATGAACGCCCAGGTGCGCGAACGCCTGCAACTCGAGCAGGACCTGAACCGGGCGCTGGCGCGCGAGGAGCTGCACCTGGTCTACCAGCCGATCTTCTGCGCCGGCAACCACGCCTACGTGGGGGCCGAGGTGCTGCTGCGCTGGCAACATCCCGAGGCAGGGGCGATCGCGCCCGCGACTTTCATTCCGCTGGCGGAGAGCACCGGCCAGATCGTGCGCATCGGTGAATGGGTCCTGCGCGAGGCCGGCCGCCAGCTGCGCCGCTGGCTGGACCTCGGCCTGGCGCCGGGCCACCTGGCGATCAACATCTCCCGCGTCCAGCTGCGTGAGGATCTCGAACAGGTGATCCGCGACGTCCTGCACGACAATGCATTGCCGCCGCAGGCGCTGGAGCTGGAGATCACCGAGAACATCCTGCTCGACGATCACCAGCAGATTGCCCCGGTGCTCGCGCGCCTGCACGACCAGGGACTGCTGTTCAGCCTCGACGACTTCGGCACCGGCTATTCCTCGCTCAGTTACCTGCGCCGCTTCTCCTTCGATACGCTGAAGATCGACCGCAGCTTTGTCGCGCCGCTGTGCGCCGATGCCGAGGCGGCGGCGCTGGTGCGCGCCATCGTCGCGATGGCGCACAGCCTCTCGCTCGAGGTCGTCGCCGAAGGGGTGGAGACGCCGGAGCAGCTCGCGTTCCTGCAGGAGCTGGGCTGCGACTATCTGCAGGGCTACCTGCTGTCGCGCCCACTCGACAGCGAGCGTTTCACCGAATTCCTGGTGGCGTCCGGCCACGCTGCGCTGGCCGGCGCAGACCAGCGCCTGCCCGCCGATGGCTAGCATTCCCGCCGCGTCCGTGTCCCCGGTCCGCGAGCGGCGCCGCGCCGCCCGTCGGGCGCGCCTCGCGGTGGTGGTGCGCGCGGCGCTGGCCGCCGGGTTCATCCTCGCGTTCGTGCTGTGGGCGCATGTCGGCTCCGGCAGGCCGGTGTTCTCGACGCGCGTGAGCGCCGAGCCGGGTTGGGACGCCTTCCGCATCGCGTACGGGGTCGACGGCTTCGGCCGCGACGGCTACTTCGTGCGGGCGGTGCAGAACGGCTACAACCTCGTCCACCACACCCACGAGTACGCCTGGCGCTTCACCCGCAAGGGTGCGCACGACCACCCCAATGCCTGCATCCACTGCCACAGCGGCGAGGCGCTGGCCAAGTCGTTCGCGACCAGCGACCGCTTCGACCCCTCGCTGCAGCGACGCGTGTCCTTCGAGGAGCGCGTGATGCGCTGCTATGCCGACCACCTCGACGGCTTCGTCCCGACCATCTACGACCCGGCGGTGCGTGACATCCGCATCTTTGCCCGCATGGTCGCCCACCACATGCAGCTGGGCGAGGGCGGCACCGAGGGCGCACCATGAAGCCGCTCGCCGGACCGTGGAAGAAGGCCTTGCGTATCGTGCTGCTGGTCGGGGTACTGCTCGGGCTGTATGCGGTCGCCGTCGCCAGGCATGACGAGCGGGCGCAGATCCGGCAGCAGCCGGTGACGTTGACGCCGGGCTGCGCCGACAAGCTCGCGCGCTATCAGCTCGCCGCCGGCGAGCACTACGTCTCGCCCTACGTGCTCGCCCGCACCGGCCAGGCAGTCGTCAAACGCGGCTATTCGGAAGAGGACGTGCGCGCAATCCAGCGTGGCTGCAACATCATCGATGACCTGCAGGGGCAGGACGCGACCGACCCCGCGCGCGAACGCTGGAACGCCACGCGCTTCGTGCGCGGCAACCATACCAGCTGCGATCACTGCCACCAGGGCATCGGCGACAAGCAGTCCGCCGCCGATGTGGCCCAGCCCGGTTCACTGAGCCTCGCCGCATCGTGGGTCATGGCCGACATGTACGACCAGTTCACCGGCATCCTGTTGCCCTACGAACTGCGCCAGATGCAGTGCTACATCAACTCCTCGAACGGCTACAAGCCCAACATCGCCGACGACCTGGTCCGCGACGTCACCGCCTATAGCCGCTTTCTCGCCGCGGCGCTGGATCTGCGCTTCGGCAACCGCTACCCGGAGCAGGGCATCGAGGAGGTGGCCGCCTCGGCGACGCTGAAACGCGGCGACGACTATGTTCGCGGCGGCGCGCTGTTTCGGGAGAAATGCGCCGCTTGCCACGGCGAGCAGGGGCTCGGCACGGTGGTCGACGGCCGCGTGCTGTTCCCCGCGGTGGCCGGACCGAACGCGTTCAACCTGCAGTCGCGCAACAACTTTTCGTTCGTGTCGACGATCCTGCCCGGCTTCATCTGCCGCAACATGCCGCCCGGCCAGGAAGGCTCGCTGAGTCCGCAGGACTGCCGCGACCTTGCCTTCTACGTGAGCAACCTGCCGCGTCCGGCCGGCGACAAGCAGGGGCCGCTGGCGGCACTGTGGCAGCAGCTGATGATGCGGCTGATGCCCCCACTGGTGCGGGCGGTCGAGCAATGGCAGGACGCCGACACGGGGCACGGCACATGAACTTCGCCGCGCGTAGCTGGACCCCTCCGAGCGCCCGCGAATTCGGCAACGAACTCCTGATCGGGCTGACGCTGGCGATCGTGGTGCTGCCGCAGGCGATCGCGTTTTCCACCACGCTGGCCGGCCTGCCGCCGCATTTCGGCCTCTACGCGGCGATCTGGGGCGTGCTGTTCACCGCCCTGCTCAATCCCTCGCGCGTGTTCCACGGCGGGCCCAACAGCACGCTGTCGGCGGTGGTCGGCGTCACCCTGCTGCCGGTCGCACCGCAGTTCGGGCCCGACTACATCGGCTACGCGCTGACCCTGTTCCTGATGGCGGGGCTGATCCAGCTTGCCTTCATGGTGATTCCCCCGCTCGGAAGGGTGCTCGACTTCGTCAGCGAACCGGTCGCCAACGGCATGATCTGCGGCATCGGCCTGTACATGATCTTCAAGTCCTTCCCCGCGTTCGCCGGCCTGCCGATCAGCACCCAGGTCGAATGGCGGCCGTGGATCGCGTGGCAGACATTCCAGGCCGTGCTCGAGATCGGCAACATGCACGCCATCCACATCGGCATGATCACGCTGCTGGTGACGGTCGTGCTGCGCCAGTTCGAGCGCCTGCGCAACTGGGCGATCCTGCTCGGCATCGCGGCCGGCACGCTGTATTCGGAGTTCATCAACGCGCACCTGGGCCTGGCCGAGACGCTGGTCGAACAGACGGCCAAGGTGTCCGGGACCGGCTTCGTGTATCCCTCGCTGCCGCTGTTCAGCCAGGAGGCGATGCCCGACATCATCAGCATCATCCCCGGCGCCATCACGCTGGCGCTGCTGGGCCTGTTCCAGACGGTCGCGGCGATGCGGCGCATGAACCGCAAGAGCGGCCAGTTCGTCGATGCACGCCACGGCATCTTCGGCGACGCGCTGAGCAACTGCGTCCTGCCCTTCCTCTCCGCGCTGCCCACCTGCGCCTCGTTCAACCGCATGTCGCTGATGCACGGCATGCACACCCACAGCCGTCTCGCCGCCGCCTCCTCGGCGGTCATCCTGCTCGCCCTGGTGAGCTTCTTCGGCGACTTGATCGCGATCATTCCGGTTCCGGCGATGGCCGCCATCATCATGGTGGTCGGTGCCGGCATGATCGACTGGGCGGACATCGCGCCGCATTTTCGCCACCGTCCGGAAACGGTCGTGTTCGGCGCCTCCTTCCTGTCGGTGCATATCTTCGGCCTGTTCGGCGCGGTGATCAGCGGTTCGCTGTTAGCGCTGGCCTACGCCAAATGGGAGAAGGCGCACCCGAGCATCAGCCTGGAGCTAAACGTGCTGCGCATTCGCGGCAACGTCTATTACGGCTCGCTGCCGCTGATCGAATCGCTCTACCACCGCGCCGATCAGCGTTTCGCCGAGTTCGTGGTGGATTTTTCCGCCGTGCATCACATCGATGCGGAAGGCATCCGCTGGCTCGCCGAGATCGGCAAGAACCCAAAGGTGAGCTTCGCCGACCGGCGCAGCGGGCAGGACCGGCGCGCCGACGGGCAGGACAGGCGCGCCGGCCGCAAACGCAGCGACCGGCGCCGCCGGCACACGCTGTAGCGCACCGCTGTAGCCACCCATGCCGGCCGCGGTCCGGCGCGGCCGCAAGCGCACGATCGGCCACCACGCGGCAGGCGCTCCGGGTAGTAGACTATCGGCCCACACGTGAGCAAACGCGCAAGGCCATGAAGATCGACCAACTCCCTCTCGGTGCCCGCTTCCAGCTGAAAGGCCGCACCTACACCAAGGTCGGCCCGATGACGGCCTCCGGAGAGTCCGGAGGCGTAGAGTTCATTCCGAAGCACGCCGCGCTCCAACCGGTTCCCGGCGAGGCGCCGCCTGCGCCGGCAGACGCCGCCACCCGGCCGCTTGACGCGGCAAGGGTAGCCGCGGCCTTCGAGACCTATCACCAGGCGGCACTGACATGTACCGACGATGGCGGACGGGCGCGGCTGGAGACCGCACGCAAGCGCTTCTTGTCCGAGATCCGCTGACGCCGGGATCGTGCGGCTGGCGCGTGCCCCCGCAGCGAGCCGACCGTCTCGTGGCTGGATGCGAGAGCCCACCTGACTGCTTCACGAACCGCTCGAACGCTGCCGTCTTCATCGCAGCCTCCCGAACCTGGAAACGGTACAAACAGATAGCCAATACCAGCGCTCGGCTCGTTCACCACTGAACGGCGACAGAGCCTATCGTTAAGCCTGCCTTAATGTCAGCCGTCGAAGATCCCTCCCATCAACACGCAATCGGTGCGTGTCCGAACAGGAGTGGTGATGTCGATGGCACGAAAGTCGGTTCCGACTCACGGGACACATGGCGAAGGGAGCCGGATCAGCGTGCACGGGCCAGACCAGGCCGACCGGGGCGAGGTCGAGGCGTTCATCCGTGGCGTCTTTGCCGACCGCTACGGTGCCCGGGTGGCGAGTTTCGCCCCGCACCTCGTCGCGCTGCGCTGCAATGGGCAGATCGAGGCCGCGGCCGGCTATCGGCCGGCAACCACTCCGCTGTTCCTAGAGCGCTACCTCGATGCACCGGTGGATCAAATGCTCGCGCCGCACGCCGGCACACAACCCACCCGCGAGCAGATTGTCGAGGTCGGGCACCTCGCGGCGACGCGCGCGGGCATGGGGCGCCGCCTGATCCTGGGGCTCGGCCTGCATCTGGCCGAAAGCCCCTGCCAGTGGGTGGTGAGCACGCTCACCGAGGAGCTGCGCCATCTCTTCGTGCGCATGGGGGTCACGCCGCTTGCGCTCGGGATCGCCGATCCCGCCCGACTGGGCGCCGACTCCGCTGACTGGGGCCGCTACTACGAACATCATCCGATTGTGCTCGCCGGCCAGTTGCGCCCGGCCCTGCGCCGGCTGCAGGCGCGCGGAGCGAGCGCGTGAGCGCGAGCCTGCACGACGCACTCCGCCGGCATGCCTGCGCCGCCAAGGCAATCGCGCTCAAGTCCGGTCAGACGGAATGGGATTACCCGACCCTGGTCGCCGAGGTCGAGCAGCTTGCCAGCTTCCTGGAAGCTTCCGGCGTGAAGGTGCTGGCCACCCTGCTCGACAACGGCCCGGCGTGGGTCATCGCCGACCTCGCCGCGCGCGCAGCAGGTGCAGTGCACCTCCCACTGCCGGGCTTCTTCACCGCCGCGCAGCAACACCACGCACTTCAGTCCGCAGGCGCCGACACGCTGCTCGCGCCCCTCGCCGCCGCGCAGGCGTGGCACGGTCGCTGGCTTCGACCGACGGTCGTCGGCGACAGCATGCTCGGGCTGGTCGGCCTCGACACGCGCCCGGTGCGGCTGCCGCCGGGGACCGCAAAGATTACCTTCACTTCCGGCACGACCGGCACGCCCAAGGGTGTCTGCCTCGGCGCGGCGGCCATGGACGCGGTCGCCGCCGGCCTGCTCCAGGCGACCGCCGGACTCGACATCCGCACCCACCTGTGCGCCCTGCCGCTGCCGGTCCTGCTCGAAAACATTGCCGGGGTGATGGCCCCCCTGTTCGCGGGCGCCACCTGCATCGTGCCACCGCTCGGCGAGGTCGGGCTGTCCGGCTCCTCGCATTTCGATGTCGCACGCTTTCATGCCGCGGTCGACAGGCACGCACCGCACAGCATGATCCTGCTGCCGCAGATGCTGCGTGCCTGGGTTGCCTGGCTGCAGGCGGGCGCGCGCCGCGCTCCGGCCGGCCTGAAACTGGTCGCGGTCGGTGGCGCGGCGGTCGGTGTGCCGCTGATCGGCGCTGCCCGCGCGCTCGGCATCCCGGCCTACGAGGGCTATGGCCTGTCGGAAGGCGCCTCGGTTCAGGCCCTCAACCTGCCCGGGGCCGATCGCCCGGGCAGCGTCGGCCGCGCGTTGCCGCATGCGGAGGTGCGCGTCTCTGCACAGGGCGAAATCGAGATCAGCGGCAGCCCGTTCCTCGGCTACCTTGGTGACGATGTCCCCGCGGCGGGCTGGTGGCCGACCGGCGACCTGGGCGCAGTCGATAGCGACGGCTACCTCCACGTTCGCGGTCGCTGCAAGCACGTGCTGATTACCGGCTTCGGCCGCAACGTGTCGCCGGAATGGGTCGAAACCGCGCTGCAGGCATCGCCGGCCATCGCCCACGCGGTCGTGCTGGGCGAGGGTCGCGCGGCACTCGGCGCAGTCATCTGGCCAGTGCACGCCGGAATTGCCGATGCGCTAATCGACGCCGCCGTCACCGCGGCCAATGCCACGCTTCCCGACTATGCGCGGATCGAGCGCTGGGTACGGGCACGGGCGCCGTTCGGCATCGAATCCGGCCTTGCCACCGCCAACGGCCGCCCCCGGCGTTCCGCCGTCGAGGCACGTCATGTCGACGCCCTGGGCTGGCAATCGCAGCTCACCCACTGAGTAACAGGAGGAATTTCCATGCTCTTCTACGAGCGCTTGCTGGCCGAGACCGCCGCCGCACGCGACACCTTGCAGGCCGCGCCGATCATCCAGGGCTGCCTGCGCGGCGAGGTGTCCTTACCGAGCTACGTCGCCTTCCTGAGCGAGGCCTATCATCATGTCAGTCACACCGTGCCGCTGCTCGAAGCCTGCCGGGCACAGGTCCCCGAGCGCCTTGCCTGGCTGCGCCCGGCGCTCGACGAGTACATCGACGAGGAACGTGGCCACGAGTGCTGGATTCTCGACGACATCCGCGCCTGCGGTGCCGACGCCGATGCGGTACGCGACGGCCTGCCGGCGCATGCGACCGAGGTCATGGTGGCGTATGCCTACGACGCCATTGCACGCCGGAATCCGCTCGCCTTCTTCGGCATGGTGCTGGTGCTCGAGGGCACGAGCGTCGCGCTGGCCCTGCTTGCCGCCGATCGTATCCAGGAACGGCTCGGCCTGGCCGACGCCGCGTTCAGCTACCTGCGCTCGCACGGTACGCTCGACCAGTCGCACACCCAGCATCTGGCACGGCTGATGGACCGCATCGACGAGCCCGCCGACCAGGCCGCGATCATCCACGCCGCACGCGCCTTCTACCGGCTCTACGGCGACATCTTCCGTAGCCTGCCGCTGCCGGTTCTTGCCCACGAGGCGGTGAGCGCATGAAGATCGCCGACGCACGTGTGGTGCTCACCGGCGCGACCGGCGGTATCGGTGGTATGGCGGCGCAGGCTCTGCTCGCCGCGGGCGCCTCGGTGATGCTCGTCGGCCGCTCCGCGACCTCGCTGCAGACGCAGGCAGCATCCCTTGCCGCGGCCACGTCCGGGCTGACTGCGGCGGATCGGCTGGCAACCCAGGTCGCCGACCTCTCCGACTCGGTATCGCTCGCCGCGCTCGTCCACAGCGCGATCGCCTGGCGCGCCAATGTCGTCGTCCACGGCGCCGGCCTGCCCGCCTTCGGCGCCCTGGACACGGTGCATCCCGCCGATCTCGAAAGCGTCATGCAGGTCAACCTGATCGCCCCCATGTTGCTCACGCGCGCGCTGCTGGCGCATCTGGGCACGCTGTCGCGCGCTCAGGTCATCTTCGTCGGCTCCGTGCTCGGACGTCTCGGCCTGCCGGGCTACAGCGTGTATTGCGCGAGCAAGTTCGGGCTGCGCGGCTTCAGCGAAGCGCTGCGACGCGAGCTTGCCGATGGGCCGGTGAAGGTGCAGTACCTCGGCCCGCGCAGCACCCGGACCGCATTCAACAGCCCCGCGGTCGATGCCTACAACCGCGCGACCGGCACCCACAGCGACACCCCGGAGGCCGTCGCCGCCGCCCTGCTGCAACTCATCGCGGACGAGTCCAGCGAGCGCTTCCTCGGCTTTCCGGAAAAGCTGGCCGTACGCATCAACGGCCTCGCGCCGGCGGCCCTCGACAGCGCGTTCGCGGTCCACCGCCGCAGCCTGGCGACGACAGGGGCATCCGCGGCCCCGCTCGCCCGCGACCCTCGCTGATTCACCCCTGGAGACAAACACATGAACCATCGCTCGATCAAGACCATACGCCGCTTCTGCCTCATGCTCGCCCTTGCGGCGGGGGCCTCGCCGGCATTGCCATCGGAAGGCGTCGACGAGGGTGTCGTCGCGTTGCAGCAGGAGTGGGAGGTGATCCGCTACCAGACGCCGGAAAAGGCGCGCGAGAAACACTTCGAGGCCCTTGCGGCCAAGGCGCGCCAGTTGGCCGAAGCCCACGCCGGGCGGGCCGAACCGCTGGTCTGGGAAGGCATCATCCTGAGCTCGTGGGCCGGAGAAAAAGGTGGGCTCGGGGCGCTCGGCCTCGTCAAGCAGGCGCGTGCCCGTTACGAACAAGCGATCGCGATCGAACCCGAGGCGCTCGACGGATCCGCCTACAACAGCCTCGGCGTGCTCTACTACAAGGTGCCGGGCTGGCCGCTGGGGTTCGGTGACAAGGACAAGGCGCGCGAGTTGCTGCAGAAGGCGCTGGCGATCAATCCGCAGGGCATCGATCCGAACTACTTCTACGCCGAGTACCTGATCGAGACCGGCGAATCTGCCCAGGCAGTGGCTTATCTCGAACAGGTGCTCAAGGCGCCGCCACGCCCGGGACGACAGGTTGCCGATACCGGACGGCGCGAGGAAGCACGCGCCCTGCTCGAAAAGCTGCGGCAAGCACAGTGAGCCTTCGGACCTGTCACCTGGCCGGGCGCGCGTTCCGCGCCCGCCCCACCCTGACCCGTACGCCGCCGGCAGGAGACCCGCCGTTGTCGTCGTGATTGACGAAGACGACCTCCAGGGCGTGCAGCGCGGCAATGCGCTGCACGATCGAGATGCCCAGCCCGCTGCCGACTTCGGCCTGCCCTTCGGGACGGAAATAGCGCTCGCCGAGACGCGCCCGAACGCTCGCATCCAGCGCGGGACCGTCGTTCTCGACCGCGAACCCGTCTTCATCGAACACCAGCCGCACGGCCGACCCCACGGGCGCATAGCGCACCGCATTGTCGAGCAGGTTGCGTAGCAGGACGGTCAGCAGATTCGGATCGCCGTACAGCGGCATGGCCTGCGCACCGGCAGCGGGCCAGTCGCACTCGAGTTCGATGTGGCGCCGTTCGGCGAGCGGCAGGCAGTCGCTGAATGCGTTTTCGACGATCGCCGGCCAGGCGATCGCCTCGCGAACGATCGTCGTCTCGTTCGCGCCCTCCACCCGCGACATCGCGAGCATCTGCGACACGAGTCGTTCAAGGCGCTCAAACCCCGCGCTCATGCGCGCTTCGGCGTGCGCACGCAGAACGGGATCGGTTTCGCGCCGGACCACGTCCCATTGCGCACGCAGCGCAGCGAGCGGCGTGCGCAACTCATGCGCGGCATCGGCGGTGAATCGACGTTCGCGCGCCATGGCCTCGCGGATACGAACGAACAGGGCGTTCATGGCCGCCACCAGCGGCACCAGTTCGGTGCTCCGCCCGGACTCGGAAAGCGTTTGCAGATCGTCCGGATTACGTACTGCGAGCTCACGCGAAACCTGCCGCAGCGGTGCGAGCGCCTTGCCGACGGCCAGCGCCATCACCACCAGTAGCACCGGCAACATCGCCAACCATGGGGTGAGCTGGCTGACGGTGAGATCGAACACGACCTCGTCGCGCTCGTAGATCTTCTGCCCGGCCGCGACCAGCCATGCCCCGTCGAGCGACTGCAGGTAATACACCCGCCACTCGTCCTCACCGACAACGACGTTGTGGAAACCGCTGGCATCGGATCGATACGGAAAGCCGGTACCCCCTCGGTCGACCAGCATCAAGCGGCCGTGGCGGTCCCACACGACGGTCGCAAGGTCCTCGGCTTCGAGCTCGGTGTCATCGACCCGACCGACCTGAACCGGCTCTCGCAGCCCCAGGGGTCCACCCTGCCCCAGCGTGGCCTGAACCTGGCGGGCGAGGTGGATCAGTTCGGCGTCGAACAACTCCGTGACCTCCTCGCGCGCGCCGGCGACGGAAAACCACAGAGCCACCGCCCACACCAGCGGTGCGCAGACCAGCAGGTAGAAAAGCACGCGTCGTTGCAGGCTCAAGCTTGCTCCGCCTCGCCGAGTGCGTAGCCCACCCCACGCACGGTACGCACGATACCGGGATCGATCTTGCGCCGCAGGTGGTGCACATGCACCTCGAGTGCATTGCTCTCCACCTCTCCGTTGAGGTCGTAGAGTTTCTCCTGCAACTGCGCGCGTGACAGAATCCGTTTGGGCTGCGCCAGCAGGGCCTCGAGGATGGCCAGCTCGCGGGCGGTCAAGTCCACCGGCTGGCCGCACCAGCGCACCGTCTTCCCGGCCGGGTCATACTCCAGCGCACCGTGCTGCCAGACCGCCTGTGCGCGTCCGCTCGAGCGCCGCAGCAAGGCACGCAGGCGGGCGGCGATCTCGTCGATGCCGACCGGCTTGATCAGGTAGTCGTCGGCCCCGGCATCGAGGCCGGCGATACGGTGCGCCACCTCGTCGCGCGCAGTCAGGATCAGGATCGGCACCGCCACTGCGCGCGCGCGCCACCGCGCCAGCCAGTGCATTCCGTCCTTGCCGGGGAGGCCGAGGTCGAGCACGACTGCGTCATACGGGGCGAGGGCCAGGGCAGCGTCCGCGTCGGGGCCACGGGAGAACCAGTCGACCGCATGGCCGAGCTGGCGCAGGCCGGCCGCGAGGGCTTCGCCGAGCGGGAGATCGTCTTCGAGGATAAGCAGGCGCATGGACTGACACCGGTAGGCAGGCGGGAAGAATCGAGCGGCATGGGCATCCCCCGATGGAGCGGGCGCACCGCAGCGCATGCTGCCACATCTTCCTTAAGTCCCGCTTAAGAAGTCCCCCGTCTGCACCTCCCCCTCCCGATCTGCAAACCACGCGGTCAGCGCGCGGGTTTCGCCCAGCGCGGCGAGTCGGCGGTCGATGGCGTCGTGGTTGCCCCATACCACGTCGGCGAGGGCGCCGCTGGCGACGCGGGATTCGATGTCGTGGCAATACAGCCCCAGCTCGCGTTGCACATAGAAGCCGTAGGTCCGGCACGCCACCGGACGCTGGGCGTAGACCAGACAGGCGTCGGTGGTCCGGTCCAGCAGCGGGCAGACGACGGGGTTCGGCCGCTGGGCGGCCAGGGTTTCAATGTCCCGGGCGATGTCCCGAAGCCGTGCCGGCGGCAGCGCAGCCAGGCCCTGCTGCAGCAGGGCCCATTCGTCCGCGGTCAGTTGCGGCACATCGGCGAGCCGTCGACAGCAGCTTGCGCAGCCCTTGGAACACAGCCAGTCGGGGCGATCCTCTCGGATCACCCCGACGCGCGCGTCGATATCCGCGTGAAGCTCGGACAGGGAGATGTTTTCTTGCATGACTCATCCAGGCAAACGCAGGCAGCAGGAGCGCACACGGACGCACCGCCACCTCGATCTAGCGCGCACCACCGGGGGCGGCGCCCTGCGCAGTCGCGCATTGCGCCGCAACCCAGCGTGCCTCGGTTTCCATCTGCATGTCTCCCTGGGGAGACTTAAGGTCGACGCGGGTGGTGAACCGTTCCGGGCCGTCGATCCGCGCCTCGAAGTCGCCGCTGGCTTGCGGCTGGGTGCAGGTCATGCGCCCCTTTACCGTATTGCCGGTCTTCACCACATTGCTCAGCGTGCAGCTGTCTTCGGTCTTGCCGGAATAGATGTTGTCCTGCTTCGCCTGTTCGGCCGTGATGCAGCTGCGCACCGTGCCATCCTTGCCCAGGCTCACGCCGCGCGCCGCCATCTGTTCTTCCATCATGCGGCGCATGTCGGGGGGCAGGTTCTTCATGTGCTGCTGCATCTGCGCCATCTGCCCCGACATGTCGGGCAGGCCGGCAACATTCATCCGCGTCGACCGAAACTCCCACAGCCCGGGCCGGACATCGGCCGCGTGCGCGGCGGCACTCGCCCACAGCGCGGCAAGACCAAGAACCAGGGTTCGAACACCTTTCATGAAGCATCTCCTGTCAATACGACTCGGCTTGGCCGCCATCATGCGGCACCCGGCGCGACCACCCGCAGGCGAACTCCGCTGCGAAAATCGACTCCACCAGAACGATGAAGCGACCCAGAGGCGACCCGAATGTCTGCAAGATGCCGCAATGACCGGCGCAAGTGCAAGGGCGCCCGGGCGTGGGCACTGATCGCACTCTTGCTGGCACTGCCGGCCCGCGGCGATGATGATGCGTCCGGAACGGCAGCTGCCCTCGAAACCCGGGTCGGGCTCGCGTCGTATTATGCGCGCAGCCTGCACGGACAAGAGACCGCAAGCGGCGAGACCTTCGACCGCAACGAGATGGTCGCCGCGCATCCACGCTATCCATTCGGGACCCGCGTGCGGGTGACCAACCCGAGGAACGGACGCACCATCGAGGTGCGCATCAACGATCGTGGCCCGACCATGCGCAACCGGAAGGAAGGCGTCATCATCGACCTGTCGCCGGCCGCCGCCGCCCGGCTCGGCATCATCAAGGCCGGCAGGTCGCGGGTGAAGGTGGAGGTGATGGCGTGGGGCGAGGACGACAGGAAATGATGTTCATGGATGGGTGCGCGAGCGGGCGCCGGTCCACGTGTTCAAACAGATCGGGCTGAACGGTCGACGCCGTCGACCGCGGACCCGGCAGACCGCGTCTCACGCCGGCAGCCGGCGTGCGACGCACTCTTTGTTGCCAGGGATGAACGAATTGAACGAAAGCTTTCTCATCGATCCGGAAGCGAGTGTGCCCGCCGGCCCGGATCCGGACGCCGACGATGCGCTCCTCGACGTCGCGCGCGAACTCCACGCCTACCTCCAGGGCTTCAACGCCCGCCTGGTGCACAACGAGGGCGCGGTGGCGATCGAAGTCGCGGGGGTGGTCGAGGCCGACGGCCGCCCTTATCCCTTCCGCCTGGTGCCGGCACACGGCGTGCTCGCGCGCATCCAGAAATGGCGCAAGCTCACCGCCGAACGCCATCTGGCGCTGGTACGCGAGCGCCTCAACGCGATCACGGTGGCCGAGTTCGAAGGCGAGGTGGGCCGCTTCGTCGCCAGCGTGCTGCGCCGCGCCGAGGCCCAGGGGCTGGACGGCGCCCGCTTCCTGCGCGCGCTCGAGACCGGCAAGGAACTGGCGAGCCGGCGCTTTCGCATCGTCGAGGATCGCCTCGCCGAGGCGGCCAGCCGGCACCGGGCGCAAACCCAGACGGAGGCGGCGCGCGACACGGTCCGGCTGGCCCGCTACCCCGAGTCGTTCGAGACCGCGTTCATGATGCGGCGCCGCTTCATCGCCATCCTGGGGCCGACCAATTCGGGCAAGACCCACCAGGCAATGGAGGCGCTGGCGCGCGCGCCCACCGGCGTATATCTGGCGCCGCTGCGCCTGCTCGCGCTGGAGAACTATGAGCGCCTCGCCGAGCGCGGAGTCGCGGTGAGCCTGGTGACCGGCGAGGAGCGCCGCCTCACCCCCGGCGCCACCCACGTCGCCAGCACCATCGAGATGCTCGACACCTCGCGCCCGGTGGAGGTCGCGGTGATCGACGAGATCCAGATGCTCGAGGATCTGGAGCGCGGCTCGGCGTGGACCGCCGCGGTGTGCGGGGCTGCGGCCAAGACGGTGTATCTGCTCGGCGCCCTGTCCGCGCGCCCCGCGGTGGAGGCGCTCGCCGAGCGCCTCGGCTGCCGGCTCGAAGTGATCACCCTGGCGCGCAAGTCACCGTTGGAGATGGCACCGCAGGCGATCGGCAGCGTCGGCCAGCTGCGCCGCGGCGATGCGGTGATCGCGTTCTCGCGCCGGGATGTGCTCAACTGGGCGGCCACCATCGCCGCCGCCGGATTCCGCGTGGCGACGATCTACGGCAACCTGTCGCCCGAAGTGCGCCGCGCCCAGGCCCAGCGCTTTCGCGACGGCGAGGCCGACATCGTGGTCGCCACCGACGCCATCGGCATGGGCCTGAACCTCCCGGTGGCGCGGGTCGTGTTCACCACCGCGAAGAAGTTCGATGGCATCTCCGAGGACATCCTGCCGCCCTGGCTCACCCACCAGATCGCCGGCCGGGCGGGGCGTTTCGGCCTGCACGAGGCCGGACTGGTGGCGGGTTTCGACGACCATACCCAGCGCATCATCGCCCGCCTGATGCGCACGCCGACCGATCCGCTGTCGAACCGGGGTTTCTATGTCACGCCGTCGCAGCACCATCTGAAGACCATTGCCGCGGCGACCGGCGAGCGCACGCTGGCACACTTGCTCGAACTCTTTTCGCGCAACATCGACCTCACCGACGACTTCTTTCTCCCCGGCGATTTGACCGAACAGATCGAGCGCGCGCGCTGGCTCGACACGCTGCCGCTGGCGCTCGAGCACCGTTTCACGCTGTCGCTGGTACCGGTATCCACCCGGGTCGACAGCCTCAAGCAGGCGTGGGAGGGGTGGGCGCGGGCGCTGGCGAAGGACAAGCGCTCGCACCTGTCGATCGAGCCGGTGGGCGACACGCGCTATCCGCTGCAGGCGGCCGAGGACGCGTGCAAGAAGTACTCGGCCTACGCCTGGCTCGGCTACCGCCTGCCGGATTACTACCCCGACGCCGAGGCCGCGGTGTCCCTTGCCCGCAGCATGTCGGAGACCGTGGACGAGATGCTCGCGCGCCAGCACGGCAGGCAGCGCGAGGCGAAACGGCGCCCCGCCCGCCGCGTGCGCTCGGGCGCCGCCAGCTCGCAGGGCAACCGCCGGGAAGGGCGGAGCCGGCCGGGGCGGTGAGTGGCGCTCGGGCCGCAACCGCGGCCGCACCGATGCCGCAGCCCCACCGCCCGGCGGGGATGAACGGAGCCGATTCCGATGCGGGGCCTCACTTGGCGCCACGCACCTCGTGCGCATAGGTGAACTCATCCACCCTGCCCTGGTAGCGCAGACCCTTGCGCAAGGCCCAGGTCGCCAGCTGGTGGTGCGACGGGATCACCGCGTAGTCGCCCAGCGCAACCTTCACCGCCTGGCGGGCGAAATCCTCGCGCTGCGCCGGGTCGACCGAGCCCAGCGCCGACTGCACCAGCGTATCGACCTCGGGGTTGCTGTAGCGCCCCCAGTTCCAGGTGCCCCAGCCGGTGTCCGGATTGGGGGTCCCGACGATGGTGCGCAGGGTGAAGTCGCTCGCCAGCGAGCCCCAGCCGAGCAGGGCGAAGCTGTATTCGCTGGCGCGTGCCTTGCCGAAATACACCGACAGCGGCAGCGTCTCCACCCGGGTGCGGATGCCGACCCGATTGAGGAACTGGGCCACCGTCTGCACCACCTGCGCATCGTTGATGTAGCGGTTGTTCGGCCCGTGGATGGTGAGCCCGAAGCCGTCCGGATAGCCAGCTTCGGCGAGCAGCTTCTTCGCCCCGTCGGGGTCGTAGGGTTCGACCGCGAGCCCGTTGTTGTAGCCGAAGATGCCCGGCGCGTTGATGTTCGACGCCGGCACCGCGAGCCCTTCGAGCGAGCGCTCGACCAGCGCCTGGCGGTTGATCGCCTTGGAGATCGCCCGCCGCACGCGCACGTCCTTGAGCGGGTTGCGATCGAGCGGCTTGCCCGCGGCGTCGGTGACGAAGGGCGAGTTGTCGCGAAACTGGTCGAGATGCCAGAACAGGGTGCGCCAGGTAGTGTGCGACGCGAGCGTGAACTTCGGGTCGGTCTTGAGCTTGGCGAGGTCGGCCGGCGGCACCGCCTCGATCAGGTCCACGTCGCCGGCGAGCAGGGCCGACAGCCGCGGCGCATCGCTGGCCAGCACCCTGAAGCGCACCGTATCCCACTCCGGCTTCTCGCCCCAATAGGCCTCGTGACGGGCGATCTCGATGCTGTCGCCTTTGCGGAAGGCGACCAGTTTGAACGGGCCGGTGCCGATCGCCGCTGCGCCGCTGTTGAACTGCTCGGTGGTCGCACGCTCGGCGGCCTTCTTCGACACGATGAAGATCGACGCCAGGTCGAGCGGCAGCGGGCCATAGGCGCTCGCCGTCGTCAGCCGCACGGTGTGGCGGTCCACCGCCGCGCTGGCGACGATCGGTTTGGTAAAGCTGGTGTAGGAACCCGGGCTGTTGGTGATCAGCCCCGGCCGCGCGAGCGAGAACAGCACGTCCTCGGCGGTGAGTTCGCTGCCGTCATGGAACTTCACTCCCTTGCGCAGCCTGAACTCCCAGGTGGTGGCATCGACCGCCTGCCACGATTCGGCCAGGCCGGGAATCAGCTTGCCGGTGGGGTCCACGTCCACCAGGCTGTCGAACAGATGGTGCAGGAAGGCGTTGTTGGGGCCGCTGTTGAAGAAGTGCGGATCGATCGTGGTGACCTCGGCGGCGAGGCCGATCTTCAGTTCGGCCGCCCCTGTCGGCACTGCGCCTGCCGCGAACAACCCGGCGGCCAGCGCGAGCGCCCGCGTCGCCGAAAGGAGGGAATGGCCCGTTTGCATTGTGTCTGGCATGGAGTCGTCCTTTATTGGTCTTCAGTTATCAGGGTAGCCGCTCTGCCCCCGGATCGCGAAGTCCACGGGCAGCCCGGCGGCCCCCGACACTCGAGCGGGCGACCTGCGCTGTCGCGCGCCTGGTGTGCACGCGGACATATCCGCGCGCTACCATGCCCGGCGACGACCCGATTCGGGTTCGGCCTGCGCGGCGCGCGCAAGCCGGGTTGACCTCCCCGACCAAGAGAAATCCACATAATGAACAATTCCATCCCCCTCCCGGCCACCGACCTCGCCCCCCCGGCGCCGGTGAGCTTTCGCGACGCCTTCCTGTTCTGGCTCAAGCTCGGCTTCATCAGCTTCGGCGGCCCGGCCGGGCAGATCTCGATCATGCACCAGGAACTGGTCGAGAACCGGCGCTGGCTCTCCGAGCGCCGCTTCCTGCACGCGCTGAACTACTGCATGGTGCTGCCCGGGCCGGAAGCGCAGCAGCTTGCGACCTACATTGGCTGGCTGATGCACCGGACCTGGGGCGGCGTGGTCGCCGGCGCGCTGTTCGTGCTGCCCTCGCTGCTGATCCTGATCGCGCTGTCGTGGGCGTATGTCGCCTTCGGCGACGTGCCGCTGGTGGCCGGGCTGTTCTACGGGATCAAGCCGGCGGTCACCGCGATCGTGCTGCAGGCCACCCACCGCATCGGCGGGCGGGCGCTGCGCAACAACGCGATGTGGGCGATCGCGGCGGCCTCCTTTGTCGCCATCTTCGTGCTCGACGTGCCCTTCCCGGCCATCGTCGCCGCCGCCGCGCTGATCGGCTATATCGGCGGACAGCTCGCGCCCGACACGTTCAAGGCCGGCGGCGGCCACGGCAAGGCCGCAAAGTCCTTCGGCGCCGCGCTGATCGACGACGACACCCCCGCGCCCGCGCACACCCGGTTCCGCTGGGGCCGGCTGGCCCAGGTCGCGGTGGTCGGCGCGCTGCTGTGGGCGGTGCCGATGGCCGTGCTGACCGCCGCCTGGGGCTGGGACCACACCCTCACCCAGATGGGCTGGTTCTTCACCAAGGCGGCGCTCCTCACCTTCGGTGGCGCCTACGCGGTGCTGCCCTACGTCTACCAGGGCGCGGTCGGGCACTACGGCTGGCTGACGCCGACCCAGATGATCGACGGCCTCGCGCTGGGCGAGACCACGCCGGGGCCGCTGATCATGGTGGTGGCCTTCGTCGGCTTCGTCGGCGGCTACGTGAAGAGCGTGTTCGGCCCGGATGCGCTGTTCCTGGCCGGGGCGGTGGCGGCGACGCTGGTGACCTGGTTCACCTTCCTGCCGTCCTTCCTGTTCATCCTCGCCGGCGGCCCGCTCGTCGAATCCACCCACGGCGACCTCAAGTTCACCGCCCCGCTGACCGCGATCACCGCCGCGGTGGTCGGCGTGATCCTCAATCTGGCGCTGTTCTTCGGCTACCACGTGCTGTGGCCCGAAGGCTTTGCCGGCAGCTTCGACTGGATCTCCGCCCTGATCACGGCCGGCGCCACGCTGGCCCTGTTCCGCTTCAGGGTCGGCGTGATCCCGGTGATCGGCGGCTGTGCGCTGGTCGGGCTGGCCTTGAAGCTGGCGCTGGGCTGACGCTGCGGCCGCCTCCCCGGCGAGGGCAAGCTCCGACGGAATAAGCAATCCATGTTTTCTTGGTTGGGCGCGCAAGGCCGCAACGCTAGATTTCTCCCGTCACCCTCTCATACGACCGGAGAACATCATGCAGTTCAGCCACCTTCGCCGCAGCCTGCTGGCGCTCGCCCTCGCCACCGGCCTGACCGGCGGCGCCCACGCCCAGACCACGCTGCTCAACGTATCCTACGACCCGACCCGCGAGCTATACCAGGAGTACAACCCCGAGTTCGCCCGCTACTGGAAGGCGAAGACGGGCGAGGACGTCACCGTGCGCCAGTCGCACGGCGGCTCGGGCAAGCAGGCGCGCTCGGTGATCGACGGGCTCGAAGCGGACGTCGTCACCCTGGCGCTGGCCTACGACATCGACGCGATCGCCGCAAAGGCGGGCAAGCTGCCAGCCGACTGGCAGCAGCGCCTGCCGCACAACAGCGCGCCCTACACGTCGACCATCGTGTTCCTGGTGCGCAAGGGCAACCCGAAGAACATCAAGGACTGGGACGACCTGGTCAAACCCGGCGTCGAAGTCATCACCCCCAACCCCAAGACCTCCGGCGGTGCGCGCTGGAATTACCTCGCGGCCTGGGGCTATGCGCTGAAGAAGCCCGGCGGCAACGAGGCGAGCGCCCGCGCCTATGTCACCGAACTGCTCCAGCACGTACCGGTGCTCGACCCCGGCGCACGTGGCGCGACCAACTCCTTCGTCCAGCGCGGCCTCGGCGACGTGCTGCTGGCATGGGAGAACGAGGCCTTCCTGTCGGTCGATGAGCTCGGCCCCGACAAGTTCGAGATCGTCGTGCCCTCGGTCTCCATCCTCGCCGAGCCACCGGTCGCGGTGGTCGACGCGGTGGCGAAGAAGCGCGGTACGGAGAAGACCGCGCAGGCCTACCTCGAATACCTGTACTCGCCGGTCGGCCAGAAGCTGGCGGCCAGGCACTACTACCGCCCGATCAAGCCCGAACTGGCCGACCCGGTCCATATCGCCCGCTTCCCCAAGCTGAACTTCATCACCATCGACGATCTCGGTGGCTGGCAGGCGGCGCAGCAGAAGCACTTCGCCGACGGCGGCGTGTTCGACCAGATCTATGCCCGCTGAGCCGATTCAGTGTGGCCCGACGCGATCCGGGCCGGGCGCGCAACCCGCAGCGCCGCGGCTTTTGGTAAGGTGCGCAAGATCCTCTCGGGCTGCGAGAGACAATCCGCACGATCGGCGCCCGCGCTGATCTTTCAACCGCTGGCGCCATGCCGGACTGCCGTCCTGCAGGGACGAAACAAGGAGCTTGAACATGTCGAACTGGTACACCAACAACGCGGAATCGATCGGTCGCACCCCGCTGGTCCGCCTGAACCGCATCCTCGACGGCGCGCCGGCCACCGTGCTGGCCAAGATCGAGGGCCGCAACCCGGCCTACTCGGTCAAGTGCCGAATCGGCGCGGCGATGGTCGCCGATGCCGAAGCCCGCGGCCTGCTCGGGCCGGGCAAGGAGCTGGTCGAGCCGACCAGTGGCAACACCGGCATCGCGCTCGCCTTCGTCGCCGCGGCCAAGGGCATTCCGCTGACCCTGACGATGCCGGACACGATGAGCGTCGAGCGGCGCAAGCTGCTGGTCGCCTACGGTGCAAGGCTGGTACTGACCGAAGGGGCCAAGGGCATGAGCGGCGCGATCGCGAAGGCGGAGGAGATCGTCGCGTCCGACCCCGACAAGTACGTGTTGCTGCAACAGTTCAAGAACCCGGCCAACCCTGCGATCCACGAAACGACCACCGGCCCGGAGATCTGGGACGACACCGACGGCGCCGTCGACATCTTCGTTTCCGGCGTAGGTACCGGCGGCACCCTCACCGGTGTGTCGCGCTTCATCAAGCAGACCCGGGGCAAGGCGATCCAGACCGTCGCGGTGGAGCCGAGCGCCAGCCCGGTGCTGAGCCAGGCGCGGGCCGGCGAGGCGCTCAAGCCCGGCCCACACAAGATCCAGGGCATCGGCGCCGGCTTCGTGCCCGGGGTGCTGGACCTCGCCCTGGTCGACAGCGTCGAGCAGGTCAGCAACGAGGAAGCCATCGACTACGCTCGCCGCCTGGCGCGCGAGGAAGGCATCCTGTCGGGCATCTCCAGCGGCGCGGCCGCGGCGGTAGCCACACGCCTGGCGCGCAAGCCGGAGAACGCGGGCAAGACCATCGTAGTGATCCTGCCCGACTCGGGCGAACGCTACCTCAGCTCGATTCTGTTCGAGGGTCTGTTCGACACTGCAGGACTCGCCGCATGAAGGCCTCGGCCTGATTCGACGGGTGGTCCTTGAGGGCCGCACGATTGTGCGGCCCTCTACATTCATGCGGTCGAACCCGATTCAATGTCAGCCTGCAGGGCCAAGAGTGGGGAGTGCGCGGTCGGCACTCCATACGCATTGCCCTGCACCAGGCAGTGCTCGACCCATGCGTGCGGCAGTTGCGCCTCGAGTCGGGTCAGAATCGGCGTAGCCATACCGCGCAGCCCGGCGAACCGGCCGATACGTGCGCGCCCGTTGCCCGTCGCGAGCAGCTTGCTCCCATCCAGCTTGATGAAGTTGGCCGAAGAAGTCGCCGCAAGCGCCTGCCACTGCGCAGGCGACTCCACATTCACCGCGACCTGGAAGCCGTTCTGGCGGTAGTTGCGCAGCACGAAGCCGAGCAGATCGGGCTGGGCGCTCGCGCCGACCGGGGTCTCGATCACGATGCGCCGGGCCGGAAATCCGAGCGCATCGACCACCCGGCGGTAAGCCTCGCCGTGATCGGCATCGACCGCCGCGAGCAGGCGCCCGTGGACATTGAGGAACAGCAGGCTGTCCTGGCCGATGCCGTCACTCGTCGCGGCAATGAAGTTGAGCAGATGGACGGTACGGGCGAGGCGGTCGAGTGCCACCAGGCGAGCATCGTCCGCATTGGCTGAGAACAGCGTCCACGGTGACAGGTCGTGCCCGCCACTGCCGAGGATGCGCAGAAACGCTTCGTAACCGCCGATGCGAGCGCTTGCGGGATCGACGATGGGCTGGAACACGCTCGACAACTCGCACCCATACCAGTCGCCGACCACGCCACCATCGGGCAGGCGCCGCAACTGCTTCGAACCGCCGTGAGCAAGCGGCAGCCCCTCCAGAAATTCGCGCGCACGCGAGGCGCGCCCGGAGGACTCGACGGATAGTGCATTCGTGGTGATGGCATCCATGGGAGCGCTCCGGAGGGTGTGCAGGAGGGGCAGGTGACGCAGCGTCACGTGCTGCCCACCTTCGACCATGCGAACTTTAGCAGCGAGCACGCAGCGAGCGAACCAAGAAAATCCGCAATGCTTATTCCTCGAGATTGGCGATGAGCAGCACCCCACAATGTTCGCAGAGCACATCCGGTACGGCTGCGGTTTCATGTTGACCGTGATGTCGATGTCTCTTGCAGGGCCGACTTCGGTCGGCCGCTGGTGCCCGACCTGGCGCTCATGCCTTAATCACCCCCTGCGGCGGACTGAAGTCAGGCAGACCTTTCGATCCCGCCCTACATGCCTCTTGACTCGGATAACAGTATCTACGGCGGCTGTGCCCGGGATGGGTGCTTAAGTCGGATAACAGTATCTACGGCGCCAGTGCCGGGAATCGGCGCTTCACCCTGAAAGCCGTATCTACAGATGGGATGCCCCTCAAGCATCAATCGCTGCGAGACTCGACAGGGGGACGTGTGGGAGCCGTTGGTTTAGCAATTTTGTTCATATAGAACACGCTTTTTATTGTTTAGCGATACTAAGCGCCGTGGATAGACTTCGAGCCATCTCAATATCGCCAGGAACCATGATGGCCGCTCAAGCTCCTGCCCATCGCACAATCCGCCGTCTCGTCACCGCCGTCGCCTTTGCGCTCACGGCCGGAAGCGCGCTCGCCCAGACGTCCATCCTGAACGTCTCCTACGATGTGTCGCGCGAACTCTACAAGGACATCAATCCGGTCTTCTCCGCCCAGTGGAAGGCGAAGACCGGCGAGGTGGTCACGGTCAACCAGTCGCATGGCGGCTCGAGCAAGCAGGCAATGTCGATCACCGAAGGGCTCGAGGCCGACGTCATCACCATGAACCAGTCACCGGACATCGATATCCTGCTCGAACGCGGCAATCTCGTTGCCGCCGACTGGCACAAGCGCTTCCCCCACGACGCCTCCCCCTACACCACCACCTCGGTATTCCTGGTGCGCAAGGGCAATCCGAAGGGGATCAAGGACTGGGACGATCTCACCCGTGCCGATCTGCAAGTGATCGTGCCCAATCCCAAGACCTCGGGCAACGGTCGCTACACCTACCTCGCGGCGTGGGGCTACGCGCTGGACAAGACCGGCTCCGATGCGGGCGCGAAGGACTTCGTGACCAAGCTCCTCGCCAACGTGCCGGTGCTCGACGGCGGTGGCCGTGGCGCCACCACCACCTTCACCCAGCGCGATGTCGGCGACGTGCTGGTGACCTTCGAGAACGAAGCCATTCTGATCGCGAAGGAAGTGGGCGGGGCCAAGTTCGACATCGTCTATCCGTCGATCTCCATCGACGGCTCGGCACCGGTGGCTGTGGTCGAAAAGGTCACCCAGAAACGTGACACGACCAAGGTCGCCGAGGCCTACCTCAACTTCCTGTTCTCTCCCGAAGGACAGGAGATCATTGCCCGCCACAACTTCCGTCCGCGTGACCCGGCCGTGCTCGAGAAATTCGCCGCTCAGTTCCCGGCGATTCGCACATTCAGCGTCGAAAACAACCTGGGAGGCTGGAAAGCGGCCAATGCCAAGCACTTCGCAGACGGCGCCATCTACGACCAGATCATGGTGAACCGCTGATGGCTGCAACGAAGACCTTCAGAGTACTGCCGGGCTTCAACATCACGCTCGGCTTCACCCTGGCCTATCTCTCGCTGATCGTGCTGATCCCGCTGTCGGCCGTCTTTCTCAAGACCACCGAACTGGGTCTAGGCGACTTCTGGGACGTGGTCACCGCACCGCGCGTGGTCGCCACCTACGAGCTGTCGTTCGGCCTGTCGCTGGTGGCCGCGACAATCAACACGGTGTTCGGCCTGATGCTGGCGTGGGCGCTGGTGCGCTATTCCTTCCCCGGCAAACGCCTGGTCGACGCCCTGGTCGACCTGCCGTTCGCGCTGCCGACCGCGGTGGCCGGCATTGCGCTGACCGCGCTCTACGCCAGGAACGGCTGGATTGGGCAGTACCTCGACCCGCTGGGCATCCAGGTCGCGTTCAAACCGCTGGGGGTGCTAGTGGCGCTGGTGTTCATCGGCCTGCCTTTCGTCGTGCGTACCGTGCAACCCATCCTCGAGGATCTCGATACCGAGCTCGAGGAGGCAGCGACCAGTCTCGGTGCGCACCGCTGGCAGACCTTCCGCCACGTGATCCTGCCCATCCTGCTGCCTGCGCTGCTGACCGGTTTTGCGCTGGCCTTCGCCCGTGCGGTGGGTGAATACGGCTCGGTCATCTTCATTGCCGGCAACATCCCCATGGTTTCGGAAATCACCCCGCTGATGATCATCACCAAACTCGAGCAGTACGACTACGCCGGCGCCACCGCAATCGCCACCGTCATGTTGATGCTGTCCTTCACCCTGCTGCTGATCATCAATGGTCTGCAAGCCTGGACTTCCAAACATACCGGGAGAGAGCGCTGATGGCCGGCGCAACCACGCTCCACATTGGAGGCGACCACGCCCACCGCTTCGAATCGAAAGCGGCGACGCGCGAGACACCCTTCGTCAAGTGGCTGATCCTCGGCGTGTCGCTCACCTTCTTCGTGGTCTTCCTGCTGATGCCGCTGATCGCGGTATTCGTCGAGGCTTTCCGCAAGGGTTGGGAAACCTACCTCACCGCGCTGGTCGAGCCCGATGCCTTGTCGGCGATCAAGCTCACCGTCATCGCAGCGCTGATCTCGGTGCCGCTCAACCTGGTGTTCGGAGTGTGCGCGGCATGGGCCATCGCCAAGTTCGAGTTTCGCGGCAAGCAGTTCCTGATCACGCTGATCGACCTGCCGTTCTCGGTGTCGCCGGTGATCGCCGGCCTGGTGTTCGTGCTGCTGTTCGGCGCCCAGGGCTGGTTTGGATCATGGCTGTCGGACAACGACATCCGGATCATCTTCGCCGTCCCCAGCATCGTGCTGGCGACCTTGTTCGTGACCTTCCCCTTTGTGGCGCGCGAACTGATCCCGCTGATGCAGGCACAGGGGCGCGAGGAGGAAGAGGCCGCGGTGGTGCTCGGTGCCCGGGGCTTCCAGACTTTCTGGTACGTGACCCTGCCCAACATCAAGTGGGGCCTGCTGTACGGGGTGATCCTGTGCAATGCGCGGGCGATGGGCGAGTTCGGGGCGGTCAGCGTGGTCTCGGGCCACATCCGCGGCCAGACCAACACCTTGCCCTTGCATGTCGAGATTCTCTACAACGAATACGAGTTCGCTGCAGCCTTTGCCGCGGCCTCGGTGCTCGCGGTGCTGGCACTGGTCACCCTGGTGATCAAGACCTGGGTTGAAAACCGCGCGGCGCAATCACACAAAGACTCCAATCGGGACGATGCATCATGAGTATCCAGGTCAAGGACATCCACAAGCAGTTCGGCAGTTTCGTCGCCCTCGACCAGGTCTCGCTCGACTTCCCCACCGGCGAGCTGGTAGCCCTGCTGGGCCCCTCGGGCTGCGGCAAGACCACCTTGCTGCGCATCATCGCCGGACTCGAGGCGGCCGATTCGGGGCAGGTGCTGCTCGACGGCGAGGACGCCTCCGGCACCCATGTGCGCGAACGCCAGGTCGGCTTCGTGTTCCAGCACTACGCCCTCTTTCGCCACATGACCGTGTTCGACAACGTGGCCTTCGGCATGCGGATGAAGCCACGCAGCCAGCGCCCGTCGGACAGGCAGATCAAGGCCAAGGTGCACGGACTGCTGAACCTGGTCCAGCTCGACTGGCTCGCCGACCGTTTTCCGGCGCAGCTCTCCGGCGGCCAGCGCCAGCGTATCGCGCTCGCCCGCGCGCTGGCGGTGGAGCCGCGGGTGTTGCTGCTCGACGAGCCTTTCGGTGCGCTCGACGCCAAGGTGCGCAAGGAGCTGCGGCGCTGGCTGAGGAAGCTGCACGACGAGTTGCACATCACCTCGATCTTCGTCACCCACGACCAGGAAGAGGCGCTCGAAGTGGCGGACCGGGTGGTGCTGATGGATCACGGCAAGGTGGAACAGGTCGGCACTCCGGAGGAGGTCTACCGCCACCCGGCCACCCCCTTCGTCTACAGTTTTCTGGGCTCGGTCAATCTGTTCCATGGGCGCATCGAGGGCGACACGGTGCAGGTCGGCGAAGATGTGCTGCCGCATGTGCCGCACGATTTCAATCCTGGCGCCGAGGTGGTCGCCTTTGCCCGCCCGCACGAGATGGACATTGTCATCGACGGCGAGCCCGGCAATGGCGTGGCAGGCCGGATCAGCCGCATACTGGCCTTCGGCGTGACCGCACGGGTGGAACTCGACGGCGTGAACGGCGCGAGCGGCCAGCACTTCGAGGTCGAGATCACCCGGGCCCGGGTCCTCGAGCTGGGGCTGGCTGAAGGCCAGGCGGTGCGGCTGCTGCCCTCGCGCCTGAAACTGTTCGAGCGAGAGATCGTGGGTGGAGTCCTGCAATGAATTTCCAGCAACTGCGCATCATCCGCGAGACGGTGCGGCGCGGCTTCAATCTCACCGAGGTGGCCAATGCGCTGTTCACCTCGCAGTCGGGCGTGTCCAAGCACATCAAGGATCTCGAGGATGAGCTCGGGGTGGAGCTCTTCGTGCGCAAGGGCAAGCGCCTGCTCGGCCTGACCGAACCGGGCCAGGAACTGGTGGTGATGGTCGAGCGCATGCTGCTCGACGCCGCCAACATCAAGCGCCTGGCCGAGCAGTACAGCAACCGCGACCAGGGCCGGCTCACCGTGGTCACCACCCACACTCAGGCGCGCTACGCCCTGCCCAAGGTGGTGACCGAGTTCAAGCGTGCCTTCCCCAAGGTGCACCTGAAGCTGCATCAGGGCAGCCCGGACGAGATCGTGCAGATGCTGCTCGACGGCGAGGCCGATATCGGCGTGGCCACCGAGGCTCTGGCCGACGTCCCCGAGCTCGCCTCGTTCCCCTACTACGCCTGGCACCACACGGTGATCGTGCCCGCGGGGCATCCGCTGCAGGCGGTCCGCCCGCTGACCCTGGAGGCGGTCGCCGAGCATCCGATCATCACCTACCACGAGGGCTTCACCGGCCGTACCCGGATCGACAAGACCTTCGCCGCGCAGGGGCTGGTGCCCGACGTGGTGATGTCGGCGCTCGACGCGGACGTGATCAAGACCTATGTCGAGCTCGGCCTCGGGGTCGGCATCGTCGCCGCGATGGCCTTCGCTCCCGGGCGCGACGACGCGCTGGTCCAGCTCGACAGCAGTCACCTCTTTCCCGAGAACGTCACCCGCCTCGCGGTGCGCCGCGGCCACTATCTGCGCGGCTTCGCCTATCGCTTCATCGAGCTGTGCTCGCCCGAGCTGACCGAGGGCCGGATCGCCGGCGTGGTCGGAAACGGGAGCGGAACGCCGGCCTGAGCCGTCGCCCGCGGCCGGACACGAGCGCCCCGGCTCAGCCTTCCGCCCGGTTCAGCGGCAGGCTGCGCTCGTCCTTGACCACCTCCATCACCACATAGGTGTGGGTCTGCTTGACGCAGGGCAGCTCGGAAATGCGCTCGCCCATCACCTTGCGGTACTCGTTGATGTCGCGCGTGCGCACCTTGAGCAGGTAGTCGAAGTCGCCGGCGATCATGTGGCAGGACTCGATCTCGGGAATGCGCATCACGCCCTCGTTGAAGCGCCGCAGATCGTGCGCCGTGGTGCTGGACAGCAGCACCTGCACCACCACGATGTGGGCCACGCCGATCGCTTCGGGGTCGAGGTCGGCGTGATAGCCGCGGATCACCCCAGCCTTCTCCAGGCGTCGGACACGCTCGGCACACGGGGTCTTGGTCAGGCCGACCCGGCGCGACAGCTCCACCACCGGCATGCGGGCGTCGGCCTGCAGTTCGGCCAGAATCTTCAGATCGATGCGGTCCATTGCAGTGCAGAAGGCGTTTAGCCTGTTCCTCAAGGGAATAAAGGCATTATGGCTGTATAGATTTTGATTTTGGAGCCATTAACTGCAGTTTTCGGGGAAAAATGCAGCCATATCGATCGCGCCCCTGACTGCGCGAATCCCGATACCGCCTGCAGGAGTACGCGTCGTGAGCCACCCCGAGTTCCTTGCCACCTTCGATCCGGCCGCCGCGGCCCTGCCCCGCGAACCGCGCACCGAACTGCGCCGGCAGATCAGCGCCGCGTGGCGCCTGCCCGAACCGGTCTGCGTGCCACCCCTGGTTGCCGCGGCACGGGTCGATGTCGCGCTGCAGGCGCGTATCCATCAATTCGCCTCCGGCCTGGTAGTGGGCCTGCGCACCCGGCGCAGCCGCTCCAGCGGCGTCGATGCGCTGATGAAGGAGTTCTCGCTGTCGAGCCAGGAAGGCGTGGCCCTGATGTGCCTGGCCGAAGCCCTGCTGCGCGTTCCCGACAAGGCCACCGCCGATCGCCTGATCCGCGACAAGCTGGCGCATGGCGACTGGCGCGCGCACCTGGGCAACAGCCCGTCGCTGTTCGTCAATGCCGCAACCTGGGGCCTGCTCGTCACCGGACGGCTGGTGTCCACCAGCAGCGCGGAAGGCCTGTCGAGCGCGCTCACCCGCATGCTCGCCCGCGGTGGCGAGCCGCTGATCCGCAAGGGGATGGACCTGGCGATGCGGATGCTCGGCGAGCAGTTCGTCACCGGCCGCGACATCGACGAAGCCCTGGCGCGCGGCCGCAGCGCCGAGAAGCGCGGCTATCGCTACTCCTTCGACATGCTCGGCGAGGCGGCCATGACCGCAGCCGACGCGGGCCGCTACCTCGCCGCCTACGAACAGGCGATCCACGCCATCGGCAAGGCTGCCGGCGGGCGCGGCGTGGTCGATGGCAACGGCATCTCGGTCAAGCTGTCGGCACTGCACCCGCACTATGTGTGGTCGCAGCGCACGCGCATGATGGACGAACTGCTGCCGCGGCTGAAGTCGCTGTGCCTGCTGGCCAAACACTACGACATCGGGCTCAACATCGATGCCGAAGAGGCCGACCGCCTGGACCTGTCGCTCGACCTGCTCGAAGCGCTCGCGCTCGACACCGAACTCGCCGCCTGGCAAGGCCTGGGCTTTGTGGTGCAGGCCTACCAGAAGCGTGCGCCATGCGTGCTCGACTGGATCGTCGATCTCGCCCGCCGCAGCGGCCGACGCATGTCGGTACGGCTGGTCAAGGGCGCCTACTGGGACGCCGAGATCAAGCGCGCCCAGGTCGACGGTGCGGACGGCTACCCGGTGTTCACGCGCAAGGTCTACACCGACGTGTGCTACCTCGCCTGCGCGAAAAAGCTGCTGGCCGCACGCGACGCGATCTACCCGCAGTTCGCCACCCACAACGCGCACACCCTGGCGGCGATCTTCCACCTCGCCGGCGACGCCTACCAGGTCGGCGACTACGAGTTCCAGTGCCTGCACGGCATGGGCGAACCGCTCTACGACCAGATCGTCGGCCACGCGCAGCGCCATCGCATGGTGCGCATCTACGCGCCGGTCGGCAGTCACGAGACCCTGCTCGCCTACCTCGTCCGCCGCCTGCTCGAGAACGGCGCCAATAGCAGCTTCGTGAACCGGATCGTGGACGAGAAGGTGCCGATCGACGCGCTGATCGCCGACCCGGTGGATGAAGCCCATCCGCTCGCCGGTGCACCGCATCCGCGCATTGCGCTGCCCACCGAGCTGTACGGCACCGAGCGGCGCAATGCGGCCGGCCACGATCTGGCCAGCGAAACGGTGCGCGGCCGTATCGCCGCCGCCCTGGCCGACAGCCGTGCCAGCCAGCACCATGCCGCACCGGTGCTGGCGCAGGAGGTGCCGGCCGCCAGCGGCGCCCCGTCCCCGGTGCGGAACCCGGCCGATCACGGGGACATCGTCGGCAGCGTGACCAAAGCGGATCCGGTCGCGATCGAAGCGGCGCTTGCCGCGGCCACCATGGCTGCGCCCGGGTGGGCGATGCAGACCCCGGCGCAGCGCGCCGCCTGCCTCGAGCGCGCTGCCGAGCTGATGGAGCGCGATGCGGACGAGCTGATGGCGCTGGCGATCCGCGAAGCCGGCAAGTCGTGGGCCAACGCGGTGGCCGAGCTGCGCGAGGCGGTGGACTTCTGCCGCTACTATGCGGCCCAGGCGCGCGGCTTCGACAACGGCACCCATCCCGCGCTCGGGCCGGTGCTGTGCATCAGCCCGTGGAACTTCCCGCTCGCGATCTTCAGCGGGCAGGTGGCCGCGGCGCTCGCCGCCGGCAATCCGGTGCTGGCCAAGCCGGCTGAGCAGACGCCGCTGATCGCTGCCGCCGCGGTGCGCCTGTTCCACGCCGCCGGTGTCCCGGTGGCGGCGCTGCAACTGCTGCCGGGCCGCGGCGAGACCGTGGGGGCGGCACTGGTGGCCGACCCGCGCGTGCGTGCGGTGATGTTCACCGGCTCGACCGCGGTGGCGACCCTGATCAACCGTACGCTCGCCGCGCGCGGCGGCCGGGTGCCGCTGATCGCCGAGACCGGCGGCCAGAACGCGATGATCGTGGACTCCACCGCGCTCGCCGAGCAGGTGGTCGGCGACGTCCTCGCCTCCAGCTTCGACTCCGCCGGCCAGCGCTGCTCGGCGCTGCGCGTGCTGTGCCTGCAGGACGAGATTGCCGACACCGTGCTCGCGATGCTGGCCGGTGCGGCCGGCGAACTGAGTGTGGGCAACCCGGCCGACGTGCGCATCGACGTCGGCCCGGTGATCGACGCCGACGCCCGCGCCGGGCTCGAGCGTCACGTCGCCGCGATGCGGGCGAGCGGCGCCCGGGTCACCCGCCTGCCGCTGCCCGCGGCCTGCAGCGCGGGGACCTTCGTCGCCCCGACCCTCATCGAGATCGACGCGCTCGGCGCCCTCGGGGACGAGCAGTTCGGTCCCGTGCTGCACGTGCTGCGCTACCGCGCGGCCGGGCTCGAGCGCCTGCTCGACGACATCAATGCGGCCGGCTACGGCCTCACCATGGGCGTCCATTCGCGCATCGACGAGACCATCGCCGAGGTCATCCGACGGGCCCATGTCGGCAACCTGTACGTCAATCGCAACATGATCGGTGCGGTCGTGGGGGTGCAGCCCTTCGGCGGCGAGGGCCTGTCCGGCACCGGACCGAAGGCGGGCGGGCCGCTCTACCTGCACCGCCTGCTGCAGCGCAGCCCCGGACCGGTGTTTGAGCGCGCCGGGCAGACCGCCGACGGCGAAGCCTTCCGCGCCTTCGTCGACTGGCTCGATGGCCCCGCACGGGCGCTGATCGAAGGCGACGACGTCGCCGTGCTGCGCGACCGTATCGACGCCTACCGCAGCAAGCGAGTCAACGGCCTGCGACTCATCCTCACCGGCCCCACTGGCGAAGACAACAGCCTGCGCTTCGTCGCGCGTGGGCTGGTGGCCGGCGTGGCCGACAGCACCGTCGGCCGCCTGCACCAGATTCTCGCCGCGCTCGCCACCGGCAACCGCATCGTGTTCGGCGACGAGCCGTCGCTGCGGGGCCTGCTCGAGGCCATGCCCGACCCGGTCGGTGCCCAGGTGAGCCTGAGCGCCGGCTGGTTCGAGCAGCCCTTCGCCGCCCTGCTGTTCGACGGCACCGAAGCCGATGCCGACAACTGGCGCATCCGCCTCGCCGGGCGCAACGGTCCGATCGTGTCGCTGCTCTGTCCCGAGCCCGAGTACGACCCGACCCGCCTGGTGCACGAACGCACGGTCAGCATCAACACCGCTGCGGCCGGCGGCAATGCCAGCCTGATGACGATGGGATCGTGATGAGCACTCGCTCCGATCGCCCCCGAACCCATACACCTAGGGCGAGCACGGATGGCGCCGCCCCCTGGTTGGCATAAGCTACACGGCTTGCACGACCGCAGCGGTCGGCATGTCGGGTGACTCGCAGCACCTGCAAGACCACGTCAATATGAGGAGACCCTTGATGAAAAGAAATCTGCTTGCCACCGCCTGCCTGACCCTCGGTGCGCTGTCCACGCCCGCGCTGGCCGACCTGCCGGTGGCCATTGCCGGTCCGATGACCGGCCAGTACGCCTCTGCCGGCGATCAGATCCGCAAGGGCGCGGAGATGGCGATCGCCGACATCAACGCCCGCGGTGGCGTGCTCGGCGAGAAGCTCAAGCTCGAGATCGGCGACGATGCCTGCGACCCCAAGCAGGCCGTTTCGGTGGCCAACACCATGGTCAACCGCAACATCGTGTTCATGCACGGTCACTGGTGTTCGAGCTCGACCATCCCGGCCTCTGACGTATACAACGAGGCCGACATCCCGATGGCAACCGTGTCGACCAACCCGCAGGTGACCGAGCGCGGGCTGAACAACGTGTTCCGCATCATGGGTCGTGACGACCAGCAGGGCCTGGTCGCCGGCGACTACCTCGCCACCACCTTCAAGGACAAGAAGATCGCCGTGGTTGACGACAAGAGCGCCTACGGCAAGGGTCTGGCCGACGAGATCGCCAAGGCGATGAGCGCCAAGGGGGTGAAGCCCACGCTGCGCGAATCCATCACCGCCGGCGAGAAGGACTACTCCGGGATCGTCACCAAGCTCAAGCAGGCGGGGGTCGAAGTGATGGCCTACGGCGGCTACCATACCGAGGTCGCGCTGATCCTGCGCCAGGCCCAGCAGGCCGGGCTGCAGCTCACGGTGATGGGCGGCGACACCATGACCAACTCCGAACTGGTGACCGCCGCCGGCCCGGCCGCCGACAACGTGATGTTCACCTTCTCGCCCGACGCCCGCAAGAATCCGGAGGCGGCGCCGGTGGTGAAGAAGTTCCGTGACGCCAAGGTGGAACCGGAAGGCTACGTGCTGTATGCGTATGCGGCCATGCAGCTGTTCGAGCAGGCGGCGACCCAGGCCAAGAGCACGAAATACAAGGATCTGGAAAAGGCCATGCGCGGCGGCACCTTCAAGACCGTGATCGGCGACCTGTCGTTCAACGCCAAGGGTGACCAGAAGGCGCCCGGCTTCGTCGTCTATCGCTGGAAGGGCGGCCAGTACGACTACGCGAAGTAAGCCTCCCTCACCGCCGTCCGGCGCCTGCTGGATGGCGGTACCCCCGGAAAACCACAAACTGCGCACGCCGCCGCCTCGCCGGCCGGTCGTCGCGCCGCCACCGCGGGAGACATCGTGGCCTACGCACTGCAACAACTCATCAACGGGCTGACGCTCGGCGCCATGTATGGCCTGATCGCGATCGGCTACACCATGGTGTACGGCATCATCGGCATGATCAATTTCGCCCATGGCGACATCTTCATGGTGAGCGCCTTCATCGCGATCACCGCCTTCACCCTGCTCGCCGCCGCCGACGTCAGCTCGGTGCCGCTGGCGCTGACCTTCGTGCTGATCGTGTCGATCTTCTTCACCTCGGCCTACGGCTGGGCAGTGGAGCGCACCGCCTACCGCCCGCTGCGCGGGGCCACCCGGCTGGCGCCGCTGATCTCGGCGATCGGGGTGTCGATCTTTCTGCAGAACTCGGTACAGCTCACCCAGGGCGCACGGGTAAAGCCGATCCCGCCGGTGATCCAGGGTGGATTCGAGGTGTGGAGCACGCCCGCGTTCACCGTGCAGATCGGCTGGAGCCAGCTGCTGATCATCGTCGTCACCGTGGTGCTGATGGTGGCCTTCACCTGGATGATCACCCGCACCCCGTTCGGTCGCCAGCAGCGCGCCTGCGAACAGGACCGGACCATGGCCGCGCTGCTCGGGATCAACGTCGACCGCACGATCTCGCTGACCTTCATGCTCGGTGCGGCGCTCGCCGCGGTCGCCGGGGTGATGGTCACGGTGTATTACGGCGTGGTCGATTTCTTCATCGGCTTTCTGGCCGGGATCAAGGCCTTCACCGCGGCGGTGCTCGGCGGCATCGGCTCGCTGCCCGGCGCCATGCTGGGCGGCCTGCTGATCGGTCTGATCGAATCGTTCTGGTCGGCCTATCTGTGGGCCGAGTACAAGGACGTCGCCACCTTCGGCATCCTGTGCCTGGTGCTGATGCTGCGTCCGTCGGGCCTGCTCGGCCGTCCCGAAGTGGAGAAGGTCTGATGAGCGCCGTCGTCTTTGCGCGTCACGCGATGACGCCGACCGAGCGCCTGCGCGACGCCGGCTGGGTCGCCTTCGTCAGCCTGGTGCTGGGCATTCCGCTGATCGGCCTGACCACGGTGGACGGGGGCGGCAAGCTGGTGGTCGACACCCGCTTCGGCCTGCTCGCCATCTTCGTTGCCACCGCCTTCGCCGGCCGGTTGCTGCTGCGCTGGGCGATCGACCGCATGCGGGCGAACAGACTTGCCCGCGACCGGGCCAGCACCGCCACCGCGGCCGAGCGCGCGGGCAGCGCCCAGAAAGTGGTCAATGTGCTGGGCTGGGTCGCGCTCGGGGCCGCGGTCGCACTGCCGGTGATGTTCTCCGACAACCGCTACGTGGTCGATACCGCCACCACGGTGATGATCTACGTGATGCTCGGCTGGGGACTGAACGTGGTGGTCGGCCTCGCCGGCCTGCTCGACCTCGGCTACGTCGCGTTCTATGCGGTGGGGGCCTATTCCTACGCGCTGCTGTCCACCCAGTACGGCTGGAGCTTCTGGGAAGCGCTGCCGGTGTCGGGCGCGCTCGCGGCCAGCTTCGGCATCCTGCTCGGCTATCCGATCCTGCGCCTGCGCGGCGACTACCTGGCAATCGTGACCCTGGGCTTCGGCGAGATCGTCCGCATCATCCTGGTGAACTGGACCGAGCTCTCCGGTGGGCCGAACGGGATCAGCTCGATTCCGCGACCGAGCTTTTTCGGCCTCGATTTCACCCGCAGCGCCGCGGACGGCGAGCAGACCTTCGCCGGCTTCTTCGGCCTCGAGTTCTCGCCCATGCACCGGCTGATCTTCCTCTATTACCTGATCCTGGTGCTGGCGCTGCTCACCCACGCCTTCGTCTCGCGGCTGCGCAAGCTGCCGATGGGGCGCGCCTGGGAGGCACTGCGCGAGGACGAGATCGCGTGCAAGGCGATGGGCATGAACACCACCAACATCAAGCTGTCTGCATTCGCCATCGGCGCGATGCTGGGTGGTTTTGCCGGGGTGTTCTTTGCCGCCCGCCTGGGCTTCATCTCGCCGGAGAGCTTCACCTTCACCGAATCCGCGATCATCCTCGCCATCGTCGTGCTCGGCGGCATGGGCTCGCAGATGGGGGTGGTGCTGGCGGCCACGCTGCTGGTGCTGATCCCCGAGTTCGGGCGCAATTTCGCCGAGTACCGGATGCTGCTGTTCGGCGCGGCGATGGTGTTGATCATGGTGTGGAAGCCGGGCGGCCTGCTGTCGACCCGCGAACCGACGCTGCGCCTGACGCCTGCGGGCGTGGGCCAGGCCAGGGAGGGCGCACGATGACCGACGCGAACACGGCTACTCTGCTTTCGGTACGCCAGCTGACCATGCGCTTCGGCGGCCTGACCGCGATCGACGACCTGTCGCTGGAGGTGCCGGCGGGCAGGATCACCGGCATCATCGGCCCCAATGGCGCGGGCAAGACCACGCTGTTCAACTGTCTGACCGGGTTCTACAAGCCGACCACGGGCACCCTGCGGCTGAACCATCCGCAACGCGGCGAGCTGCAGCTGGAGAGCCTGCCCAGCCATCGCGTGGCGCGCGACGCCCAGGTGGTGCGCACCTTCCAGAACATTCGCCTGTTCCCGAAGATGACCGTGCTCGAGAACCTGATCGTGGCCCAGCACAACGTGTTGCAGCAGGCGTCGAAGTTCTCGGTCGCCGGCCTGTTCGCCCTGCCCGGCTATCGCCGCGCCGAGCGGGAGGCGATCGCACGGGCGGAGACCTGGCTCACCCGGCTGCAACTCACGCGCTACGCCGACCACGCTGCCGGCGACCTGCCCTACGGCACCCAGCGCCGCATCGAGATCGCACGCGCGCTGTGCGTCGACCCGGTGCTGCTGTGCCTGGACGAACCGGCCGCCGGCCTCAATCCGCGCGAGTCGGCCGAGCTCAACCAGCTGCTGCTCTATCTGTGCGGCGAGCAAGGGATCTCCATCCTGCTGATCGAACATGACATGAGCGTGGTGATGAACGTATCCGACCATATCTGCGTCATCAACTACGGCCACAAGATTGCCGAAGGACCGCCCGACACGGTGAAGAACGACCCTGAAGTGATCAAGGCCTATCTGGGCGAGGATGAGGACCAGGACGAGCACACGCAGACCGGCGGAGGGCTGATGCCATGATGCTGACGATGGAGGGCGTACACACCCATTACGGACACATCCACGCCTTGCGCGGGGTCGATGTCGAGGTTCAGGTCGGCGAGATCGTGACCCTGATCGGGGCCAACGGCGCGGGCAAGTCGACGCTGATGATGAGCCTGTTCGGCAGCCCCCAGGCTTCCGCCGGACGCATCGTGTTCGACGGCGAAGACATCACCCGGCTGCACACGCATGCCATCGCCCGTCGCGGCATCGCGCTGGTCCCGGAGGGCAGGCACATCTTCCCGCGCATGACGGTGCTCGAGAACCTGCAGATCGGCGCCGCCCAGGGCGATCCGGCGAACTACGCAGCCGACATCGCGCGCATGTATGCGATGTTCCCCATCCTCGAGGAGCGTCAGGGCCAGCGCGCCGGCACCCTGTCCGGCGGCGAGCAGCAGATGCTGGCCATCGGCCGCGCGCTGATGAGTCGGCCGAAACTGCTGCTGCTCGACGAACCCTCGCTCGGACTGGCACCGATCTACATCCGCAAGATCTTCCAGATCGTACGCGAGCTCAACCGCGACCACGGCATGACCATCCTGCTGGTCGAGCAGAACGCCAACCAGGCGCTGCGCGTGGCGCATCGCGGCTATGTGCTGCAGCACGGCGAGATCACGCTCGCCGGCAGCGGCGCCGAACTGCTCGCCAGCCCGGAGGTGCGCGCGGCCTATCTCGAGGGCGGGCACGCCTGAACCCTGGTGCGGGGACGGGTGAGCGGGCGGGGCGCTCGTTCCGGTCGCTGCGGAACTCGCGTGCGGGCCCGGACCGTCCTCGCGCCGTCCACCCGCTCACCGGCGCCTGCGCTTCGATACGACCGCCGGGCCGGTCTTTTCCCGATCCACGACCACTGCGACGCTTTGATGTCTTCATCCCCTAGCCCTGCCCGCTGGCTCCCCTTCGTCGTCCTCGGCATCGGCCTCACCGCGATCTCCTTCGGCGCCATCCTCGCCCGCCTGGCGCAGGCGGAGGGCGTGAGTTCGCTCGCGGTCGCCACCTGGCGGCTGGGGCTGGCGGCGCTCATCGTCACCCCGTTCGCGCTGCTGCAATCGCGGCACGACCTCGCCCGGCTCGGGGCAAGGCAGATGGCGATGGCACTCGCGGCCGGATTCTTCCTCGCACTGCATTTCGCGACCTGGATCACCTCGCTCGAATACACTTCGGTCGCCTCGAGCACCGCCCTGGTCACCACCAACCCGTTGTGGATCGGGCTGGCGTCCTTCGTGCTGTTCCGCGAGCGCCCGAGCACGATGATGGTCGGTGGCATCGCCCTGTCGCTCGCGGGCAGCCTGTTCATCTTCTGGAGCGACAGCCAGAGCGCGGCGCCCGGCACCAGCCCGATGCTGGGCAATCTGCTCGCGCTGATCGGCAGCTGGTGCTTTTCCGCCTACCTGCTGATCGGTCGCCGGCTGCGCGCGGGACTCGGCCTGCCGGCCTATATCTGGCTCGCCTACGGCACCGCCGGCGTGTTCCTATTCGTCGCCAGCGGGATCGGCGACATCAGCCTGTTCGACCATTCGAACACCGCCTGGCTGGTGCTGCTGGCGATGGCGTTGGGACCGCAGCTGCTCGGCCACACGTCGTACAACTGGTCGCTGCGCTACGTGTCGGCGACCTTCGTCGCGGTGGTGACCCTGGGCGAGCCGGTCGGCAGCGCGCTGATGGCCTTCATCATCTTCGGCGAAGGCTTCGCGCCGCTGCAGTTCGTCGGCTTCAGCCTGTTGCTGGCCGGGATCTACCTGGCAGCAAAGGGCGAGAAGCGCCCGTAGATACGGCTGTCGGAGTCAAGCGCCTATTCGGGAGGCGGGCCAGCGGCACCGCGGTTTGCGCCGCCAGGTCCGCGATCACGCGCCGGTGTCCGTCCGCGCCCGGCGATCAGGTCCAGTCCCTCATAGCTATCCCGATGCGACCGCTCAGCCCGGGCGAAACGCCTCGAAGGCTGCCGGCAAGGGCGCATTTTCAAGGCTGCGCTGGGTGAACAGGAAGCGCCCGTCGCAGACGAAACCGAGATCGGCCCAGTCGACAGCGTTGAGCGCATCGCGAAACGCGACCGGATCGATGTCGTCGCGGCGCGGAAAGATCGCCAGCACGGCGCCATCGTAGTCCTTGCAGTCGTGGACGAAAAAGGGCCGTGCGACGCGGGTCTTGCCATTCACGTACACCCGTGGCCGCTCGCTGCGATAGTGCAGCCGGCCCCACATCCACCAGTTGTCCTCGTCGAAGCGGGTGACCTTGCGCTGGAGCAGGCGCGGCTTGTGAGGATGCAGGACCGCAGGCGGCGGCTCGCCGGGTTCGGTCCAGATCATGCGCCGGGTGTGGCCGGTCGAGACCGTGGACGAACACACGAAGTCGCGACTGCCGTGTACGGGATCGGTGTAGATGTCGTCCGCCCCCGATACCGCACCGACCTTGACGAAGGCCACGTCCGACAGGCGCAACGGATAGTCGCCGGCAGCGAACATCAGGTGACCGCCGCACTCCACCAGGTGACGGGTTTCCCACGCCGGCGCCGCAAGCGCCGCGGCCAGGTCGTCCGCGGTACCGATCTCGGCATGGCGCATGGCACGCCCGAAGCAGCCTTTCTCGAAGCGCCAGATCAGGCAATTGGGCACCGCGTCGGCGAACACGCGTGCATCGCCGAGTTCGATCGCGTCGGTGATCGTACCCTGGTCGAACAACAGGCGGTTGAGCTTGACCGCCGAAGTGGCCTTGAGGAAGTCACGCGGGGTGATGAAGATCAGCTCACCGCCGGGGGCGAGGTGGCGCAGACACTTCTCGATGAAGAACAGGTAGAGATTGGAGCGGCCGTCGAAATGCCCGCCTTCGAGCAGCTGACGGGTTGCTGGCGGAATATCCTGGAAGCGCACATAGGGCGGGTTGCCGATGATGGTGTCGAACTGCTCACGATCGGGATAGGCAAAGAAATCCATCACCCTGGCCCCGGGCGGGCAGTGGTTGGCGTCGAGTTCGAGCCCGACCGCATCCGGCAGATGACGCAGAAAGGCACCGTTGCCGCAGGACGGTTCGAGCACGCGTCCCTGCCTGCGGCGCAGCGCGAGCATGGCGTGCACCGCAGGTTCGGGGGTGAAGATCTGGCCGAGCGCGGCGACGTCGCGCAGATCGAGACCGAGTTGGGCGCTCATGCCTCGAACCGCCACGAGTCGGACACGCGCATGCCGGCAGGCGATCGGCTGGAGCGGGGAACGGAATTCATCATGCAGGGTGCGGAACAGGACGGGAGGCGACGATAACGCCGGCCGGCCGCGCGCGCAAACAAAACCCGGCATTCCATTGCGCAGCCGGGACGGATCCGGCGCCACCGGTCTGCCTCCTGCAGCACTGAGCGCAGACTTCGCCCGCGCCCATGCCGCCGGGTGCGGCGCCGCCCATCCTCGGTTACAGTCGCGACACTCCCATGACTCTGCCGTCATCGCCATGCATCTCGTCGACTGCAACCCCGCACGCCATGCCGACGCGATCCTCGGCCTGCTCAACGATGCGATCCTGAACTCGACCGCGCTCTACGAGTACGACCCGCGCCCGCCGGAGAGCATGCGCGCCTGGTTCGAGACCAGACAGCATGGCCGTTTTCCGGTCATCGGGCTGGAGGACGACGCCGGGCGGCTCGCGGGATTCGCCAGCTACGGCAGCTTCCGCGCCTATCCGGCGTTCAAGTATGCGGTCGAACACTCGGTGTACGTCCATCCCGACTTCCGCGGCCAGGGCGTGGGCGGAGTGCTGCTGCAGGCATTGATCGAACGCGCCCGGCAGCAGGACCGCCACCTGCTGGTGGGCGCGATCGACGCCGGCAACGCCGCGAGCATTGCGTTGCACGAGCGCCTCGGCTTCAGCCATGCGGGCACGATCCGCGAAGCGGGTTTCAAGTTCGGGCGCTGGCTGGATCTCGCCTTCTACCAGCTCAGGCTCGATACTCCGGCCGAACCGCGCGACGGCTGATCGCGGCCCGCGGCCGGACGGACGGTCAGCCCTCGCGCACCTGGCGTGCGGTCATCGTCGGGTCGCCCTCGGTGTAGGTCTGCTTGATGGCATCCCAGGCCTCTTCGGCGGTTTCGACGTAGTGAATCAGGTCGAGGTCTCCGTGACTGATCACGCCCTCGTCGGCGAGCGCCTCGAAGTTCACCACGCGGTCCCAGAACGCCCGTCCGAACAGGATGATCGGGCGGCGCCGGATCTTGCGCGTCTGCGCCAGGGTCAGCACCTCGAACAACTCGTCCATGGTGCCGAAGCCGCCGGGGAAGCTGACCAGCGCCACCGCCCGCATCAGGAAGTGCATCTTGCGGATGGCGAAATAGTGGAACTGGAAACAGAGCTCGGGGGTGATGTAGGGGTTCGGATCTTCCTCGAAGGGCAGGTGAATACTCATCCCCATGCTGCGCCCGCCGGCCTCGAAGGCGCCGCGGTTGCCCGCCTCCATGATCCCCGGGCCGCCACCGGTGGTAATGATCACGCGCTCGCCAAGGGCATCGGCATCACGCGTCACCAGCTCGGCGAAACGACGCGCCGCATCGTAGTAGCGCACGTTCGCCACCATCCGCTCGGCGTGGCGGATCGCATCCGGGTGACCCGCCGCGGTCGCCTTCTCCAGCATCGCTTCGGCCTCCTCACGCGCCTTGAAGCGTGCACTGCCGAAGATGACGATGGTGGACTCCACGCCCTGATCCTGCTGGATCAGCTCGGGTTTCATCAGTTCGAGCTGCATGCGCACCGGGCGCAGTTCCTGGCGCAACAGGAACTCGGTGTCCGCATAGGCCATGCCGTAGGAGCTTCCCGGGCCGGCATAACGCGACGGCACGCGAACCGAGGCCGCCTCGTCCTGGGCCGACGGAAAGTTGCGCGCCTTCAGCTGACTCTTCTTGTTCATGATTCGTCTCCGATGCATGATGATTTCGTACCTTGATGTTGCACTGCAACATAGAGAATTGCAAGTGACGCTGTTGTCCGCCCCTACGCAAGGCGCGCGGCGGAACTCCGCCAGCGCGCCCCACTCCATTGTGTCGGCTGCTACGATTCAATACAGCCGACCCTCGATGTTTCATGCTCGAACCATAACAGGAGACCCCGATGCCAGAAGTCATCCCGTCGATCAGCAGCGAGTTCGACAGCCTGTTGCCAGCCGCACGGCTGGGCCGCCGCGAGTTTGTCGCGACCCTCGCCGCCACCGGATTCGCCCTCGCGGTACAGCCGGTGCACGCCACCACCATAATCAGCACCGATACCAAGGGGCTGGATGCAGGCGAGGACAGGATCAAGGTCGGCAACGTTGAACTGCCCGTCTATTCTGCCCGACCGACCGGCGGCGCGAAATTGCCGACGGTGCTCGTGGTGCAGGAAATCTTCGGCGTGCATGAGCATATCCGCGACGTGTGCCGCCGCCTGGCCAAGGCCGGCTATCTCGCGATCGCACCCGAGCTGTACTTCCGCCAGGGCGATCCGACCAAGGTCGACAACGTCGGCGCGATCATCGCGGGCATCGTGTCCAAGGTCCCGGACGCCCAAGTCATGGAGGACCTCGATACCTGCGCCGCATGGGCCACCGGCCAGGGCGGCGACCCTGAGCGGCTGGCGATCACCGGGTTCTGCTGGGGCGGCCGCATCGCCTGGCTGTATGCCGCGCGCAACCCGAAGCTGAAAGCCGCGGTTGCCTGGTACGGCCGTCTCGACGGCGCGCCTTCCGAGCTGACGCCACAGCATCCGATCGATGTGGTCGCGGGTCTTCATGCACCGGTGCTCGGGCTATATGGGGGCAAGGACCAGGGCATTCCGCTCGAAGATGTGGAGGCCATGCGCGCCGCACTCAAGGCCGCGGGCAAAGCCGGCGAGATCGTGGTGTACCCGGAGGCCCCCCATGCCTTCCATGCCGACTACCGTCCGAGTTTTCGTCCCACCGAAGCCGCGGACGGGTGGCAGCGCTTGCTCGACTGGTTCAGCCGCAACGGCGTATAGGCCGTTACCGTCACCGGTCTGACCGCCCTGCCGATGCCGAAGGCGTAGCCGAAGCGACGCCTTCGCTGCATACCACCTGGCTCCTTGCCTCGCCGGGCGGCTGATCCGCACGCACCAAGCCCATTCCGGCCAGCAGACCAAAAGCGATACCACAGGCGATCGCCACCAGCCCGGTGAGCAAACGCCACAAGCGCTTGTACATCCCGTCTCTCCCGCGCCCACGACCCGGCGCATGTTCAGGCTGGAGGTTTGACGGTACATTCGGACGCGCGTTCCGCCGATCTCGCGGCAGCCTCCTCGATGGCCAGTTCCTGCAGCAGGCGCCCGGCGACCAGGCCATTGACCAGACCGAACAGCACCGCCGCGGCGGCGAATACCGGCACCAGGTAGAACACGCCATCGTGCGGCACCAGCCACAGCCGGGCCACCACCAATTGCGCGCCGATATGGGCAAATGCGGCGAGGATGCTGTGACTCACCGGACCGAACCAGCGCCGCGGCAGGTGCATCGCCAGGCCCAGCACCAGCAGGCTGGCGACCGCGCCAGACAGGCTGAGGAAAAACCCCGGGGCGAGAAACTGCCCGAGCAGCAGGCTGCCGGCAAACACCCGCAGCAGCGAAACCCACACCGCCTCGCGCCAGCCCCAGCGCGCCAGTACCACCAGGGTGACGATGTTGGCCAAGCCCGGCTTGACCCCGGGCAACGGCAGCGGAATGGCCGCCTCGGCCACCGTCAGCACGATCGCCGCCGCCGCATGGCGCGCAATGCGACGGTCTTCGACCGTCGGCTTCAGTTCAATAGTTGAGCGAGTCATAGTCGGTACCGCGCCCGGTGAGCACCAGGCTGACTTCATTGGGCGCGCAGATCGCCACCGCGCCGGCACGATCGAGCCATCCCTGGCGCACGCAATACTGACGCGGCCCTGGGTCGGACGCGACCCGAGCGCGCCCGGGTTCGATCTGGATCAGGGTCGTGCCCAGCGGCCCGGCAACCTCGATGGTACGGGCACGCGACAGATCGGTCTCGGCAACGACCTTGCCGCCGGCACGCACGATCGCGCCGTCGGGCGCGCCTGCGGTCCACAGGCCGACACCGGAATAGACGCATAGCCCCAGCCCCGCCGCGATGACCAGCCAGTCACCCGGTCGCAGCAGCGCCCGCCAGTCGGCCGGAATGCGGATCACTTGCCGGCGGCGGCAGCCCGGTCGGCCTCACGCCGCGCCGCGGAGCGATGCCGCACGAGCACCTGGGCGTTGTCGCGGAAACGCTGCGCCAGCCACTCGGCGATATAGACCGAGCGATGCTGGCCCCCGGTGCAGCCGATCGCGACGGTCAGGTAACTGCGGTTGTCGCGGATATAGCACGGCAGCCAGTTGGCAAGGAAGCGGCGGATATCTTCGGCCATGCGGCCGACCTCGGGGATTCGTTCGAGGAAGTCGATGACCGGCTGATCGCGCCCGGTGAGCGGACGCAGGCGCGGATCGTAATGCGGATTGGGCAGACAGCGCACGTCGAACACCAGATCGGCGTCCATCGGGATGCCGTGCTTGAAGCCGAACGACTGGAACATCAGCGTCAGCCCGGATCCCGCCTCGGCGTGGATGAAATCCTTCACCCACGCGCGCAAGGTGTTCGGGTGCATGTCGCTGGTATCGATGCGGTGCCCCAGCTCCGAGATCGGTGCCAGCGCATCGCGCTCGCGCTGGATGGCCTCGTCCAGCGTAATCCCTTCGTCGGCCAGCGGATGGCGGCGGCGGGTTTCGGAAAAGCGTGCGATCAGGGTGTCGTCACGGGCTTCGAGGAAGATGAAGCGCAGGTCGGTGACGATTTCGCGCAAGGTGTCGAGCTGCTGGGGCAGCGCCGCAATGCTCGCGCCCGAGCGCACATCCACCGCTACCGCCACCCGATGGTAGCCCCCGCCGTGCAGGGTCGCCACCAGTTGCGGCAACAGCGTCGCCGGCAGGTTATCCACCACGAAATAGCTCGCGTCTTCGAGCACATTGAGCGCAATGCTCTTGCCCGAACCCGACAGCCCACTGATCAGTACGATCTGCATGACACCAGACAGAAAAAGAGGTGAGGCCACTATAACGGAAGCACAGCCCGAAGAGTTCTGCCCCGTTCGCGCAGCCGGTGATCAATCGACCTCGGCGCGGAGCCGACGTTCAGCCCGGCTCACCCAGAGGTCGGCGTGGTCGATGCCGAGCCGCCGCGGGTCGAACTGCGGTTGCAGGTGGCCGGCCTGCTGTTGATCCTCGTAGTCCTTCAGGGCGAGCATGGCGGGCTGGCGCAACACCACGATGGCGACGATGTTGAGCCACGCCATGATGCCGACGCCGATGTCGCCCAGGCCCCAGGCCAGCTCGCTGGTGCGAACGCAGCCATACAGCGCGGAGGCAATCAGGACCACGCGCAGCAGGAACACCATGATGTCCGAATGTACATTACGGGTGAGATAGGCGAGATTGGTCTCGGCGATATAGTAGTAAGCGAGCACGGTGGTGAAGGCGAAGAAGAACAGCGCCACCGCCACGAACACGCTACCGAAACCGGGTAATACCGACTCCATCGCTGCCTGGGTGTAGCCGGTGCCGACCGCGATGCCGGCCAGGCCGGTGAAGATCGGCGCCCCGTCCGGGCCGCTGACGTTGTAGGTGCCGGCGATCAGGATCATGAAGGCGGTGGCCGAACACACGAAGAGGGTGTCGATGTACACCGAAAAGGCCTGTACCAGCCCCTGCGCCGCCGGGTGCGACACTTCCGCCGCCGCCGCCGCATGCGGCCCCGAGCCCTGCCCCGCCTCGTTGGAATACACGCCGCGCTTCACCCCCCACTGGATCGCCAGGCCGATCATGGCGCCGAAGCCGGCCTCGAAGCCGAAGGCCGACGACAGAATGAGCCCGATCACGCCCGGCAGCTTCTCGATGTTCAGGACGATCACCACCGCCGCCGCCAGCACATAGCCCAGCGCCATGAACGGCACCACGATCTGGGTCACCTGGGCGATGCGGCGTACGCCACCGAACACGATCACTCCGAGCAGGATGACGATCACCGTGCCGGTCACCGCCGGGGCCACGCCAAAGGCGTTCTCCATGGCCACCGCGATGCTGTTGGTCTGCACCCCGGGGAGCAGCAGACCGTTGGCAAACACGGTGACCAGGGCGAACACGATGGCGTAGGCGCGCCAACCCAGTCCGGCTTCGATGTAGTACGCCGGTCCACCGCGATACAAACCGTGGTGCTTGATCTTGTAGATCTGCCCGAGGGTGGATTCGATGTAGGCGGTGGACGCGCCGAGGAAGGCCACCATCCACATCCAGAACACCGCGCCCGGCCCGCCGAAGGCAATCGCCGTGGCCACGCCGGCGATGTTGCCGGTGCCGACGCGGCCGGAGAGGGCGATGGTCAGGGCCTGAAACGACGATACGCCGGCCTCGGAACTGCGGCCGCGGAACATCTGCCGCACCATTTCGGCCAGATGGCGGACCTGCATGAAGCGGGTCTTGAGTGAGAAATACAGCCCGACCGCGAGGCATAGATAGACCAGCGCGGGGCTCCACACCAGGCTGTTGATGCCATCGACCCACTGTTCCATGCTTGGCTCCCCGCGTTCGCGCAATGACCGGCATTGTATGCCGGCCGGCTCGGGCCGGGCGCGCCCACTGCACCATCCGCAGTGCTCAGCGCGCGACCAGATCCGGGCCTTCGCGCAGGGCGACGCCGGCACGTTCGAGCTCGCCCACCAGCCATGCCGCGAGCGCATCCGGGCTCATGCCGAGGAACCGGGCATTCGCCTCGCGATAGAGCGGCGTCTCGGCCAGGTGCTGCGGCAACGCGTCGAGCGCCATGCGACGGGTGGCCATCAGCGCAAAGCTCATGCACCCGCGAATCGCGTTGCGCGCCATCCGCGCGCCGTCGTCCTCGAACGCACGCAGACGGGCGAAGGCGCGTTCGAGCGCATCGTCGAAGTCGGAGAAGGGCGCGCCATGGCCGGGAATCACCGCATCCACTGCCAGCCGGCCGATCGCCTCCAGCGTGCGGCGCGCCTCGCCGAGCCCGTCCCCGGTGCCGAGCACGTCGGCGAACAGGATGCCGAAGCCGTCGCGCCACAGCGCATCGCCCGAGATCAGGATGCGACGCTCGGCGTTGTAATAGGCCAGTGCGTCCATGTCGTGGCCGGGCACTGCGAGTGCCTGCCATTCGAGTTCGCCGGCGACGAAGCGCGCGTCCGGCTGGAGCAGTGCATCGGCGGAAAAGCGCTCGCCGACCTGGCGTGCGGTACTCAGCAGCAGCGCGTCCTCGTCCCAGCACGCGATGGCGTCGGCCATGCCCGCCGGCACCGTGATCGTGCAGCCGAACGCGCGCTGCACCGCGGCGTTGCCACCGATGTGGTCGGAGTGCGAGTGGGTGTTGATCAGGTGGCGCAGGCGGCGCCCGTCGAGCGCGGCGCGCACCAGGGCCACGGTCTGGTCGGCATGGGTGAGGTAGCCGGTGTCGATCAGGGTGGCGTCATCGCCGTCGAACAGCAGGATGTTGTTGGCCGACAGCCAGCCGCGCTCGAATACCTGGAGACTGGCCGGAAAGCGCAGTGCGGCGCTCAATCACTGCCCTCGCCCACCTGTGCCGCCACGTTGGGCGGCAGCGGCGCGGGTTTGGGCGGCTGCAGGTCGGCCGGCGGCGGCGGAACCGGCACGCCATTGATCTCGTCCGCGGTCCGGCCGCAGCCGAGGCAGACCCCGGCATCCCAGTCGATCATGCACACTCCGACACACAGCGCGTCGCTCATGCGCCCGCTCCTTCAATGTCCGCCAGCGGCGCCAGGCCGAGCAGGTCACGCCGATCGGCCACCGCGGCAAGGATCCGGCGCTTGTCGGCATCGCTCGCCCGGCTCCAGCGCGTGATCTCGTCGATACTGCGCTGACAGCCCTCGCACCAGCCGGTGTCGGCGCTCATATGGCAAATGTTGATGCAGGGTGATGCGATGCTCATTGCGTTTCCTGTTCAGTTTGTACCCGCCGCCATCGCCCGTTTGGCCAGCACCGCGCGGGCGACCCGCGAAGCGGGAGCGCGTCCGAGTTCGGCGCTGATCCAGGCGGCGGTATCGACCAGGCGTTCGAGGTCGATGCCGGTATGGATGCCCATGCCACTCAGCAACCAGACCACGTCCTCGGTGGCAACGTTCCCCGACGCGCCGGCGGCGTAAGGGCAGCCGCCGAGCCCGCCGACCGAGGCGTCGTACACGGCCACCCCCATCTGCAGCGAGGCGTGGATGTTGGCCACCGCCATGCCGTAGGTGTCGTGGTAGTGGCCGGCAAGCCGCTGCACCGGCACCCGCCGCATCACCGCCTCGAGCATGCGCTGCACGGTGACCGGATTGCCCGAACCGATGGTATCGCCGAGCGAGATTTCATAACACCCCATCGACAGCAGGGTTTCCGCCACTTCGGCGACCTTGTCCGGGGCCACCGCCCCTTCGTAGGGGCAGCCGGCCACGCACGACACATAGCCGCGCACCTTCACCCCGGCGGCCTGCGCCGCCGCGGTGAGCGGACGAAAGCGTTCGAGCGATTCGGCGATCGAACAGTTGATGTTCTTCTGGCTGAAGGACTCGGACGCTGCGCCGAACACTGCGACCTCGCGCGCGCCCGCCGCGAGCGCGGCCTCGAAGCCCTTCAGGTTGGGGGTCAGCACCGGGTAGTCCACGCCCGGCGCCGGCGTCGCCAGCACCCGGCCGAGCACCTCGGTGTTGTCACCCATCTGCGGCACCCACTTCGGCGACACGAAGGAGGTGGCTTCGATGGTCTTCAGCCCGGCCGCGGCCAGGCGGCGGATCAGCTCGACCTTGGTGTCGGCGGACACCAGCTGCTTCTCGTTCTGCAGCCCGTCGCGCGGGCCGACCTCGACGATGCGCACGCGCGCAGGAAGGGGGTTCGACATGCAATTCTCCATCATGGTGACGACCGACTCAGGCGGAGCGCGCGTCGTCGATGCCCAGCTCTTCCTTCATCTTCTGGCGGATCAGGAATTTCTGGATCTTGCCGGTCACCGTCATCGGAAAGCTGTCGACGAAGCGGATGTGGCGCGGAATCTTGTAGTGCGCAATCTGGCCCTGGCAGAAGGCACGCACCTCGTCTTCGGTGAGGGTGCCTTCCTCGCGCGCGATGATCCAGGCGCACAGCTCCTCGCCGTACTTGACGTCGGGCACCCCCACCACCTGCACGTCGAGCACCTTGGGGTGGCGATAGAGGAACTCCTCGATCTCGCGCGGATAGATGTTCTCGCCGCCGCGGATCACCATGTCCTTGATCCGGCCGACGATCCTGCAATAGCCCTCGTCGTCGATGGTGGCGAGGTCGCCGGTGTGCATCCAGCCGGCGACATCGATCGCTTCGCGCGTTTTCTGTTCGTCGCCCCAGTAGCCGAGCATCACCGAATAGCCACGGGTGCATAGCTCGCCCGGGGTGCCGCGCGGCACGATGTGGCCTTCGTTGTCGACGATCTTGACCTCGCAGTGGGGCTGGATGCGGCCGACGGTGGACACCCGGCGGTCGAGCGGGTCGTCGGTGCCGCTCTGGAAGCTCACCGGCGAGGTCTCGGTCATGCCGTAGGCGATGGTCACCTCACGCATGTGCATCTTGTCGATCACCCGCTTCATGACCTCGATCGGGCACGGGCTGCCGGCCATGATCCCGGTGCGCAGTGCCGCCAGGTCGAACTCGGCAAAGCGCGGATGGTCGAGCGCGGCGATGAACATGGTCGGCACCCCATACAGCGCGGTGCATCTCTCCTCGGCCACCGCCTCGAGGACCGCCAGCGGCTCGAAGGCCTCGCCCGGATACACCATGGTGGCGCCGTGAGTCAGGCAACCGAGGTTGCCCATCACCATGCCGAAACAGTGGTACAGCGGCACCGGGATGCACAGGCGGTCGCCCGCCACCAGCCCGATCGCCTCACCGACGAAATAGCCGTTGTTGAGAATGTTGTGGTGCGACAGGGTCGCACCCTTGGGGTGGCCGGTGGTACCCGAGGTGAACTGGATGTTGATCGGATCGTCGAACTGCAGCTTCTCGCTCAGCAGCGCCAGCGCGGTGAGCTCGTCGCGCGCCGGCGCCTTGAGCAGGTCGTCGAAATTGAGCATGCCGGGCGTACACTCGACCCCCTGGCGGATCACGAACTCCAGGGTCGGCAGCACATGGCTGCGCAGCAGGCCGGGCTCGCAGTGACCCAGTTCGGGCGCCAACTCGGCGAGCATTTCGAGGTAGTTGCTGCTCTTGAAGGTCGGCGACAGCACCAGCGCACGGCAGCCGACCTTGTTCAGCGCGTACTCGAGCTCGGCGCGGCGATAGGCCGGGTTGATGTTGACCAGCACCAGCCCCGCCTTGGCGCTGGCGAACTGGGTCAGCGCCCACTCCAGGTTGTTCTGCGACCAGATCCCGATACGCTCGCCCGGCTGCAGCCCCAGCCGCATCAGCCCGCAGGCCAGGGCATCGACCTTGTTTTTGAGTCCGGCATAGGTCAGACGCACGCCCTGGTGGCGCACCACCAACGCATCGCGTTCCGCATGGCGGGCGCAGGCTTCGTCGAAGAAACGGCCGATGGTCTGGCCGATCAGCGCCTTTTCGGAGGCGCCATGTACATAGCTCAGTGTGCTCATTCTTGTGATGTCTCCTCGTTCCCATGCAGCTCGCCCACGCAGGCCGGTAGGGCGGGTTTCAACCCGCCGCAAGTGGCGATCCGGGCATGCCCCCCCGGCCCGAGCATCGTGGCCGACTGAGCGGCCCTACAAAACCCGCTGCTACCATGCCATTCCGGGCGGCCTTCAGCCCGCCTCGAACTCGACCAGCTCGGCGCCATCGGTCACCTGGTCGCCCACCGCGAAGCGGAAGGCCTTCACCGTGCCGGCGGCCGGTGCGTTGATGGTGTGCTCCATCTTCATCGCTTCCAGGATCAGCAGCGGCGCGCCCTTCTCCACCTTGGCGCCGGCGGTGGCGATCAGCGCGATCACCTTGCCCGGCATCGGCGCCAGCAGGCCGCCCTCGGCACCGCCGCCTTCGCCGCCGAAATGCAGCGGGTCGACCGCGGCGAGCTGCCACGCACGGCCCTTGGCAAAGACGTGGCGACGGCCGGCGGCGGCGATCACGGTGGCGTCCATCCGGGTGCCGTCCAGTTCCACCCGCAGCAGACCGCGGGCATTAAGCTCGCCACGCGCCTCGACACTGCGGCCGCCGATCCCGAGCCGGTAGGCGCCGGGCAGGTAGGCGACGTCGACGGTGTGCTCGGCCTCGCCGTGGCGGAACATCAGCGCACGCCGGGCGGTGGCGTTGAGCCGCCAACCGTCGCGCGCATGCCACGGCGAGTGCGGATCGGTATTGCGCCCGGCAGCTTTCCCGGCACGCGCGGACTCGCGCAGCAGCTCGGCCAGCGCGGCGATCAGGAACACCTCGTCGGGCACGGTTTCGCCCTCCGGGAACAGATAGGCCTTCTCGCGTTCGATCAGGCCGGTGTCGAGATCGGCGCCGGCAAAGGCCGGGCAGGCGGTGAGCCGCGACAGGAATTCGATGTTGTTCGACACCCCGACCACGCGGTAGTCGGCCAGCGCCTGCAGCATGCGCGCGAGCGCACGGTCGCGGTTCACGTCCCAGACGATGAGCTTGGCGATCATCGGGTCGTAGTGCGGGCTGATCTCGTCGCCCTCCTCGACCCCGGTGTCGACCCGCACATGCAGGTCCTCGGCGGGCGGGGCGAGGTGCACGAGTTTGCCGGTCGAGGGCAGGAAGCCCTTGGCCGGGTCCTCGGCGTAGATCCGCGCCTCCAGCGCATGGCCGCGGATCTGCAGCTGCTCCTGGGCGAGCGGCAGCGGCTCGCCGGACGCGACGCGCAACTGCCATTCGACCAGGTCCAGGCCGGTGATCATCTCGGTCACCGGGTGCTCGACCTGCAGCCGGGTGTTCATCTCCATGAAGTAGAAGGTACCGTCCTGGTTGGCGATGAACTCCACCGTGCCGGCCCCGACGTAGCCCACCGCCTTGGCCGCCTCGACCGCGGCCTTGCCCATCGCGGCGCGGCGCTCGGCAGTCATGCCCGGCGCGGGCGCCTCTTCGAGCACCTTCTGGTGACGCCGCTGCACCGAGCAGTCGCGCTCGAACAGATACACGCAGTCGCCGAAGCTGTCGCCGAACACCTGGATCTCGATGTGGCGCGGACGGGTGATGTACTTCTCGATCAGCACATGGTCGTCGCCGAAGCTGGAGATCGCTTCGCGCTTGCACGAGGCGAGCAGGTCGATGAAGTCCTCGGACTTCTCCACCAGCCGCATGCCCTTGCCGCCACCACCGGCCGCGGCCTTGATCAGCACCGGGTAACCGATGCCGTCGGCCTGCTGGTGCAGGTGCGCGGGGTCCTGCTCGTCGCCGTGGTAACCCGGCGTAAGCGGCACACCGGCCGCACCCATGATCTTCTTCGCCTCGGACTTCGAGCCCATGGCGCGAATGGCGGATACCGGCGGGCCGATGAAGACGATGCCGGCTTCGTCACAGGCGTGGCAGAAGGCCTCGTTCTCGGACAGGAAGCCGTAGCCGGGGTGGATCGCCTGCGCGCCGGTGGCCTTGGCTGCGGCGATGATCTTGTCGATCACCAGATAGCTTTCCTTGACCGCTGCCGGGCCGATCAGCACCGCTTCGTCGGCCATGCGCACGTGGCGTGCGTTGGCATCGGCCTCGGAATACACCGCCACCGTCTTCACGCCCATGCGGCGGGCGGTCTTGATGACGCGGCAGGCGATCTCGCCTCTATTGGCGATCAGGATCTTGTCGAACACTATTTTTCTCCTTGTTCCTGCGAAACCCAGGCGGCCGGGCGCTTGGCGAGGAAGGCGTCGAGGCCCTCCCTTGCTTCGGGCGTGGCGCGCAGGCTGGAAATGCGCCGCGCGGTGTCTTCCACCACCGCGTCGGACAGCGGGCGGTTGGCGACCGCGCGGATCAGGTCCTTGGCCGCGGCCTGCGCCTTGGGCCCGCCCTGCAGCAGGGACTGGACGATCTCTTCCACCCTGGCGTCGAGCACGTCGGCACCCACCACCTCATGGGCGAGACCAATCTCTGCCGCACGCGCGGCGCCGATGCGCTCGGCGGTCTGAAAGTAGCGATAGGACTGGCGCTCGCCGATGGCGCGGATCACATAGGGGCTGATCGCCGCCGGAATGATCCCGAACTTGACCTCGGAGGTGGCGAACACCGCCTTGTCCGCGGCCACGCAGATGTCGCAGGCCGAGGCCAGGCCCATGCCGCCGCCCAGCGCCGCGCCATGCACACGCGCGATGGTCGGTTTGTTGATCCCGGCCAGGGTGCGCAGCATGCCGGCGAGCTTCATCGCATCGGCGAAGTTCTCCGCCTCGCTCGCCTCGCCCGCGGCCTTCATCCAGTTGAGGTCGGCGCCGGCGGAAAAGCTCTTGCCCCGCCCCGCCAGCACCACCACGCGCACCGCCTCGTCACCGTCGAGTTGCCGGAAGGCGGCGGTGAGCTCGGCGATCAGTTGCGCGTTGAAGGCGTTGTGCACATCCGGGCGGTTCATCCACACCGTGGCCACGCCCTGCTTCAGTTCGATTTCCAGCGTTTCGTACATCGTGTCTCCTCGCCTCGGGTGGGCGGATTCAATCACTATCGAATAGCCCGATTACATCCGGAACACGCCGAACTTGGTCGGTGCGATCGGCGCATTCAGCGCCGCCGACAGGCTCAGCCCCAGCGTGCGCCGGGTCTGCGCCGGGTCGATCACGCCGTCGTCCCACATCCGCGCGGTGGCGTAATAGGGATGACCCTGGAGTTCGTACTGATCGCGGATCGGCGCCTTGAAGGCCTCCTCGTCGTCCTTGCTCCACGCCCCACCCTTGGTCTCGATGCCGTCGCGGCGCACGGTGGCGAGCACGCTGGCGGCCTGCTCGCCGCCCATCACGCTGATCCGGCTGTTGGGCCACATCCACAGGAAGCGCGGGCTGTAGGCGCGCCCGCACATTCCGTAGTTGCCGGCGCCGAAGCTGCCGCCGATCAGGGTGGTGATCTTGGGCACCTGCACGGTGGCGACCGCGGTCACCATCTTGGCGCCGTCCTTGGCGATGCCGGCATTCTCGTACTTGCGCCCGACCATGAAGCCGGTGATGTTCTGCAGGAACAGCAGCGGGATGCCGCGCTGACCGCACAGCTCGATGAAGTGCGCGCCTTTCTGCGCCGATTCGCCGAACAGGATGCCGTTGTTGGCGACGATGCCCACCGGGTAGCCGTAGAGCTGGGCGAAGCCGCACACCAGGGTGGTGCCGTAGCGCGCCTTGAACTCGTCGAAGCGCGAGCCGTCGACCACGCGGGCGATGATCTCGCGCACATCGAAGGGCTTGCGGCTGTCGGTGGGGATGATGCCGTAGATCTCTTCCGGGTCGTAGGCGGGCTCCTCGCCCTGCCCGAGCGCCAGATTGACCGGCTTGACCCGGTTCAGGTTGGAGACGATGCGCCGTGCCAGGTAGAGGGCGTGGGTGTCGTTCTCGGCCAGGTGGTCGGCCACGCCCGAGAGCCGCGTATGCACGTCGCCGCCGCCGAGGTCTTCGGCGGTGACCACTTCGCCGGTCGCGGCCTTCACCAGCGGCGGGCCGCCGAGGAAGATGGTGCCCTGATTGCGCACGATGATGGTTTCGTCCGACATCGCCGGCACGTAGGCGCCGCCCGCGGTGCACGAGCCCATCACCACCGCGATCTGCGGGATGCCCCTGGCGCTCATGTTGGCCTGGTTGTAGAAGATGCGGCCGAAATGGTCGCGATCGGGGAAGACCTCGTCCTGGCGCGGCAGGAAGGCACCGCCCGAGTCGACCAGGTAGACGCAGGGCAGGTTGTTCTGCTCGGCGATCTCCTGCGCGCGCAGGTGCTTCTTGACCGTCATCGGGTAGTAGGTGCCGCCCTTCACCGTGGCGTCGTTGGCCACGATCATGCACTCGACGCCCTGCACCCGGCCGATGCCGGTGATCACGCCGGCGGCCGGGGCCTCGTTGTCGTACATGCCCCAGGCCGCCATCTGCCCCACTTCGAGGAAGGGGGTGCCGGGGTCGAGCAGGTGGCCGACGCGGTCGCGCGGCAGCAGCTTGCCGCGCGCGGTGTGCTTGGCGCGGGCCGATTCGCCACCGCCCAGCGCAACCTCGGCGGCCTTGTCGCGCAGGTCTTCGACCAGCCCGCGCAGGGCCCTGGCGTTGGCCTGGAAGTCTTCGCTGCGCGGGTTGATCGCGGATTTGATGATGCTCATGGTGGCTCCCTGCCTCAGCGGGTTTCGGCGAACAGTTCGCGACCGATCAGCATGCGCCGGATCTCGCTGGTGCCGGCGCCGATCTCGTACAACTTGGCGTCGCGCCACAGGCGGCCCACCGCATATTCATTGGTATAGCCCACGCCGCCCAGGGTCTGGATCGCCTCGCCGGCCATCCAGGTCGCCTTCTCGGCGGTGTAGAGGATGACCCCGGCCGCATCCTTGCGCAGCGAGCGCGCATGATCGCTGCGGTCGCAGGCCTGGCCCACCGCATAGGCGTAGGCGCGGCAGGCGCTCCAGGTGGAGTACAGGTCGGCGACCTTGCCCTGCATCAGCTGGAACTCGCCGATCGGGGTGTCGAACTGCTTGCGCTCGTGCAGGAAGGGCACCACCGCGTCCATGCACGCCGCCATGATGCCGAGCGGGCCACCGGACAGCACCGCACGCTCGTAGTCGAGGCCGGACATCAGCACCTGCACGCCGCGGCCGATGTTGGCCTCGCCGCCGAGGACGTTCTCCGCCGGTACCTCGACGTCGTCGAAGAACAGCGGATAGGTGTTGGAGCCACGCATGCCGAGCTTGTCGAGGTGGGTGCCGCAGGAAAAACCCTTCATCCCCTTCTCGATGATGAAGGCGGTGATGCCGCGCGGGCCGGCATCGATGTCGGTCTTGGCATACACCACCAGGGTGTCGGCATCGCCGCCGTTGGTGATCCACATCTTGCTGCCGTTGAGGATGAAGCGGTCGCCGCTTTTGCCACCAACCCGGTCGGCGCGCAGCTTCATGCTCACCACGTCGGAGCCGGCATTGGGCTCGGACATCGCCAGCGCACCGACGTGGTCGCCGGAGATCAGTTTGGGCAGGTATTTCTGCTTCTGCGCCTCGGTGCCGTTGCGCCGGATCTGGTTGATGCACAGGTTGGAGTGCGCACCGTAGGACAGGCCGACCGAGGCCGACGCGCGCGAGATCTCCTCCATCGCGATGATGTGGGCGAGGTAACCCATGTCGGTGCCGCCGTATTCCTCGCTCACCGTCATGCCATGCACGCCGAGGTCGCCCAGCTTCTTCCACAGGTCGGCGGGGAACTCGTTCACGCGGTCGATCTCGGCGGCGCGCGGCGCGATCTCGGCCGCACAGAAATCGCGCAGGGTGTCGCGCAAGGCTTCGATCGTTTCGCCGAGGTTGAAGTCGAGGCTCGGAATGTGCATGGTCTGTCTCCTCCGTATGTTCGTCGCGTGATCGTGGCACGAACGGACGACACCTCGCCCGCCTGCCTCAGATTAGCCGAGCGTAGCCCGAAGCGCTGCGCGACAACTGCCATCGAGGTTGCAAATCCTGCCAATACGCCTAGGATTGGACCCCATGAAGATCCTCACCCCTTCCCCTGCCGAACTCACCCTGGGCCGCGCGGCTACGCCCATGGCCTTCATCCGTGCAATCATCCTCGGATACCGCCGACGGGGAATGGATCCGGCCAACGCGCTGCACCAGGCGCAGATCCCGGCGGATGCCCTCGACGACTCCGCCGCCCGCGTCACCGCCGCGCAAATGGAAGTGATCTCCGGCGTCGCCATGCAGGAACTCGACGACGAGGCCCTGGGCTGGTTCTCGCGCCGCCTGCCGTGGGGCAGCTACGGCATGCTGTGCCGTGCCTCGCTGAGCTCGCCGACGCTGGAGGTGGCACTCAAGCGCTGGTGCCGTCACCACCGCCTGCTGACCGAGGACCTGACCCTCTCCTTCAGCCAGCAGCGCGCCACCGCCACCATCCGCATCGCCGAGGCGCGCGCGCTCGGCGAGATGCGCGAGTTCTGCCTGGTCAGCACCCTGCGCTACCTGCTCGGCTACGCCTGCTGGCTGATCGATTCGCGCATCGCGCTGGCCGAGACCAGCCTGCCCTTCGCCGCCCCGCCCCACGCCGACGCCTACCCTTACCTCTTCCCCGGCCCGCTGCGCTTCGACGCCGACGCCGCCGGCTTCAGCTTCGACGCCCGCTACCTGGCGCTGCCGCTGCGCCGTGACGAACGCGCGCTGCAAACCATGCTGCAACGCGCGCTGCCGCTCACCGTACTGCAATACCGCCGCGACCGTCTGCTGGTGCACAGCGTCAGCCAGATCCTCACCGCCGACCCCGGCCACGCCCACACGGCCGACGACGTGGCCGCGCAACTCAACCTGTCGGTGCGAACGCTGCATCGCCAGCTGAAGGAAGAGGGCATCTCGCTGCAACGGCTGAAGAACGAAGCCCGCCGCGAGCGCGCGATCAAACTGCTGCTGCAGACCCGCAGGCCGGTGAAGCAGGTGGCGGCGGCCGTAGGATTCGACAGCGAGAAGAGCTTCGCGCGGGCGTTTCGGGAATGGATGGGGGTGGCACCGAGCCGGTTCAGGGAGGGAGCGCGGGGCCTGGCGCTCGATCAGGGTCGGCCTGAACGGCCGTCCGACTGACCAGGGGCGGCACCCAGGTCGGCGGGCGGATACACCCGTCCAAGGTGTTACCGGCAGGGAGCTCAGGGCGTGCGAGAGAACCGATAGAATAGATTCGGCTCGGAAAGAATGTAGATCTCGCCATTTCCATCAATGGCCACCCCCTCGGCCTGCGGAATCCCCTTGGTCAGGCCGTGCCACCCTGCCCGCAATACGAGCAGATCGAAGACGTTTCCGCTCCGGTCGAATTCGACCAGCAGTCGTGACTCGTCGCTGAGCAGGAACAGATGACCCGTGTTCTCGTGATAAGTCAGCGATGAGAGATCGTTGAGCATGATGCGCGCGGCCGCAGCGGGTTCCCATTCGCCGATACTCAAGCCGATTGTTCCTGCATTGAGAAGCTCCTCCAGGCCGCCAACTTCAAACACCCGCAGCGGCCGCTTTTCCTTGACCACGAACAGGCGTTTCCTGTCGCTGTCCCAGGACACCCCCTCGAAGCCGACATTGTTTCCGCCTTCGAAAGCCCAGCCCAACCAGGGAAGACCCTCGATACCTATTTCATCTGTCGTATCCTGAACCTGAACACGATATACCCGCTGAGTCCACTCATCGGTTATGAAGAAATAATCGTCATATTGATGCGATATTCCTTCCACATCGGCAAAACCCTTTAGCGGGATCGTTCTCAGCAGCTTCCCGTTGGTGTCCAATTCGGCGATCTGCGGCGGTTGATTGATGACCGTAAACAGCGTTTTTCGGAGCGGATGATAGGTTAGCCCGGAGGCATTCTTCGGGATGCCTTCAACCGGCTTCGCTTCAATGGTCACCTGATAATCGCGCAGGCCGAGGCTGGTCGAATGCGGGTCCAGCTGAGTGACATACGCCAGAATGAAGTGATAGCCGAGCGCGACACCCCCTGTGACCCAGGCGAATGGAACGGCAAGGATCATGATCAACAGCACGACAATGACAATACGTTTATTCATTTAGATTGGCGTTCGTTATACATAAGATCGTCCCCGACCAGCGCGCCGTGATGCATTCACAAACTCGGCCCGCTCGCGCTTCAGGGGTGCCCATGGCAGCACGAACCGATCGCAGGCGCCGGTTTCGCGATCGGTGCCGGCTCGTAGCGGTCGCGGTGACGCACCCAATCCATGGCGTAGTCCGGGTTGTCCTCATCGCGACCCTTGGGGGTGAGATCGAGCAAGTTATACGTGCCCATCATCACCTCCACACCGCGCCCGTAGGTCGAGCCAGCGGTCCCTGGATACGACCGGATGGTTCACTCAGTTGCGGTGTCCATGATGTGCTCCTTGGCTCGAAGAGCCGTTCGAGGTTCGTCGATACGCGGTCCAACCGCGCTGCCGGCCGATGCCGTGGCCGAGCGCAATGCGATCACGCCCTGGCTCCTTTCGGACGGCGCACTGCACGGACCTTTCCGCCCGGTCCACCGCCGCAATAAAAGAGATCCGCCCCGTCCGACTCGAGCCCGCTGACGCCGATGCCGGGCGGCATCTCCAGCCGCTCGAGCACGGTGCCGCTCTGCGGGTCGATGCGGCGGATATCGCTCTCGTCCCCTTCCCAGGTTCCGTGCCACAGCTCGCCGTCGACCCAGGTCACCCCGGTGACGAAGCGGTTCGACTCGATGGTGCGAATGACGGCGCCGTTCGCCGGATCGATCTGGTGGATCCTGCAATCGCGGTATTGCCCCACCCACAGACTGCCCTCGGCCCAGGTCAGTCCCGAGTCGTTGCCGTGGCCGGGCGCCGGGATCGAGCCCACCACGTCGCCGGTGACGGGGTCGATCTTGTCGATGCGCGCCTCGGCGATCTGATAGAGGTAGGTGCCGTCGAAGGCGGTGCCGGCGTCGCACGCGTGGTCCAGCGTGCGCGTGGGCTCGCCGCTCGCCGGATCGAAGGCGACCAGCCTGACCCCGGTGGCGGCCCAGATGCGCTCACCATCATGGGTCACGCCGTGTACGTGGTCGGCACCGACGAACGGGCCGTACTCGCGTACGATATCGGCCGAATGTGCCCTTGCCGGGGTTCCGTCCGGGCTTACCTTGCTTGTGGTCATCGCTGGCTCCTTGTGACGCGCCTCGGATCGGCGCCGTAAGGCAACTCTAGTCAAACGGCAGCGCAGCGGGGAGTAACAAGATCGTCGTGAATCCGGCCAGCGGCGGCGACAGCCAGCGCTGCGCCCGCGCCCGCCCGATCGAGCGCACCCGTCCGGCGCCCTCGAGCTCGGCGAGGGCACGCTGGACGGTGCGCTGACTGGCCCCGAGGGCCAGCGCCAGGGCCGAGGTCGACCAGGCCGCGCCGTCGGCGAGCAGCGCCACCAGCGCTGCCTGATCGCCGTCGATGGGCGGCGCCAGCACGACGACGGCGCGCTCGCCGCGCGGTCTGAGGACGAAGCCGCGCGCGGTGGCCTCGATGGACGCCAGCGCCGTGACGAGCGCGCGCAGACGGCCGATCTCGACCCGCAGGCGCACCCGATGCGACTCGTCGGGGTGGCGGGCGCGAAACGCGCACTCGATCAGGGCGTCCCGATCGACATCGCCCGGCCACGCCTCGGCGAGCGCGCGCGCCAGTGCGAACAGCACCGGCCGGCGCGCCAGCGGCTGCCACGCGGCGCCGGCGCCCAGCCGGCGACGGCAGCCATCGACCACCAGCGCGTCCGAGGCCAGCAGCGCGGCAACCTCATCGAGGCGCAGGGGTTGCTCGCCGCCGGCAAGAAGGCGCCGGGCCGCGGGACGATCGAGCGCAGCCCTGGCCTCCGCCACCTCGGCCACAAGCGCCGGCACACGTGCGCGATCGGCCGCCTCATGCGCACGCGCGAGCGCCGCCTGCGCCGGGCCGATGCGTAACGCGCGCAGCGCGAGCTCGGCGGCGATCAGCTCGGCCACCGCCGCCAGCGACGGCGTCAGGCCACGCGTATCGACTGAACCGTCCCCACCCTCATTGCGTTCGCATCGCACCACCGGCTGTGCCCAGCCGGCCGATTCCGGGAGCTGCCCGGCGCCGACTGAGGCGAGCGCGGCTGCGGCCTCGTCCAGGCGGCCGAGCAGAAGGAGCCGGCGCACCGCAATCAACCGCGCCTGCAGCGCGTTGGCGTGATCGGCGCGCGCCTCGAGTGTGGCCGCAGCCGTCGCCAGCGTGCGCGGCGAGCCGCCGAGGTCGCGCATGGCCAGTGCCACCTCGGCCTCGGCAACGACGCAGCGCGCGTGCGCCCGCGCCTCGTGGGTGCCGAAGCCGCGGGTGGCGCAGCGCAGGAGCTCGCGCGCGCGCGGATACTCGCCGAGCTGGGCCATGGCGATGCCGCGCAGGGCCAGCGCCGGCGGGTCGTCGCGCAGGGCGACCCGCTTGAGGGCGCCGAGCGCGTCGCCGGCAGCGAGGGCGCGCGCGGCGGCGGTGATCAGGGAATCCATGACGACAGCCTACACCGCCGCGCCGATGTCGTGCCACGCGGGTGACTTCCCGGGCACGGCAGCCACGGCGGCCGTCATGACCACGCGCCGCCTCAGCGCATCAGCGCCGACGCCAGCCCCCTGATCATCCGCTCGGCCTGCCCGAGGTAGGCGCGGCCGAAGAGATTGAGATGATTGAGCACGTGATACAGGTTGTAGAGTGTCTTGCGCTGCTCGTAGCCTTCCGCCGGCGGCCAGGCCGCCCGGTATGCGGCGTAGAAGGCGGTTGGAAAACCGCCGAACAGCTCGCTCATCGCGAGGTCTGCGTCGCGATCGCCGCGATACACGGCGGGGTCGAAGATCACCGGCCTGCCCTCGGCATCCATTGCCGCGTTGCCGTGCCACAGGTCGCCATGCAGCAGGCTGGGCCGGGGGCGGTAGTCCAGGAATAGCGCCGGCACCCGTTCCAGCAGCTGTTCGGCTTCGCCCGCGACGGCTGCGCCCAGACCGGCGGAACGCGCCATCTGCAGTTGCGGCAGCAGCCGGCAGCTCAAGAAGAACTTCGCCCAGCCGTCAGCTTGACCGTTGGTTTGCGGATTGGCGCCGATGAAGTTGTCGCGCGCCCAGCCGAAGTGCTCGCCGGTGTCTTGATGCAGTTGCACCAGCGCCGCGGCAAAGCGCCGGCCATCCTCGGCGCTCGCGAGCGGGCGGAGCTGAAGGTATTCGAGCAGCAGGAAGGCCTCGTCGCCGATCGCACCGCAGGCCAGGACGCGCGGCACACGAAAGGCACCACAGCCAGCCAGCGAGGCCAGGCCGTCAGCCTCGGCCTCGAACATCGGCAACGCACCCGCGTTGTTCAGCTTGAGAAAGTACGGCCGTCCATCGGCGCGGACTTCGAACGCACGATTGATGCAACCGCCGCCGATTGCCCGCATCGCGGCGCGGGAGAAGTCGATACCGCTGGGGGCCGTGAGGGCATGCGCGAGGTCCGCGCTCAGACCTGGAGGGTGCTCCACTGCAGGACTCCGGATGGGTGGACGAAGAACGCGTCGAATATACCAGCACGGCGAATGCCGAATGCGACGGGACAGCTCGCATCGACCAGGCCACTTGCCGCATGGTGACGAACCGTTCGCGATCCTGAGGACGAGGGCAGCAACCCGTTCTCCATCCTCACCCCGGGATAGCGTTCGACATCCTGGCGGCCAGGAAGGTGTTGGTGTCGCCCGGGCGAGCGGCGCCCGAAATCAGAAGCCGCCGGTCTCCAGCCAGCGCTCGATCTGCGGCAGGCGGTCGACACCCCAGAACGCCTCGCCGTCGATCACCACATAGGGTGAGCCGAACACGCCGATACCCAGCGCCTCGTCAGATGCGGACTTGAGCAACGCCTTGACCGCGTCGGTGGCGACAGCGGCGGCCAGCGCTTCGCGCTCGATGCCCAGCGCGGCGGCGACGTCGAGGACTTCATCCAGGGCCGAGATGTCACGCCCGTCGACGAAGTAATCGCGAAAGATCGCCAGCGCGAAACGCCGGGCCAGCACCGGATCGCCCTGCTCCAGATGGTAGAAGGCACGCGCGGCATGCAGGGTCGGCACCGGAAACGGCTGCGGCATGGTAAAGCGCACCCCGAGAAAACGGGCACTGCGCGCCAGATCGTGGATCGAGTACGGCCCCTTGAGGGGAATCGACGTCAGTGGCTGGCCCCCCACCAGTTTGTACACCGCCCCGAGCAGAAAGGGACGCCAGCGCACCTGGCGACGATGCCGTGCCGCCAACGCATCGAGCTTCTCGGCCATCAGGTAGCCGTAGGGCGAGGAAAAATCGAACCAGAAATCGATCGCTGCGGTCGGCTTGGTCATCGGCACGGCTCCATCGTCGAACAAGAGGTCCTGCGGGCCATGGCGGGAAGAGAGGGAGGGAAACCCGCCGTAAAGCACCCGCAGGACCGGAAACCCGGTCCGCCGGGATCAGCCCGCCAGCGCGCGGCCGATCACCAGCTTCTGGATGTCGCTGGCGCCTTCGTAGATCTGGCACACGCGCACGTCGCGGTAGATGCGTTCGACCGGGAAGTCGCTGACATAGCCATAACCGCCATGCACCTGGATCGCATCGGAGCACACGCGCTCGGCCATCTCGGAGGCGAACAGCTTGGCCATCGACGCCTCCTTGAGGCAGGGGCGGCCGGCGTCCTTCAGGCTGGCGGCGTGCCACACCAGCTGGCGCGCCGCCTCGAGCTGGGTGGCCATGTCGGCGAGCCGGAAATTCACCGCCTGGTGTTCGAAAATCGGCTTGCCGAAGGTCTCGCGCTCCTGCGCGTACTTCACCGCGGCTTCGAGCGCGGCGCGCGCCATGCCCAGGCACTGCGAGGCGATGCCGATGCGCCCGGCCTCGAGGTTCGACAGCGCGACCTTGTAGCCCTCACCCTCGGCGCCCAGCATCGCACTTGCCGGCACGCGACAGTCCTCGAACAGGATCTGCGCGGTGTCCGATGCCTTTTGCCCCATTTTTTCCTCGAGGCGGCCGACGACGTAACCCGGCGTGTTCGCCGGCACCAGGAAGCAGGAGATGCCCTTCTTGCCGGCGGCCTTGTCGGTGACCGCGAATACGATCGCGACGTCGGCGTATTTGCCGGTGGTGATGAACTGCTTGACCCCGTTCAGCACCCAGTGATCGCCGTCGCGAGTTGCGGTGGTGCGAATCGCCGAGGCATCGGAGCCGACATGCGGCTCGGTGAGGCAGAAGCAGCCGAGCTTCTCGCCACGGGCGAGCGGCTTGAGCCATTCCTCTTTCTGCGCGTCGGTGCCGTAGCGGTTGGGAATGCCGCAGGCGAGCGAGTTCTGCACGCTGACGATGGTCGAAGTGGCGCCGTCGCCGGCGGCGATTTCTTCCAGCGCCAGCACCAGGCTCATGTAGTCCATGCCGGCCCCGCCCCATTCTTCGGGCACCACCATGCCGAGGGCACCGAGCTCGGCGAGCTCCTTCAGCGCCTCGCGCGGGAAGGTGTGATTGCGGTCCCAGTCGGCGGCGAAGGGGGCGAGGCGCTCCTGCGCGAAGGCACGGATGGAGTCGCGGATCATTTCCTGTTCAGGGGTGAGGATCATGGTGTTCCTTGGTAAAGGCCATCGCCTTTCAACTCAAAACTTTTGGTACCTGCACATCCAGCACTGACCGCGGTCAGGCGGTTCGTGTCGGGGGCTTGTGGAGCAGGCGAGGACTGTCTGAGGCCGCAGGCCGAGTTCCGCAGCCTGCGGAGCAAGACCCCGCGCGGAACGCGTTAGCAGCACGAACGCATCCGGCTGCGGTCGGCGCGTACGCTCACCGACCCCTCAGGCATTTGAACAGTCAGCCGCCGCAAGCCACCGACGCATCGAGCTCGATCGCCATCGCGGTGGCCTCGCCGCCGCCGATGCACAGGCTGGCGACGCCGCGCTTCAGGCCGCGCTTGCGTAGCGCACCGATCAGCGTGACCAGGATGCGCGCGCCCGAGGCACCGATCGGATGACCGAGCGCGCAGGCCCCGCCATTGACGTTGACCTTGTCGTGCGGCAGCTTCATTTCCTTCATCGCCGCCATCGTGACCACCGCGAAGGCCTCGTTGATCTCCCACAGATCGACGTCGCCGACACCCCAGCCGGCCTTGGCCAGCACCTTCTGCATCGCGCCCACCGGCGCGGTGGTGAACCAGGCCGGATCCTGCGCGTGGGTGGCGTGGCCGACGATGGTCGCCAGCGGCGCCAGACCGAGCTTTTCAGCGGTCGACTTGCGCATCAGCACCAGCGCCGCGGCGCCGTCGGAAATCGACGACGAGTTGGCCGCGGTCACGGTGCCGTCCTTCCTGAACGCCGGCTTGAGTGCCCCGATCTTGTCGAGCTGGGCCTTGGGCGGCTGTTCGTCATGCTCGACCACCACGTCGCCCTTGCGCCCGGCAACGGTCACCGGCACCACTTCCCAGGTGAAGGAACCGTCCTTGATCGCATTCTGCGCGCGGGTGGTCGAGGCCACCGCGAACTCGTCCTGCGCGGCGCGGGTGAAGTCGAAGTGGCTGGCGCAATCCTCGGCGAAGGTGCCCATCAGGCGGCCCTTGTGCTCCTTCGAATAGCTGTCCTCGAGTCCGTCGAGGAACATGTGGTCGAGCAGCTGGCCGTGGCCGAGGCGGTAGCCACCGCGCGCCTTGGGCAGCAGATAGGGCGCGTTGGACATCGACTCCATGCCGCCGGCGACCATCACCTCGTTGCTGCCGGCCACCAACAGGTCGTGGGCGAACATGGTGGCCTTCATGCCGGAGCCGCACACCTTGTTCACCGTGGTGCACCCGGCCGACAACGGCAGGCCGGCACCGAGCGCGGCCTGCCGTGCAGGCGCTTGGCCGACGCCGGCCGGCAGCACGCAGCCCATGATCACTTCCTGCACCTGCTCGGGCGACAGCCGCGCGCGCTCGACTGCGGCCTTGATCGCGACCGCGCCCAGTTGGGGGCCGGTGAGGCCGGACAGTTCGCCCTGGAAGCCGCCCATCGGGGTGCGGGCGGCGGATACGATCACGATCGGGTCGGACATGCTTTGATTCTCCTTCGAATTGAGTCGGATTCGTCGGCCGTGCCGGCGTCTGGCGCACCGCCGCTCAGGCGGCGCTGTCCTTCCTGCCATGCACGGCCATGATGGTCTGCTGCATCACCGCACACAAGGTCCATTTCTCGTCCAGGATCGCGAATACGTCGGCCCGCGTGACCAGCAGCGTGCGGCCGGGCTTGATCACTTCTCCCCGCGCCACCAGGCGTTGACCTTCGGCCGGCGCGACCAGGTTGAGCTTGTACTCCACGGTCAGCACATCGCTGTCGTGCGCGGTCAAGGTGTTGGCCGCATAGCCCGCCGCCGAGTCGGCAATCATGCCGACCACGCCACCGTGGATATACCCGCGCTGCTGGGTGATCTGCGGTCGGTAGGGCAACTGGATCTCGACGTGTCCCGGCTCGATCACGGTCAGTTCGGCGCCGATCAGCTGCATCGCCGGCTGCATGTCGAAGCTCGCCCGCACGCGGGTGGCGTAGTCGGGATCCTTGGGCTGGAACAGCGGCAGCTCGTGTCGCATCAATGCCTCCTTGGGGGACGAATTTTTCGTTGTTTTTACGTTAACGTCAACGTAAACTAAACGACGAAAAAATCAAGCCTTGCAGCAACGTCGTCTGACTCAGGCGGTACTTGCGCTGTCGATGTGCTTCACCAGTTCCGCGCGCGCCGCGGCGGCGCCTTCGGGATTCTGGCCGAGCAGGGCGTGACACTGGCGCTCGAGCGTGTCGATCTCGATCAGCACCGCTTCGATGTCGATCCGCTGCTGCTCGAGGGCGGCGCGGCGCTCGGTCAGCACCTTGACGAAACGTTCGAGCTGGGGCGCGGAGTTGCGTACGCCGCCATACATGTCGAGCAATTCGTTGATTTCGGCCAGCGACAGGCCGAGACGCTTGCCCCGCAGCGTCAGCTTCAGGCGGGTGCGGTCGGCCTTGGTATAGACCCGGCTCCGCCCCGAGCGGGCCGGCGTCAGCAGCCCCTGGTCTTCGTAGAAGCGGATCGCGCGCGGGGTGATGTCGAACTCGCGCGCAAGCTCGGTGATGGTGTAAGTCTGTTCGCTGGGCATGTTGAGCCATTCAGGCCGCGGGCACCGGACTTGGGCCTGGACGCGGTGTTACCGTTGCAGGATTGACAGGTGATTCCGTATTGCGGAAAAGTTAAGCAGATTCCGGGGGTTTGGGCAATGCGAATCTCGACCACCCCCTCATGAGGCCACAAAATGACGACAACAGACGAAATCGACTACCCCTTCCCCGACATCCCTGCGGCGGGCACCGCCCGTGCCGTCGCGCCCGGCATCGGCTGGGTCCGCATGCCGCTGCCTTTTGCGCTGGATCACATCAATCTGTGGCTGCTCGACGACGGTGCAAGCCTGACCGCGGTCGATACGGGCTTCGGACTCGACCCGATCAAGGCCCAATGGCGCGCGGTGCTCGACTCCGACCCGCGGCCTCTGGCGCGCATTATCGTGACCCACTGCCACCCCGATCACCTCGGCCTCGCCACCTGGCTGGCGCAGCGCAATGGCGCAACGATCCACATGACCCAGGGCGAATACCTCGGCGGCCACGCCCTGTGGCATCAACTGCCCGGCTACTCCGTGCAGGACATGCTCGCCCAGTTCCGCCGCCATGGTCTCGACGAAGCCCGCCTGGCTGCACTCGCCGAACGCGGCAACGGCTACCGCCGCGGCGTGCCGGAAATGCCGGCGAGCTATCACCGCCTGTTCGACGGCGACCACATCACCATCGGAGGGTGCCGGTGGCGGGTCATCGTGGGCTACGGACACGCCCCGGAACACGCCAGCCTGTATTGCGAAGCGCTCGGCGTGTTGATCTCGGGCGACATGCTGCTACCGCGCATTTCCACCAATGTCAGCGTTTTCGCGGCGACGCCGGATGACGACCCGCTCGGCTGGTTTCTGGATTCATTGCGTCGCATCAATCACTTGCCTGACGACACGCTCGTGCTACCATCCCACGGCAGACCGTTCCGAGGAATTCGGGCGCGGGTCGGCCAACTCATCGAACATCACCGTGAACGCTGCGCTGCACTATTGAACGAGTGCGGCACGGCACGCAGCGCCGGCGAGTTGCTGAGCACGCTGTTTCCGCGCGAACTGGATACTCACCAGGTGATGTTTGCCATGGGTGAGGCGATTGCCCACCTGAACCACCTCGAGAAGCTGGGAGAGCTTCGCAAGGTGGCGGAAGACGACGGAGCCATCCGTTTCATCAAGACCAGCTGAACGGTCCACTGCGGACCCTTCGAACCAGGAGCAAAAAATACAATGGCTGCACCCACCGACACCGCTCACACCGAGATGCCCGATCCCCAGGAGGTCGCCAAGACCTATGCCGAGGTCGCCAAGCGTGCCTCCCACCTGATCAGCGAACACGTCCAGCGCCAGCTCAAGAAGGGGGTCTCGACCCCCGCCGACGAACTCGGCATCGCCCAGGCTTTCATGGACATGATGGCCAAGCTGCTGTCCAACCCGTACAAGCTCGCCCAGAGCCAGATGAACCTGGTGTGGGACTACTTCTCGCTTTGGCAGCATTCGATGATGCGCTTTGCCGGCATGAACTCGGCACCGATCGCGTCGCCCGAGCGTTCGGACAAGCGCTTCAAGGACGAGGAGTGGCAGGAACACTTCATGTTCGACTTCGTCAAGCAGTCCTACCTGATTGCCGCCCGCCACATCCACGACACCGTGTGCTGTGTCGAGGGCCTCGACGAACAGTCGCAGAAGAAGGTCAATTTCTACACTCGCCAGTACATCGACGCGCTGTCACCGTCGAACTTCGCGATGACCAACCCGGAAGTGTTCCGCGAAACGGTCAAGAGCCACGGCCAGAACCTGATCAAGGGCCTGAACAATCTGCTGCGTGACGTCGAGGATGGCGGCGGCCAGTTGCGGGTCAAGATGACCGACACCACCGCGTTCGAGCTGGGCAAGAACGTTGCCACCACGCCGGGCAAGGTCGTGTTCCAGACCGAGATGATGCAGCTGATCCAGTACACGCCGACCACCGACAAGGTGTTCAAGCGTCCGCTGCTGATCGTGCCGCCGTGGATCAACAAGTTCTACATCCTCGACCTGCGCGAGAAGAACTCCTACATCAAGTGGTGCCTGGATCAGGGCCATTCGGTGTTCGTGATCTCGTGGGTGAACCCGGACGAGCGCCAGTCCGAGAAGACCTTCGAATCCTATGTCAAGGAAGGTGTCATCGCCGCCCTCGACGCGATCGAACAGCAGACCGGCGAGAAGGAAATCAACGCCTGCGGATACTGCCTGGGTGGCACGCTGCTCGCGACCACGCTGGCCTACCTCGCGGCCAAGAAGCAGAAGCGGATCGCCTCGGCGACCTTCTTCACCACCATGACCGACTTCTCGGAACCTGGCGAACTGGGCGTGTTCATCGACGAGCAGCAGATCTCCAGTCTCGAGAAGAAGATGTTCGAGCGCGGCTACCTCGAGGGCGCCGAGATGGCCGGCACCTTCAACATGATGCGGGCCAACGACCTGATCTGGTCGTTCGTGGTGAACAACTACCTGATGGGCAAGGATCCCTTCCCCTTCGACCTGCTGTACTGGAACTCCGACTCCACGCGCATGCCGGCCAAGATGCACAGCTTCTACCTGCGCGCGATGTACATGGAAAACCTGCTGGTCCAGCCCGGTGGCGTGGTCATCGACGGGGTGCCGATCGATCTCACCAAGATCAAGGTGCCGAGCTACTTCATCTCCGCGATCGAAGACCATATCGCGCCGTGGAAGAGCACCTACACCGGTTCGCTCAAGCTCGGTGGCCCGGTCCGTTTCGTGCTCGGCGGCTCGGGCCACATCGCCGGCATCGTCAACCCGCCGGCGGCCAACAAGTACGGCTACTGGGTCAATTCGTCAGCCAAGCGCCCGGCCACGGCCGACGAGTGGTTTGCCGCCGCCCAGCAGCACCCGGGCTCGTGGTGGACCGACTGGCAGGCCTGGGTGGCCGCACATGACGCCGACCAGGTCGATGCGCGCAATCCCGCCAAGGGCAAGCTGAAGGTGCTGGAAGACGCACCGGGCTCCTTCGTCAAGATCCGCATCGACGCCAAGGAAGCGGCCTGACCCTGACGCGGCAGGCCTGCTGACAGGGGGAAGGGTACGCCCTTCCCCCTTCCTTTTCCGGAACCCCGATGACCACCACGCTGAATCTGGTGCTCGACACCAACACGGTGATGGCCCTGTGGCATTTCGACGACCCCGCGCTGCGCCCGCTGGCACGGGCCATCGAGGCCGGCGAACTGGTGCTGTTCAGCCGTGAAGACGCCCTCGAGGAGTTGCGCCGGGTACTCGGCTACGGTCAGTTCCGCATTTCCATTGCTAACCAACAAGCTTTGTTCGAGCGCTACCGCGCCCGCACCCACCCCGCACCGCCGCCAGCCGACGACCCCATCGCGCTACCCGCCTGCCGCGACCGAGACGACCAGAAGTTTCTGGAGATTGCGCGCGATGCCGGCGTCAGCCACCTGCTGACCCGCGACAAGCTGCTGCTCAGGCTCGCGCGCCACCGCATGCTGCACAACCGTTTCAACATTCTGACCCCGGACCGCTTCGTCGCCCTGCTGGCGCCGGGCTGAGCCACGCCAACCGACGGCGCAGCTCCACCAGATACCGCACCCCCTGGATCACCCGGCTCCCATACCAGGAGGCCATTTCGCCGTCGACCAGCAGCGCCGGCCGCGCTGCCAGCGCGCTCACCTCATCGACTTGCCGGGGGCGAAAACGATAGGGCTCGCTCGACAACAGTATCCGCTGTACATCCACCAGCCACAGCGCGTCCCAGTCAAAATCCGGGTAGCGCGCCGCCCCCCTGTCGCCACCATCGACTGCCGGCAAGGTGTGCCAGCCCACCTCAGCCAGCATCGCCGATATGTATGTATCGCGCGCGATCGTCATCCACGGTTCGCGCCAGATCAGGTACAGCACATTCTCCGCCGGCAGTTCGGCTTTCGCCGCGGCCGCCTCGCCCAGCGCTTCCAGCAGCTTGGACTCCAGCTGCGCGGCCGCCCGCTCGCAACCAAAGATACTGCCAAACAGGCGATACAACGCCAGGTTGTCCTGCGGCTTGCCCGGGTGGGTGACGATGATGTTCGGCACGAACGCCGCAAGCTCATCGACCGTCTCACGACGATTCTCGTCGATATTCACCACCACATGGGTCGGGGCGAGCGCGCGGATGCGATCCAGCTTCACATCCTTGGTACCACCCACCTTGGGCACGGCACGCACCGCATCACGCGGATGCACGCAAAAGCCGGTCCGCCCCACCAGTTGCGCACCCAGCCCGAGCGCAAACAGCAACTCGGTCAGTGAAGGCACCAGCGACACGATGCGCACCTCGCCCCGCGCCGGCGCGTGGAAAACACCGGCCGCGTCGCACGATGCACGCGCGGAAGAACATCCGGGCACGGCGCCGCCCGCATCGCCTCCATCCCCGTCTGCCAGCACCAACTTGGGTGCCATGCTCATACTCCATTCCAACAACGTTCTCCTCCCGCCAGTGAGCGCGGCCGTGACATCGACGCACGCACTGCGCTACGGGCCAACCGGCCTGAATATCCAGTCGGCGTAGGTAGCGGCCTGCTCGGCAGTATCACCCAACTCGGCCGGAAGCGCGGCACGGCGGATTGGCACCCGCTCGGACAGGCTGCGCACGCCGACAATGCTTTCGCCTTCGCGCACCAGCCCCCACTCGGCCTGCCCGGTGATCGGGTCGCGATAGATACGGCGCAGATGGCGCCGCGGGGTGGGCCAGCGGCGGTCCTCGACCAGCTGCTCCAGTGCGGATGGCCTGGCAGGCGTGCCCAACGGCGTCTCGGCTGCATAGCGCCCGAGGGCGCGGGCGATCTCGACGCCGACCGCAAGCAGTTCAGCCTCCCGTTCACGCTGCGCCGTCTGCTGCCAGACCACGCCCGCCTGCGCCGCCAGCAGTCCGAGACCGGCGACGACAAAGAGCACCAGCAAATAAGTGTAGCCGGACTGGCCCCGATACCCGCTACCAGTCGGCATACGGAATGCCATTGCGGCCGGTGCCGCTTGCTCCGCTACGGACATCCCACACCCCGCTCTCGTTCGCATCGGGCGGTGGCACGGGCTCCCAGGTGGCGGCGGAATCGGTGATCGGGTCGACCGGCACTGCACGCAGGTAACGCCGCGCCGCGAGGTCGTCCAGGCTGGGCGGGTAGACGCCGGTGTCGGCACGATACTTGTCGATGGCATCGCGCATCACCGCGAGCGACTGCCGCAGCGCGTTGTCGCGTGCCTGCTCGAGGTGACCGAAGTAGCGCGGTGCGGCGATCGTCAGCAACGTTGCGATGATCGCCATCACCACCAGAAGTTCGATCAGGGTGAAGCCGGTGGCACGCCGCAACGCGCCCCGGTTCGGCACAAGCGTCAACGCCATGACTTCACCATTCCCGGTAGGCAATGCCGTTCAGACCGACGCGGTCCGACAGCGAATAGACATCAAACACGTCCGCACCTTCCCGCGGCGCCCCCGGCGGGCTCGCATAGCTGCGTTTCCCCCATGTGCGCTCGGCCTCGAGGCTGACGTCAGGATGAAAGGGATCGCGGGGAATGCGGCGCAGAAAGTAAATCTTGCGGCCATCGGCCTCCTTGACATCGGACACGCCGACAACCATCGCAGCGAGACTGGGGGGATAGCCCGAAACACCCTCTTTCTGCTCGATGCGTCCGTCGTCGTACGCGGCCTTGTAGGCATCCAGCCCGGCCCGGATCTGGCGCAGGGCCGCGCGCAGTTCGGATTCCTTGCTGCGCTGCATGGTCAGTTCGGCCAGCGGGACGGCTCCGGCGGCAAGCACACCGATGATCGCCACCGTGACGACGAGTTCGATCAGCGTGAAGCCCGTCCGCGCACGCTTCACGGCACCACACCGACCGAAGCCGTGCCGGACACCGGGACCGCGATGCGCTGGCCGGCGATGGTGAAGATCAGACTGTTGATCATTATCGTGACGGCCCCCTCGACGTCGGGCTTGACGCGGAACGCCAGGGGCAGCGTGGCCGGCAATTCGCCGGCGGGCAGGCTGGCCACGCCCTGCCCCGGCTGCGGGCCGGCAAATCCCACCGCGTCGAGGCGCGCGGCGTCATAGTCGAACTCGACCACCACCCCGTCATGCCGGCCTTCGCCCTCCAGCTTCAGGGTCAGCGTGAGCATGCCGCCCACCTTGGCCGTCTCGGGTGCAGCCAGATCGACGCTGACCTGCTTCGGCACCACCCTGCCGTCGTCCGGTTGCGGCGCGGCCCGCGCGGCGTTTGCCGCGGCCACGTCCGGCTGGCCGGTACCGCTGAGGAGCAGGCTGTCGGGTGCCGCCGGCCCGATGCGCAGCGGCGCTCTGCCCACGTTGCCCTCGGTCCCGGCCGCGAGGTCGTCGCGCGAATAGGCCGGCGCGACCACGTTGCGAATAATGCGGGGCGTGATCAGCAGCACGATCTCGGTCTTGGTCGAGCTGTTGCGCTCGGCGGAAAAGAGCCGTCCGAGCACGGGAAGATCGCCCAGCCCCGGCAGGCGCAGACCGGACGCACGATCCTCGTCGTTGATCAGACCTGCAAGCACCTGCGTTTCGCCGTGTTTGAGGCGAAGCGTGGTTGCAGCGCTGCGCGTGCCGATCTGATAGGCGAGCGAGCCCTCCGGACCGGGGATCTCACGCACGATGTTGCTGACCTCGAGCGCGAGCTTGATCGACACCTCGTCGTCGAGCGTGACGCTCGGCTCGACGTCGAGCTTGAGGCCGACGTCGAGATAACTGACCGAGGCCGCGACGCCGACGTTTGCCGTCGACGTCGTGGTGAACACCGGCAGCTTGTCGCCGATGTGAATCTTCGCTTCGGAGCGACTCTTCACCCGGATACGCGGGTTGGCGAGCAGGCTGGTATCGCCGTCCTCGGCGCGCAGGCGCAACACGACGGCAGGGTTGGTGACAAAGGGCACCATGCCGCCCGCGCGGTCGAGATTGACGAACCCCTCCGCCAGCGTGCCGCCGCTCTCCCCGGAGAGAAGTCCGTAGCCGATCTGGTCCGGAAACTCCAAGCCGATATTGCGCAGCTTGTTGCGGCTGATCTCGAGCACTTCGAGTTCAAGCATGACCTCTGGCTCCGCAACGTCGAGCGCTGCAATGAGCCGTTCGGCAAGACGGACCGCCTCCGCGGTGTCCTTCAGGACAATCAGGTTGAGCTTCTCGTCGACGAAAATGTCGCGCGTCTTTACCACCTGTTTAACCAGCGCCAGGGCCTGCTTCACATCGGCGTGCGCAAGATAGAAGGCGCGCGAGACGAGCTCCTGATATTCGCGCTGCTTGGCCGGGGTCGCCGGATAGATCAGCACCGTATTCGAGTTGAGCAGCTTGCGATCGATCTGCTGCGTGGCAGTCATCAGCTTGATGACCTCGTCGACCGAGGTGTCCCGCACCGCCAGGCTTACCAGCGCGTCGGCGCCGATGTCGCTGTCGAAGACGAAATTGAGCCCGGCGGCACGCGACAGGGCTTCGAACACGACCCGCAACGGGGCATCACGAAACTGCAGATTGACCTTTTTCGCGAGCGGCCCGGTGAGACTCTCGAGCGTCGGTGTCAGCGGCCTGCGCTCGTCGAGTTCGCGCAACAGGCGGCGCGCACGCGGATGTGCCGGTGCCTCGGCCAGCACCGATCGGGTCAGGCGTTCGGCGCCGGCGATGTCGCCGCGCACGAATGCCGCTTCGGCGCCGTCGAGACGCCCCGCCCGGCGACGCTCGTTGCCCAGTGTGTCGAGGCCGGCGTGCGCGCGCGCATTGCTGGCATCGATTGCAAGCACGTCCCGGTACAGGCGATCGGCACGATCGAACTCGCCGTAGGCGCGCGCGCGCTCGGCCGCGGCCAGCGACTCAGTGGCGAGCCGCTCCTTGTGGCGCAGATAACGGGCGCGTAGACCTGCATTGCGGGGGTCATTCGCCACTGCCTGCTCAAGCGTCGCCAGCGTCCGCAACGGGTCGTCGCCAGCCTCGGGGGCAGACGACTCCAGCAGCGGACTCGTCGTGCACGCTGCCAGCGACCCGGCCAGCGCCAGCGATCTCCAGGTTTTCAATTGTCGGACAAGCGCTTTTTTCATTCTGTGTCCAATCGTGCGTCAGCCTTACTCCGTGCGCCGCCCCCAACGCGGCCTGCGGCATCATCGCTGACAGTGTGCAGCCAAACTGACTTCGGCCAATGAACAAACAGCACCATGTTCCGGCCCCACCTCCACGTTTTGCCAGCCCGGCCCCTGCGCGCTCAGCCCCCGTGGTCGGGATCACCCGCGAGATCGAGCACCTGCTTGCGTTCCATCGGCAAGTAAGTAAATTCAATGCGGGTTGCCAGCACCCGATCGACACGATAGCGCGCATCGATACGCTGCCGCGCCACGACCAGATGGACCTGCTCGCCTTCGATCAGGATCGCAGTACGCTGCCCACCATCCTCAATCGCGCCTACGAAAACAAAAGGCAGAGGCGGGGGCTCCGTCGCCTGCTGCGGGACCGCGCCCGCCCCCTCGGCCACCACGCCCGGCGGCTCCATGAGCCGGGCCGCCGACGGCGGCCACGCCGAGCGCGCGATGTGCGGCACTGCCTCGCGTACAAGCGGCCTGCCGTCCTGTACGCCCGCGCGCCCGGCCATGCGTGGCGCCCGCGCCGTCGGCACCGCCGCGGTTTCGGTGGGCACGTCCTCCATCGTCGATGCCCACCAGGTCGCCGCGAGCGTGGCCACCAGAGTGGCGACAAGCACAAGCTGACGGCGGGTCATGACCGATCCCGTCGGACAAATACCACCATGCGCACCTCACCCTCGATGAATCCGAGCTGCGGATCCGAGCGACGCACCGACAGCGTCTCGAAACCGACCGCGGGCACCGCCGTACTCAGTTCGCCGAGCCACGCATAAAGCGCGCGAAAATCACCCCGCACCGGCAGATTGAGCGCCACCCGCATCAACGGCGTACCGGCTTCGTCTGCGAGGCGATAGTCGGTGCGGGCCAGATCGACGCCGTGATTTTCGGCGCGCGCATGCACGTCGCCGAGGATGACGGGGAGACCACCTGCCGGCGGAAACCCGGCGTAAAAAGCGTCGAGCGCTTCCCGACTCGCCGCGGCGCCCGACGCGGGCGTGGCGCTGCCCCCGCGCAGCAGGGCGGCGCGCTCGGCCGCCAGGGTGGCACGACGGGTGTCGAGCGCGCCCCCTGCAGCCTGGTCCACTGCAACCGCGATCAGGATCAGCAGTCCGCCCGCCATGCCCGCCCATCCGGCATTCCGCAACGCCCGCAGCGCAGACTCGCGGAGTCTGGACGCCGTACTCATCGCCCACCCTCCCACTGCGCGGTCACGGCAAAGCGGATCACCGCATCCCCCGTCCCGACCGTGACCCATTCGTGGCTATCGATGCGGGGGTTGCGCAGGACACCTTCGCGCTGCAACCGCTGCAGGTATTCGAAAGCTATTTCGAGCGAGGGCGCCTGACCGATCGCGCGAAAAAGACCGCGGGCGGCGTCGGCCTGGAATTCGACCAGGGCGACGTCGTCGATCTGCGCCTGCGCGAGCTGCGCAAACACGCCGGCCCATTCGGCGTTGAGCACATCGGCCACCCGAATGGCCGGGCCAAGTTCCTGCGCCGTGAGCACGACGGTCACCGCGCGTGGCGCCGCGGCGGGGCTGGGCTGCATCTCTGCCCGCAAGCGCTCGACAATACGCTCGCGTTCGTCGACGTCGAGCCGCTCCGCGCGCCACGCGTAAGTGGCGACACCCAGCGCCGCGACACCGATCGCCAGGACCACCCAGCCCAGCCATCCCGAACGCCGCCGGGGCGATGGCGAAAAATCGAGGTCGACCGCGGGCGGTGCATTGCGCAGCAGTTTCATGCCCGCTCCCCCACCGCCGCCACGCGCCATCCGCTCGGCACGGACGGCGCCAGGCCGTCCGCATACAACACCGCGTCGACCGTGGCCGACGCGCCCAGCGCCGGTGCGCCGCGTTGCCACGCATCCAGCATCAGGCGCACCCCGTCCGCATTGTCGGCGCGCAGCGCCTGACTACGTACCGTGTGCCAGCTGCCGTCACACCACATCCCCACCGTAACCCGCCCGCCGTGAGCAAGCGCCAGCGCACCCACTGTTCCGCGCGCCTCCCGAAACGCGGGCCGCAGCCGGTTGTAGGCCTCAACGAAATCGCCGCACACACCGTCAAGGCGAAGGCCGTGCCGGGTCGCAAAATCCTGCACCGCCGCAACCAGCGTCGCCGGCACCGCACAGGCGAGCGCAGGCGCCCCCTCCGCGGCGCGATCGGCGGCGACCAGCCAGTCGGGCTCGCCCACGCCATGAACCTCGCGGAAACGATGGGCGAGAAACGCCTTGCGCTCCTCCGCCCGGCTGACCCCTTCCGGCCACGGCACCACCAGGTAGCGTAGCCAACCGTCGGCAATTACCACCTTCAGCACGCCCTTGCGCCGAACTGGGTCAGCGTCGAGCCGGCGCAGCTCCGCCGCCGGGGTCGCGCCCTCGAGCGTGTGCGTGAACCGGTCGCCGCCGGTACGCAGCACCCAAGCATCGGGCTCGAGGCGCAATAGCCAGTCAGCCGTGGATCGTGACACGATTCAACTCCTGCAAGGTGGTTTCACCCGCGGCCACGAGATCGATCACCGCTTCACGCAGCCCGCGGAATCCGCGCCGGGCCGCCGCCTCGCGCACGGCGCGAACCGGCGCACGCGCCAGAATCAGCTCCCGAACCTCATCGTCGAGCAGCAACACCTCGGCCACCGCACGCCGCCCCCTGCACCCCGAACCGCGGCAGTGACCGCAGCCGTGACCGGCGCGGAAGTTGAAGCGCGCCAGATCGCCGAGCCCGGATTCGGCAACCACGACAGGATCCGGCACGACCGGTTCACTGCAATGCGGGCAGTTGATCCGCACCAGGCGCTGCGCCACCACGCCATTGAGGGCGGCCACCAGGTTGTAGGGGTCGATGCCCATGTGCATGAACCGTCCGATCACGTCGAACACGTTGTTCGCATGCACCGTGGTGTAAACCAGATGGCCGGTCAGTGCGGCCTGAATTGCGATTTCGGCGGTTTCGCCGTCGCGAATCTCGCCCACCATGATGCGATCGGGGTCGTGACGCAGGATGGAGCGCAGCCCGCGCGCGAAGGTGAGCCCCTTCTTCTCGTTGACCGGGATCTGCAGCACGCCCGCCAACTGATACTCGACCGGATCCTCGATGGTGACGACCTTGTCGAACCCGCTATTGGTCTCGCCCAGCACCGCATAGAGCGTGGTCGTCTTGCCGCTGCCGGTGGGGCCGGTGACGAGCAGCATGCCGTAGGGTTCGTTGGCGAGCCGGCGCAGCACCTTGCGCGAGGCCGCATCGAAGCCCAGCGCTTCGAGCGTCAGCCCGCTCATCTCGCGACTGAGATGCTCCTTGTCGAGCACGCGCAACACGGCATCCTCGCCATGAATGCTGGGCATGATCGACACCCGGAAATCAATCTCGCGACCACCGGTCTGTGCCTTGAAGCGCCCGTCCTGCGGCACCCGGCGCTCGGCGATGTCGAGCTCGGCCATGACCTTGATCCTGGAAATGGCCTGTTCGGCGAGGTCCGGCGTCGACACGGTACCGACCCGCGACAGCACGCCATCGATGCGATACTTGATCACCAGGGCGCCGGGCACCGACTCCAGGTGGATGTCGCTCGCGCCCTGCTTGAGCGCGTCGTACAGGGTCGAATTGACCAGTTTGACCACCGGGCTCGCGCCTGCGGTGATGCGCTGCAGCGACAGATCCTCGACATCGACATTCGCACCCGCGGTCTCGCGGCCGTCGTCCAGACCGGCCGCGCGACGCACCTCGTCCTCGTGGCGCGCGAGGCAGGCGGCGAGATCGTCGCGGTCCGCCAGCGCCAGGCTGAACGGTTCGCGCAGACGGGCGCCGAGGCCATCGAGCAGGTCCTGGTCGAACGGGTTCGCGAGCACGATGCACAAACCGCCCTGCTCGTCGCGCAGCGCCACGCAATCGTGGCTCACCCCGGCCTCGAATCCGAGCGCGGCGAAATCGGGTGCCAGCGCCATCAGCCGCGCATGTCCGACCACCGGAAAGCTGCAGGTCGCCGCCAGCCGCGCAAGGCGCTCGCCGGCATCGGGTACGCGCATCGCGAGCACGTCGAGCAGACGTCCGCCCGCGGCCAGGGCGTCGGCCAGTTCCTCCGCGGAAAAGGGCTGCACGGCGGGCACGGCGGATGATGCAGGAGGGAGGCCGGCTGCGGCTTTCATCCTATGCTCTCCGCAAGCTGGAAGATGGGCAGGTACATGAGCACGACGATCAGGCCGATCGCCCCCCCGATAATCAGCATCAGCAGGGGGCCGAACAGGCGCGTGAGCCATTCTACCTCGCGCGCGGTTTCGTCCTCGTGGAACTCCGCCGAGCGGGTGAGCATTTCGCCGAGGTTTCCCGCCCGTTCGCCCACCGCCAGCATGCGCTGCGCGACCGGGGTGGCAAGGCCGCAGCTGGCCAGCGTGGCGGTGAAGCCTTGCCCCTCGCGAATGCGCTCGATGGCAACCAGCAAGGTGCCGCGCAGCACCGGCGACAGCAGACCCGAGACCATGCGCAGCGCGGTCACCGCCGGAATGCCGCCCGACAGCAGCATGCCCAGCGTGCGATAAAAGCGCGCCAGCTCGAACACCCGCAACCGCCGGCCGACCAGGGGCATGCGCCACAGTTGGCGACCGGCCGCCGCCCATACCGCATCGCTACGCATCACGGCAACGACACCCAGCGCCACCACGACCAGCAGCCCCATCATGACGAGCGCATGGGCCTCGACCAACCGGCCCCACTCGAGCAGCACCCGAGACAACCACGGCAGGTCGCCGCCCACGTCCTCATAGATGTGCGAGAACCTGGGCACCACATAGCCGAGCAGGAACAACATGACCAGGCCGCCCACCCCGAGCAGCAGGGCCGGATAGATCGCCGCGCTGACGAGCTTGCCGCGCAGGGTTTCGACCTGCAGCAGGTAGGCGATGTAGCGCTCGATCGCGCGCTCGAGGTCGCTCGTGCGCTCGGCCGCGCGAATCAGCGCCACATAGAGATCGGGGAAGGCGTGGGGCGCGCGCTCAAGCGCGCGCGACAGCGAATGGCCCTCGCGCAGCGCGGCAACCAGGTCGCCCAGCACGCCGCGCACCGGGGCCCGGTTTTCCTTTTCGGCGAGCGCGGCGACCGACTCGGCCAGCGGAATGCCCGCGCGCAGCAAGGCCAACAGCTCCTGATTGAACAGGCGCAACGGAAAACGCGCATGCCCGCCGCGACCGCCCAGACGGGTGAGGGTCAGCACAACCAGCCCGCGCCCGGCCGCGAGTGCGCGAAGTTCGGCCTCGCTCGCGGCTTCGAGCTCGGCCTCGACGATCCTGTGGTCCGCTCCGACCGCCTTTACGCGATAGCGCATCGCTCGGCGCTCACCAATTGACGATATCCACGGCAGTACCCTCTCCCCCCGGCTGGCCATCCGCGCCATAGGAATAGAGGTCGTACTCGCCATGCTCACCGGGGTGGCGGTAGGCGTACGGCTTGCCCCAGGGGTCGGGCGGCGCTGCCTTCTTCAGGTACGGCCCTTGCCAGCGTTTCTCGCCGCTGGGCGCCACCACCAGCGCCTCCAGGCCCTGCTCCGACGACGGATAGCGGCCGACGTCGAGGCGATACTGGTCAAGCGCCTTGCCGAAGGCATCGAGCTGTGCCCGCGCGGTGTTAACTTCGGACTTGCCGATCTGCGAGAAGAAGCGTGGCCCGACGTAGCCCGCGAGCAGGCCGATGATGACCATCACCACCAGCAGTTCGAGCAGGGTGAAGCCGCGCGTGCGCACGGCTTCACCCACGGAGAAATCCACCTTGTGCCCACTCCGGAGCTTGTTCATCGCCATTCCGTCCCAATGTCAGCCGTGGGAATTGTGGCACAAGCACGCGCCTGCATGTGAGCATGCGCCGGACGGGCACCCGCTGAAGGCGGCGACGCAGAACGCGGAGCCAAGGAATCGGAACAGCGGCGAAGGCAAAAAAAAAGGCACTCCGCAGAGTGCCCTTCGACGTGCCCCCGACTCAGGCACTCTTGCGACGCCGAATCGCGGCCAAGCCGACCAGACCCAAGCCGAGCAGGGCGAGTGACGCGGGCTCGGGCACCCCAATGATCCCGCCGCCGCCTTCACGGATGAACAGCGCTAGATGCGACAGGTCGGGGGTTTGACCACCATTGTTCGTGAAAACGATCTCCCACGTACCGTCGGTCGGGTTTACATCTACAGCGATGTCGTCGAAGAACCACAGCGCGTACTCGTCGCCGCCCTTCAACGCGGCTACGAAATCGAAGTCGGCCGGCAAGGGACTTCCCGTGGCCGAAAGAGACCAAGTATTGGGAGTACCACTGTCCCAAGTCAGAGTGAACGTGTAACCCCCGAACATCCCCGTATCCGAGCCAGTGCCAGTATTACCGGTTTCGTCCCCCTGGAGCAGGAACTCCCATCCCGTGCCCCATTTGCTGGAGACAATGCCGTCAAGGTTGGTCTGATCGTTGACATTGCCGGACACCACCCCGTAACAGTCGTTGGCGTTGGCACCGTCGTACGTCATGTTGCTTTCGGAAATTCCTTCCGTCTGGTTGCCATCACTGCAGAACAGGACGGCATGGGCCGGCAGGGCAAGCAGCGTACCCGCGGCACTGAGCAGCAGGGCAAGCAGTTTCGTTTTCATCGCACACCTCGTGTCGTGTTTGCCTCGCCACCCACCCCAGCGAGTCAAGCGTAATCGAGCAGAAAACGTGCCAAATGTCACACCATTGTTTTTTAAGTGTTTATTTTTCTGTAGCCTTCAGACTGTAAAAATCTCCGACGCAACCGGCGTGCGGCGTATCCCGTCAAGCCCACCGCGGAAATGCCACGGGGCCCGTCGGGCCCCGTACTCACTGTCGAGACCGCCGTCGGCAGGCTGGTCTCAGTTTTCAACAAAGGTCACGCGGTGACCGAAATACTCCGAGTGCCCTTGTTGCCGGCGGCGTCAACCGCCTTGACCAGCAGCGTATGGGAGCCGGCCGACAGCTTGTTGATGTTCCACTTGTAGCTCAGGCTGCCGTTGCTGCTGCTCCTGACAAGCTGGCCGTCGATGAACAGCTTCATACGGGTGACGCCGACATTGTCGGTGGCGCTGCTGTTTACATCGACGCTGCCGCGTCCGGTGAGCCGCGTGCCGTCGGTCGGGCTGCTGATCGTGGCCTCGGACGCGTTGGTGTCGGTGGTCGGGCTGTGCTCCGGCTCGGTCGTCTGGCTGCTGTTCGCCACGGTCACCTTGACGCCGTGGGTAGCATAGTTGCCGGCGGCGTCATAGGCGTAGGCGATCAGAGTGGCGTCGCCGTCGGCCACCTTGCTGCTGTCCCAACTGAAGCCGTAGGGCGAGGACTTGTCCGAGGCCAACAGCTTGCCGTTCACGTGCAGGTCGACCTGGGAAGTGTGCCAAATTTCACGCCCTTGTTTTTTAAGGGCTTATTCTTCTGCTGTCTTCAGACAGTAAAATTCTCCGACACAACCGGCGTGCGGCACATCCCGTCAAGTCCACCGCGGAAATGCGACGGGGCCCGTCGGGCCCCGTACTCACTGTCGAGACCGCCGTCAGCAGGCTGGTCTCAGTTCTCAACAAACGTCACTTAGTGACCGTGACGCTCTTGCTGCCCGTATTGCCCGCCGCATCGTCAGCCTCGACGGTGACCGTATGGCTACCCTTGCTCGCGTTTGTCGTGTTCCAGGTATAGGAAAGCTTCGATCCGCTGGCCGCGGCAACCACCGTGCCATCGATCAACAGCCGCACACTGGTGACGCCGACGTTGTCGGTCGCCTCCCCCGCCACGCCCACATTGACTCCCAACTGGGCGCCATCGGTCGGCTTACGGAGATTGGCCACCGGCGCCGTAGTATCGCCGCTCTTGGTGCCGTCATCCGTGGCGACGGTATTCGCCACCGTGACGGTCACACTGTACGACGACGGATTGCCTGCGGCATCGTATGCGGCCGCCGTCAGCTTCGCACTGCCGTCGGCGACTTTGGTGCTATCCCAGCTGAAACCGAACGGTGCAGTCGTGTCGCTCGCGATCTTGGCACCGTTGACCAGCAGGTCCACCCGGCTCACCCCCACGTTGTCGGTCGCGCCGACGTCGACCGCAACCAAGCCCTTCACCGTGCTGCCACCGGTGGGCGAGGAGATCGAGGTCGTGGGCGCGGTGGTGTCCGCGGTCGAGGCGCCCTTGGCGGCCGCGACGGCTGCACCCGCGTCGACCCGGCCGTGACCGTAGTACTTGTCCCATCCCGCAGTGCCAAGGTCCGTGGCGGTTGAGACGAGGCGCTTCTCGATCTCGCTCGGCGAGAGACTCGAATTCACCGACTTCATCAGCGCGACGACGCCGGCAACGACCGGGCCGGAGAACGATGTGCCACTCGCCGTACCATAGCTCCCACCCCGGGTCGTCGTATAGATGCTGACTCCGGGGGCTGCGAGGTCGACGTAGGCGCCGTAGCTCGACCAGCTGGCTTTCGCGTCACTGCTGGTGGTCGCCGAAACGCTGATGATGGTGTCGGTGGCAGAAATACTTTCCTCGCCGCCGCTGTTGCCAGCCCCAGCCACGACCAGACCGCCCTTGTTCTTCATGTACTGCGCGGCGTTCCGGATGCTCGAGCTGCCGGCGACCCCGCCGATGCTGATGTTCGCGACCCTGGCACCTTTGTCCGCCGCCCAAGTGACGGCATTGGCAATCGTGCTGTATGAGGCATAGCCGTTGGCGTCTGTGACCCGCAGCGGCATGATGCGGGCGCCACCCGCCAAGGCGGCGACGCCAAGGCTGTTGTTGGTACTGGCGGCAGCCGTGCCGGCTACCTTGGTACCGTGCCCGTGTACGTCGGAAGTGTCGGAATTGTTGCTGTAGAAGTTCCAGCCCGACACCATCCGGGCGCTCAGGTCGGCATGGCTCGAATCGACGCCGGTGTCGAGGATCGCGATGGTCACCCCGCTGCCCATGCCGTAGTCCCATGCGGTGGGCGCAGCGATCTTGGGCAGGTGCCAGCCCTTGCTGAAGTACGGGTCATTGACTGTTGCATCGACTTTCAGCAGCAAGTCCCGTTCGGCAAACTTCAGATGCTTGTTCCGCTTCAGCAGCGCCTCGACTGCCTTCTCGGAAGCCTGCGGCGGCAACTGGATGATGCGCACGTCGATGCCTTCGATCTTGCCGACTTGCTTGCCACCGTGCTGCTTGACGATCTTGTCGAATTCGGCTTCGGAGAGACCCGGACGGGGCTGCACCAGCAGGCGGCCCGGCACCCACTCACCCTCGCTCGGCGCGGGCTGTGCAGCAACGGGGACGGAAAGCGCACCCAGTGCGAGCGCGAGGCAGGCGAGTGTCGGAAGACGGATCGATGTGCGGGAGGTGGCGGGGGTGCTGCGGTGCGCGGTTCTCATCATTGGCTCCATGCGGTTGATTGCTGGTCGTGACTCACGATCAACCGATTGCATGAAGCGAGCGCGCACCACCCCGCAGGGTGGGCAAGATCACCTGGCAATCCCGCTGTCATGGGGCACGAGCCCTTTAGACCGGTAACTTTGCGTCCCCGCCTTTCGACGGGTTTGCCTTTTTCAGGCCGCGACAACAAATACGTTGGCGCGAATATTAATTCGATGTGACGGCAACTGGATTGCCACTAAAGTATTGTTACCATTTCACATCGCCTGCACCATGTCAACGACCCCGCATGACTTTTCTTTAGGCCCTTTTGCGACTTTTTTAACGATGGCGACCAAATATGCCTAACAGGCAAGACATGGGCATCGGCGACATCGGCGCGGCACGACCCGATTCGGACTAGCCCTAAGCCGGCGAAGCCGGAACCAAACAGGTTAAAGTTGCAGGGCTCAGTGACACGAAGTGGAGGTGGCAATGCACGCGCAGCTTCTTGAATGCCACCGTGACCGGATCGCAGGGGTACTGAGCCGTTACGACCGGATCGTATTACGGGCACGCTGCCGGGCGCCTGCGATCACGCGGGGATGACCAGTTTCCTGAACGCGCACCACATCCGGATTTTTGACTACCCGCGCTTTGCCGAACCGTTGCGCGATCGCAGCATCAAGGGGTTCAACTTCTTCGACAAGGCCGAGCATTCCCTGCTGTGTTCGCTGCAACATCCGCAGTTCAAGATCCGCGGCGTGCGCCCTGCCGACCTGAAACCGTTTCTCCCCCAGTTGTCCCCAACCAGCACCACCCGCTACTTGAAACGCCTGCGCGACTTCGGCCTCATCAAGAAGGTCGGCGGAACCTATCGCTATAACCTCACCCGCATTGGACGCAGCGCCATCGCCGCCGCCTGCAGACTCTCCGAACAGATCATCGCCCCGGCTCTCACCGTATGACAAAGTTTGATCAGAATCTGTAAAGAGTGAAGTCATAAGGGACAAAAATGCATGTACTGCGCTGCATACGCAGCGGCCAGGTGATTGAAGCTCGAGCGGACGCGCTCGGGCAGCGCGGCGAGTCGTCATAGCTCGGTGGCTCCAGCCGCAGCGCAGCCTTGAAGTGCCCTCCACGGTCCCGAACCCAATCTCCCCGCGATTGGTGAAGATCGTCCACAGCTTGGCCCAGCGTGCGGCAGCTTCGAGTACCGGGGTGCACCCGACTGGCGCAAAACGGCCGTCTCATCCGCCCAGTAAATGACCACCCTTGCGGCCTTGGCGCGCGCAGGTCGAAGCGTTGCTCAAGCGCGCAAATTCAGCTGACGAGACTGAGAAGGACGAGCCTGAGCTGGACATCCCGGCGGAAATCGCGCGGCGCGAGCAGCGCCTGGCGGCGATTGCCGAGGCCCGGACCCGGCTGGAGCAGCGCCAGCGCGAGACCGACCTGGCGCAGCGACGATGAGACCGCCGCCCCCGGGGCGGGGACGGCAGGCCGAACTGCGTGCCCCCCAAGATCTGGACGCACGGCGCGTCCATAGTGCAAAAGGCGGGCTTAGCTGTTCCGGAACTGCACCCACAATGCGCAGCCGCACCCGGACCTCCTGCGCCATCGTCAGCTTACGGCAGCCCCGCATACGGACTGCCGCAGGTCTTCTCGACCCTACCCCAGGACCAACCCAATGAGGCAGACAGGCGTTATTTCGTGACCTTGACGCTCTTGCTGCCCATATTGCCCGCCGCATCGACAGCCTCGACGGTGACCGCATGGGTACCCGCGCTCGCCTTTTTCGTGTTCCAGCGATAGGAAAGACTCGATCCGCTGGCCGAGGCAACCACCTTGCCGTCGATCAACAGCCGCACGCTGGTGACGCCGACATTGTCGGTCGCGCTCGCCGCCACGGCCACATTGCCGCTCACGTTGCTGCCGTCGGTCGGCTTATCGATATTGGCCACCGGCGCCGTAGTATCGCTAGTATTGGCGCCGTCATCCGTGGCGACGGCATTCGCCACCGTGACGGTCACACTGTACGACGACGGATTGCCTGCGGCATCGTATGCGGCCGCCGTCAGCTTCGCACTGCCGTCGGCGACTTTGGTGCTATCCCAGCTGAAACCGAACGGTGCAGTCGTGTCGCTCGCGATCTTGGCACCGTTGACCAGCAGGTCCACCCGGCTCACCCCCACGTTGTCGGTCGCGCCGACGTCGACCGCAACCAAGCCCTTCACCGTGCTGCCACCGGTGGGCGAGGAGATCGAGGTCGTGGGCGCGGTGGTGTCCGCGGTCGAGGCGCCCTTGGCGGCCGCGACGGCTGCACCCGCGTCGACCCGGCCGTGACCGTAGTACTTGTCCCATCCCGCAGTGCCAAGGTCCGTGGCGGTTGAGACGAGGCGCTTCTCGATCTCGCTCGGCGAGAGACTCGAATTCACCGACTTCATCAGCGCGACGACGCCGGCAACGACCGGGCCGGAGAACGATGTGCCACTCGCCGTACCATAGCTCCCACCCCGGGTCGTCGTATAGATGCTGACTCCGGGGGCTGCGAGGTCGACGTAGGCGCCGTAGCTCGACCAGCTGGCTTTCGCGTCACTGCTGGTGGTCGCCGAAACGCTGATGATGGTGTCGGTGGCAGAAATACTTTCCTCGCCGCCGCTGTTGCCAGCCCCAGCCACGACCAGACCGCCCTTGTTCTTCATGTACTGCGCGGCGTTCCGGATGCTCGAGCTGCCGGCGACCCCGCCGATGCTGATGTTCGCGACCCTGGCACCTTTGTCCGCCGCCCAAGTGACGGCATTGGCAATCGTGCTGTATGAGGCATAGCCGTTGGCGTCTGTGACCCGCAGCGGCATGATGCGGGCGCCACCCGCCAAGGCGGCGACGCCAAGGCTGTTGTTGGTACTGGCGGCAGCCGTGCCGGCTACCTTGGTACCGTGCCCGTGTACGTCGGAAGTGTCGGAATTGTTGCTGTAGAAGTTCCAGCCCGACACCATCCGGGCGCTCAGGTCGGCATGGCTCGAATCGACGCCGGTGTCGAGGATCGCGATGGTCACCCCGCTGCCCATGCCGTAGTCCCATGCGGTGGGCGCAGCGATCTTGGGCAGGTGCCAGCCCTTGCTGAAGTACGGGTCATTGACTGTTGCATCGACTTTCAGCAGCAAGTCCCGTTCGGCAAACTTCAGATGCTTGTTCCGCTTCAGCAGCGCCTCGACTGCCTTCTCGGAAGCCTGCGGCGGCAACTGGATGATGCGCACGTCGATGCCTTCGATCTTGCCGACTTGCTTGCCACCGTGCTGCTTGACGATCTTGTCGAATTCGGCTTCGGAGAGACCCGCACGGGGCTGCACCAGCAGGCGGCCCGGCACCCACTCACCCTCGCTCGGCGCGGGCTGTGCAGCAACGGGGACGGAAAGCGCACCCAGTGCGAGCGCGAGGCAGGCGAGTGTCGGAAGACGGATCGATGTGCGGGAGGTGGCGGGGGTGCTGCGGTGCGCGGTTCTCATCATTGGCTCCATGCGGTTGATTGCTGGTCGTGACTCACGATCAACCGATTGCATGAAGCGAGCGCGCACCACCCCGCAGGGTGGGCAAGATCACCTGGCAATCCCGCTGTCATGGGGCACGAGCCCTTTAGACCGGTAACTTTGCGTCCCCGCCTTTCGACGGGTTTGCCTTTTTCAGGCCGCGACAACAAATACGTTGGCGCGAATATTAATTCGATGTGACGGCAACTGGATTGCCACTAAAGTATTGTTACGCTTTCACATCGCATGCACCATGTCAACGACCGCTCGTGGCTTTTCTTTAGGCCCTTTTGCGACTTTTTTAACGATGATGACCAAATATGCCTAACAGGCAAGACATGGGCATCGGCGACATCGATCGGAGGGGCACGCCCCGATGCGGACTATCCCTAACTGACAGGCGAGTATTTTTGTGAAACCCTGAACTTCAGGTCGTATGCTGGACGCCGTGCAGGTGCCCTTTCAGTGCCATCGCTCTGCTGAAGATACCGCCCACGGCGCACCATTTTTCTATCACTCCCAACGAGGATGAGACTATGAAGGTCTTCACCGCAATCGCAGCCGCAGTCGCGCTCGCCAGCACTGTCGGCGCTGTTCCCGCGCACGCCCAGCAGAAATTCGTGACCATCGGCACCGGTGGCGTCACCGGCGTGTACTATGCCGCCGGCGGCGCGATCTGCCGCCTGATGAACAAGGATCGCGCCAAGCACGGCATCCGCTGCTCGGTCGAGAGCACGGGTGGCTCCGTGTATAACGTCAATACGATCAAGGCCGGCGAACTCGACTTCGGCGTCGCCCAGTCCGACGTCCAGTACAACGCGGTCAAGGGGCTCAGCCAGTTCAAGGATGGCGGCCCGGTCACCGAACTGCGTTCCGTCTTCGCCCTGCATCCCGAACCGCTGACCGTGCTCGCCCGCAAGGAAGCCGGTGTGAGCAAGTTCGAGGACTTCAAGGGCAAGCGCTTCAACGTCGGCAACCCTGGATCGGGCCAGCGCGCCACCGTGGACATGCTGTTGCCGGCGATCGGGATGAAGACCTCAGATTTTTCGCTTACCTCGGAGCTCAAGCCCGACGAGCACGGCGCCGCGCTGTGCGACAACAAGATCGATGGTTTCGCCTATGTCGTCGGCCACCCTGCCGCAAACATCCAGGATCCGACCACGACCTGCGGCGCCAAGTTGGTGCCAATCGTCGGTGCCAGCGTCGACAAGCTGATCAAGGACTATCCGTACTACGCCGCGGTCACCATTCCCGGCGGCATGTACGCGGCCAACCCCGACCCGACCAAGACTTTCGGCGTGGTCGCGAGCTTCGTAACCTCGGCCAAGGTGTCGGACGACGTGGTCTACACCATGGTGAAGGCGGTGTTCGACAACTTCGAGGACTTCAAGAAACTGCACCCGGCGTTTGCCAACCTCGAGCCCAAGAGCATGGTCAAGGATGGCCTGTCGGCCCCGCTGCACAACGGCGCGGTGAAGTACTACAAGGAAAAGGGCTGGATGTAATCCGACGCGCCGACGCCCCGGTGCCGGCGCGATCACCAGGCATCGCGGCAAGACCTCTCGGTTTGCGATGATGCCCGCACCGACTCGCGCAGCAACGTGTCGACAGCATGTTGCTGCGTTTGCGTATTACCCGACCCCAGGGAGGTACGGCACATGGCTCGCCCGGACACAAAACACACCACACTCGAACTGACCGACGAGCAGCTCCGGCAGATCGTCGCGGAGGCGGACACAGGCGGCCGAAAGCCGATCGGCCTTGCCGCCGCAATCATTGCCGGCACAGCCCTCGCATGGTCGTTGTTCCAGCTCTGGATCGCATCGCCGCTGCCGTTCGTGTTCGGTTTCTTCGTCCTCAACGACACCGAATCCCGCGCGTTGCACCTCGCCTTCGCAGTCTTCCTCGGATTCCTCGCCTACCCGGCCTTCAAGCGTTCGCCACGTGACCGCATTCCGCTCGCGGACTGGTTGTTTGCCATCGTCGGCGGACTGTGTGCCAGCTATCTCCTGCTGTACTACCGGGAACTGGCAGGCCGCCCCGGCCTGCCCACCGCACTGGACCTCGGGGTCTCGGTCTGTGGCATGATCCTGCTGCTCGAAGCGGCGCGGCGCGTACTGGGCGTGCCACTGGTCATCCTCGCCACGGTCTTCCTCGGCTATATCTTTCTCGGCCCCTACATGCCGGACGCCATTGCCCACCGCGGCGCCTCGCTGGGCAAGGGCATGAGCCATATGTGGCTCACCACCGAAGGCGTTTTCGGGGTCGCGCTGGGCGTATCGACGAGCTTCATCTTCCTGTTCGTGCTGTTCGGATCGCTGCTCGAAACCGCCGGCGCCGGCAACTACTTCATCAAATCGGCGATCTCCCTGCTCGGCCACCTGCGAGGCGGCCCGGCGAAGGCCGCCGTACTGGCCTCGGCCGCGACCGGCGTGATCTCGGGCTCGTCGATTGCCAACGTCGTGACCACCGGCACCTTCACCATCCCGCTGATGAAGCGCGTCGGCTATGCGCCCAAGAAGGCCGCCGCCGTCGAAGCCGCGGCGTCGGTCGATGGCCAGATCATGCCTCCGGTGATGGGCGCGGCCGCCTTCCTGATGGTCGAGTACGTCGGCATCCCCTACACCGAGGTGCTCAAGCACGCCTTCCTGCCCGCGATCATCTCGTATATAGCGCTGTTCTACATCGTTCACCTGGAAGCGATGAAGGCCGACATCCGCGGACTGCCACGCCGGGTCATCCACCCTGCAGGCCGTCGCATCCTGTCCTTCGGCCTCACCGTCAGCGGCCTATTGATTCTGGCTGGCGTCGTGTATTACGGCCTGGGCTGGATCAAGAGCGTGGCCGGCGACTTTTCGTTTGTCATCATTTCGCTGCTGATGCTGGCCGTCTACATCGGACTGCTGTGGTACTCCGCACAGCAGCCCGAGCTGCACATGGATGACCCCAATTCGCCGCTGATCGAACTGCCCGAGACCGGCCCCACGCTGAAGACCGGGCTCTACTTCCTGCTTCCGGTGATCGCCCTGATCTGGAATCTGATGGTGGAGGAGCTCTCGCCTGCGCTATCGGCATTCTGGGCAACGACTTTCATGATCTTCATTCTTCTCACCCAACGCCCGCTGCAGGCCATGTTTCGCGGTACCGGTGAGCTCGGGGCTGCCTTCCGCCGCGGAGTCGATGACCTCTACACCGGCCTCGTGAGCGGCGCGCGCAACATGATCGGCATCGGCATTGCCACTGCAACCGCCGGCATCATCGTCGGGACTGTCACCCTGACCGGGGTGGGGCTGGTACTGACCGAACTCGTCGAGATCATCTCCGGCGGCAATCTGCTGATCATGCTGGTGCTGGTCGCGGTCATCTGCCTGATCCTCGGCATGGGACTACCGACCACCGCCAACTACATCGTGGTGTCGACCCTGATGGCGCCGGTGGTTGTGGAGGTCGGAGCCCAGAGTGGCCTGCTCGTACCGCTCATCGCGGTCCACCTGTTCGTGTTCTACTTCGGCCTGATGGCCGACGTCACCCCGCCGGTCGGGCTCGCCTCCTACGCGGCGGCCGGCATTGCGCGCTGCGACCCGATCGCGGCGGGGCTCCAGGCGTTCTTCTACTCGATCCGAACCGCGATCCTGCCCTTCATGTTCATCTTCAACACCCAATTGCTGATGATCGGCGTCGACTCATGGTGGCTGTTCGCACTAACCGTCTCGAGCGCGATCCTCGCCAATCTGATGTTCGCTGCAGCGACCCAGGGCTGGTTCCTCGCTCGCAACCGAATCTGGGAATCCGCCCTTCTGCTGCTCGTTACCTTCAGCTTGTTTCGCCCCGGGTTCTGGATGGACATGGTGTATCCCCCCTATGACGCGGTGCCATCCACGCAATTGACCACGCTCGTCGAACAAGCTCCGCGCAATGGCAATCTGCGGATATTCGTCGAAGGCCTGAGCATTGAAGGCGACGACGTCGCGAAAGGCGTGCTACTCCCGCTCGGCAACACCGGCAGCGCTCGCGAGCGCCTCGCAGCCATGGGGGTCACGGTGATGCAATTGGGCGAAGAAATCCAGGTCGCTGCAGTGAAGTTCGGCAGTCAGGCGGAAAAGCTCGGACTGGAACAGGGACTGAAGATCACCCACATCGAAGTTCCGGCCGAACGCCCCGCCAAGGAATGGGTGTTCGTCCCTGCGCTGCTCGTGCTCGGCCTGGTCGTATGGTCCCAGCGCCGCCGCCGGGAAGCTCCGGCCGCGGTCGTCGCGTAGCCTTACGCCGCGCCGGGCGGCATCAATGCCGGTCGGCGCAGTATCGCCTGCGGCCTAGACCAGAGAGCGCCCGCGAACGATCGCGGCGGCATCTTTCTCGCTGATCCGGACGGTCGCATTCACAATCACATGGGCCACCAGCCATTCGTTCAGGCGTTCGGCACCGGCTTCATCCAGCGTCGTGAACCGGCAGCCGGCGGTCAGATTCCCGCCGTCCGCAATCTGGTTCACCACCTCCGCCCAACCGTTGATTTCGTCAGGAATGCCGTCACGCTGCAGGACGAACTGAAAGCTCGATCCAGTGCTCAGCGTCGGCAACGCAAGTAGCGAGAAACCTTCGAGCGAAAGGTCGTTCAGGGCAACCCGCTGCCCATCGAGCACAACCCGGAAGCAGGGATCTCCCCGACGCCGGGCCACGAAGCGCTGGCGAGCACGGCGCTCGGCGGTATCATCGATCAGCGGTGCATTCATCGCGCGTATTCCCGAAGCAGGTAGAGGCGAAAATGGTAGCGCAGCTTCGTCCGCGCAGTCGTGATGTATTGACTCACAAGGGCAGACCGCGCGGCTTACGCCCGGCACGGGCAAACAGGGGATCGAACAGGGCGCGCGGGAGGAGGCGCAGCAGCCTTGCCACCACCCCCATCTGCCAGGGCACCACGGCGTAGCGCTGGCCCCGGTCGATGACTCGCGCGATCCGCCGGGCAGCGACATCGACCGGCAGGATGAACGGCATCGGATAGGGGTTGACCATGGTCATCGGCGTTCGAATATACCCCGGAGCCACGGTCACCACCCGAACCCCGCTGCCATGCAACTCCACCCGCAGGCTCTCGAGATAGGCCAGTGCACCGGCCTTGGAGGCGCTGTAGGCACCGGCACCGGGCAGACCACGAATTCCCGCGACCGACGCGATCCCGACCAGTCGGCCACTGCCGCGGCTGCGCATGGCCTCGACGAAGGGCTGGAAGGTGGCCGCCATGCCGAGCAGGTTGGTACGCAACACACGTTCGAACGCATCGAGATCCGCGGCCGCCTCGGTCAAGGTGCCGACTGACACCCCGGCGTTGGCGATGACGATGTCGGGAACCCCGACCTCGCTGACGAACCGTGCGGCTGCACTGCCGATGGCCTGCACATCGCCGACATCGGCAACGAACAACCGGTGCTCGCCGGGCAGCGCCGCGACCAGTGCACGCATCGGGCCGGCGCGACGTGCCACCAGGCCCAGGCTTGCCCCCTGCGCGGCGTAATCGCGCGCAAGCGCCGCACCCAGACCGCTCGAGGCCCCGGTGATGAATACTCGCTTCGGCTCAATCGCCTCAGTCACCGCTGCGGCGGCGACGGCATGACTGACTCGACGACATCAGCCGCGACGCGGCTCGGTGCGCACCCGGGCGAGCAATTGATCGACCTGCTTCAGGGTGGCTTCGTGGCTGCCGGTCATCGACGCCGCGGTCAGGAAACGGCCATCCACCGCCATCGTCGGCACGCCCTGGATCTTGTAGGCACGCGCCGCCTGGTCGGCACGCTGGACCATGGACTGCACGCCGAAGGACTTGTAGGTGTCCATGAAGGCCTTGACGTCGACCTTGCGCTTGCCCGCCCACTCACGCACACCGTCCTCGGTGTGCAGCGGACTCTTGTCTTCCTGCACCGCGACAAAGACTGTTTCGTGCAGACTCTCGACCTGGCCTGTGACCTCGAGGGTGTAATACAGGCGCGCCAGACCCAGCAACTGGGGGTTACCCCAGATCGCAGGCACCCGGATAAAACTCACATCGGCAGGCAGACGCTTGATCCACTGCCCCAGCAAGGGATCGAAATCACGGCAGTGCGGGCAACCGTAGTGGAAGAACTCGATCACCTCGATCGTGCCCTTGGCCGTCGTCGGCACCGCGGGATCCAGGGTCTGGAACCCCGGCCCCGCAGCGCGCTGGGCGAACACCTGAGCTGCGGGGCTGGCGAGAAGCGCAAGCGCACCGAGTTGCTGAAGGGCATGACGACGATTCATTCTTTACTCCTGGTCGATAACTTGGATTCAGACGCACGCGACGCGGCATTGTTCCGCGCCCGGGGCAGATATCACTGGCTGGCGCGGGTCACCGTGGCGTTGAAGCCGGCCTCGGCGAGCCGGCTACGCACCGGATTCATCTCTTCGGGCCCGGCGAACGGCCCGATCCTCACCCGATGCACGATACGGCCGTCTGCCAACTGACCGCGCTGGGAGCTCGCCTCGACACCCGCCAATGCCAGCCGGGCCTTCAGGTTGTCGGCCTCCGCCGCATTCTCGAAGGCACCAAGCTGCAGGTACACACGATCGGCCGGTTTGGCCGGCGGTGGCGTGCTCGGTGCGGCGGCGGGCGCCTGTGCAGCGGGCACATTGTCGCCCTGCGGCAGGATCTTGTAGAAGTCGAAATCCTGCTTCACCACCGGACGATCCCCCGGCTTGCCTGGCAGGGCAGCCGGCGGCTGATCCGCGGTCGGCATGCGCGGTGCCGCCGGCGTGGACTGGAACGGATTGGCGCGGGTGAAATACCACGCGGCGCCCGCGGCTATCAGCGCCCCCATCATCAGGCCGATGAAAATACCGATCAGGGTACCGCCGCCGCTGCGCGCGGGCGGGCGGGCGGGTTTGCGCGTGGTTTTGCGGTCTCGACTCACAGCTCTCTCCGCTTACATCGACCGGGGCGCAGACACGCCCAGCACGGCGAGGCCGCTCACCAGCACCTGCCGTACGGACTCGGCCAGCGCGAGGCGGGCGAGCTTGAGTGCCTCGTCCTCGACCAGCATGCGCTCGGCGTTGTACCAGCTGTGGAAGTCGGCCGCGAGATCCTTCAGGTAGAAGGCGATCTGGTGCGGCGCGTAGTCCTCGGCAGCCGACTGCACGACTTCCGGGAAGGTCGCGAGACGGGCACAGAGCGCAAGCTCACGCTCGTTCTGCAGTTGTTCCAGATCGGCCGTCGCCAGTTCGGCGCGCTCGCCGCCCCACTGGGCGAGTACCGAGCACACCCGGGCATGGGCGTACTGCACGTAATACACCGGGTTTTCGTTGCTCTGGCTCTTGGCCAGATCGAGGTCGAAGTCGAGGTGCTGGTCGGACTTGCGCAGCACGTAGAAAAAGCGGCAGGCGTCGTTGCCGACCTCCTTGCGCAACTCGCGCAGGGTGACGAACTCGCCCGAGCGGGTGGACATCGAGGTCTTCTGCCCGTCGCGGTAGAGCACGGCGAACTGCACCAGCGCCACATCGAGCTTCTCCGGGGGCAGGCCGAGGGCGGCGATCGCACCCTTCACCCGCGGGATGTATCCATGGTGATCGGCGCCCCAGATGTCGATCATGCGGTCGAAGCCGCGTTCGTACTTGTTCAGGTGGTAGGCGATGTCGGAGGCGAAGTAGGTGTACAGGCCGTTCTCGCGCTGCACCACGCGGTCCTTCTCGTCGCCGAAGGCGGTCGAACGGAACCAGCGCGCGCCGTTCTGCAGATAGACGTGGCCCTGCTGTTCGAGTTGCTTCACCGCACGCTCGACCAGACCGGTATCGAACAGGCTCTGCTCCGAGAACCACTTGTCGAAATGCACGCCGAACTCGGCCAGATCCTCGCGCCCGTCGCTCAACTGCTCGTTGAGCGCGAAACCATGCACCCACGGATAGTCCTCGCCGAGCAGGCCCTTGGCGTTGGCAATCAGCGCGTCGAGATGAAGCTCGCGCTGCTGCTTGGCCTCGTCATCCTTGCGATCGGCCGCCGGCAGACCGGGGGTGCCTTCGAGGAGCTGCGCCGCAGTGACCCGGGCAAAGCGATCCTGGTGGGCATCGCGCAGTTCGCGCGCCATGTCCGCCACATAGTCGCCTTGGTAGGCATTGGGCGGAAACGGGATCTCGATACCGAAACCGGCGAGATAGCGCAACCAGGTCGACAACGCGAGGATGTCCATCTGGCGCCCGGCGTCATTGACGTAGTACTCGCGGGTGACGTCGTAGCCGGCAAAGTCGAGCACGTCCGACAACGAGGCGCCGTACGCCGCACCACGGCCGTGGCCGACATGCAGCGGTCCGGTCGGGTTGGCGGAGACGAACTCCACCTGCACCTTCAACCCCTTCTTCGCGCCACGGCCGAAATCCACGCCTCCCGCCAGCACGGCGCTCACCACGGCGGTCTTCGCCGCCGCGGACAGGGTAAAGTTGATGAAGCCGGCACCGGCCACCTCGGTCTTCGCCACCAGCGTCGACGCCGGCAGCTCGGCCAGCAGCAGGCCGGCCAACTCGCGCGGATTGCGTCGCAGCGGTTTGGCCAGCTGCAACGCGAGGTTGGTGGCGAAATCGCCATGGTCCGCCAGTTTCGGGCGTTCCAGCAGGATCGCGGTATCGGCCAGATCCGGGGCAACGCTTTTCAGCGCGGCTTGCAGCAGATCGGCAAGTAGTACTTTGGGGTCGGCGCTCATCACGGGTGTCGGGACATCTAAACCGGTGATTATAGCGGATCGGTCAACGCTGCCTGCCGCCAACGTGTGAGCGCGAATTGCAGGCGACAGCCAGCTATGGGTCGCGAATCATCTGCAACACCGTTGCGTTTACTTCATCCCCGCTCCTACAATGGCGCCGATGCGCTGCCCGTCCTTCCTCTTCCCGCTGTTGCTGAGCCTGATCCTCGCCCAGGTCGGCGGTCACGCGCACCGGATCGCCCACCTCGGCGAGCAGCCGACATCCGCTCCGGCGATCGACCAGCCGACCGGCACGCGCGCCGCCGTCGCGGCCAAGAACCTCACCGTCAACGACGACGGCGAGCATCCGTACGCGACCGTCTGCGCCGACTGCCTTGCCCTCTGCGGTCTCGACCTGGCGCTGACGCGAGCCGCCGCTGCGATGCCGGCCGCGCCCGCCGACAGCCACCCAGCAGGCCGTCCGGCCATCGCAGCACACAGCTGCGCCGGCCTGCGCCCGCGCTGTCGCGCCCCCCCGACGCACGCGTAAGCCGTTCCCCGCGAGTCGTCTCATGGCCGCCGATGCGGCCCGATTCCGCTCGCGTCACGTCCCACTTCCGCAAGCGGGCGCCATGCCACGATCCCTCTTTCGCCCCGTTGCCTGACGCGGCGGGCGGATCGCGCGCGGCCGCCCCAAAACCGCGTCCAGGAACCTTCATGCACACCAAGCTCCACCCGCTCCACCTGGCTCTGCTGCTCGCCCTCGCCAGCCCGACAAACAACGCCACCGCAGCCTCGCCCGCCGCAGCGCCCGGCAGCAACCCGAATACCTCGGTCGACAACCAGGCTTCCGGGCCGACCCCGACCCTCGACCCCGTGGTCGTCTCCGCCAGCGCGCTGGAGCTCGGCATCCTGGACATGAGCACGCCGGTGAGCGTGCTTTCCGGCGATGAACTCGTGCTGCATCGCGCCGCAACCCTGGGCGAAACGCTGGCCCGCGAGCCGGGCATCCGCAGCACCCATTTCGGGGCCGGTGCGAGCCGCCCCATCATCCGCGGCATGGACGGTCCGCGCGTGAAAGTGCTGTCGGACGGGGCCGAGGTCATGGACGCGTCGACCATCAGCCCCGACCACGCCGTTGCGCTCGAACCCATGCTCAGCGAACAGATCGAGGTGCTGCGCGGCCCGTCGGCGCTGGCCTACGGCAGTGGCGCCATCGGCGGGGTGGTGAACGTGCTCGACCGCAAGATCCCGAGCGCGATTCCCGAACGCGGGGTCGAGGGCAGCGTCGAGGTGCGCGGCAATACCGCCGCGCATGAAGGGGCCGGTGCTTTCGAGGTGAGCGCCGGCGCCGGCAGTTTCGCCATCCACGCCGAAGGCCTCAAGCGCGACGCCGGCGATTATCGGGTCGGACATGGCTGGTCGGAAGGCCGCCGCGTGGACGGAAGCGCCAACAAGACCGAAACCGGCAGCCTCGGCCTGTCGTGGATCGGCGACCGCGGCTGGCTCGGACTGGCCTACACCCATCAGCACAACGAATACGGCCTGCCCGGTCACAGCGGCGAGCTCGAGGAGTGCCACGCCGAGGGTGATCGCCTGGACTGCGGCGACGGTGCGGACGACGACCACGATCACGAGGCGGCGCACGGCGAGGTGCCGTTCGTGGATCTGATCAGCGCGCGCTGGGACCTGCGCGGCGAATACCGCGAGCCCTTCGCCGGCTTCGCCCGGATCCGCGTGCGCGCCAGCCATACCGACTATCGTCACGACGAGATCGAGGGCGGCGAGGTCGCCACCCGCTTCCGCAACACCGCCCACGACGGACGGATCGAACTGGAACACCATGCGCTCGCCAGCTGGCGCGGGGTCATCGGCCTGCAGACTTCGCGCCGCGACTTCAGCGCCACCGGCGAGGAAGCCTACCTCGAACCCACGCTCACCGGGAAACACGGCCTCTACGTCGTCGAAGCCCTCGAAGCCGGCGCCTGGCGCCTGGAAGCCGGCCTGCGCCGCGAATGGCAGCAGATCGACAGCGATGCGGCGGCCCGTGATCGCAGCCACCACGGCAATTCGCTGTCGCTCGGCGCCCTGTGGACCTTCACCCCCGGCTACACCCTGGGCGCATCGTTCGCGCGCGCACAGCGCCTGCCCACCGCCGAAGAGCTCTACGCCGACGGGCTCCACCTCGCCACCCGCACCCTGGAGCGCGGCAACGCCGAGCTCACGCCCGAGACCTCGCACAACCTCGACCTCAGCCTGCGCAAACTCGCCGGCGACACCACCTTCTCGGTCAGCGCCTTCCGCAACCGGGTGTCCGACTACATCTATGCGCGCACCCTGGATGAACACGAGGGCCTGCAGCTGATCGAGTACGCCCAGCGCGACGCCACCTTCACCGGCATCGAAGGCCAGATCCGCCAGCGCCTGAACGCCATGTTCGGCCTCACCCTGTTTGGCGATCACGTCCGCGCGCGCCTGAGCGGTGGCAGCGGCAACCGCGACCTGCCGCGCATCCCCGCGCATCGCGTCGGCCTGCGCCTGGATGCGCACTGGCAGGGCTGGAAGGGAGAGGCCGAAGCCTACCGCGTCGGCCGGCAGGACCGGATTGCCGACTTCGAAACCAGCACCCCCGGCTACACCATGTTCAACCTCGGACTGAGCTACAGCGGACGCTTCGATGCGCTGCCGTACAGCGTCTACCTGAAGGGCACCAACCTCACCGACCAGCTCGCCTACAGTCACACCTCCTTCATCAAGGACGCGGCCCCGCTCACCGGACGCAACCTCACCGTGGGCGTGCGCGTGTCGTTCTGACCCGGCATGTCGGCCGTCCGCAGGGTCGGGCCGGCCGACATGCCGACGGCGCCCTTTCGCGCCCCCCGCTTTCCGGCTACAGTCCGGCCTTTGCGGCTGCCCCCTCCTCCCCGTGCGCATTCTCCGTCTCGCCAAGATCGTTTCCGTCAGCCTGCGCTTCGGCCTCGACCGCATGATCCTCGACGCGGATGCCAGCGGACGTCTCGGCCGGCTGTGGCACAAGGTGTTCTTCTGGCGCACCTATGACGAACCGCGCGCGGTGCGCTTGCGACGCGCGCTCGAGTCGCTCGGGCCGATTTTCGTCAAGTTCGGGCAGATGCTGTCGACCCGCCGCGATCTGCTGCCACCCGACCTTGCCGACGAGCTGGCGATGTTGCAGGACAAGGTGCCGCCCTTTCCGACGGAGCAGGCGCTGGCCCTGCTGCGGGACTTCTACGGCAGACCGGTCGACGAGGTGTTCCGCAACTTCAACCGCACCCCGGTGGCGTCGGCCTCGGTGGCGCAGGTGCACTTCGCCGAACTGCCCGACGGCACCGAAGTCGCGGTGAAGGTGCTTCGCCCCGGGATCGAGCGCGTCATCGCGCACGACCTGGCGCTGCTCGAAGTCGCCGCCATGGTGCTGGAAAAGATCTGGCCCGAGGGCCGGCGGCTGAAGCCCCGCGAGGTGGTCGCCGAGTTCACCAAGTACCTCAACGACGAACTCGACCTGATGCGCGAGGCCGCCAACTGCTCGCAGTTGCGGCGCAACTTCAAGGACTCGCCGCTGCTGGTCGTGCCCGAGGTGTACTGGGACTGGTGCGGGCGCAAGGTCATGGTGATGGAGCGCATGCACGGCGTGCAGATCTCCCAGACCGAGGCCCTCAAGGCCCAGGGCACGGACCTGTCCGCGCTGTCCCGCGCCGGGGTCGAGATCTTCTTCACCCAGGTGTTCCGCGACGGCTTCTTCCATGCCGACATGCACCCCGGCAACATCTTCGTCCGCCTCGACGGACGCTACATCGCGCTCGATTTCGGCATCATGGGCACGCTCAACGAGGTGGACAAGGCCTACCTCGCCACCAACTTCCTCGCCTTCTTCAAGCGCGACTATCACCGGGTCGCACTGGCCCACATCGAAGCCGGCTGGGTGCCGGCCAAGACCCGCGTCGACGAGTTCGAAGCGGCGATCCGCACCGTATGCGAGCCGATTTTCGACAAGCCCTTGAAGGACATCTCCTTCGGCAAGACCCTGCTGCGCCTGTTCCAGACTGCCCGCCGGTTCGAGATGGAAGTCCAGCCGCAGCTGGTGCTGCTGCAGAAGACCCTGCTCAACATCGAAGGGCTCGGTCGCCAGCTCGACCCCGAACTCGACCTGTGGAAGACCGCAAAACCCTTCCTGCAGCGCTGGATGGACGAGCAGATGGGCTGGCGCGCGATGGTGCGCGGGGTGAAGGAGGAAGCGCCGGGCTGGGCCGCCACCTTGCCGCAACTGCCACGCCTGGTGCATCACGCCCTGACCGACAGCGGCAAGCAGCAGGCCGCGCAGCAGCAGCAACTCGACGAGATCGCCCGGCTCCAGCGCCGCCAGGGGTGGACGCTGACCCTGGTGGGACTGCTTGCGGCCGCCTTGCTCGCAGTGGAGGCATACCGGCTGTTGAGCGCCTGAGCCGGGACGTTCGGCGGTCGAGACGCGAACGATTCCTCGCCAACGTCATCAAATGGAGGCAACGTCACGCAAGCACCCGCCATCGGGGCGGAATGGGAGGTGCACCATGACGAAGACAGGCAATCTACCGGCCGGGCCGCATGCCCTGCTGGCCATCATCGGCGCGGCGTCCGCACTCGGCGCTCCTCCATCCGGCGCGGCGGACGGCCCCGAATCGCTGCGCCTGCACGGCTTTCCCGAACGCCTGGCGAATGCCGGAATCCTCGCCGAGTGGACCGAAACGGTGCGCCCCCTCGAGCATCCACCCAACGATGCGGACATGGCGACCCGTCTGCGCGCCAACGCCGCCTTTGCCCACCGCCTCGCCGACCATGTCGCCGCGCTCGACCCGGCGTACTTTCCACTGGTCATCGGCGGCGATCACGCGGTTGCGGTCGGCACCTGGCGCGGGATCGCACGCCGCGCCGGCGGGGCACCCGGGCTGATCTGGATCGACGCCCATCTCGACAGCCATACCGACCAATCCACCCACTCCGGCAACATCCACGGCATGCCGCTCGCTGCGCTGCTCGGGGAGGGAGATCCGACCCTGGCCGGGGTACCCGGACCACGGCTCGATCCGGCACGGGTCTGCATCATCGGCGCCCGGGCCTGGGAGCCCGAGGAGCGTGAGCGCCTGGATCGCCTCGGCGTACGCATCTTCGACATGGCCGAGATCCACACCCGCGGACTGCCCACGGTGTTCTCCAATGCCCTGTCGATCGTACGCGCGGCAGGTGGACAAACCGGTTTCGGCCTCAGTCTCGACCTCGATGCCCTCGACCCGATCGCGCTGCCCGCGGTGACCTGCCCCGAGGGTGCAGGCATCGCGCCGCAGGCGTTGGCCGACGTGCTGCTCACGCTGCGCAGTTGCGGCGACTTCATCGGCATGGAGATCACCGAATACCGGCCCGATCTCGACCCCGACGGCAGTGGCGCGCGCTGGGTGGCCGAACTGGCCTGCGCCGCGCTCGGTCCCGCCACCTACTGGTTGCGCGAGAAGGAGCGTCACTTCGGCGCCAACAACTATGCCCCGCTGCCGGTGGTGTTCCATCGCGGTGAAGGGGTGTGGCTGTGGGACGTCGAGGGCCGACGCTATGTGGACATGATGAGCGCCTACTCGGCGGTCAGCTTCGGCCACAGCCACCCGCGCCTGCTGCGCGCGCTGGAAGACCAGGCCCGGCGCCTGGCCCTGACCTCGCGCGCCTTCTCCAACGACCGCCTGCCCCTGCTGCTCGAACATCTGTGCGCCACTTTCGGTTACGAGCGCGCACTGCCGGTCAATACCGGCCTCGAGGCGGTCGAAACCGCACTCAAGGCCGCGCGCAAGTGGGCCTATACGGTCAAGGGGGTGGCGCCGGAGCGCGCCGAGATCATTGCCTGCGACGACAACTTCCACGGCCGTTCGATCACCATCGTCGGCCTGTCGTCCAAGGAGCAGTACCGCGAGGGCTTCGGCCCCTTCCCACCCGGCCTGCTGCGCATCCCGTTCGGCGATGCCGCCGCGCTGGAGGCGGCGATCACCCCCGAGACCGCGGCCTTCCTGGTCGAGCCGATCCAGGGCGAAGGCGGCATCATCGTGCCGCCGGCGGGCTACCTCGCGCACTGCGCCGACATCTGCCGCCGCTATCACGTGTTGCTGATCGCCGACGAGGTTCAGACCGGACTCGGCCGTACCGGTCGCCTGCTCGCCTGCGATCGCGACGGCGTGCGACCCGACGGCCTGATCCTGGGAAAGGCGCTCGGCGGCGGCCTGCTGCCGGTATCGGCCTTCCTTGCCGACCGCGCGGTCATGGACGTATTTCGCCCCGGCGACCATGGCTCCACCTTCGGCGGCAACCCCTTGGGTGCCGCCGTTGCGCTCGAGGTCCTTGCGCTGCTCGCGGAAACCCGTCCCTGGGAACAGGCCGAACGTCTTGGTGAGCGCCTGCGCAACCAGTTGATTGCAGCGCGCCTGCCCTGCGTACGCGAGATCCGCGGCCGCGGGCTGCTGGTTGGCATCGCCCTCGACCCGGTGACGGCGCCGGCACAACTGGTGGCCGAGCGCCTGCTCGCCCGCGGCATCGCCACCCGCGACACCAACGGCAACGTGATCCGCCTGGCGCCGCCGCTGACCATCGACGAGGAGACCCTGGACACCGCCGCCGGCATCGTCATCGACACGCTTTCCGCTCTCGGGCACTGAGTCTCGATTTCAGGCACCTGCGGCAGCGCACCATCACGGTGCGCCGGCGCAGCGATAAAGACTGTATTTTCAGGCTGTTAAAGCTCAATCCAGCGCCCACTTTCGGCGATTCGTTGTTACACTTCCGCGCTCCGAACCCCGCGTTCCTTCTACTCCGGAAGAGGCCTGTCCATGTTGCTCTGGCTCGTCGTCGCCTATCTGCTCGTCTCCATCGGTATCGGCCTGGTCGCCGCGATGCGGGTGCACAATGCCCGCGACTACATCACCGCCGGGCGCAATCTGCCGATGGCGGTGGTGCTGGCGATGGTGTTCGCCACCTGGTTCGGTGCCGAGACCGTGCTCGGCATCTCCGCCACCTTTCTTGAAGAGGGTTTTCGCGGCCTGATCTCCGATCCGCTCGGGGCCTCGGTGTGCCTGATCCTGTTCGGGCTGATCTTCGCGCGCCCGCTGTACCGCATGAACCTGCTCACGCTGGGCGACTTCTTCCGCCAGCGTTACAACCGCAGCACCGAATTGCTGCTGTCGATCTGCATCGTGCTCTCCTATCTGGGCTGGGTGGCCGCGCAGATCACCGCGCTCGGCCTGGTGTTCAACGTGCTGTCGCAGGGTGTCGTATCGAACAACGAAGGCATGCTGATCGGCGCCGCGGTGGTGCTGCTCTATACCTTGTTCGGCGGCATGTGGTCGGTGGCGATGACCACTTTCGTACAGATGATCGTGATCGTGCTCGGCCTGTTCTACGTCACCTGGCTCGCCGGCGACATGGCCGGCGGCTTCACCCATGTGGTCGGCCAGGCCGCGGCCGAAGGCAAACTCGACTTCCTGCCCACCCTCGATGCGGTGGACATGATCGGCTGGATCGCCGCCTTCCTGACCATGGCGCTCGGCTCCATCCCGCAACAGGACGTGTTCCAGCGCGTCAACTCGTCGCAGAACGAACGGGTCGCGGTATGGGGCACCACCCTCGGCGGGGTGTCCTATTTCTTCTTTGCCGCGGTGCCGCTGTTCCTCGCCTACACCGCGCAGATCATCGACCCGGCGATGGTCGAGCGCCTGATGGCAGAAGACTCCCAGCTCATCCTGCCGACCCTGATCCTGCAATACATGCCCTTTGCCGCCCAGGTCATCTTCTTCGGCGCGCTGCTGTCGGTGATCATGAGCACCGCTTCCGGCACCCTGCTCGCGCCGTCGGTGACCTTCTCCGAGAACGTGCTCCGGGGCTTCATTCCCGGCATCAGCGATCGCCAGTTCCTGTGGACCACGCGCATCACCGTGATCGTGTTCACCGCGCTGGTCACGCTGTACGCCACCGCGACCGAATCGACCATTCACCAGATGGTCGAAAACGCCTACCGCATCACCCTGGCCGGCGCCTTCGTGCCACTCGCCGCCGGCCTGTTCTGGAAGCGTGCGAACAACCTCGGTGCCGCACTGGCGATCACCTTCGGCCTGTTCACCTGGCTGTTTCTCGAGTTCACCGCGCCCGAGGGCGACGTCGAACCGCAACTCTTCGGTCTGCTGGCAAGCACACTGGGCATGGTGGCGGGCGGCTTCCTCGGTCCCCGGACCCACCATCGCCCGCAGGCGGGCCATCATCACGCCGCGGCGGCGACCCACCACACGACGCCCTGACCGTCCTTCCGTTTGACCCGGGTCAAAGCGCCCGGGCGGGGGTGGCACTATGGTGGCGGGGCTTCGCAACCCTGCCACCCTCCTGTCCCCCACATGACCTCGTCCAAGCAGATCGAACTCGTCTGCCCCGCCGGCAGCCTGCCGGCCCTCAAGACCGCCATCGACCACGGCGCCGACTGCGTCTATCTCGGCTTCAAGGACGCCACCAACGCGCGCAACTTCACCGGGCTGAACTTCGACCCGGCGCAGATGCGCGACGGCATCGACTATGCCCACCGCCGCGGCGGCAAGGTGCTGCTGGCGCTCAACACCTATCCCCAGACCGCCAACTGGTCGAGCTGGACTGCCGCGGTGGACCGCGCCGCGGAGATGGGCATCGACGCGGTGATCCTCGCCGACCCCGGGCTGATGGCGTACGCCGCCCGGACCCACCCGCAGCTGCGCCTGCACCTGTCGGTGCAGGGCTCGGCCACCAGCTATGAGGCGATCAACTTCTACCACGAGCGCTTCGGTATCCAGCGCGCGGTGTTGCCGCGGGTGTTGTCGCTGGCCCAGGTCGAACAGGTGATCGCCAACTCGCCGGTGGAGATCGAAGTGTTCGGTTTCGGTGGGCTGTGCGTGATGGTCGAGGGCCGCTGCGCGCTGTCCGCCTACGCCACCGGGGAGTCGCCCAACTGCAACGGCGCGTGCTCGCCGGGCAAGCACGTGCGCTGGGAGCAAACGCCCACGGGCATGGAAACCCGGCTCAACGGCATCCTGATCGACCGCTTCGCCGACCGCGAGCGCGCCGGCTATCCCACGTTGTGCAAGGGCCGCTTCGAGGTCGAAGACGAAACCTATTACGCAATCGAGGAGCCGACCAGCCTCAACACCCTGGAACTGCTGCCCGAACTCGCCCGCATCGGCGTGCGCGCGATCAAGATCGAAGGCCGCCAGCGCAGCCCCGCCTACGTCACCCAGGTCACCAGGGTATGGCGCGCGGCACTCGACCAGGTCATGCGCGCGCCGGCCGAATTCAAGGCCCTGCCGTCGTGGATGACCGAACTCAACAAGGTCTCCGAGGGCCAGAGCCACACCCTCGGTGCCTACTACCGCCCGTGGAAATGAATCCGATGAAACTGTCCCTCGGCCCCCTGCTCTACTACTGGCCGCGCCAGAGCGTGCTCGACTTCTACGCCGGCATCGCCGACAGCCCGGTCGATATCGTCCATCTCGGCGAAACGGTGTGTTCGCGCCGCCACGAGCTGCGCCTCGACGACTGGCTGGAAGTCGCCGCCATGCTCGCCCACGCCGGCAAGGAAGCGGTGCTGTCGACCCAGGCGCTGATCGAGTCCGAGTCCGACCTCAAGACCCTGCGCCGCCTCACCACGCAGGAGCGTTTTCGGGTCGAGGCCAACGAAATGGGCGCGGTGCGGCTGCTCGCCGAGGCCGGCCGCCGCGACTGGATCGCCGGCCCCACCCTCAACGTGTTCAACCCGCACACGCTTGCGCTGCTGCTCGACGCCGGCGCCAGCCGCTGGGTGGTCCCGCCCGAGATGTCGGGCGAAGTCCTGGCTGGGCTGCGCAGCGCGCTGCCGGCAACGGCCGAAACCGAAGTCTTCGCCTATGGGCGGCTGCCGCTGGCGCACTCGGCGCGCTGCTTCACCGCGCGCCGCTACAACCTGCAGAAGGACACCTGCGAGTTTCGCTGTCTCGGCATCAGCGACGGGCTCACCCTGCGCACCCGCGAGGGCGAGGCCTTCCTCACCCTGAACGGCGTACAGACCCAGTCGGCCCGCGTGCACAACCTGCTCGCCGACCTGCCGGCCGTGAACGGCCATGCCGAGGTGCTGCGCATCAGCCCGCAGGGCAAGCACACGCGGGAGATCGTCGACCTGTTCCGCGCCGCCCTCGATGGCCGGCAAAGCCCGCGCGCAACCTTCGATGCCAGCCTGGCGCTGATGCCGGACGCGCCATGCAACGGCTTCTGGCACGGCAAGCCCGGCGTCGACCAGCTCGTCGGCGTGTAAACGGAGCCCGCCATCATGACCAGCACCTTCCCCCTTCCCGTTCCCCGCCTCGCCCACCTGCTGCCCGGCAGCCTGCGCCAACGCATCGAGCGCCGCGTTGCCGCACTGCGGGTGCCGCCATTCACGGTGCCGGCCGCGCTCGCGCGCATCGCGGCCCGCCTGCCGCAACAGCCGCCGACCATGGCGCTGACCACCGCACTCAATCTGGCCCTCGACCGCATCCTGCCGCGCGCGCAGCTCGAACCGCTGGCTGGCCGCCACCTGCGCGTCAAGGTCAGCGACGCCGGCCTCACCCTGGACTTCACCCTCGCCGGTCGCGGCTTCCGCGCCGCCCGGCCGGTGGCGAAACCGGACCTGATCCTGTCCGCCAGCGCGCGCGACTACCTTGCGCTCGCGCTGCGCGAGGAAGACGCCGACACCCTGTTCTTCAGCCGTCGCCTGGTGATGGAAGGCGACACCGACCTCGGCCTGCTAGTCAAGAACACGCTCGATGCGGTCGACTGGAACGCGCTGTTCGGCACCCGCAACTGAACGAACGCAGCCCCCGATCGCGGGTCATTCGCGCCCATCGCAGCGCCGCACCCGCCGGACCGTCCGGAAATCCGCACTACCCGGCCGCATCGCGGGCACGATAGCGCACCAGCGCCTCGCGATCGGGAATCGTCACATAGCGGCGGGTGACGTTGATCAGGCCGGCCTCGCTGAGTTGCTGGAACGCACGCGACAGGGTCGGCGGGGTCAGATTGAGCCACGACGCGATGATCTGCTTCTGCGCCGGCAGCATCGCCTCGAGGACGCCGTGGCTGTTGATGCCGGCGTGCTCGAGCAGGTGGTCGATGATCCGCTCCATCGCCGTATGCAGGGTCAGCGCCTCGACGTCGCCGATGACTTCATGCAGCCGTCTGCCGAGGTAGGCCGCGGCACCTCCGGCAAAACCGAGGCTGGACGCCTGTAGCGTACGCACGGTCGCCACCGGAATCATCAGCACCACGGTCGGGGCAAGACTCTGTGCCGACATCAGACAGCGGCTGCCGGAGAAGACCTCGACTTCGCCGAACACCTGCTGCGCGTCGACGATCCCGAGCACTTTCTCGGCACCGCGACTGTTCGACACGGTCAGGCTCACCTGGCCGCTGATCACCATGTACAGGCCCGCCGGGTCGTCGCCCTTGTGAAACACGACCTGCCCCTTGCCCAGGCGGATAAGCCTGGAGGTACTCTCCACGCCCGCCAGCTCGCTCCGGGTCAGCCTGGTGAACAGGGGATGACGCGAGAGCACGGTCCCGCCGGGGCCGAGCGCCGGCGTCCCGGCGGGCGCCGCGCTGCGGGCATCGGCCGGGTGCGCGGCGTACGGGCGTCGCACCTCCGCGGACGCACCGAACACCACCAGAATGGCCATCTGCCCATGCACAAACAGGGGGGTGACGCGCACCTGCGCACGCGTCGCCCCGGCCTCCGCCCCGACCCACTCCAGCGCGCCTTCGAAGTGGCCGCTCACCAGCACTTCGCTCATCAGCACCGGGAAGCGTCGTGTCTCGTCGGCGCCGAACAGGCTGGCGACCGGGCAGTCCTTCAGCGCTTCCGGGCTTCGTCCCAGACGCGCCGCGGCAGCTGCATTCGCCTGCACCACGGTCGCCGGCATCAGGGCGCCATCGAGCGCGATCACCAGCGCGCCCTGGGCACTCCCGGCAACCAGCGCGAGCACGCCGGCCTCGCTGGCGTGGAGCATGGCGCTGCCGCCCGCGAGGGCCTCGACGAAGGGCAGCGCCGGTTCGGCGCCACCCGCCTGCCCCGGCGTCGGCCGCGTCGCCGCCAGGGCCGGGGATTCGGCCAGGCGTGCGGCGTGCAGGCGTCTGGCCAGACCCTGATCCTCGCCCTGGATATGGCGGATCAGCCAGTCACCGAGAAAGGCCAGCACTTGCCGGGCGTCGGGCATACCGTCCTCGCCCACCTCTTCGAGCATCTCCCCGACATGGGCCAGAAAGCGCGCGTGGTTGCGATGGTGGCGCTCCATATAGTCCGGCGCCAGATCGAACAGCGCCATCAGCGCTTCCTCGGTACCGAAATGCACCTCCGCGTAGTCCTTCAGATAGCCGAGCAGCGCGCGCGTCTCGTCGGTGCCGAGAGCCGCATCGGCGTTCAGTCTGGCCGCGGTGGCATTGACCGTATCGACCAGGCCGCGATGCTGCTGGTCGATGACGTCGATATGGGTCTTGAGCGCATCGTTCCACGCCAGAAGTTGCATGCACATTGCCTCGGTGAGTGGGCAGCCTGCCAGCCAGGCGCCGCCGGGTAACAACCGGATTCCTGCCACGGATTGTCATCAAGGCGGCCGCGGCCCATGTTGATGGACATCAAGCCCGGCGGGATCCCCCATTCTACCGCCCGGTGAGAGGGCGGCGCAGCGCGACGGGGCGCACCGGCCGGGCAGCCACAGTTCGTGAGCCGCACCATCCAAGGGAACATTGTGCCTCCATTCAGTGCATTGAAATTACTGATTATTCCTGCCTTGTGCCACACCGGTGCACTGCAGCAAAATCGGAGGCGAGTCCATTACACTCGAGGCGCGACGGCTCATGCCGCACCCGAACTCCGCCCCCGCAGCGCCAGCGCTCGCCCAGTTCGGCAACGTCCACGGCTACGCCTTCGACGGCGATCAGGTCGATGTTCATGCCGAAGTACGGGTGAGCAACCCGGCTGCGGCCGTCACCCTGCGCTGGGTACTGCAAGTCTGGAGCAGCGACACCCTGATTGCCGAGGCCGAGTGCGGCCCGCTCGATCCGGATCCATTCGGCATCGCCCGCATCGAGGCCCGATCGCCCGCCCGCCTGCCTGCGGGCACGGGCGAGCACATCCTGACCCTGGTCCTGGCGTGCGACGATGGCAGCGGTCTGCGCGCTTGCGACGCGGCGAGCTATCCGCGCGGCGAACGCTTCGTACTCCCGCGGCTCGAAGGCGCGGTGAGCTACTCGCTGCACCCCGGGTGGACCGAGATCACCGCCGGCGGCATCAGCAATCCACGCCCCGCCACCAATCTCAGCGGCTCGCTGGTGCTCGAACTGTGGGCCTTGCCCGCGCCTTATCGCGGCGGTGCGTTCGGCGGCATCCTGATCGGCAGCGAGTATGTCGGTGCCCTGGCCGGACAGTCGCTGTGGACCAATGTCGCTACCCGCCTGCCCGCTTGCGTGCTGCCCGAAGGATCGTGGCATTTCGTGCTGATGCTGCGCGAATGGTTCGGCGACGCCTACCTGACCCGCGACTACCGCAACTTCGCCTTGCCGGTGACCGGTCCGCTGCCGGTCACGCCTGCCGATTCCGCGGAGCCGGTGGCCGGCCGCGCATCGGTCAATCGCGCCACAATCGGCGAACTGCGCTGGGTCCGCGGGATCAGCCGCGAGATCGCCGCCGGCATTGTCGCAGGCCGGCCATGGAAGCGGCTCGACGATCTGCTCGCGGTCAGGGGCATCGGCCCCCGACTGCTCGCCCGGATCAAGCCCCGGCTCAGGCTCTGATCCTGCGGCCGGCGCCGTCCCAGCCGCAGCCCGGCCGGATGCCCGACCCGCGCCCCGCCGGCCGGACGCGCCCCGGCCGCGGCGAACCGGGACGGCGGGCGCGAGCCCCCCGTGGCGGCGGCCCGATGCGCCCCAGATTCACCCCGATGGCGACGCCGACGTCGCTCCGCAGTCGAGAGCGACGAGGCCACCGCTCGTTTCCGCCTTGTGCCGGGCCCGCGCGCTGCATCAGAATCGGGGCAGGCCCCACGGCATCCGTGCCACGGTGCCCGATGCCGCACCCGAATATCCGGATCCCGCCCGCCGCTCCGGGCCGGCCAGCCCGCCTCGCATGCCGCCACCGAACTTGCCGAGCCACGACCATGAACAAACTCGACAGCGCCCTGCTCAATATCCTGATCAAGGACGCCCGTGCCTCCTTCGCCGACATCGCCCGTCAGCTCGACGTCTCCCGTGCCCATGCACGGGCACGGGTCCAGGCCCTGGTCGAAAACGGCGTGATCGAACAGTTCTCCGCGGTGGTCAATCCGGAGAAGCTCGGCAAGGTGATCTCCACCTTCATCGACCTCAGGGTGGCCCCCGCAGCGCTGGAGCCGATCTCGGAGGAACTCGCCGACTGCCCCGAGGTGGTCAGCCTGTACATCATGAGCGACCTCCAGAGCCTGCACATCCACACCCTTACCGACAGCTACGAGACCTTCGACGCCTTCGTGCGCCGGCGCATTTTCAACCGTCCCGAAATCCTGTCGGTCGACTGCAAGACCCTGATGACGCGGGTCAAGAACCGCCGGGGCGGGGCGCGCCTGTAACCCGGCCGACGCTGCTGCCCGTGCATCGGAGCCCCGTTTCGGTGCGGACGAGGCCAGCATAGTGCATACAAGCCATTCGGCACCGCACGGTGCCACCGGACGGACATCCGACACCAAGCGGCGGCACGACACTTCCAAATGTTCACAAAAGGCGACCAGAGCTGCCATTTGTAAATGACGGAATACCCCGGTGCGCCCCATATTGTGCAGCGCAGCGATATCAACCCTGAACAAGCAATGGTAACTTACATAATAAATACAATAACTTAATAAGAAACCCATTCTGGCACAGGCATTGCTAATCCTGTCGGGAGTCACTTTACAAACGACACCCATCGAGGGCGTGGCCCTCGATCCCGACAGGAGCAAGCCACCATGCCGCTGAATCGCCGCAAATTCCTCACCGGTGCCGCCGTTTCCGGTGCCATCCTCGGCGCCCCCGCCATCGCCCGTGCGCAGTCCACGACCCACTTCAGCTGGAAGATGACCAACGCCTACGGCCCCGGATCGCCCTTCTACGTGCAGGGCCCGGGCAGCCCGACCGACTTCTGCAAGAAGGTCGAGGAGATGTCCGGTGGCCGCCTGAAGATCCAGCACTTCGCCGCGGGCGAGTTGATCCCGGCGCTCGAGGGCTTCGATGCGGTGTCCAAGGGCATGGTCGAGATGAACGCCGCCAATGCCTACTTCTGGGCCGGCAAGATCCCGGCCGCGCAGTATTTCACCGCGGTGCCCTTCGGTATGAACACCCAGGGCATGAACGCCTGGATCCAGCATGGCGGCGGCCTGCAGCTGTGGCACGAGCTCTATGCCGCACAGGGCCTGATCGCCTTTCCGATGGGCAACACCGGTACCCAGATGACCGGCTGGTTCCGCAAGCCGATCGAGAGCGTGGCCGATTTCAACGGGCTCAAGATGCGCATCCCCGGCCTCGCCGGCAAGGTGTACAGCGAGCTCGGTGTGGCCGTGCGCCTGCTGCCCGGGGGCGAGATCTTCCCCGCGCTGGAGCGCGGCGTGATCGACGCCGCCGAGTTCGTCGGCCCCTACCAGGACCGCCGCCTGGGTCTGCACAAGGCGGCCAAGAACTACTACACCACTGGCTGGCACGAGCCGACCAACGTCACCGAACTGATGATCAACAAGAAGGCCTGGGACAGCCTGCCCAAGGACCTGCAGGCCATCGTTCAGGCCGCGGCGCTGGCCTGCAACAACGAGAGCCATGCGTGGTGCGAGGCGGTCAACGCCGACGCCCTGACCGACCTCGTCACCAACCAGGGCGTCACCGCGCGCCCGCTGCCGGCCGACGTCGTCACCCGGCTCAAGGCGGTCACTGCCGACACGTTGGAGAGCCTGGCCAAGGCCGACCCGGCCACGCGCAAGGTGCACGACGCCTTCATGGCCTTCCGCAGGAAGCATGAGTCGTGGGCTGCGGTCAGCGAAAAGTCCTTCCTTTCGCTGTGAGCACCTACCGGGAGACCCTGATGGACAGGCTGCTGAAGCCGCTCGAGCGCGTGATCCTCGCGCTCGGGTGGGTCGCCCGCGCCGCGGTGCTGGCGCTGGTGTTGCTGGTGGCGGCCAATGTGCTGCTGCGCTACGCCTTCTCCTGGAGCCCGGTGGGGCTGCAGGAGACCGAATGGCATCTGATCTCGCCGATCGCGCTGCTGGGCATGGCCTATGCCGTGTACCACCGCGCCGACGTCCGCGTCGACTTCCTCTACGACCGCTTCGGCGCGCGTACGCGTGCCGCGATCGACCTGCTCAGCGGGCTGTTGACGTTGGCGGTGGGCGCGGTGATCGCGTGGCTCGCGATTCCCTATGTGATGCAGGCCTACGACATCGGCGAAGCTTCGCCCGACCCGGGCGGGCTGCCGTACCGCTACCTGTTGAAGGCCTTCATCCCGCTCGGCTTCTCGCTGCTCGCCATCCAGGGCCTGCTCGACACCCTGCGCGCCTGCGCCACGCTGTGCCTGGGTGCGCCGCCCACGCCCCACGATTCGCTCGAGGTGCGCACATGAGCGGCAACGAATGGCTTGCACTGGGCCTGATCGGCACCTTCCTCGGCCTGATGGTGATCGGCATCCCGGTCGCGATCGCGCTCGCCGTATCCGGCTTCGTCGCCGGCTACCTGGGGTTCGGCACCATGCTGTTCTCGCTGCTGCCGGCACGGCTCTATGGCGTGGTCACCAACTACACCATGCTGGCCATCCCGTTGTTCGTGTTCATGGGGGTGATGCTGGAGAAATCCCGCGTCGCCGACGAGATGCTCGAGACCATCGGCCGCGCCATGGGCGGGCTCAACGGCGGCATGGGCATCGCCATCATCCTGGTCGGGGTGCTGATGGGCGCGTCCACCGGCATCGTCGGCGCCACCGTGGTCACCGTGGCCATGCTCACCCTGCCCACGCTGATGCGGCGCGGCTACAAGCCGAGCATCGCCTGCGGCACGATCTGTGCCTCGGGCACCCTGGGCCAGATCATCCCGCCCAGCCTGGTGCTGATCCTGCTCTCGGAGATCGTCGGCGAGTCGGTCGGCACCCTGTTCGCCGCCGCCTTCATCCCCGGCCTGGTACTGGCCGCGGTGTATGTGGTCTTCCTGCTCGTGCTCGGCAAGCTGCGCCCGTCCTGGGTGCCGGCGATCCCGGCCGAGGAACGCGCCCGGGCCGAACCCGGCACCCTGGCGCGCGACCTCGTGCGCACGGTACTGCCGCCGCTGCTGCTGGTGGTGGCGGTGCTCGGTTCGATCATCGGCGGCATCGCCGCACCGACCGAGGCCGCCTCGATGGGCGCACTCGGCAGCGCACTTATCGCACTCGGCGCACGCCGCCTGGACTGGAAGCTGATCCGCGAAACCCTGCACGGCACGCTGACGATCAGCGCAATGGTGTTCTTCATCCTGCTCTGCGCCCAGCCCTTCGCCCTCGCGTTCCGCGGCCTCGGCGGCGAAACCATGGTGCATGACCTGTTCGCGCTGGTGCCCGGCGGCGAGACCGGGGCGCTGCTGTTCCTGATGCTGCTGCTGTTCGTGCTCGGCTTCTTCCTCGAGTGGATCGAAATCTCCTACATCGCGCTGCCGATGTTCCTGCCCGTGTTCCACGCCTACGGCACCGACATGGTGTGGCTGGCAACGCTGGTGGCGCTGAACCTGCAGATGTCCTTCCTGACCCCACCCTTCGGCTGGGCGCTGTTCTTCCTCAAGGGCGTCGCCCCGCCGGGCATCACCACCCGCGACATCTACGCCGGTGCGCTGCCCTATGTGCTGCTGCAGATGCTCGCGCTGGCGCTGCTCTTCCTCTTCCCCGGCATCGCCACCTGGCTACCCACGGCGATCGGCTGGTAATCGACCACGGCCTGGCGGCGAGCCGCCGGGGCCGCATTCAACGGAGCGACACACATGGAATTCATCAACGGCCACAGCACCGCCTGGCTGCTCGGGCTCGCCGCCGCGCTGCTCGTCACCGGCGTGGTCGCGGGCGTGCTCGCCGGCCTGCTCGGCGTGGGCGGTGGCATCGTCATCGTGCCGGTGCTCTACCACCTGTTCACCCTGCTCGGCATCGACGAGTCGGTGCGCATGCATGTGGCGGTGGGCACCTCCCTCGCCACCATCATCCCGACCTCGATCATGTCGGCACGCGCCCACCGCAGGCGCGGCAGCCTCAACCGCGAACTGCTCGGCCGCCTGATCCCGCCGGTGGTGGTGGGGGTGCTGATCGGCTCGGTGCTGTCGGGATACTTCAGCGGCCGCGTGCTGACCATGATCTTCGCCACCGTCGCCCTGCTGGTGGCGCTCAACATGGCCTTCAAGCGCGACGGATTCGCGCTCGGCGACGGCCTGCCCGGCCCCGCCGGCACCGCCCTCATCGGGGTGTCGATCGGCGGCATCTCGACCCTGATGGGCATCGGTGGCGGCACCCTCTCGGTACCCCTGCTCAACGCCTTCCGCACGCCCATGCACATGGCCGTGGGTACCGGTGCGGCGCTCGGCATGATCATCAGCCTGCCGGGCGCGATCGGCTTCCTGATCAACGGCATCGGCGTCCCCAACCTGCCGCCGGCCACCGTCGGCTACGTCAACCTGCTGGGCATGGCGCTGATCGTACCGGCCACCATGCTGACCACCGCATGGGGTGCGCGCCTGGCGCACGCGATCGACGCCCGCCGCCTGCGCCAGGTATTCGCCGCCTTCCTCGCCCTCACCGCGCTGCGCATGTTCTATGGCCTGCTGGCCTGAACACGACCGAACCCACTCCACCCGCGAAGGAAACAACGATGCTGCACACTCTCACTGCCCTCGGCGGCATGCAGGTCGCCCCCCACCACCTGGCGGCCCAGGCCGGCCGCGACGTGTTGCGCGACGGCGGCAACGCGATCGAGGCGATGGTGGCCGCCGCCGCCACCGTTGCCGTGGTCTATCCGCACATGAACGCGATCGGTGGCGATGGTTTCTGGCTGATCCACGAGCCGGGCAAGACGCCGGTGGCCATCGACGCCTGTGGCTTTGCCGCCGGGCGTGCCGACCGCCAGTTCTACGCCGGACTGGACGCCATCCCGTCGCGCGGCCCCAAGGCCGCGCTCACCGTGGCCGGCACCGTGGGCGGCTGGGCCAGGGCGCTCGAAGTCGCCGCCGACTGGGGTCCAGCATTGCCGCTACCGCGCCTGCTCGCCGACGCCATCCGCCATGCGCGCGACGGCGTGGCAGTCACGGCCAGCCAGTCGGCACTCACGCGCAGCAAGCTCGAGGGCCTGAAGGATGCGCCCGGCTTTGCCGACACCTTCCTCGTCGAAGGCGCACCCCCTGCGTTCGGCCACGTGCTGCGCCAACCGGCACTGGCCCAGACCCTCACTACCCTGGCCGAATGCGGCCTCGACGACTTCTATCGCGGCAGCATCGCGGCCCGCATCGGTGCCGAACTCGAGCGCCTCGGCAGCCCACTGCGGGTCAGCGACCTCGCCGCCTACTCGGCACAGATCGTCGATCCCCTGTCGGTGCGCCTCGGCGACAGCATCATCTACAACCTGCCACCCCCGACCCAGGGCCTGGCCGCGCTGATGATCCTCGGCATCTTCGAGCGCCTCGGTGTCGGTGAAGGCGAAGGCTTCGCTCACATCCACGGCCTGGTCGAATCCACCAAGCGCGCCTTCCGCGTGCGCGACCGCGTGGTCACCGACCCGCGCCGCCTGCCGGCCGCCCCGGCGAGCTTCCTCACCGCCGCCGCCCTCGACGACCGTGCCGCCGACATCGACCGCCAGCGCGCGCTGCCATGGCCGGACCCCGCCGCCCCGGGCGACACCGTGTGGATGGGCGCAGTCGACCGCGACGGCCGCGCGGTGAGCTTCATCCAGAGCGTGTACTGGGAGTTCGGCTCCGGCGTGGTGCTGCGCGACACCGGCATCAGCTGGCAGAACCGTGGCATCAGCTTTGCGCTCGACCCCGCTGCGCTCAACGCGCTGGAACCCGGCCGCAAGCCCTTCCACACGCTGAACCCGGCGCTCGCCCTGTTCGACGACGGTCGCGTCATGCCCTACGGCACCATGGGCGGCGAAGGACAGCCGCAGACCCAGGCCGCGGTATTCACCCGCTACGCCCGCTTCGGCCAGCCCCTGCAGCAGGCGGTCAGCGCCCCGCGCTGGCTGCTCGGGCGCACCTGGGGCGACGTCACTACCAGTCTCAAGCTCGAGAACCGCTTCGCCCCGGAACTGGTCCAGGCACTGCGCGACGCCGGGCACGAGGTGGAACTGCTGGATGAAGCGTGGAGCGACACCATGGGCCACGCCGGTGCGCTGGTGCGGCATCCGAATGGACTGATCGAGGGCGCGGTGGATCCGCGCAGCGACGGGGTGGTGGCCGGGGTGTGAACGCGCCGCCGATGGCGGACCTACGCGGGAGCGGCTCGCGGCAACCGCGCAAACCGCCCGCACCTTCGATGAAAAACCGCTCGCAGCGCCGCGGGCGGCCTCAGGCCACCCCGATCAGCCCGCGCTGGCGCGCCTCGTACAGCATGTGCAGGGTGATCTTGTGCACCTCGGCCTTGCTCGCCTCGATGTGCGAGCGCAGGTTGATCGCCGCCTGTGCCGCCTTGCGCTGGGTGAGCAGGCGCAGGATCTCCTGGTGTTCGTCGTAGGTGGCATCGATCCGGCGCTCGCGGGTGAAGTCGAGGCGACGGATGATGCGGATCTTCTCGGTCACATCCTGATGCACGCGCGCCATTTCGAGGTTGCCGGTGGCCCTGACCAGGCCCTGATGGAAGGCTTCGTCGAGTGCGCCCACATGCTTGCCGTCGGTGAGCCGCTCTGCCACCGGAACCGCCCAGATCTCCTGCAACTCGCGCAGATCGGCGGCGGCCTCGGCCTCGCACAGGCGGTCCACCGCCGCCAGTTCGAGCACGATGCGCAGGTCGTAGAGCTGGTCGAAGCGGTTGAAGTCGAACGGACGCACGCTCCAGCCGCTGCGGAAGGCCACCTGCAGATAACCCTCGCGTTCGAGCCGGTACAGCGCATCGCGCACCGGGGTGCGCGACACGCCGCAGCGCGCGGCCATCTCGCTCTCGGTGAAGCGGTCGCCGGGCAGCAGCACGAAGTTGAAGATATCGTCCTTGACCTGCTGATAGACCTGTCCGGCAAGGAGGTTGGCCTTGCCGGGCGGAACACTATTGTCGGACATGCTGGACCACGGTTGGATAGTGACAGGCGACCTGGCGGAGATGACCGATGTCGGTCAGCTGCGGGCCCGTTTCGCCGCACGGCGCGAGGCCGCGCGGGCAGCGCCCGAGCAGACGGCAGCGATTGGGATCGGGGTCGATCGGGCTTTGCGGATCGCCGCCCACCAGCAGGTCGGACGCGCTGGCCTGGCCGTTGGCGAGCCCGCCGGGCAAGGAGGCGATCAGCGCCCGCGTATAGGGATGGGCCGGCGCACGGAACACCGCGTCGGTGGGGCCGGACTCGACGATCTGCCCGAGATACATCACCAGCACGCGGTCGCACAGCAGGCGAACCACGTTGAGGTCATGCGAAACGAACAGGAAGCTCATGTCCAGCTCACGCTTGAGGCGATCGAGAAGCTGCAATATTACCGTCTGCACCGACACATCGAGCGCCGCCGTGGGTTCGTCGAGCACCAGCAGCGCGGGCCGGCCGACGATGGCGCGGGCAATGCCGACGCGCGCCTTCTGCCCGCCCGAGAGCTGGTGCGGGTAGCGGTCGAGCAGCGCGTGCGGGAGGCCGACCCAGTCGGCCGCCTCCTCCACCCGCTCCGCGGCCGCGGCACCCTTCATGGCGCACAGCAGGCGCACCGATTCGGCGATGGTCTGACGCGCGGTATAGCGCGGGTTGAGGCTGTCGGTGGGGTCCTGGAACACCATCTGCACGTCCTTGCGCTGCGGGTGCAACGCCATTTCGCGGGCGCGGATCAGGCCGAGGTCATTGTTGCGAAAGCGCACCTGGCCGTCGCTGAGATCGAGTGTGCGGGTCAGCAGCCGTACCAGGGTGGATTTGCCGCAACCGGATTCGCCCACCAGGCCCACCGTCTCGCCCGGCGCAAGGTGGAAGTTGATCCCGTCCACCGCGTGGAGCCGACGCGTTTCGCCGCCCTTGTTCACCGCGAACCAGCGCTTGAGGTCGATGATTTCAAGCAAGTGCGGCATGGTGTGCCTCCGCAGTGTGCTGGTCCAGCGGGCGATGACAGGCCACGCTGTGCTGCGCGCCGACCGCAGCCAGCGCGAGCGGCGCGTCGCATTCGCTGCCACGGCGCGGACAGCGCTCGGCAAAGCGGCACGCTGGCAGATCGGTGCGGCGCAGATCGGGCAGATTGCCCTCGATCGCCGCCAGCTGGTCGAGCGCGGCCGCCCCCACCGGGGTGGCCGCGATCAGGCGCTCGGTATAGGGGTGGCGAGGCGCGCCGAACAGGGTTTCGGTCGGCCCCACCTCGACGATATGACCGGCGTGCATCACCGCGATGCGGTCACAGTACTCGCGCGCCAGGCCGAGATCGTGGGTGATCAACAGGGTGGCCATGCGGCGCCCGGCCGCCAGCTCGCGGATCAGGCGCATGATCGCCGCCTGGGTGGTGACATCGAGCCCGGTGGTGGGCTCGTCGGCGATCAGCAGGCGTGGCTTGCACGCGAGTGCGATCGCGATCATTACCCGCTGGCACATGCCGCCGGAGAGCTCGAACGGATAGGCGGCGTGGCGCCGCTCGGGGTCGGGGATGCGCACTTCGGCCAGGCACTCGATCGCGCGCTTGCGCCGCGCGGCGGCGTGCAGATCGGTGTGGCGCGCGAGCACGTCCTCGATCTGGCGCCCGACCGCACGGATCGGGTTGAGCGCCACCCGCGGGTTCTGGAAGATCATCGCCATCTCGCGCCCGCGCAGCGCCTTCATCGCCGCGCCCTTGTTCGCCAGCAGGTCCTGCCCGGCAAAGCGCAGGCTGCCGGTGCTGATGCGCGCGGCCGGATCCTGGATGCCCATCGCCGCGTAGGACAGCACCGACTTGCCGGAGCCGGATTCGCCGACCAGGCCCACGGTCTCGCCTTCGCCCAGCGCCAGGCTGACGTCCTCGAGCGCACGCACGGTGCCGCTGCGGGTGCGGAACTCGATCGCCAGGCGCTCCACCTCGAGCAGCGTGTTGGCGGCGGCGGACGCATTCGCGGCGACGACACTCATGTCCTTCTCCTCGGATCGATCAGGTCGCGCAGCGAGTCGCCGAGCAGGTTGAAGCAGAACACCGCGAGCATCAGCACCAGACCGGGGAAGAGCGCGATCCACCATTCGCCGGAGACGATGTACTGGGCGCCCTCGGCGACCATGATGCCCCACTCCGCCTCGGGGGGGCGCACGCCCAGGCCGATGAAGGACAGGCCGGCGGCGTTGAGGATGGCCCAGCCCATGTTGAGCGAGATCTGCACCATCATCGGCGGCATGATGTTGGGAATCAGGTGGTGGAACAGCAGGCGCAGTTCACCGTTGCCCGCCAGCCGCGCGGCCTCGACGAAGCCGGCCTCGCGCAGCACCCGCACCTCGGCGCGCGCCACCCGCAGGTAAAAGGGCAGGTTGATGATCGCAGTGGCAAGCACGATGTTGGCCACGGTATTGCCCATCGCGGCGACGATGCCCATCGCCAGCACGAACAGCGGAAAGGCCATGATGGTGTCGGAGATGCGCGTGCTGGCACGGTCGAACCAGCCGCCGAAGTAGCCGGCGAAGGCCCCCATCAGGCCGCCGATCACGAACGACAGCGCCACCGCCGCCACCGCGATGCCGAGGTCCAGCCGGGTGGCCACGATCACCCGCGACAGGATGTCGCGCCCGAGCGCATCGGTGCCGAACCAGTGCGCAGCCGACGGCGGCGACAGCGGCTCGCCGACGTGCGAGGCGAGCGGGTCGAAGGGCGCCAGCCACGGCCCGAACAGCGCCAGCAGCACGAAGCCGACGAAGAGGCCGGCGGCGATCGCCGACAGCGGGTTTTCTCCCACCACGTAGCGCAACACGCGCCACTGGCGAAGAAGCAGGCCGGGCCCCGGAGGGGTCTCAGGCCTGGAGGCGAGCGCGCGGGTCGACGAGGCCATATGCGATATCGATCATCAGGTTGAGGAGCACGTAGAGCAGCGCCATGGCGAGCACGAAGCCCTGCACCGGCGCGTAGTCCGAGGCCACCAGCGCCTCGATCGCGAACGAGCCGATGCCGGGCCACGCGAACACCTTCTCCACCAGCACGTTGGAGCCGAGCAGGAAGGAGAACACCATGCCGAGCGTGGTCAGCACCGGTAGCAGCGCATTGCGGAAGGCATAGGTGAACAGCACCGTCAGCGGATGCAGGCCGGAGGCGCGCGCGGTGCGGATGAAATCGGCCGACAGCACCCCCAGCATCGACGCCCGCGTCATCCGCGCCAGCGGCGCGAGCACGAACAGCGCCAGCGTGATCGCCGGCAGCGCCAGCTGCGCCGCAACGGCGGCGAAAGTCTCGAGGTCGCGCGCGATCAGGCTGTCGATCAGGTAGAAGCCGGTGACGAAGTCGGGCGCGCTGGTGTAGGGGTCGAGCCGTCCGAGCGGCGACGGCGCCCAGCCGAGCAGGAAGTAGAAGATGTAGGCCAGCAGCAGGCCGGTGAAGAAGGTCGGCAGCGACACCCCCGCGGTGGTGATGCCGCGGCACAGGTGGTCGATCCACGACCCGGGCCGGGTCGCCGCCAGCACGCCGAGCGGAATCGCGACCACCACCGCCAGCAGCAGGCCGACCAGGGTCAGTTCGAGCGAGGCCGGCAGGCGCTCGCCGATCTCGGTCAGCACCGGCTGGCCGGTGGTCAGCGAACTGCCCCAGTCGCCGCGGGCAAGGTCGCGCACGTAGAGGAAGAACTGCTCGGGCAGGCTGCGGTCGAGGCCGAGCTTGACCCGCACTTCCTCGATCGCCTCCTGCGAACCGGACGCGCCGGCGAAATAGGCCGCCGGATCACCGGGCAGCGCCCGGGTCAGCACGAAGGTGACGACGATCACGCCGATCAGCGCGGGCACCGCACCGAGCAGGCGTTTGAGTATGGCCTTGATCATCCTGGCTCCTCGGCCGCTGCCGCCCCGCGGGGCGGCAGCGGCCATGCTTACTGCTTGTAGATCTGGCGATAGTCGGGCTGCAGGTGGAACCAGTAGGTGAGCCCGTGCACGTTCTTCTGCATCGCCACGTCCATGCTCGGCTGCACCACCGGAACGCGCGGCGCCTCGGTGTAGGCGATGTCGATGAAGCCCTGCACCTGGCCGGCGTACTTCTTCGGATCGGTCTCGAAGCGGGCCGACTCGATCAGCTTGTCCATCTCCGGGTTCTGGTAGCTCATGGTGTTGAACACCGCGTTCTGCCCGTGATAGGTCCAGAAGAAGAAATACTCCGCATAGTTCAGCCAGCCGCCGAAGCGGTTGAACAGCATCGGCATGTCCTTCTTGGCGATCGCAGCGCGCCAGTTCGAACCCGGCACCTTGTTGATGGCGACCTTGATCCCGATCGCGGCGAGCGACTCCTGCACCAGGATCGCGGTCGGCTCCGACACGGTGGCGGTGCCGAGGTCGAAGGACAGCGTGGTGGAGAAGCCATTCTCGTAGCCGGCCTCCTTCATCAGCGCCCGGGCCCTGTCGAGGTCGGTCTTGTAGGCACTCGGCTGCGGCCAGCTCCCGTCCTTGACCCCGTCGCTGCCGAACAGTGGCATGCCGCGCCCGTAGAAGGCGTTCTGCATGATCTTGTCGTAGGGCATGGCGTAGGCCACGGCCTGGCGCACCTTCGGGTTGTCGAACGGCGGGGTCTTGGTGTTCATGCCGAGGTACCACATCGAGTTCTCGATCGGTACGCTGGCCACCTTCACGTTGCCCTTCTCCTGCGCCATCTCGGAGAAATCCTTGGGCGGCAGTTCGAAGGTGATGTCGATGTCGCCGCGGGTGAGCAGCGCGCGGCGGTTGCCGGCCGAAGGCACATCGCGCTGGATCACCCGTTTCAGTTTCGGCAGCGGCCCGTTCTTCCACTCGTCGAAACGCTCGTAGACGATCTCCTGGCCCGGCTTCCACGACACCACCTTGTAGGCGCCGCCGCCGGCGGTGTTGGTCTTGAGCCAGGCCGCCGCCCACGGGTCGTCCGCGGTGGCGTGCTGCTTCGCCAGCTTGGCGTTGTAGATCGCCGCCACCGGGACCGCCACGTCGGGCAGGGTCATCTTGTCCTTGCGCAGGAACTTCAGGCGGAAAGTGTGGGCATCGACGACCTCGAACTGCTCGGGCTTCTCGATCGAACCGGCTTTCATCTGGAAGGTGGGGAAGCCGCCCATGCCGAGCGCGCGCTCGAACGACCACTTGACGTCCTCGGCGGTGACCGGCGAGCCGTCGTGGAACTTCGCGTCGCGGCGCAGGTGGAAGGTCGCGCTCATGCCGTCGGCGGCGATCTCCCAGCGCTCGGCCAGTTCCGGCTCCAGCCTGGTGAAGTCGTAGCTGTCGATGCCGTCGCCCAGCGACTTGCGCCCGTAGGTGAGCAGGCGGTCGTAGGCCAGCCACGATACGCCGTAGGCCGGACGGTTGGCGCCGAGCCCCTGGATGTCGAGCATGTTGGGCCCGAACTCGTTGGCTACCACCAGGGTCTCCAGGCGCTTGTCCTGGGCCTGGCTCAACGCCGGGGACAGGGCCAGCAGGGTCGTTGCCAGCGGCAGGATGAGCCTTCTCAGATTTTTCATTGTGGCACTCCGGGGGAAAAGCTGCGGGGGTATCAGACAGGAACAGCGGCGGCACGCTCGGCGAGGTAGGCGCGCCAGCCGCCGAGCGCGGTGACATCGGGAGCGCCGGCGAGCGCGGCGGCTTCGCACACGAAGCCCTTGACCTCGCGGCCATCGGCCAGGGTCAGGGTGCCGATGCCGAGCGGCGCGGGAATCTCGGCGACGAAGCTGCCGAAATTGCGCACCGGCAGCGCCCAGACCTCGACCTCGAGCGCGCCACCGTCCTCGGCCACCCGTACCATGCCGGGCTTGGGCGGGGTGGTCCCGGGCAGGGCATGGAGCCGGTACAGCGGCGCGGTGCGCGTGGTCTCGAGCAGACGCGCGCCGCGCTCGACCAGCTGCCAGTTGAGCGGCAGGCCACTCAGATGGGCGCCCACCACCGCGACCTCGACCACTGGCTCGGCAAACGGTAGCGCTTCGAGCGCCGCGCCGGCGGTCGCGGGACGCTCGGCGCTCAGGCCCAGCCGGCCATGCAAGCGCGCCTGCAGGCGACGTCCGAATTCCGCCAGACGATGATCCGCCCCGGCCGCCCCGAGCAGGGTCACCCCGGCGGGCAGGCCATCGGCACGGAACGGCCCCGGCAGCGCCAGGCCGGCCATGCCGAGCAGATTGACGAAGTTGGTGTAATAGCCGAGCTGGCTGTTGCGCTCGACCGGCGCCTCGGCGATGGCGGCATGGGTATGAATCGTGGGCGCGGTCGGCACCAGCACCAGGTCGGCCTTGTCCAGTTCGGCGCGACAGACCCCGCGCTGTGTCTCCAGCGCATAGCGGGCGCGAAAGGCGTCGACCGCGCTCATGCCGTCGGCGCGGGCGATGATGCCGCGCACGGTCGCATCCATCGCGTCGCCGTGCGCATCCATGAAGTCCTCGATCGCCGCCCGCCGCTCGGCCACCCACGGCCCGTCGTACAGCAGCCGGGTCACCGCGTGGAAGGGCGCGAGGTCGATGTCGACGAACTCCACCCCGGGCTCGGCGGCCACCGCGTCGAGCGCGGCGCGCCAGGCCTGCTCGGCAAGTGGGTCGCCGAAGAACTCGAGCACCGTGGGCACGCCGACGCGCACCGTGCGTGTCACCGGCCCCAGTGGCAGCGGGGGGGCCGAGAACGGATCGCGCGCGTCCTCGCCCGCCAGCACGCCGAGCACCGCCCAGCCGTCCTCCACCGTATGCGCGAACACCGATACGCAGTCGATGCTGCGGCAGGCGGGCACCACCCCGGCGCTGCTCACCAGCCCGGGGCTCGGCTTCACGCCGACCAGGTTGCACGCCCCGGCGGGCACCCTGCCGGAGCCGGCGGTGTCGGTTCCCAGCGCGAACGCGACCCAGCCGCGAGCGGTGGCGGCGGCCGACCCCGAGCTCGAACCGCCAGTCATATAGGCCGGGTTGAACGGATTCTTCACCGCACCATAAGGCGAGCGGGTTCCGACCAGACCGGTGGCGAACTGATCGAGATTGGTCTTGCCGATCAGGATCGCCCCGGCCGCGCGCAGGCGCTCGACGACGGAGGCATCGGCCGCGGCCTCGTAGGCGAACGCGGGGCAGGCCGCCGTCGTCCGCAACCCGGCCACGTCGATGTTGTCCTTGACCGCGAACGGGATGCCCAGCAAGGGCAGGGCAGCGCGTGCCGCCGGATCGGCCAGCCGGGCGGCACAGCGCTGCGCCTCGACCAGCACCGCGTCGCGGTCACGCAGAAGGATCCATGCCTCTCCGCCCTCTTCGGCGGCCAGACGGTCGAAGATCCGGTTCACCACCTCGACCGGTGAAGTTTCACCGCCCAGATAGGCGTGGCGGAGCGTGGCAATGGTAAGTGGAGAGAGGACTGCGGTGTTCATGTGCACCTTCTTGGATACAAGATCGTATTCAAGAAGAAGCGAGTACCATGCCAGTGCATGGTCGCAACATATCGTGTTGTTTTAATTGAAAACTAAAGAAGAAAAGCGGACCCGACGTAACGACCGACGCACCAGACTGGGGAATCGCGCCCCGCACCGGTGCGCACCCGGCCGTCGGCCGGCGCCGACGCCTGTTGGCGACGGAAGCGGACGGCCGGGTGCGGGGTCGGCTAGACTTCTCCAACCGCCACTTCCCCCGCAGCCGTGCACCGCCCCTCCCTTCCCCGCAATCTGGCCATCGCCTACGCCATGCTCGTGGCCTACGCCTGTCTGCATCCTTTTTCCGAATGGCGGGAGAGCGGGTTGCCGTTGTTCGACTACCTGGTGGCGCCCTGGCCGAAGTACTTCCAGATCGAGGATCTGATATTCAACGTCCTCGGCTACTTGCCGCTCGGCCTGATCCTCGCCGCCGCCCTGCCGGTGGCCTGGACCGGATTGCGCCTCGCCGTGGTCGCCACCCTGCTCGCCAGCCTGTTCAGCTTCGGCCTCGAGACGATCCAGCACTTCCTGCCGTCGCGGGTGTCGAGCAACATCGATCTCGGCGCCAACATCGTCGGCGCGCTGCTCGGCGCAGTCCTCGGCGCGCGCTGGGGCCACGCCCTGTTCGCGCCACGCGGCGGCCTGTCGCGCTGGCGCGGAGAACACGTCATCGGCGGACATACCGGCGACCTCGGACTGATTCTGCTCGGTCTGTGGGTGCTCACCCAGCTCACGCCGGACAGCCTGCTGTTCGGCAGTGGCGACATTCGCCGGCTGCTGGGCATTCCACCGCCGCTGCCATTCCGCCCCGAGCGCTTCATCGCCTTCGAAACTGCGCTCACCTCCGCCACGCTGGTCGCCATCGGTCTGTTCGCGCGGTGCATGATGCGCACCGCCGGCCCGGGCCCGATCGCGGTCTTGCTGGTCCTCGGCATCGGTGCCAAGACGGTGGCTGCGGCCAATTTCTTCGTTCCGCCCGACCCGCTGGCATGGCTCACCCCCGGCGCCGAACGCGGACTCGCCTTCGGCCTCGCGCTGCTCACCGCCGCCTTGCTGCTGCCGCGCGTGGTGCAGCACGCACTCGCCGGCACCGCCTTGCTGATCGCCACCGCGCTGGTCAACCTGATGCCCGAAAACCCCTATCTCGGCAACGGCCACGCCGTGCTCAACCGCGGGAATTTCCTCAATTTCCACGGTCTGACCCAGCTCGTCGCCAGCCTGTGGCCCTTCGTCGCACTCGCCTACCTGTCGGCGCTGGGGCTGTGGCGGGGCGAACACCTCGACAGTGCGTGACGCCTATAATCCGCACTCCAACGGAGACCAGAATGAGCTATTTCAAGCACCACGTTTTCTTTTGCTGCAATCAGCGCGCGCCCGGCGAATCGTGCTGCAACAACCTGGGCGCGAGCGCCTTGCAGGCCTACGCCAAGGACCGCACCGCCGCACTCGGCCTGCGCGGCCCGGGCAGCGTGCGGATCAACAAGGCCGGCTGTCTCGGCCGCTGCGACGACGGCCCGGTGCTGGTGGTGTACCCCGACAACGTCTGGTACACCTATCTCGACGAGGAAGACGTCGACGAAATCATCGACCAGCATCTGGTCCACGGGCGCATCGTGGAGCGCCTGCGCCTGCCCGACGGAGAGCCTGCATGAGCCGCCCGCTGCCTACCGAATCCGCCTTGCTGCGCGGCGCCGCAGGCGCCATCGAGGTGCTGATCGACGCGCCCGAGACGGTGCGCGGCATCGCACTGGTGTGTCATCCGCATCCGCTGTTCGGCGGCGCCAATACCAACAAGGTGGCGCACACCCTGGCGCGCAGCTATCGCGACCTCGGCTTTGCCGTGATCCGCCCCAATTTCCGCGGGGTGGGCAAGAGCGAGGGCGAGCACGACCACGGCAACGGTGAAACCGAAGACATGCTGTCGGTGATCAGCTGGGCGCAGTCGCGCTGGGGCAGTCTGCCGCTGGCGCTGGGCGGCTTCTCCTTCGGCGGCTTCATCCAGACCCGCATTGCCAACCGCCTCGCCGAAGACATCAATCCGCCGCGCCAGCTGGTGCTGGTGGGCACCGCCGCGGGACTGGCCGCCGACGGCGCACGCAGCTACGACACCCCGCCGGTGCCCAGGACCATCCCCACGCTCGTCGTTCATGGCGAACTCGACGAAACCGTGGCGCTGTCCAACGTGCTCGACTGGGCGCGACCGCAGGAGCTGCCGGTGGTCGTCATCCCCGGCGCCGATCACTTCTTTCACGGCAAGCTGCACCTGATCCGCGACCTCATCGTCCGCAACGTACCCCCTGCCGCGCCGCGCGGCTGAAAACCGGAGACCCTGATGAAACTCCTCGCCTCGCTCACCAGTCCCTACGCACGCAAGATCCGCATCCTGCTCGCTGAAAAGAATCTGCCCTTCGAACTCGTCGTCGACTCGCCGTGGGAAGCCAACACCCGCGTGCCCGAGGTCAATCCGCTGGGCAAGGTGCCGGCGCTGGTGCTCGACAATGGTGAGGTGTTCTTCGACTCGCCGGTCATCGCCGGCTATATCGAGACCCTTGCCGCGCAACCGGCCCTGCTCCCGGCCGGTGGCATCGAGCGCGTGCGCGTACGCCAGACCGAGGCCCTGGCCGACGGCATCCTCGACGCCGCCGTCGCCGCCTTTCTCGAGAGCCGCCGCCCCGAGGCCCAGCAAAGCGCGCCGAGCATCGAACGCCAGTTCGACAAGATCGGGCGCAGCCTGGACGAACTCGAAAAACGCGCAGCGGGCCATCCCTGGTTCGACGGCGAGACGATGCAGCTCGGTGACATCACCGTCGGCGTCGCGCTCGCCTACCTCGACCTGCGCCTGCCCCAGGTCGACTGGGGCAGCGGCCGGCCGGCGCTGAAATCACTGGCCGAACGCCTGTTTGCACGGCCGAGCTTCACCGCCACCCTGCCGCCCGCCGGTTGATGACCGCCGCGCTGCCCGTTTCGACGCGCGCCGCGCCCGCATCCATGGCCGAGGGCGAGCGCCCGTCGCCGCTCGTGATCCGCGGCCTGGTCAAACGCTACGGCGATGCCGAGGTCGTGCGCGGCGTCGATCTCGAGGTCCGCGCCGGCGAATGCTTCACCCTGCTCGGCCCCAACGGCGCCGGCAAGACCACCATCCTGCGCTGCGCGCTCGGCCTCGCCGCACCCGGCGCCGGCACCATCCGCCTGTGTGGCGAACCGGTGCCCGAACGCGCCCGCGAAGCACGCGCGCGGGTGGGCATCGTGCCGCAGATCGACAACCTCGACCCCGATTTCACCTGCGCCGAAAACCTGCTCGTCTATGGCCGCTACTTCGGTCTCGCCGACGCCGTGATCCGCGCCCGCATCCCCGAGCTGCTCGCCTTCGCCGGGCTGGAGGGCAAACGCGACGCCCACATCCAGTCGCTGTCCGGGGGCATGAAGCGCCGCCTGACGCTGGCCCGCGCGCTGGTCAACCGCCCCGAGCTGCTGGTGCTCGACGAACCCACGACCGGCCTCGACCCGCAGGCCCGCCACCTGATCTGGGAGCGCCTCAAGCAACTCCTGCGCAGCGGCACCACGGTGCTGCTCACCACCCACTTCATGGACGAGGCCGAGCGCCTGTCGGATCAGCTCGCCATCCTCGACGCCGGCCGCATGCTAACCACCGGCAGCCCGCGCGAGGTGATCGCCGCGCAGATCGAACCGCAGGTGGTGGAGGTGTTCGGCGACTGGGAGGGCCACGCGGTGGCCGAGCGCGGCGGCGGCGCCGCGGCCTGGGCCGCGACCCACGCCACTGCGCTGGCCGAGCGGTTCGAGATCAGCGGCGAAACCGCCTTCTGCTACCTGCACGACCCCGCCCCCCTGCTGGCCCACCTCGCCACCCAGCCCGGCCTGCGCTACCTGCACCGCCCGGCCAACCTGGAAGACGTGTTCCTGAAGCTCACCGGGCGCGAGTTGCGGGACTGAGTTCTTCGCCACGGAACTTGGCGAGACGGCAACGACCAAGGATTTGCTGGCAGTTCGATCGGAGGGCACGCGGCAGGCAAGGCGAAATGTTCGCCATGTTGTGCTTGAGTAACCCGCGTCTCGGGGACGATGCTGCCTCAATGGCGCCAACGAGGACAGGAGGGTTCCATGCTGTACCTATTCGAAGTGCACATCAAAGCCGGATACACCGCCGAGGATTATGCCGACGCCTGGGTTCGTGCGAGTCGGCTCATTCAGCAGGCGCCGGGGGCTCGCGGTACCCGGCTGCATCGCAAGCTGGACGACCCGTCGGTGCTCATCGCTATTGCCCAGTGGGACACCAAGGCCGAGCGCGATGCGATGGAGGCGCAGCATCGGCCCGACGTGGCGGCGATCATTCGCAGTGCAGCGCCGTTCTGCGACATTCGCCCGCTCGGCGAGTTCGACGAAGCCGAGTGGGTGGTGTTGCCGCCGGGCAAGGCGTGAGCACAGCCGGATCATTCTTGCTCGGCGACTCGGGTTGCCGTCGCCACCGGACCAGACGCTTCGTGCAACGCCGATTTGACGACAAACCCCTATTTCGCCAAGACTGCGACGCCACACTCGCTGCCTGCTCATCGTCACCCCATTTTTCCAACGTCCGTCGAACCCGGCGCTATCTGCCCTGTCCATGACCCCCAACCCGTGGCGCCCGCCCGTCCTCTCCCGCCGCTTCGTCCCGGTATGGCGGCGCAACTTCCTGGTCTGGCGCAAGCTCGCGCTGCCTTCGGTGCTGGGCAACCTGGCCGATCCGGTGATCTACCTGTTCGGGCTCGGCTTCGGTATCGGCATGCTGGTGCCGGAGGTCGACGGGGTGCCCTACATCAGCTTTCTCGCCGCCGGCATGGTGTGCTACTCGACGATGAACAGCGCCACCTTCGAGGTGCTGTACTCGAGCTTTTCCCGCATGCACGTGCAGCGCACCTGGGATGCCATTCTCAATGCGCCGATTGCGCTCGATGACGTGGTGTTCGCCGAACTGGTGTGGGCGGCGTCCAAGGCGCTGCTGTCGGGGGCGGCGATCCTGCTGGTGGTGAGCCTGTTCGGCCTGGTCGACACACGCTACGTGCTGTGGCTGCTGCCGCTGATCTTTCTGGTCGGCCTGAGCTTTGCCGCGCTCGGCCTGATCGTGACCGCGCTGGCGCCGAGCTACGACTTCTTCATGTACTACTTCACCCTGTTCGTCACCCCGATGATGCTGGTGTCCGGTGTGTTCTTCCCGATCGAGCAGCTGCCGGCCGCGCTGCGCACCGCCACCTCGATGCTGCCGCTGTCGCACGCCGTCGAACTCGCCCGCCCGCTGCTGCTGGGCCGGGCGCCGGAAGCGATCGGCCTGCATCTGGCGGTGTTGATGGGCTACGGCGCGGTGGCATTCTGGGTGGCGCTGGCGCTGACCCGCCGACGGCTGCAGAAATAGGACGGCGCGAGCCGCCCCGGGGATTCATCGACCGGCCGGTCCCGCATTTGCGCCGGCGGGCGCCGCCGCCAGGTTGAGGATGCGCGCGAACATGCGGCGGAACTGCCCGTCCGGTGCGGCCCCGAAACCCGGGTCACCGTTATCGTCGAAGGCCTGCGCGATCTCGTCCCAGTCAGCGTCGTCGAAATGCGCCTGGGCCGCTGGCAGGATGAGCTTTTCCTCCATGCTCATGTGCTCCCATTCGAGCTCGGCAAAGTTCTCCAGCGCGAGGGCGAACGGTCCGACGCCGACGCGCCCTTGCTCGAACGCATCGAGTGCGCCATGCAGCGCGACAAAGCGCAGGGCGCCGTCGCGGTGCTGTTTTTCGAGCACGTCGAGCGTCGGCACCAGCTCGGGAACCCGTTGGCGCAGGCGGCCGAACAGCCAGGCCTCTTCCTTGGGGTGGTGCAGCGCCTCGGGGAAGGCGCGGATGTAGTGCAACGCCGCGCGCAGCAGCTTGAAATCCGGGGGCGCGCCGCGCTCGCGCACGTCCTGCACCAGATGGCGCAGGCCGTGGATCACCGCGGCCAGCGAGCGGTGTTCGTCCTTGATGATGGCGATCGCGCGTTTCATCTCGCGGTCCGCCGCATTGCTCTCCACCGTCGACACCAGCACCGGGATGCGGGTGTGCTGCAGCACCTTCTGCGTCTGCGAGCCCAACATCAGCCCGCGGACGCCGCGACGCCCGTGCGAAGCCATGAAGATGAGGTCGCATCCGCAGGTTTCGGCGGCCTCGACGATGGCCTCGTAGGGCCGGTCCGAGGTGAGTGCAAGGGTGTCGTGCGCAATGGCGGCCGCGCGCGCCGACACTTCGGCCTTGGCCAGCACCGCACGCGCATGCCCCTCCGCCACGGCGGCGAATTCGGCCGGCGCCAGGCTGCGCTGCAGCGCACCGTCCTCGGTGGCGCCGTAATCGGGGCGCGCATGGAAGAAGGTGATGCGCGCACCGAGCGGGCGGGCCAGATCGATCGCACGGGCGACGATATCGACCGCCAGTTCGGAGTCGTCGAGCGGGACCAGCAGGTGACGGTACATGGCAATACCCCCGGAAAAGTGGGAAGGAAGAACCTACGAAGCAGCCGCGATGCACGGAATGCGCTGCACGCCGATGCCGACGATCGCGCCCTCCATGACGTCGCCGGCACGCAGGTAGCGATCGTAGTGTGAACCGTTGCCCGCGGGTGAACCGGTGATCAGGATGTCGCCGGGGGACAGCCGCACGCGGCTGGTGAGGTACTCGATCAGGTGCGCGATGGGGAAGATCATGTCCGCGGTGCTCTCGTCCTGCATGATCTCGCCGTTGAGTTTGAGGGTGATGCGCAGCGCCCGCGGATCGGGCACCAGGCGGGCGGGCACGATATAGGGCCCCATCGGCGTGTAGCCGGGCAGGCACTTGCCCATCACCCAGTCGCTGCCGAGGGCCTTGAGGTCGGTCCGGTGCACCAGCTCGCGGTTGGTGATGTCGTTCACGATGGTGTAGCCGGCGATGTAGTCGTGCGCGTCCGCGCGCCTGACGTGGAAGGCCGGCTTGCCGATGACCACCGCGAGCTCGAGCTCCCAGTCGGGCTGTTCGCGAGGCGACGGGCAAAGTGGCTACCCAAGGCCCCCGCGGCGCCGGTGATGACCGCGACCCGGTCGTGGTGACTGTGGCTCATGGTGTCTCGTCTCCTGTTCTCTTGTTCAGGCCCCCGTCTGATACGGGCGCCCGGCCGTCGCAGGCTGTATCCGCCTCGTACGCGCTCTTGGGATGAAACGATAGCGCCCCCGGACCTATCCGAACAATCGTTTGTCAGGATTTGAGGAATCGACGGGACGGATAGTTGAGATGAATCCTGAACTCGACGAATCCACGGCAGTCCTAGATAACCAGTGCTGCAATGCAGCAGCCGCTGACGCGCATGCCGACAGGTTTCCGCGCCATCCGCGCCGGCTTCAGCATGCCTTGGCGGACCGATCTGAATTCAGCCTGTCGGACAGCGGAAAAATGCGGGTTTGCTATGCTTGTTGAGCAAGGCACATTCATCGAGGATAGGATGAGACGATGCGAGCGCTCACCCGGGAACTCATTCGACGGCAGGGCGGGGTCGGTGGCTGACCCGGCCTGTCCGGATCAGCCGGTCCGCTACAGGACGCCGATTCCGCGCGGCAAGCCCGTCGGCAGCGTCGCCCCGGGGCGCCCATGGCGTTCCTGATTGCGCGCAGCCCGTGGCTGGGACTGAGCCCGGTGCCGGGGTTGGGCGCCATGCTGCGCCTGGCGCTGACCGTGCTGGTGGGCGCCGCGAGCATGGCCTACGCCGTCGACGGCGATCCGGTAACCCTCGAGCAACGGGTGAAGGCTGCCTTTCTCTACAAGTTCGCCGGCTACGTCGAATGGCCGGCGCCCGCCTTCGTCGGTCCCGATGAACCGGTGGTCATCGGCGTCATCGGCGCCGACGCACTCGCCCACGAACTCGAGCAGGTCCTTGCCGGGCGCCGTCTCGGCACCCGCCCGCTGATCATGCAGCGCCTGAGCACGGTCGATCCGACCACCCGGGTCCATGTCCTGTTCGTCGGCCGCGACGTCGATCAGGGACAGGTCTCCGCCGTGCTGACGCAGACCCGGGGCAGGCCGGTGTTGACGGTGACCGAGTCGGACAGCGGCTGGCCCGCCGGCAGCGTGATCAACTTCATCATCGACAACGACAAGGTCCGCTTCCAGATTTCGGCCCCGGCCGCCGAAAACAATGGCTTGCGGGTCGGATCGCAGTTGTTTGCCGTCGCCCGCGAGGTGAAGAGGGATTCGCCATGAGGTGGCCACTGCGCCTGCGCTCGGTCCGCGCCAAACTGCTGGCGGGCGTCCTGTTCACCAGTGTCGCGGCGCTGCTGATCAATGGCGTCGCGCTGCTGTTCTACGATCTGCGCAGCTACCGCGAGGCGGGCACCACCGATCTGACCACCCAGGCCGGCCTGATCGGGCGCGCTACCACCGCCGCGCTGCAGTTCGACGACCCCGAATTCGCCGCCAATATCCTGGCCTTGCTGCGCGAACGGCCGAACGTGCGCGCAGCCGCCCTCTACAACAGCCGCGGGGCGGTGTTTGCGCGCTACTTCAGGTCCGATGCGGCGACGGACGTGTTGCCGCGGCTGCCCGAAGCCAACAGCGTGACGGTGGCCGGCGAGCGGATGACGGTATTCCGCCGCGTCGTCGACAACAACGAGATTCTCGGCACGGTCTATCTCGTGGCCGACTACGAGATCTACCGCCGCGTGACCAACTATGGCGTCATCGCCGGCAGCGTGATGCTGATTGCCTTGCTCGTCGCGCTGCTGCTGTCGGCATGGCTGCAGGCGGCGGTCACCCGGCCGATCATCGGAATCGCCGATCTTGCCCGCAAGGTTGTCGGGCAGCGCGACTACTCGGTGCGGGCGAACAAGAGCACCGATGACGAGATCGGCGTGCTCGTCGATGCCTTCAACGATATGCTGTCCGAGATCGAGCGTCGCACCGCGGCGCTCGAACAGTCGAAAACCCAGCTCGAGCGCGAGGCGGCCGAGCGCAGCGAGGCGGTGCGGGCGCTGCGTACCAGCGAGGAACGCTACCGCTCGCTGGTCGTGGTCAGCGCGCAGATCGTGTGGACGACCGACGCCGACGGGCGGGTGGTCGAGCCGCTGCCGACCTGGCAGACCTACACCGGGCAGGCCGACAGCGAGGTGATGGGGCTGGGCGCGCTCAATGCGATCCACGCCGACGAGCGCGAGCCCACGCTCGAGTCGTGGCGGCACGCGGTCGAGCGCGTGGCCCCGTTCGCGACCGAGTTCCGGCTGCGGCGCAAGGACGGCGTCTACCGCTGGTTCGCCGCGCGCGGCGTGCCGGTGAAGCACGCCGACGGCAGCGTCAAGGAATGGGTCGGCACATGCACCGATATCGACGACCAGAAGATCGCGATCGACGAAATCCGGCGCCTGAACGAGGAGCTCGAACAGCGCGTCCGGCAGCGCACGGTGCAACTCGAGGACAAGAACCGCGAGCTCGAGGCGTTCTCGTATTCGGTGTCGCACGACCTGCGGGCGCCGCTGCGCGCGATCGACGGCTTCAGCCAGGCACTGGTCGAGGACTTTGGCGGGCAGGTCGACGAGGAAGCCCGGCGCTACCTGTCGCGCATCCGTTCGGCAACCCAGCGCATGGCCCAGCTGATCGACGATCTGCTGACCCTGTCGCGGATCTCGCGCGTCGAGCTGGCGTGGTCCCAGATCGATCTGAGTGCGATGGCGCACCAGGTCATCGACGAGCTGAAGCACGGCGAACCCGCGCGCACCGTCGAGGTGTCGATCTGGGAAGGCATCGTGGTTCAGGGCGACCCGCGGCTGCTGCGGATCGCGCTCGAAAACCTGCTCGGCAACGCATGGAAATTCACCACCAAGACGAGCGCGCCGCGCATCGAGTTCGGCGCACTCGAAGACAGCGAGCGCTCGACCTTTTTCGTCCGCGACAATGGGGCCGGTTTCGACATGGCCAACATCGGCCATCTGTTCGGCGCATTTCAGCGCCTGCATGCGGTCACCGACTTTCCCGGCACCGGCATCGGCCTGGCCACCGTGCAGCGCATCGTGCACCGCCACAACGGCCGGATCTGGGCCAAGGCGCAGCGTGGCAAAGGTGCCACCTTCTTCTTCACCCTCGGTCAGGCCGAAGGTTTTGCCCAGGCGGCGGACGATGCCGGCCACAATGCGTCGGGGGCATCGTGAACAGGGGGCACCGGACATGGCCGAGGCGATAAAGGTATTGTTCGTCGAGGACCAGCCCGACGATGTCGAGCTCATCCGCTTGCGCCTGCAGCGTGACGCGCTGGAGATCGAGGGACGGACGGTCGCGAGCGAAGCCGGGCTGCGCGCCGCGCTGGCCGATTTCCTCCCCGACGTCGTGCTGTGCGACTACACGATTCCCGGCTTCTCCGGCCGCGAGGCGCTGGGCATCGTCCGCGCCCGATCGCCATTCGTTCCGTTCATCTTCGTGTCCGGCACGATCGGCGAGGACACCGCCGTCGAGTGCCTGCGCGAAGGCGCCACCGACTACCTGCTCAAAGGCAACCTGAGCCGCCTCGCGGTGGCGGTACGGCGCGCGATCGCCGAGGCCGCGGAACGGGCGCGCATCCGCGACGTCGAGCAGGCGCGGGCGCACCTGGCCGAGATTCTCGAAGCGACCAGCGATCTGGTCACGATGGCCGACCTCGGGCGCAAGGTGACCTTCATCAACGAGGCCGGCTGCCGGCTGCTCGGGGTAACCCGCGACCAGGCCGTGCACAGTCCCGCAGACGACTTCTACGCGCCGTGGGCGCGCGAGCGGGTCCATAGCGAGGCCATCCCGGGCGCGCTCGCGCACGGCACCTGGCAGGGCGAGACCGCGGTGGTGGCGCGCTCCGGCGAGGAAATCCCGCTGTCGCAGGTGCTGGTCGCGCACAAGGGCGCGGACGGCCAGGTGCGCTTCTTTTCGACGATCGCGCGCGACATCCGTGAGCGCAAGGCCTACGAAGCCCGCCTTCGCCACCTTGCGAATTTCGACGCCCTGACCGGCCTGCCCAACCGGTCGCTATTGGGCGACCGCACCGCGCAGGCGCTGGTCCACGCCCGCCGCACCCGAAGCTGCCTGGCGGTGGTGGCGATCGGCCTCGATGGCTTCAAACGGATCAACGAGGCCTTCGGCCACGCGGTCGGCGACCGGGTTCTGGTGGAGGCGGCGGCGCGCCTGCTCGCCAGCGTGCGCGAAGGCGACACCGCAGCCCGCATCGGCGCCGATGAGTATGCGGTCCTGCTCTCCGATCTCGCCCGCCCGGAAGACGTCTATCCGGTGGTGCGCAAGCTGCTCGACGCGCTGGCGCAGCCGCAGCTGGCCGGGGGCCAGGAGCTGCGGGTGACGGCGAGTGCTGGGGCGGCGGTCTTCCCGGCCGACGGCGAGGACTTCGAGACCCTGGCGAACAATGCCGGCGCAGCGATGCGCAAGGCCAAATCGGTGGAGCGCGGCAATCTCCACTACTACTCGACCGACATCACCGACGAAACGCTGGCGCGGCTGAAGATCGAGAGCGGCCTGAGAGCAGCGTTGCACAACGGCGCCCTGATGCTCCACTATCAGCCTCAGTACGCTCTGCACGGCGGATTGATCACCGGCACCGAGGCGCTGATGCGGTGGACGGGGGCCGACGGCATGCCAATCAGTCCGGCGCACTTCATTCCTGTCGCCGAGGAGATGGGGCTGATTCGCAAACTCGGCGAATGGGCGCTGATCGAGGCATGCACCACCGCACTCGAATGGACACGCCCCCCCGGGCCGCCGCTGACCCTCGCGGTCAACGTCTCGCCCATCCAGCTCCACGGCGACGGCTTCGCCGCGGTGGTCGAGCGCGCGCTGCGCACCAGCGGCTTCCCGGCCGCGCAGCTCGAGCTCGAGATCACCGAGGGCGCCCTGATGTCCGACCAGGCCGGTGCGCTCGAAGCCCTTGCCCAGCTCAAGGCGCTGGGAGTGAGGATCGCCATCGACGACTTCGGCACCGGCTACTCGAGCCTGAGTTATCTGTCGCGACTGCCGATCGACTGCCTGAAGATCGACCAGTCGTTCATCCGGCGGATGATTGCCGATCCGCGCGATGCGGCGATCGTGCGCGCGGTGATCCTGCTCGGCCACGGCCTGGGCCTGACCGTACTCGCCGAGGGCGTCGAGACCCCTGAACAATTCGACATGCTGCACGACATGGGCTGCGATCAGGCACAAGGCTTCTACCTGTCGGCGGCGGTACCCGGCGACCGGCTGCAGTCGCTGCTTGACGCGCCACCGCACACGCGCCCGCATTCGCAAGGAGACTGAGATGGATGCAAAGACAATTCTGGTGGTCGAGGACAACCCGGACGACGAGGAACTGACCCTGCGCTCGCTACGCCGGGCCCACATCGCCAACAAGGTGGTGGTGACGCGCGACGGCAGCGAAGCCCTCGACTACCTCTACGCCCGCGGCGAGTATGCCGGACGCGATCCGACCCAGATCCCGGCCCTGGTGCTGCTCGATCTGAAGCTGCCCATCGTCGGCGGGATCGATGTCCTGAAGCGGATTCGTGCCGAGCCGGTCACGCGCTACCTGCCGGTGGTCATCATGACCTCGTCGAGCGAGGACGAAGACATGGTCAAGAGCTACGACAGCGGCGCCAACAGTTACGTCCGCAAGCCGGTCGATTTTTCCGAGTTCGCCACCGCCGTGCAGCACCTCGGCCTGTACTGGCTGGTGCTCAACAATGTGCCGAAGCTGGTGTGACGCCGCCGCTCCGCGCGCTCGGCACGAACGCCCGCGGACAACGGCGCGCGCCGCTCAGAAGCGCGTCACCACCTTGAAGAACACGCTCCGTCCGACTTCGGTGCGGGTCGCCGGATCGCCAAACTCGGCATGTTCGCTCCCGAACAGGTTGTGGCCGGCGATCGACAGTTCGAGATCGGAGCGCGGTTTCCAGCCCAGACGGACGTCCACCGCCGTATAGGACGGCACCGCGGGATCGGACAGTGCGGCGACGTGGCGCACGGTCGCATCGATTTCGGTCTGGCGCGCAAGATTGAGTGACGAGCGCAGCATCCAGCTGTGTGCCGGATCGCGCCCCTCCTGGGCCACAGAGTCCGCCGTATCGGTACTGCCGGCCTTGAGCCACAGGCGCTCGCGCAGCGTGTTGAATCCGGCGCTCAGCCGCCAGTTGGCGGTCACCTGATAGGAACCCCACATCTCCAGGCCGGTGGACTTACCCTCCATTTCGCTGCCGAACACGAGGAAGGTGCCGCTGGGCGCGATCTCCTGCGTGCGCAGGTGATCGTAGATCGTGTGGAATGCAGTGACCGAATACGAGATCCGCTGGGTGGGCTGGCCGCGGTATCCGAGTTCGTACACCTTGGCCACCTCGGAGCGTACGTCCGACCCGCCGGCAAGAAGGAAGGGCGGGCTCGCCGGCACGAACACGTCGCGGTCGAGCCGCGACGGCGCCCGCACGGTGCGCGACGCCGCGGCCCACAGCAGGTGCTCCGGCGCCACTTTCCAGGCCAGCCGAAGGCTGGGCAGGAATTCGTTGCCGGTGTAGTCGTTGCGCTCCAGGCGTGCCCCCAGGGTCAGGCGCAGATCATCGCGCAGTCGCATTTCGTCCTGCGCGAAGATGCTCGACCAGGTCTGTTCGAGCTTTTCCGGCAGCAAACCGAAAAATGGCCGGGCTGGCGGCCCGAACGCCGTGGTGAGGAAGGTGGCATTCTTCACCCGGTCCCAACCGTGGCGGTACTCGGCGCCCCACACCAGCGCATGCATGCCGATCGGCTGGAGCGCATGCTGGAACTGCAGGTCGACGAGGGTGAGCGTCTCGGAGAACGAAGGCGGAACCTCGCGCTTGGTGCGGTCGACGTAGGCCTGGAAGCTCACGTTCGACTCGCCTTCGAGGCGGCGACTCCAGCGCGCGCTCAGGTTGGCGCCGGAGATCGAGATCGTGCCGAGCGGGAATGCCACGCCGCCAATCTGGATGGTGCCCGGCAGTGGCTGGCCCTGGGAGCCCTCATAGGCGTTGCCGTGCACGGTCAGCGTGTCGTCGCCGCGACCCCAGTCGGAGCGGAATCCGGCCTGGCTCTTGTGCCACGCATCATCCCTGCGACCGCCGTCCTCGGTCCGGGTGCTGAAGCGGTCGAAGTACTTGGCGTACACCCGGTAGTGGCCGTCATCGCCGAATTTCCCGCCATGACGCACGGCGACATCGTTGTCGCGGTTGCCCGTTCCCGCCGCGACCAGGGTACCCTGAGTATCGGCGGCGGCACGGGTGATGACGTTGATGACTCCATTGACTGCATTGACGCCCCACAAGGTCCCGCCCGGCCCGCTGATCACCTCGATGCGTTCGACGTCTTCGAGCACCACGTCCTGGACATCCCAGAACACCCCGGAGAACAGCGGAGAATAGACGGATCGGCCGTTGATCAGCACCAGGAGCTTGTTCGCCGCGTTGTTGTTGAACCCGCGCGCACTGATCGCGTAGCCGGCGGCGCTGGTCTGCGCGACGTGCAGGTTGGGCGCGAGTCGAAGCACCTCGGGCAGGCTCCTCGCCCCCGAGTGACGGATGTCGTCCGCGGTAATGACGAAGACCGATGCGGCGGCGTCGGAGAGGCGCTCGGCGCGCTTGGAGACCGAGGTGATCTCGATGTTGCTCAGTTCTTCGAGGCTGAGTTCGGCAAGGCTGGCGGGAGACACATGCTGTGTCGCCCCGGCGCCGGATTGAAAGACCAGCACGCAGGCCGACGACAGCCAGCATGCACGGAAGCGAGTCGATATTTTCCATTGAATCATGGTCGCGTCTCCCCTTCCCTATCCGCACGATTCCAGGATCCGGGTATTCATTCTCCCTCTCCCCGGCAATGGTGGCGCGCAAGCACCATGACAGCGGCAAATCCTAACGCCATGGGGACGCGAGTTCAAGTTACAAACGGAAACCATTCCACATTTATTGGCCGCGATCGCGGATCGGCCGCCCCATGCCCGGGCGCAAGGGCCCGGCCCGCCTTCCCGGGCGCCCATCGTCGCCCGGCCCGACCGCCGGGCGTCGCCGACGGTGGATCGACCTGTTCGCGTGCGAGGCCACCCCGTCGCCCCGTTTTGCCGCTACAGTCCGCCGCCTCCGTCCTGGCCTCGCCATTGCATGTCCCCATCACCCGAATCATCCGTTTCACCATCGTTTCCGCGCCGCCCCCGGGTCCTCCTTGCGGCCCTGGGCCTGGGCCTGGCCCTGCTCGCCGGCTGCGCCAGCGACGTGCGCCTGCCCGAGCCGGTGCCACCACGACCTGCCGATGTGCGGGCCCAGATCGTGCGCCTGTTGCCCGCCAGCACATCGGATCGCGCGGGCTGGGCGGTCGATATCTACGCCGCGTTTGCCGCGCTCGAGATTGCGCCGAACCTGTCGAACCTGTGCGCGGTGCTGGCCGTGACCGAACAGGAATCGACTTTCCGCGCCGATCCGCCGGTGGCCAACCTGCCCCGCATCGCGTGGAACGAGATCGATAGCCGGGCCGAACGTCTCGGGCTGCCCAAGTCGGTGGTGCGCGTTGCGCTGCAGTTGTCCTCGCCCAATGGAAAGCGCTACAGCGATCGCATCGACGCGGTCCGCACCGAGAAGGAGTTGAGCGCGATCTTCGAGGACTTCATCGGCATGGTACCGATGGGACAGCGCCTGTTCGGCGACATGAATCCGGTCCGTACCGGTGGCGCCATGCAGGTGAGCATCGCCTTTGCCGAGCAGCATGCGCGCGCGCGCGGCTACCCCTACGTGATGAACGGCAGCGTCCGCCACGAGGTGTTCAGCCGCCGCGGCGGCATGTACTTCGGCATCGCCCACCTGCTCGACTACCCGGCGGCCTACGACCGCCCCCTGTACCGCTTCGCCGACTTCAACGCCGGGCGCTACGCCAGCCGCAATGCCGCCTTCCAGCGCGCGGCCAGCCTCGCGTCGGGCATTCCGCTCGAGCTCGATGGCGACCTGATCCGCCACGGCGACAACGATGCCCAACGCCCGGGCAGCACCGAACTTGCGGTGCGCTCGATCGGCAAATCCATCGACATGGACCACCGCGCCATCCGCCGCGCGCTCGAACAGGGCGAGCGCGCGGAGTTCGAGCGCAGCGCGCTATACCAGCGGGTGTTCGCACTGGCCGAGAAGTTCGAGCGTCGCCCGCTGCCACGCGCGGTGGTGCCGCAGATCGCATTGAAGGGCCCCAAGATCCAGCGCAAGCTCACCACCGAGTGGTTCGCCAAGCGCGTGGACGAGCGCTATCGCAAGTGCGTCGCGCGCGGAACGGCGACGTCGGAGCCGGCCGGCATGTGACGAGTCGGGGCGCGGCCGTGCCGTATCGGCAACCCGTGCGGTCGCTCCCGCCGGTGCATCAGGGGCTGTGCCCCGGCGCCCGGCACGCGTGCCCGGCCTCATCCCGCGGACGCCCGCTTCAGTCCGGCGATGTCGATCTTCTTCATCTGCAGCATCGCCGCCATCACGCGCTGCGAGCTGTCGTAGTCGGGGTCGTTGATCAGCTCGATCAGCGCGCGCGGAACGATCTGCCACGACACCCCGTACTTGTCGGCGAGCCAGCCGCACTGCTGGGCCTGCTCGGCACCGCCGGCGGACAACCGGTCCCAGTAGTGATCCACTTCTTCCTGAGTCTCACAATTGACCTGGAACGAGATCGCCTCGTTGAACTTGAACATCGGCCCGCCGTTGAGCGCGGTAAACGCCTGGCCGTCGAGCTCGAAGGCGACCGTCATCACCGATCCCTTCGGCTTGCCGTGGAACTCGTATCCGGCTTCGCCGTAGCGCGAGATGGCCACGATCCGCGAGTTGCTGAAAATCCCGATGTAGAACGTCGCCGCCTCTTCGGCCTGGTCGTCGAACCACAGACAGGGGGCGATCCGCTGCGTGAGCTTCATGGTGCGTCTCCTCGGTGCTGGTCACGGCCGGGGGTGGCCGTGGGTTAACCGTAGACGTCCGGCGGCCGCGTGGATCGACACGCCACGCCGCGACCGCCATGAGCATTGCAGCCGTGCTGCAGTGCCTGGCCGATGCGTTCGAGTTCGTCGGCCACGTCCGATGCCCGAAGTGATCCGGTCGGCGAGCGAGATCGCGCCGACGGTCTCGTTCGAGCTGCCGACCCCGAGCGACGCCCCAGTGGATGCGCGACCTGATCCACGGTACCGCCCGCTCCCTCGGCCGCTGACCTCGGCGCAGGGCCCGCAGCGGCGCGGGCCGCCCCTGGGACATGCGGACACGGCTGCGCGCCAAGCCGTGCTGGCGCAGCGGCGCGCGGGCGAGAACCGCCGTCATCCCTTTTGCGGCGCCCTGCGGGCATACGCCCTTAGTAGTACCCTACGGCGCGCTGACAATACGTCCTTGGTCGTATCGTATGCAACACTGTTCATACTTCTTCCGATGACTGCCGCGACGACGACGGAGGATAATCGATGAAAACAAACAAGCTGAATGGCCACCTACAGGAGAAGGCAATATGACTCGGCAGCGCTCCATTGGAGTCCGGATGACGGCATGGCTGTGCACGATCGCCGCCGTGCTCGGATCGGTCGCGGTGATGGCGCAGCCTGCGATGGTCGAGGCCGGCATGGCGCTGCCCCGGATCGAAATGCAGCGTCGCGTCGAGGCGGCGAGCGCCCCCGCCCCGCGCTGGCAGGGCCCCGAGTCCGGTCCGCAGGGACAGACCGGAAAATCGGTCGCGATCGTCAGCGAGGATCTGCGCAACGGTGGCGTCCTCGGCGTCGCGCAGGGCATTCATGAAGCGGCCAAGGTGATGAACTGGAGCGTCAGGGTGTTCGACGCCGGTGGCAGCGCCGCGGGACGGAGCAAGGCCGCGGCCGATGCCCTGGCGTCCCGTCCGGACGGGCTGATCCTGGTCGGCGTCGATGCCGCCGAAATGCAGCCGCACCTGACCCCCTTCGCCGAACGGGGAATCCCGATCGTCGGCTGGCACGTCGGCCCCGAGGCCGGCCCGGTCCGCGACAGCGCAGTGGCGATGAACGTTTCGACCGATCCGCTGGAAGTCGCGCGGATCACCGCCATGGCTGCGGTCATCGCTTCTGGCGGGCGGGCCGGGGTGGTGATCCTCACCGACTCCAATTTCGCCATCGCCATGGCCAAGGCCAATGCCATGGCGGAGGTGATTCGCGCCTGCACCGGGTGCACGCTGCTCGAGATCCGCGATGTGGCGATCTCCGCAAGTGCACAGCTCATGCCGGCAGTGACCCGGGAACTGCTCGCCGGTCACGGGGCGCGCTTGACCCATGTGCTCGCCATCAACGATATCTACTTCGACTACGCGGTACCGGAGCTGATCAAGGCCGGGCAGGCGAACAGCAGCGTCAGCCTGTTGTCGGCGGGCGATGGCAGCGCGGCCGCATTCATGCGCATCCAGACCGGGACCTTCCAGACCGGCACCGTCGCCGAGCCGCTCAACCTGCACGGCTGGCAGCTCGTCGATGAGCTCAATCGCCTGCTGGCGCGACAGCCGGTGAGCGGCCATGTGGTCCCGGTTCACCTGGTGACGACGGAGAACATCGCCTTCGACGGGGGCGCACGCTTCCAGTACGACCCCGACAATGCCTATCGGGATGTTTATCGACGCATATGGAAGCGATGACACGCGTGGACACCGCACCGCCGCGCCGTCGCGGCCTGCGGCTGCCGAGATCGTTGCGCCGCCAGTTCATACTCGCGCTGAGCGCCTTGGCACTGCTCATCGTTGCCGGCGCGCTGACCGCCGTGTACGCGCTGCGCCTGTCGGCCGACGCCACCCGCGATCTCGCCGCAGAGCGCCTGGTGCTGATGCACGATGCGCAGGATCTGGTCCAGCGCACGATGCTGATCGCGCATGAATCCGAACAGTTGCTGGCGGCGAACTCGCTCGACAGCGTACGCGGTGACTATGCAAACATCGTCGTTCAGCTCGATGCGCTGGATCGCCTCGTCGAACGGCTGGGCGGAGCGAGCGATGACGTCTCGGTGCTGGCGCTGTACCAGTCGGGCCAGCTCTTCCGCAACACGGCACACATCGTGGCCAGATTGCGGGAAGGCGAGCTGCAGGCACGCGCGACGTTCGCCCGCGCGCTGGAAGCGCGTGCCCGATCCCTGGCGGACAGCGTCGATCCGGCGACGATGGCGCTGGTCATCCTGCTCTATCGCCTGCCCGAAGAAAACCGGCCGGCCGGCGTCGAAGGCCTGCGCGACCAATTCAAGCTGCAGGCGGAAAGAGTGTCCGGCCTGCCGGCGCTGGTCGCCGACGACCTGGATGCGCTCACCACGCGGGCGGCAGAAACCGGCGCCGCCGACCGGTCCGCGCCGGGCGACCCGTTCTCCTTGCGCCTGCACCTTCTCGATCAGCAACAGAAGCTGTCCCACTTTCACGGCGAACTGCGCCGCCAGGCCGTGGCCATGGTCGCCTCGGCCCAGACCCAATCCACCCGCTTCACCGACGACTACCGCGGCGCGATCCTGGAGCTTGCCGAGACCTCGAAAACCAACCAGCGCCTGGTCGTGGCGCTGCTCGCAAGCAGCCTGGTCCTGGCCTGGCTGGTGTCGCGTTTCTTCCTCGGCCGCCAGGTGCTGACCCGCCTGCAGCAGGTCAGCCACTATCTGCGGCACGGGGCCACCGACACCGAACATCCCCGGGTTCCGGTCCAGGGCAGCGACGAGATCGCCGACATGGCGCGTGCGGTCGAGCAGTTTCTGGAGGATCGCCGCCAGCTTGCCGCCGCAAACGTCGCCCTGACGGCCGAGCGGGCACGCCAGGAAGCCCTCATCGTAAAACTCGCCGAAACCCGGAGCCAGTTGCTGCAGGCGGAGAAAATGGCCTCGGTCGGTCAGCTCGCGGCGGGGGTGGCGCATGAGATCAACACCCCGGTCGGCTTCGTGAACTCGAACCTGGGCAGCCTGCAGCGCTATGTCGGCGACCTGCTGCGGGCGCTCTCCGCCTACGAGATCTGCGAAGGCGAACTGTCGGCGGAAACCCGCGCGGGCATTGCCGGCCTGAAGCAGACGATGGACCTCGGCTACCTGAAGGAGGATGTGGTGAGCCTGATCGCCGAGTCGGCGCAGGGCCTGCAGACGGTCAAGCGCATCGTTCAGGACCTCCGGGACTTTGCCCACGTGGATGAGTCCGACAAGCAGCTGGCCAGTCTGGAGCGCGGCCTGGACAGTACGCTCAGCGTGGTCGCCAACGAACTCCGGAACAAGGCCGACGTCGTCCGCGAGTACGCCGGCATTCCGGAGATCGAGTGCATCCCTTCGCAGCTCAACCAGGTGTTCATGAACCTGCTGGTCAACGCTGCGCATGCGATCGAGGACCACGGCCGGATCACCGTCCGCACCGGCATCGAAGGCGAGACCGTATGGATCGAAGTGGAGGACACCGGCAAGGGCATCTCGCCCGAGCACCTCGACCGGATCTTCGACCCCTTCTTCACCACCAAACCGGTCGGCCAGGGGACCGGCCTGGGGCTGTCCCTGTCCTACGGTATCGTCGCCAAACATGGCGGGCGGATCGAGGTCAGGAGCGAGTCCGGCACCGGATCGGTGTTCCGGGTGGTGCTCCCGATCCACCCCGGAGGGCGGCAGGACAGCGGCAGCGCCCACGCCACCGGCGCGCGGCCCGCCGGCGGCGCGGGCCTGCATTAGCGGATCCGGAGCCCTCCCCGCTGCGGCCTAAGCCTCCAGCATGCGCCGCACCGCTTCCAGGTGCTCGGCCTCGTTGTGGCACATGCCCTGGAAGGCGGCGCTCAGGTCGAGGAAGTCTTTCAGTTCCATGCGCTGCGCCATCTTCATCAGCCGCTTGGTCAGGCGCACCGCTTTGGGGGGCTGGGCAGCGAAGCGCGCGGCAAGTTCGCCGGCACGGGTCATCAGTTCGTCCGCGGGCACCACGTCGAGCACGATGCCGAGCTCCTTCGCCTCGGCCGCGGCGACGATGCGCCCGCTCAGGGTCAGCTCGAAGGCGCGCTGGTAGCCGATCAGGCGCTGCATGAACCACGCCCCGCCATCGCCGGGGATGATGCCGAGGTTGAGGAAGGTTTCGCCGAACTTCGCTTTTTCGGAGGCGATGCGGATGTCGGCCATGTTGGCGAGGTCGAAGCCGGCGCCGATCGCCGGACCGTTGACCGCGGCGATGATCGGCACCTCGACCTGCTGCAGCGCCAGCGGAATGCGCTGGATACCGCGGCGGTAGCGGGTGGCGACTTCGGCCACGTCGCCGGCGAAGTCGCCGCCGCGCTCGGCCATGTCCTTGACGTTGCCGCCCGACGAAAACGCCGACCCGGCACCGGTGATGATAAGCACCGAGACGTCGTCGCAGCGGTTGACCCAGTCGGCCACCGCGATGATGTCCTCGATCAGGCCTGTGCCGGTCAGTGCGTTGCGTACGTCGTGGCGGTTGAGGGTCAGGATGGCGACCCGGTGCTCCAGCGTCAGCACGGCGTCGGCGAGTTGCGGCAGGTTCATGGTGCGGTCTCCGGCGGGTTCAGAGGACGGAACGGTTGATGATGACGCGGGCGTCGACCGCGGCATAGCCGTCGGGGTAGGCGATCACCGGGTTGAGATCGAGCTCGGAGAGCTGCGGATAGGCGGTGACGATGCCGGAGACCTTGAGCAGCAGGTCGACCAGCGCATCCTTGTCGATCGGCGGCTCGCCGCGCACGCCCTCGAGGATCCGGCTCGCCTTGACCTGCTCCACCATCGACCGCGCATCGTGGTGCGACAGCGGAATGGCGCGGAAGGCGACGTCCTCGAGGATCTCGACGAAGATTCCGCCGAGGCCGAACATCAGCACGGGGCCGAAGATCGGATCGCGGCTGACGCCGATGATGACCTCGGTGCCCTTCTTCGCCATCGGCGTCACCAGCACGCCACGGATGTCGGCATCCGGCGCATAGGCATGACAGGACGACATAATCCGGTCGTAGGCCTCGCGCAACTCGGCTTCGCCGCGCAGGTTGAGCTTCACCCCGCCGGCATCCGATTTGTGCAGGATGTCTTTCGACACCACCTTCATCGCCAGCGCCTGATCGCCGAACTGAGCCGCCACCGCCGCCAGCTCGTCGGCGTCGCGCACCACCGCTTCCGGCGCAACCTCCACGCCGTGGGCGCGCAGCAGCGCCTTGGCTTCGAACTCGAGCAGGTCGCGGCCCTCGTTCTGCGCGCGCGCGAACATGGCCTGGATCGCTTCCAGCGGCGCATGCGCCGGCGCCAACGGCTGACCGGCATGGCTCTTCAGGTACTCGCCGCGCTCGCCGAGGGCGGCCAGCACGCGCACCGCGTATTCGATCGAGGTGTACACCGGGAGGCCGGCTTCGTGCAGGCGACGCAGGGCGGGCGGCTTGATCGGCGCGTACAGGCTGTACACCACGACCGGCTTGTCGATCCGGTGCGCGAGTTCGATCATCGACTCGGCCCCCCGCATCTCGCCGCCGAGCAGCCCTTCGGCAAAGCGGATGCTGTAACCGCCGAACATGCCGACCAGAAACACGCTGTCCACATTGGGGTCTTCGGCCACGATCTCCATGCACTCGGCGAGCAGCGCCGGATTGGCATCGCTGCTGCCGGCCACGTCCACCGGGTTTGCCAGCGAGGCCTGAGGAAACAGGATCGCGCCGAGCCGGCCCCTGGTCAGTTCGCTGAGCTCGGCCAGCTCCAGCCCGGCCTCGGCGAGCCGGTCCGAGGCGATCGTGGCCTGGCCGCCACCGTCGGAGATCACCGCCACGCGCTTGCCCGCCGCCTTCTGCAGCAGGCCGAGGCCTTCGGCTACCGGCAGGATTTCGTTCGAATGCTGGACCACGCTCACCCCGACCTGGCGCAGCAGATCGACGGTCATCGCATAGCTGCCGGCGAGCGCGCCGGTGTGCGAGCTCGCCGCCTTCTTGCCCTGTTCGGTGGAACCCGACTTGTACACCACCACCGGCTTGAGCGCGGTGATCTCGCGTGCGACCTGCAGGAAGCGCTGGCCGTCGCGGAAGCCTTCCACATACAGGGTGGCGACCCGGGTATGTTCGTCCTCCCCGAGATAGCGCAGGTAGTCGTTGAAGCCGATATCGGTCTGGTTGCCCGGCCCGACATAGGTCGAAAATCCCACGTGCCCGTTGTGCTCGGCCTCCAGCACCAGGGACAACAGCATGTTGCCCGACTGCGAAATGAACCCCACGTCGCCCGCCTTGATGTTGGCGAGCGCCAGCAGGTTCACCTTCTTGTGCAGGTTGAACATGCCCGAGGTGTTGGGGCCGATCACGCGCACGCCCCCGGCGCGGGCCGCATCGAGCACCTGCTGCTCGAGCTTCGCCCCCTCCGGCCCGGTTTCCTTGAAACCGCTGGCGAGCACGATCGCGCCCTTCGCCCCCTTGCGCCCGCATTCGGTGAGCAGCCCGGGCACGGTGGCCGCCGGGGTGCAGATCAGGACCAGATCGACCGGCCCCGGCAAGGCATCGATCGACGGCCAGGTCTTCACCCCCAGCACCATGTCGATCTTCGGATTGATCGGATAGATCGCGCCGCGGTAGCCGTCCTTGATCAGGCCGACCATGGCCTTGTAGCCGCGCTTGGTCGGATCGGCGGACGCGCCGATGATGGCAATCGACTCCGGCGCGAGGATGTCGTGCAGCGGGCTGCGCTTGCAGGCGTGTTCGATGCTGTCCATGTCATTCCCCCCTGAATACCGGATCGCGCTTCTCGGCAAAGGCGTCGACACCCTCCTGCCAGTCGCGGGTGGTACCGACGAACATCATGCCTTCGAGTTCGGCGGTGAGTGCGGCGTCCAGCGTGCGCTCGGCCGCCATGTTGAGTTGTTCCTTGGCGAGTTGCATCGAGAACGGCGCCTTGCCCGCGATCTTGCGCGCAAATGCGCGCGCCGCGTCCAGAAACCCGTCGTCGGCAAAGACCCGGTTCGCCAGCCCGATGCGCACCGCCTCGGCGCCGTCGATGCGCTCGCCCAGGAAAACCAGTTCGCGCGCCTTGGCCAGGCCCACCAGGCGCGGCAGCAAGTAGGTCACCCCGCCACCGAGGAAGTTGCCGATGCTGATCTCGGGCAGGCCGATCTGCGCGCTTGCGGCCATCACCACGAAGTCCGAGGCGATCGCCATCTCGGCGCCGGCGCCCAGCGCATAGCCGTTCACCGCGGCGATCACCGGCTTGCCGAGCAGCAGCAGGCGCTTGCATACGACTTGCTCGCCCTGCAGATACTGGCGGCGGTCGAACGCGCTGCGGCCGGCCTTGTGTTCCTTGAGGTCGGCCCCGGCGCAGAAGGCGCGCCCTTCGCCGGTGAGCAGCACCACCCGCACCAGCGGATCGGCCTCGGCGCGGTCGAGCGCGGCATCGAGTTCGGAATAGAACTGTGCAGTCACCGCGTTCATGCGGTGCGGGCGATTGAAGCGGATCTCGGCGATGCCGTCGGTGAGGCTGAACAGGATGGTTTCGTAGGGCATGATTTTGGTGGCCTCGGATCAGTGTCGATGGGGAAGGTCGGGCGGGCCGCGAGCTTGCAGGACCGCACGGCCCTCGCGGTCGTTCGGGGTCAGCGGATCTGGATGGTGAGTTCCTCGATGAAGCGTTCCTGGCGTGCCAGCGCCTGCAGCGCCCGGGTGCCGAGTTTGCGCGCGACGAGGTTCACCAGCCCCTCGCAGAAGACCACGTAGGCAGCCATGCTGTTGCTGATGAAACTGCTGTCGTGGGGAACGAAGAAGGCCTCGCTCGCGTGGGCCGCCAGCGGTGATGCGCGCGAGTCGGTGATCGCCATCACCGGGATACCGGCCGCCGCCGCGACCCTCGCCACCTCGACCACCTGCCGGCTGTACGGTGCCGCGCTGATCACCACCAGCACGTCACCGCGATCGAGTTGCGCGAGCGGCGGCGCCACCCCCTGACCGGGGCCGTCGAGCAGACCGACGTCGGCACGGATCAGCCCGAGGCCGTAGGCGAGCAGGCTCGCGACCGAGTGCATCTGCCGCACCGCGTGCACCCGGATCCGGCGCGCGCGCGCCAGCCGCCGTGCCGCCGCGGTGAGCTCCGCCTCGCCCAGCTGACCCAGAAAGCCGTCGATGTTGCGCACCGATTCGCGCGCCAGCCGGGCAACCACACCAATGGCTGCGGCCGTCTCGCCGCTCGCTTCGCCGCCGAGCAGACGCTCGCCCTGCTCGCTGTAGAAGCGCTGGTGGGCCTGGGTCACGCTGTTGCGGAACACGCGCTGGAAATGGACAAAGCTGTCGTAACCCAGGCTGCGCGCGAGCCGTGACAGGGTCGAGGCATTGACTCCCAGCCCGGCGGCAAGCTCGGTGATGCTGCGCATCGCCACCTCTTCCGGACGCTCCACCAGACGGGCGAGCACGTTGAGCGCCTTGGCCCCGAGCACGACGGCCGTCTCGCCACGGCCGATGCGCACCACGAGTTCGCGCAGCCCCTCCACGGTGTCGGGCGCCCGTGCCCCTGCCGCCACGGACGCCGCCGCCCTGCGCGCCTTCTCCACCTCGCCGACCACCATCCTGACCTCCCGCCCGAAGGAACGGAGTTTCCTGCAAGTGGACTTGCACAATCGACCATTCACGCAATCATAGTTGCACCGCCGGCATTGCCGCAAGTCATGTTGCGCACATGCCACTGTCCCCGTTCAGTGCAAGATGCGCGGCAATCGCGACGCGCGGGAGCAGGCAATCGACATCGACCGCGTCCTTGTTCACGGTCGCCCACGCCTGCGCGCGGTACATTGCCTGCGGCCCGGTGCCAGCCGCCAAGCAGCGTAGAATCGCAGCCGGCGGATCCGCGCGGCGGCTGTCCAGCGAATGATCAACACAGAAACGAAGAGCCTGGCCCGTGAGCACTGTCGCGCACCTGAAGTATTCCGACCTCGTCGACATCCCCAAACTGCAGGCGCTGATGGAGAGCTTCAGCGCGGTCATCGGCATCGCCAACGCGGTCATCGACACCGAGGGTACCGTCATCGTCCATGCGGGCTGGCAGGACGCCTGCACCGACTTCCACCGGGTGAATCCGGAAAGCTGCCGGCGCTGCATCGACAGCGACACTTCATTGGTCGAGAGCATGACGCTCGGGACGCAGTTCGCGACCTACCGTTGCCACAACGGCCTGATCGACACCGCGGCCCGGATCGTGGTCGATGGCGAACATCTGGCGAACGTGTTCACCGGCCAGTTCCTCACCGCCCCGCCCGATCTCGAGTTCTTCCGCGGCCAGGCCCGGCAGTTCGGCTTCGACGAGCAGCGCTACCTGGCGGCCGTCTCCCGGCTTCCGGTACTGCCCCAGGAACGGGTGGAAGCGGTCACCCGGCTCTATGCGCAACTTGCCGCCATGCTGGCCGACAGCGGCCTGGACCGGCGCCGGCAGCTGGAAGCGGCGAACAAGCTGGTCGACCTCAATACCGGGCTGGAGAGCGCGGTCGCAGCGCGCACCCGGGCACTCGCCCGCGCGAACCAGGAACTCGCCGCACGGGAGACCCTGCTCAGGCAGATCCTCGACACCTCCAGCGTGGCAATCTTCGTCGTCGACCTGGACGGACGCATCACCCGGGCCAACCAGCGCATGGCCGAAATGTTCGGCTGTCCGCCCGATGCGCTGGTGGGCGCCGAATACGTCGCGCTCATCCATCCCGCCGAACGCGAGGTCGGGCGCCAGAAGATGCTCGCCCTGCTGGCGAGCGCGATCCCGTCGGTCGATCTGGACCGGCTGTACTGGCGTGCCGACCGCACCGAGTTCTGGGGGCACCTGACCGGCCAGCGTTTCCACGACACCAACGGTGTCGACCTCGGTCTGGTCGGCGTAATCGCGGACATCGACGCCCGCAAGCAGGCCGAACAGAAACTCGAACTCGCCGCCAGCGTGTTCAGCCATGCCCGCGAAGGGATCATGATCACGGCCGCCGACGGCAGCATCATCGACGTGAACGACGCCTTCACCCGCATCACCGGCTACGCCCGCGACGAAGTTCTGGGTCGCGACCCGCGCCTGCTCGCATCCGGCCGTCACGACCACAGCTTCTTCAGCGCGATGTGGGACGCGCTGATCGGCCAGGGTCACTGGCACGGCGAAGTCTGGAACCGGCGCCGCAGCGGCGAGGAGTACGTGCAGCTGCAGACCATCAGCGCGGTGCGCGATGCACGGGGGAAGGCCAGCCAGTACGTCACCCTGTTCTCCGACATCTCCACCATCAAGGCCCACGAACGTGAGCTCGAGCGCAGCGCCCACTACGATGTGCTGACCGGCCTGCCCAACCGGGTGCTGCTCGCCGACCGCCTGCACCAGTCGATGGCACAGGCGCACCGACGCGGACAGCGCCTGGCAGTGGCCTATCTCGACCTCGACGGTTTCAAGGCGATCAACGATCGCCACGGACACGACACCGGCGACCAGCTGCTGATCGCCCTTGCCGCAAGCATGAAACTGGCCCTGCGCGAGGGCGACACCCTCGCCCGCCTGGGCGGCGACGAATTCGTCGCCGTGCTCGTGGACCTGCCAGACGCCGCCGCGGTGGAACCGCTGCTCGCGCGCCTGCTTGCCGCCGTCGACCTGGCGGTGGCGGTCGGGGAGCTGGAACTACGGGTCTCGGCCAGTCTCGGCATGACCGTCTATCCGCAGGACGACGAGGTCGATGCCGATCAGCTGCTGCGCCAGGCCGACCAGGCCATGTACCAGGCAAAGCTCGCCGGCAAGAATCGCTACCATGTGTTCGACGCCGAGCAGGATCGCAACGTCCGCGGCCACCACGAAAGCGTCGAGCGCATCCGCCACGCCCTGAGCGACGGCGAGTTCGTGCTGCACTACCAGCCCAAGGTAAACATGCGTACCGGCGCGGTGATCGGTACCGAAGCCCTGATCCGGTGGCAGCATCCGGAGCGCGGGCTGCTGCCGCCGGCGGCCTTCCTGCCGGTGATCGAGGATCATCCGTTGGCGATTGCCGTGGGCGAGTGGGTGATCGCCAGCGCGCTCACGCAGATGGAAGCGTGGCAGCGCGCCGGCGTGCACCTCCCGGTCAGCGTCAATGTCGGCGCACGCCAGTTGCAGCAGGCCAACTTCGTCGAGCGCCTGCGCGCACTGCTGGCGGAGCATCCGGCGGTCGATCCGGCGAACCTCGAACTGGAAGTGCTGGAAACCAGCGCCCTCGAAGACATGACCCAGGCTTCGCTGGTGATCGCGGCCTGCCACCGGATCGGGGTCCGATTCGCCCTCGACGACTTCGGCACCGGCTATTCATCGCTGACCTACCTGAAACAACTGCCGGTCGCCATGCTCAAGATCGACCGCAGCTTCGTGCGCGACATGCTCGACGACCCCGATGACCTGGCCATCCTCGAAGGCGTGCTCGGACTGGCCACCGCCTTCCGCCGCCAGGTCATCGCCGAAGGCGTCGAGACCCTCGCCCACGGCCGCCTGCTGTTGCAACTGGGCTGCGAACTGGCTCAGGGTTTCGGCATCGCCCGGCCCATGCCGGCACACGAACTCCCCGCGTGGGCGGCGGCGTGGCGTCCCGATCCGGCGTGGGTCAACCTGCCCGCGGTGAGCCGCGACGATCTGCCGCTGCTCTTTGCCGGCGTCGAGCATCGCGCGTGGATCGCGACGGTGGAGAACTGCCTGAGCGGCGAGTGCCAGGCGCCGCCATCCATCGAGCACCAGCAGTGCCGCCTGAGCGTGTGGCTGGCCGGCGAAGGCGCGGCCCGCCACGACGTGCAGCCCGTGCTCCACAACATCGCGAACCTGCATCGGCAGGTGCACGCGCTGGTGGCGGAACTGCTGGCGAGCCAGGCCCGGGGCCGCAACGCCGAGGCGCGGGAAGGACTGGGCGAACTCCACGCGCTGGGCGCGGCCCTGCTCGAACACCTGAACGCGGTGGCCACCCGCCGCCGCCAGTAGGCGACGGGAGCGGCCGCTTACGGTGGCACAGGCCCCGCCCGGGTCCGGCCACCCGTTCGCTCAGAGCGCCCGCGGCGCGGTCAGGACCTCGGGGCGCAGGGCCTCATTGAGCGCCGCCTGGCTCATCAACCCCTTTTCCAGCACCAGTTCGGCCACGCTGCGTCCGCTGCGCAGCGCTTCGCGCGCGGCCCAGGTGGCGTTCTCGTAACCGATGTGCGGATTGAGCGCGGTGGCCAGGCCGGCCGAGCAGCGGACCCGTTCGGCGAGCAGTTCGCGGTTGGCGGTGATGCCCTTCACGCAGTTCTCGGTCAGGGTCCGGCAACCCGCGGCCAGATGCTCGATACTCTTGAACAGCGAGTGACCCATGATCGGCTCGAACGCGTTCAACTGGAGCTGCCCGCCCTCGGAGGCCATGGTGATGGTCACATCGTTGCCGATGACTTCGAACGCGATCTGGTTAACCACTTCGGGGATGATCGGGTTGACCTTGCCCGGCATGATCGAGGAGCCGGCCGCGCGCTCGGGCAGGTTGATCTCGTTGAGGCCGCCCTGCGGCCCGCTCGACAGCAGGCGCAGGTCGTTGCAGACCTTGGACAGCTTGCACGCAATGCGCTTGAGCACGCCCGAGAGCTGGACGAAGGAGCCGGTGTCCTGGGTCGCCTCGATCAGGTTGTGGGCGGGGATCAGCCTGACGCCGGAGAACTCCGACAGCAGCTCGGTGGCCAGCCGCGCGTAGCGGATGTCGGTATTGATCCCGGTGCCGATCGCGGTGGCGCCGAGGTTGATCTCCTGGATCAGCGCGGTGGCCTCCTGCAGGCGCGCGATGTCCTCGCCCATCATCACCGCATAGGTCATGAATTCCTGACCCAGGGTCATCGGCACCGCGTCCTGCAACTGGGTACGGCCCATTTTGAGCACGTCGGAGAATTCGGCGGCCTTGGCTTCGAATGCGGCCTGCAGCCCGTGCATCGCCTCGAGCAGGATCTGGATGCCGAACACGATCGCCAGCTTCAGCGTGGTCGGATAGACATCGTTGGTGCTCTGCGCCATGTTGACATGATTGAGCGGACTCAGGGCCTTGTAATCGCCCTTGGGCAGACCGAGCTTTTCGAGCGCGAGGTTGGCGATGACCTCGTTGGCGTTCATGTTGGTCGAGGTCCCCGCCCCGCCCTGAATGACGTCCACCGCGAACTGGTCGTGGAGCTGTCCCGCCTCGATGTCGACGCACGCGGCGGCGATGGCATCGGCACGCCGCGTGTCCAGATGGCCGAGCTGCTCGTTGGCGCGTGCAGCGGCGCGCTTGACCAGCGCGATGGCGCGGATGAGTTCGGGATAGCTGCCGATCGTGCGCCCGCTGATCGGGAAGTTCTCGATTGCGCGCAGGGTATGGATGCCCCAGTAGGCGTCGGCGGGGACTTCGCGGTCGCCGAGGAGGTCGTGTTCGATGCGGAGGGTAGCGTTCATGGTCGTGAGGTCCGGTTGGGTGACGGAAGCATTCTGCCCAAGGACCGGCGTCCACTTGATGCTGTTTGCGAATCGTCTATGCATCCCGCGCATGAGGAATCCGCCCCGCGACATACCCGCGCTGTGGCCCGCCGCTCAGCTGCCGGACATGCCGAGGCTGGCCGCCCAGATCCGCTCGACCTCGGGCCGGGTGAGTTCGGCCTTGCGATACAGCGAGATCGCCAATGGCGCGGTGTGGCGATCGTCGCCGGCAAGGACGAGCGATCCGGCCGCCAGTTCGTCCCGCACCGCGAGCTCGGGGATCCACGCAATCCCGGCGCCCGCCACCACGCCGCCCTTGAGCACGTCGGACATCGAGCACTCATAGCGGAAGTCGAGGCGGGCGGCGAGGTCCTCGCGATCGATCACCGTCGAAGTCAGCCGTCCGAGATAGCTGTTGCCCGAATAGCACAGATAGGGGAGCACCTTGTTGCCCCGCAACGAATAGCGCGGGCTGCCGTCGGGCGCCGGCGCACTGACCGGAACGAGTCGTTCATGGGCGAGCGGGGTCGATGGATAGCGGTCCATGTCGGCCAGGGTCGGCAAGGCCGCACTGCTGTAGGCCAGCATCAGGTCGCAGTGCCCGGTGATCAGCGCCTCGACACAGCCGGCGACGTTGTCGGCGATGACCCGTGCCTTGATCGCACCGATGCCGTCCTGCATGCGGGCGTGCCAGTCCGCAAAGAAGCTCACGGCAATCGTGTGCGAGGCGGCGATCAGGACGATCTCTCCCGCCTTCGGCATGAAGCCTTGCGCTTCCTCGCGACCGTTGCGCAAGGTATCCAAGGCCTCCTGGGCCGTCTTGCGGAAGGCATTCCCCGCCGGGGTCAGGTTGATCGGAAAGAGGCTGCGATCGACGAGCATGGCGCCGACCCAATACTCGAGATTGCGGATCCGCCGGCTGAACGCGGGCTGGGTCACGTTGCGCAGCTCGGCCGCGCGCGAGAAGTTGCGCGTGACCGCCAGGGTCAGGAAATCCTCCAGCCAGTTCAATTCCATGACGCTCTCCGCCTTTTGTCGAGGGATACACAGGATCACCGGAGCCAGTTTATCGCCGGGCGGAGGGGAACCCGCAGGGCGATGCAGAATTTGCATGACACATCCAAAAAAGGAATTGGGCAAGTCAATTCAGACTCCGTATAAATCGGCCATCAAGGCCGAGCAAAAGAGCCCGATTCCTCCTCGCGGCGGCGCCCGGCGCGAGCTAAAACAAACACCATGGCAACCCTGTCCCGGACGAACCGGGCACAGACCAGGAGACCGAAATGAAGCAAGCACCCCCACCCGCCCGCCGCGGAATGTTCGCATTCTGGACCGGAATGCAACTCTGGAAGCAGATCCTCATCGCGCTCACTGCCGGACTGGCGCTGGGGGTCGTGCTCAACCAGACCGGCAACGCCGATCTCGCCACCAGCATCAAACCGGTTGGCGACCTGTTCATCCGCGGCATCAAGATGCTGATCGTGCCGCTGATCTTCGTGTCGCTGGTGACCGGGGTGGCATCGCTGCAGGACCTCTCCACCATGGGGCGGCTCAGCGCCAAGACCTTTGCCCTCTACCTGGGAACGACCGCAATCGCGATCACCATCGGTCTCGCCCTGGCGGCCATCTTCAAGCCGGGGATCGGGATCGAGCTCGGCACCGCCAAGGCGGTCACCGTGAAGGATGCGCCGACGCTCGCCGACACCATCCTGGGCCTCGTGCCGACCAATCCGATCGAAGCGTTCGCCACCGCCAACGTCCTGCAGATCATCGTGTTCGCCATCCTGTTCGGCCTGGCGATCACGCTCGCGGGCGAGGTCGCGAAACCGGTGAAGACCTTCTTCGAGTCGGCCGCCGAGGTGATCTACAAGCTCACGTCCATCGTCATCTCGTTCGCGCCCTACGGCGTGTTCGCGCTGATGACCTGGGTCGCCGGCACCTACGGGCTGGACGTCCTCGCGCCGCTGGCGAAGGTGATCGGCATGGTCTATCTCGGCTGCGCGGTCCACGCCGTGGTGGTCTATGGCGGACTGCTCAGGTTCCTGGCCGGGCTCAACCCGGTGCGCTACTTCCAGGGCTGTATCGAACCGGTCATGGTCGCATTTACGAGCACCTCCAGTTCCGGGACGCTGCCCGTCACCATGATGTCCGCCGAACGCAATCTCGGCGTCTCGCGCAGCGTCTCGAGCTTCGTGTTGCCGCTGGGGGCGACCATCAACATGGATGGCACCGCCCTGTACCAGGGCGTGTGCGCCGTCTTCATCGCCCAGGCCTATGGCGTCGACCTGAATACCAGCCAGTACCTGACCATCATTCTTACCGCTACCCTGGCCTCGATCGGCACCGCCGGGGTACCGGGCGCCGGGCTGATCATGCTGTCGCTGGTACTGGCCTCGGTCGGATTGCCGATGGAGGGGGTCGCGATCATCGCCGGCATCGACCGCATTCTCGACATGGCCCGTACCGCGTTGAACGTGGCCGGCGACTGCGCGGTGACCTGCGTGGTCGCGAAGAGCGAAGGCGAACTGGATCAGGCCGTTTATGATACGGCCCACGTCCTCCGGGCCGACGAACTCCTCGGCGCCCGGGACCTGGTGACGGACACGGGTTTACCGTCATCCCCGCAGACCTCGGCCTGACCCGACACGGGGCCGATCCGGCCCCGTGACCTTACCCCGGCACCCCATGACCAGGAGACAATTCGTGTCTAACCCCGCCGGCAAGACCCCGCAGCAGCGCCGCTACGGCGTGGTCGGCGGTTTGGGCGCGGTGGCGGGCGCCGACCTGCTGCTGAAGATGATCCGCGCGACCCAGCGCGCCGCGGAGCGGCCGGCCGCCGACATCGCCTTCGAGCAGCGCCACTTCGAGGACGGGTCGGCCATTGGCGAGCGGACCTACGATCCGACCCGGCGCAAGTTCTATGTGTACAACGCGCTCAAGGACATGGAGGCGCGCGGCATAGACATCGCGCTGGTGCCGTGTTTCCTGTCGCACACCTTCCTGCGCGAAATCACGCCGGAACTCGACATGCGCGTGGTCAGCATGTTCGATGCCCTGCTCGACCGGGTCGAGCGGGAACATCCGGAGGTGCGGACGATCGGCATCCTGACCTCGACCTATGTGCAGCAGGCGGGCGTTTTCGAGCGCGCGTTCGAGGGCAGGGCCCGCGTCGTCTATCCGGACCCGGAGGTTCAGTCCGACCAACTGATGCGGGCCATCTATGGCACCAACGGGGTCAGGGCGGGCCACCATGGCGGCGACTGCGTCGACCTCCTGGTCGAGGTGTGCGCCCACCTCGTGGCCAAGGGGGCGGAGATCATCGTCCCGGGGATGACCGAGGTACCGCTGCTGATCGACCTGCTGCGTCCGCGCGTACCGGTGCCGCTGCTCGACTCCAATCTGGTCTATGCCGAGTACGCCTTGGGCGCCGGCACGGCAGTCCCCGAGCGCGAGTTCAAGCTGGGGGTGGTGGGCGGCGTGGGCCCCGCGGCGACGGTCGATTTCATGCACAAGGTGGTGCAGCTGACCCGGGCCACGCGCGATCAGGACCACATCAAGATGGTGGTCGAGCAGAACCCGCAGATCCCGGACCGCACCGCTAACCTGATCGGCAGCGGCGAAGACCCCACCATCGCGCTGCTCGCCACCTGCAAGCGCCTCGAGGCCGACGGCGCGAGCGCGATCGCGATTCCCTGCAATACCGCGCACGCCTATGTCGACCGCATCCAGCCCTACCTCGACATTCCGATCGTCAACATGTTGTCCGAGGTGGTGCAGCACATCCGGTCGCAGCTGCCCGCGGTAAGCCGGGTGGGATTGCTGGCGACCTCGGGGACGGTGGCGAGCGGGGTGTATCGCGACATCGTCGCCTCCGCGGGGATGGAACTGCTGGTCCCCGAACCGCCGGTTCAGGAACGCGTCATGGAGGCGATCTACGGCGACGCCGGGGTCAAGGCCGGGATCACCGCGGGGGAGTGCAGCGCTCACCTCGAAGCCGCGATCGCCCATCTGGCCGACCGCGGTGCCCAGGTGATCATCCTCGGATGCACCGAACTGCCGCTGATCCGCATCGGCGGCGGGCAGCGCCACGTCATTCCCCTGCTCGACCCCACCGCGGTCCTGGCCGCCCGCTGCGTCGAGCTTGCGCGCAAGACCCGGCTCGAGTCCTGAGCCGCGTTGCGCCGGCGCACCACATCAGGCGGGCTGCAGCACGAACACCACCTCGCCCGCCATCCCGCCACCGTCGTCGCGGAAGGCGATCCAGCGGCAGCTCTCGGGGTCGCGGTCCACCCCGTCGCGGCGTTCGCGCGCGGTGCCGCGCTCGTCCTGCCAGTAGGTCTGGGTCACCAGCGCGCGATGGCCGTCGGCAACCAAGCGCCAGTGCAGGTGGCGACGGCGGTTGCCGTAGTGCGCGGGCACGATGCTGCGAAAGCCGAAACGGCCGTTGGCATCGGTGACGACCTGGCCGCGCAGGTTGATCTCGTCGGCGCGGTAGCGTGCGATGTCGCCGTTGTCGTCCGGATGGTAGTGGCCGTCGCCGTCGGCATGCCACAGCTCCACACGGGCATCGGCCAGCGCGCTGCGCCCGTCGCGCCCGCCGAGCACGATGCCGGAAACCTGCATCGGCGTGCCCGCCATGTGCAGCAGGTTGATGTCCATCGTCACCGGTGCATTGCTCACATAGAAGGGCCCTGCGGTGGCGCTGCCGGTGGGGCCGCAGGTCGTGCAGTCGGCTGGCGCGCACTGCGTTCCGGCGGCAAGGACGTGCCGCCCCGCCGCAAGCAGCAGGCCGGCGCCCAACGAGGTGATCAGGGTGCGGCGGTCGGTCATGGCGGCGACTCCCGGAGGACGGATGTGCACCCTTTGTTCCCGCGCCGCCGCACTGGTTCCCGCCGCCGCGGCGGTCGCGGCCCACCCGCCGGCTGGCCGCCGGGCTTCCTGCCCCGGTAGACTGATACGCCCGATAGCCCGGAAACCCGCCATGCCCAGAATCGGCCTCATCTCCGACACGCACCGCCTGCTGCGGCCCGAGGCCCTCGCCTTTCTGCGGGGCTGCGACCGGATCATCCACGGCGGCGACATCGGTGCCGCCGCCATCCTCGATGGACTGGCCGCCATCGCCCCGCTCACCGCGGTACGCGGTAACAACGATGCCGAGCCGTGGGCCGACGCCCTGCCGGAAACCGCACTGCTCCGGCTGGGCCCGGTGGCGATCCTCGCGATTCACGACCTCGCCGACCTCGACCTCATGCGACTCGACCCGGTGCCGAGGGTGGTGGTGTCGGGTCACTCCCACCGGCCTTCCATCGTGGATCGCGATGGCATCCTGTTCGTCAATCCGGGCAGCGCCGGTCCGCGCCGCTTCAAGCTGCCGGTATCGGTCGGCGAACTGGTGATCGGCGCCGACGGCACGGTCACGGCACGCACGGTGGAACTGACGGTTCGGAATCAGATTCGCTGATTGCCGAGGGCATGCCCGACGACGCCGCCTCACTGCGTTCGCTGCAGCTCTTCCTCAATGACAATTGCTTGCGGCTTGCGGCTCGCGCCGGCACCGGGCGTGGCACCGGCAGTAACCTTGCCGGCGCGTCCGGCGCGCCGGCGGCGTTCGCGGCTGGTCTCCGGCGCTGGCAATGGATCGCATCGGGTGCACAATTTTGTGCGTTCCGTGCGGGCGCCGATCGTCCGCGATCATGACGTGCAGGCTCGGCTGAAGATGACGATCAACTAAATCGAAGCAGGAAAATTGCGCCAGATATCCTATTCTTCAAGTAACAATCACATCGAGGTCCGGGACGGCGTCGGCATCCGGGATTGACGCACGACAAACTGCAGCAAACGCGTGTGAACATGCTTGAACCATCGAGTCGCAACTAGATAAACGAGGAGACAAGACCATGCAAGCAACAGCGATCCATGACGCACCGGACTTCAGCCATGCCGAATACCTTCCTCCGCTCGACGAGCCCTGGGTGTGGGGGCTGCCTTGGGAGCGGCAGCTCGAGGCGGTATATGCGTGGCAGGAAACCTATGCCACCGTCGACGATGAGGCGTGCCAGTGGCGCGATGCATTGGCACCCTCCACCCCGGCTGCCAGCCCGGTGATCACGATGCAGACCGTAGTTCGGCTGAATACGCTCAACGTGGCATTGCGCGAGCGGCTGATGCAGATCAGCAACGAGGTGTCGAACATCGCCATTGCCGAGATGGCGCGGCGCAAGGACGGACCGGCCGACGGCAGCACGGTATCTGCGGCCAGCCCGCCTGCCGCGCCCGAACCGGTCGACGAGCGCAATGCGCAGCGACTCGCCGAACTGACCCGTGGCTGGTTCGAGCTGGTCGCTGCTGCGCAGGCCGGGATGAGCGCCTTGACCGGTTATGTGCCGCGCAGCGGCCAAGCCGATACGACCCAATCGGCGGCCAGGCGCCCGCTGGTGGAGCGGCGACAGTGCGTGATCGCGGTCGACTTCGCCGACCGCCGCAAGGCCGGATAAGCGCACCGGCGGGGCACTGATCAGTCCGGCACCTGCACCGTGCCCCGCTGCACCGTGATCAGATCCGCACCGGCCGGAGCCGCAGCAATCGCCGGCAGATTGGCCGTGGTCACCGCTGGGGCGGCTCCCGGGGTGCCACCGCGCGGCACGGTACGAACGACCTGCGAAGGCGGCAACGGAACGCCGTCGACGAGATGCGCCCACATCAGGTCGAGCGCCTGGCCGCCGTAGTAGTGCAGCGGAAGCAGGCGCGTGTCGTAGCCCGCCAGCGGCAGGAATGCGTCGAAGTGCTGACCGTTGGTGACCTCGATGTAGGACAGGCGACTGCGCCCGCCCTCGCGAAGGCTGTTGAGGCCCAGGTAGGGCCGCGACGTGTGGTTCACCGGCACCAGCGTGTCCGAGCGGCCGTGCACGATGAGGGCCGGCCGACCGTCGAGGTCGCCCGTCACCCATGCCCGGGCAATTGCCTTGGTCACCCTGCGTTCGTCCGCCAGTGCACGCAGGCAGGCCGCGCCGTCCCAGTAGTAGTCGGCCAGACCGGTCGATGCCGAGACCGCGAGCGCCTCGCGGATCGGCCCGTTGGCCGCCCGTTCGGCAATCAGGTTGATGCCGGTCGACGGCGGGACGCCGTTGTTGCTCGCCCACAGGGTGGGCATGGGGCTGGTCACCGGGGGCGCCGGCAGTCCGCTGGTCGCATTGGTGGTGCCCATGGAATATCCGCACAGATCGTCGACCACCCGCGCCTGGGCGTAGGCGTTGGCATAGGTCACGCTCACCGCCGGGGTCGCCAGCGCGAAATGGGACGCGTGCAGCAGCGCGCTGTCCGCCTCCCACCCATACGCCACCAGCCGATTGCGCGCATCCTCGGCCTGCGCCGCGGCGGTCGCGCCCTCGACCAGGCCGGCGTTGGCCAGCGCCCGGCAGCGATTCTCGGCGAGCGCGGGGACGATCAGCGTCAGCAGCGGGCTGTCCGCGTTCGATGGCGCAATGGCGGCGCAGGGCTGCAGCAGGTTGGCATAGGTGGTGTAGTCGTAGAGCGGCCGACCGGCGTCGGGCACGAGCGTGCCGCCACGCATCACGCGCACGTGCCGGGCAGGTTCGAGATTGATCTGGGGCTCGACCACCACCACCGCGTCGATCAGCCCGGCACGGTCCTGCTCCGCCGCCGCAATGCTCGCGCCGCCACCGTTGGAAACGCTGGCGGCGATGACGACGGTGTTGTCGGGATGGATCGCCGCCCGATGCCGGCCGCGCCCGGCCGGCTGACCACCGTTGTGGTGGGCGTTGAGCACATGGAACGCGAACTCGATCGAATGCAGGGTCGCGCGCCCCCAGACGCGCTCGGGGTTGTCGCCGGAGTGGGCATGTTTCATCGCATAACGGTCGGGGTGCCCGGCCAGGTAGGCAGTGCGTTCTGCAGCGCTCAGCCTGGCCGCGAACAGGGCGTCCTTGCCGACCGTGGCCGCGTCCGCCAGCGTGCCGTCGATGCGAGTCACCAGGTTGGTTTCGAGTTCGTGCCCCCCCGCGCCGGTGCCCTTGTCGGTATACGCCACCGCGCAGCCACGCTTGAGCGCCCATTCGCCGGTGACGCCGATGGCGCCATACACGCCGCGCGAACCGCTGGACGGGCCGGCAACGATGCACGGGCGCGCCACATCGAAGCTGTCGGGCACCTGCACCATCACGGTGACATTGCGTACACCGTACACATTCCTGACGAAGGCGAGATACTCGGTGCCGGGAATCAACCCTTCACCCAGGGTGTCGTTGCCGGCGAGATCGATGTTGGGTCCGTACAGACGGCCGTAGCCGCCGTTGCTCGTGGTGTCGATCAGTGCCCGGTAGTTGGTGTGGATCGCGCGCCGGCGGAGTTCGGCCGGGGTCGGTGCGGCCGGATCGGCAATCGGCGGCAAGTCGGGCGAGGCAAGTCCGGTACGTCCCAGCCCCGCGGTCAGCAGGTCGTCGCCGTTCGCATGACGCGTGACGATGATCTCGCCCAGACCGGGCGGCCGGAAGTCGTGGCCGCCGAAACCGAACAGCAGGCTGCTGACGAGTATCGCCCCTGCGATCTGCAGGCGGTTGCCCGCAAGGTGCGCACAACGCGCGCGGCTATCACGATTCATGTTTCCTCCTGTCGATGCTTCAGGTACAACAGAACCATAGATAGCCCAAAGGCATTCTTCAATTCATTTTGCACTTTATCGCGAACGCGCCGGGCACCCGTGACGACGCCCGTGCACGAGTCGCGGATCGGGGATGACCGTCACCCATTGAAGCCGTCGGCATGGTGCCCGGCCCCATGCCGGCACCATGATCGAACGCAAGGTCTCATGACCAATCGACCACCAGGAGCTCCCGTGAGTACACCAATCTTTCATGACGACAGTTATGCCCGGAGCTGCGAATCCGTGGTGACAGGCGCCGACGCCGCCGGCGTGGAACTGGATCGCACCGTGTTCTACCCTGCCGGCGGCGGACAACCCGGCGACCGCGGGGTACTCGTACTGGAGGACGGCAGCCGCCTGACCGTGGTCGATACCGTCAGGGGCGACGGCGGCGCGGTCGTGCACCGGCTCGCCGAAGGCTCGCTCCCACCGGCAACCGGCGCGCGCGTCACGGCCGAGATCGACTGGGCCCGCCGTCACCTGCTGATGCGCTACCACACCTGCCTGCACCTGCTGTGCGCGGTGGTCGGCGCGCCGGTCACGGGCGGACGCATGGCCGAGGACAAGGCACATCTGGACTTCGACATCGAGATGGAAAAACTCGCCGCGGACGAGATCGAAGCTGCGCTCAACGCACTGATCGCCCGTGACCTGCCGGTGGATATCGGCGCGATCACCGATGCCGAGCTCGATGCCAACCCCGGTCTGGTCAAGACCATGTCGGTGCAGCCGCCACGCGGGCAGGGCTCGGTGCGCACCATCCAGGTGGCCGAAGTGGATCTGCAGCCCTGTGGCGGTACGCATCTGCGCCGAACCGGCGAGATCGGCATCGCGCGCGTGGTGAAGATCCGTTCCGAGGGCAAGCGCAACAAGCGGGTAACGATCGTGCTCGAGGCATGAATCCGGCGGAGCCGGCGTCATTCACCGGCAGCGCAGGATCCCGCCGCGGTCCTCGGGACGCTTCCGGCAGCCGGGTTCCGCAGCACGACCGCGTTGACGATGGCGTGGATGGTGCGGGCCATGGTCATGACTGCCGATGCCTGCACGAGCATCCGGGGGCACGTCGACAACAGCGCGGCGGAGGACGCGCCTGCCGTTTCCACGGTCAGTGACTTCTGCTCGACCGTCTTTTAGGGCCGATCAAAGTCTAGACGCCGACCGAGTGCTAGGATGCCGCGATGGATCAATCTGATCGTCGGTCTCCGCACGGCATCCACGCCCGTTTGTCGCTCCTGGTCGACACCCTGGAGCGCGGCCTGGTGGAGCGCCGTCGGGTGGTGCGCCTGATCCTGCTCGCGGCCCTGGCCGGCGAGCACAGCCTGCTGATCGGTCCCCCCGGCACCGCCAAGAGCGAGCTGGCCCGGCGCCTGCATGCGGTGTTCGGCGACGCACGCTATTTCGAGCGCCTGCTGACCCGGTTTTCGGTACCGGAGGAGCTGTTCGGGCCGCTGTCGATCAAGGCCCTCGAAGACGATCGCTACGAGCGCCATACCGCCGGTTTCCTGCCCGATGCCTCGGTCGCGTTCATCGACGAGGTATTCAAGGCCAACAGCGCCATTCTCAACGCGCTGCTGACCCTGCTCAACGAACGCGAGTTCGACAACGGCGCCGGCCGCCAGCGCTGTCCGCTGATCAGTGCCATCGGCGCCACCAATGAAGTGCCGGAAGACGAAGTGGCGGAAGCCTTTTTCGATCGCTTCCTGGTGCGGGTGCCGGTCGAACCGGTGAGCGCCGCCGGTTTCGGCCGCCTGCTCGAGACCGACGCCTGGGCCGGCTGGGTCGCGCCGTCGGCCGAGCTGCGCCTGGACGCCGGCGATCTTGCCGCCCTGGGCGAGCTGGCACGGCAGGTTGTGCTGCCCGCCGAGGTGGCCTCGATCCTCGGTGAACTGCGCGCCCATTTTGCGACTGAACAGATTTATGTTTCCGACCGGCGCTGGGTCAAGGCGGTGTGGTTGCTGCGCGTGGCCGCCGCGTGCGAGGGGCGCGACATCGTGACCCTGTGGGACGTGCTGCTGCTACCGTGCTGTACCGCCCCCGATGCACCGCGCCAGGCCGCCGTCGGCGACTGGCTGCAGGCGCGCCTCGGCGTGCGTGCGGCGCTTGCGCCGCAGCGTCTGACCCGGGTGGTCGAGGCCTTCGAGGCCCAGCTCGACGCCGAGCAGAAAGCCAACGACCTCGACTACGACGAAGCCGGTCGTCTGCGCTTCTCCGCTAGCGAACTGGCCGGCGAGATCGGCGACGCCAAGGGCGGTGCCAGCGCACTGCGCATGAGCTACAGCCGCCAGCGCCGCTATGGCGCCCGTCACATCGCCGCCCGCACCGGCCAGATCGACGAGCTGATCACGCGCATCGACGGCTATGCCGACGAGTTGGCCGCCCGGCGCAACGGTCTCGCCGCCTACCGTGCGTCCAGCCTGTGGCTGGACGCCGCGCTTGCCGACCGCGTCGACGCCAATCTGGCCGCCCTGGCCACGGTGCTCGCCGGCCTGCGGCGGCGCGTGGCGGTGGCGCGCGAAGGCTACACCCGGCTGCCGCCCTTGCCCGCACACGAGGACCGCGGCGACGCGCCGGAGCCGGTGCCCCACCCCGTCCTCGACGGTGACTGAAGATGGTTTCCCCCGGTTCGCTGCTGTTCGAAGCCCGCGAGCTGCGTCTGGCCGCCCTCGACGACTTGTCGCGCAAGCTGTGGCTGGGCGGCATGACCAATGCGCAGGGCGAGCTCGAACCGCGTCTGCACGGGCTGGCGCTGCTTTACCAGGGCTTGCTCGACGGCGGCCTGCGGCCGGTCGGCGACTGGCCGTGGCCGCCGCCTGCCCTCGCCGCCGCCCTGGCCGGGACCATGAACGGCCTGGGCCTGCCCGCCTACTGCCGGGACCAGCAGGAGCTGAGCGTTACCGTCCTTATGAGCGTGCTGTTCCACCTCGACCTGATCGTCGACTATCGCGACCGCGGCGCCAACGCTGACGAGGCGGCAAACATGGCACTGGAGGCCTTCGCCGCCGACTGGAAGACGCGCTGCGGCCAGATCGACGAGCTGGTCGAGGTCTTCGGCATGCTGCCCGAAGGGAGCAAGAACACGCGCTGGGACATGATCTGCGGACTGCTGCGCAGCGAGGGCTGGCAGGAGGTGGTGCGCATCCGCCGCCTGCTCGAGCGCCTGCCCGAACTGGGCCGGCTGATCCGCGGCCTGGGCCGCAGCCGGCGGGCGGATGAGCCCGACGCCGCCAGCCAGCACCGCGTACAGGTCATGGAGCAGGCCGTTGCGCAGCGCCCGGAGGCGCGCACCGTGCACGTGCCCGACATGCCGGGCGAGACGCGCGGCATCAAGCGCTCCGACCGCATCGCCCGCATGCTGCCGGCCGAGGCCATGCTCCTTGGCCATCCCCGTCTGCGCCTGGTGTGGCATGCCCGCCGCGCCGAACGGACCCTGCTCGCCTATGAGGACGACGACCGGATGGAGGAAGTGCATCTGCACCAGGCACCCGTGTGGCGACCGCATCCGCAACCGGAACCGGACAAGCGCCTGGAGATGGGACCGATCATGGTGTGTGTCGACACCTCGGGTTCCATGCAGGGCGGCGCCGAGGCGGTCGCAAAGGCGACCGTCCTCGAAGCCGTGCGCACCGCCCACGCGCAGCAGCGGCCGTGTCACGTGTTCACGTTTGGCGGCCCCGACGAAGTGGTGGAGATGGAACTGGGCGTCGACGCCGACGGTATCGAACGCCTGATCCGCTTCCTCGGCCAGACTTTCAGCGGTGGCACCGACATCTGCGGCCCGCTCGACAGGGCGATCGAAAAACTCGAGGACACGCGCTGGCAACTGGCCGACCTGTTGCTGGCCTCGGACGGCGAGTTCGGCGCTACCCGGGACGTGGTTGCACGGCTGGAACGGGCCAAGACCGAACTGGGTTTGCGCGTGCAGGGCATTCTGATCGGTGACCGCGAGACGGTCGGCCTGCTCGAGGTGGCGGACGACATCCTGTGGGTGCGCGACTGGCGCCGTTACGGCAGCATCGATGCCGACTCGCCGGTGCATTCGAAGAGCCTGACCGCGATGTACTTCCCCGGCGCACTGCGCAGCCCGGAAAACCGGCGATCCACCGTGTCCGGCGACACCGCCTCGGCGGCCGTGCGCGCCGGTTTGCACCGCGGCGAGCATTGCCCCGACCAGGAGCATCCATGAGTTTTTCCACCGACTACCTCGCCCAGCTCGAACGGTTTGCCGCCCGCGGCCCGCTGCCTCGCATCCGTGCCCTTCATCTGCCGCCGGCGCAGCCCAACGCCGACAATCGGGGCGAGTTCTGCGCCGTGGAACTGGACGACGGCGCGCTCGGCCTGTCCTACGTGCTGCTCGACGACACCCTCGCCCGCCTGCATGACACGGCCCACCCCGCGGCACTGGCCGGCGCCGACGCGCTGGAAGTGGCGCGACGTTACGCCGGCGGCACCGGCATCGACAAGACCATCGGCTTCGCCGCGGCCAATGCCCTGACCCGCTGCCTGTACGACCGCGCCGGCTTCCGCCCCGACAACAGCGCCGACTCCATCGGCCAGCTGCAACCGCAGGCCGGCGAGTCGATCGGCATGATCGGCCTGTTCATGCCTTTGCTCGGGCGCATCCTGGACTCGGGCGCAAAGCTGACCGTGGTCGAACTCAAGGCCGAACTCGCCGGGGAACACGCGGGCTACCGGGTCACCACGGATGCCGCCGAACTCGCCGGCTGCACCAAGGTGATCTCGACCAGCACGCTGCTGCTCAACGACACCCTGGACCGCATGCTGGCCTGTTGCCGCGACGCACGCTGGATCGCGATGATCGGCCCCAGTGCCGGCTGCCTGCCCGATGCGCTGTTTGCCCGCGGCGTCACCTTTGTCGGTGGCAGCTGGGTGACCGACCGTGCAGCCTTCATCGACGCCCTCGAGTCCGGCGCCTCGCGCACTGCGAGCGCCGAGAAGTACGCCCTGACCCGCGCCAACTACCCGGGCTTCGACGCACTGCTGGCGCGCACCTATTAAACCGGCAATGAGAGACGTGAAGTCTGGGTCGGCACCTTGTCCCTCCCCCTCCAAGGGGAGGAAGGAGCCCGAGGCCGCAGTTGCCCCGCTGTGACGAAGTTGCGACCGTGCCCGTCCCTCCGGATCGAAGCGAGGGATCAGTACCGGCGCAGAACCCCTGCGTTGTCGATGTATACCCGGTCGCCGACGCGGAAATCGGCAGTCATCCCTTGCGTCAGCACCTGATGGGCGCCCTGTTCCATGCGAACGGTGAACCGGTAGTCGTCGCTCACGGTCTGTGCCGGAGCGTTCCGGTTCCGGTTCTCGAGGACGTGACCGGCGTAGGCACCGCCGGCGACACCGACAACCGTGGCGATCGTCTTGCCGGAGCCTCCTCCGACCTGGTTGCCGACGAGCCCCCCGACCACGGCCCCCGCCACGGTACCAAGGCCGATCGAGCTGCCGCCGATACCCGTGTTCGCGCTCGTGACCGGCTGCTGGACCCGCTCGATCGCCTGCAGCACGCCATAGCCGGAGTAGATGTTGGACGATGATACGTTCTCGGTGACCGGGTAGGACTGAGTACCGACACCAGTGCCGGCGGCGCTTCCGGGCAACCCCATGTTGGTGCACCCGCCAAGGGCGGCGACGAGCGCGAGGGCGAGCGCTGTCTTGAAACAAATGATCGTGTGCATGGCAAGCTCCTGCTCTTTATGCTGGATCGGGCCGTGCTCGCCGGACGGTCCGCAACTGAACCGAACGGCACGGGCTGGCCAGCTCGAGTCGTCCTGGCTGGTCCACCTGCATGCACCCATCAGCATCGACACTGCCGGCGCCGCGGAGCGGGGCCATCAAGCAGGATCGTTATCAACAGTGTGTTCCCGATTGCGCGCGGCCTCTGTGCGCACGAGTACATTGGGCGGCGCCGGCCCGATCACCATCGGCCGTCGCTGCGCGACCATTCCCGACCGCGACGGCCTGCTGCGCTTGCGCGACCTGGGCTGCGGAGTCGGGTCTGTGCGCCGGCACACCCGCGACGGGAGGGCGGCAGCTGCCGGTGCCGCCGCCGATCCCGTAGAATCACGCGTTTTCTGCTTCGAGGTGCCCGCGCCCTGCGCGCGGGAGAATCGGGAAGGCGGTGAGATTCCGCCACGTGCCCAGCGCCGTGATGGGGATTGTCCGGGCAAGCTTGTGCCCAGCCACTGGTCCGCGAGACCGGGAAGGCGTCCGGACGAAATGATCCTGAGTCGGAAGACCGGCCTCGAAGCGTTTCCGCAACGGCCTGGTCGGCCGCTGCCCACTGCTCGACGACAAGGGGAATACTTCATGAGCAGCCCACGGCAAGACCCGCAACAAACCATCCAGAGCAACCCCGGCTTCAGCACCGCGGAGCGTGACGCGGTGTACCGCGCGATCCACACCCGTCGCGACGTCCGCGGCCAGTTCCTGCCCGATCCGGTGCCCGACGAGGTCCTCGCGCGAGTGCTGACCGCCGCCCACCATGCGCCCTCGGTCGGCTTCATGCAGCCGTGGGATTTCATCGTGGTGCGTTCGCCCGAGATCAAGGGCAGGGTCAACCAGGCCTTTCGCGCGGCGCATGCCGAGGCCGAGTTGATGTTCGACGAGGACAAGCGCAGCACCTACCGCAAGCTCAAGCTCGAAGGCATTCTCGAGGCGCCGATCAACCTGTGCATCACCTGCGACCGCAGCCGCAACGGCCCGGTCGTGGTCGGCCGCACCCACATCGCGGCGATGGACGTCTACAGCTCGGTGTGCGCGGTGCAGAACCTGTGGCTGGCCGCGCGCGCGGAAGGCCTGGGGGTGGGCTGGGTCAGCATCTTCGAGCAGCAGGCGCTGCGCGAGGCGCTCGGCATCCCGCCCGAGATCATCCCGGTGGCCTACCTGTGCATCGGCTACGTCAGCCACTTCCATGCCCGACCCGAGCTCGAGGCCGCCGGCTGGCTGCCGCGCATGGCGCTCGACCAGCTGCTGCATTTCGATCGCTGGCAGGGGCAGGCCGACGCGGCCGGCAGCGCGCTGCTCGCCCAGATCGGCAAGGTCCGGCCGATCCTGCCTTAACCCATATCAAAAATCCGGAACGCGGCACACGAATCATGATTTTCGCCGCTGCCGGCTCATGATCCTGCTGATGCCTGAACGCTGATTTTACGGTTCCGGCCGACGGGCCCACGCGGGGAGAATGGTTCCGGACCGGTCACCTGGCCGGTTCGCATTCCATCATCCTCGAGGAGCCCTACCATGCAGTGGACCGACCCCGCGTATTGCGACATCCGTCTCGGCTTCGAAGTGACCGCCTACGTCTACGTTCGCTGAGCACATGCACTGTGGCCGGGGCGGCGCACGCCGCTCCGGCCGCAGCAAGGAGTCCGCCGCATGACCGAGACCAGCCGCCCCGCCGCCGGCGAGCGCTACGCCCTCAATCCGATGTACCTGTTCCGCTGGGAACCCACCCAGGACGCCCACGTCCTGCTTTACCCCGAGGGCATCGTCAAGCTCAATCCGACCGCTGCCGACATCATCGCGCGCTGCGATGGCCAGCGTACGGTCGGCGAGCTGGCGGCCGAGTTGCAGCAACGCTATCCGGGCGATGACGATCGCGTCGCCGACGGCGTTTACAAGTTCGTGGAGGTGTTCCGTGCCAAAGGATGGATCCGTCGTCAGGCTTGACGGTCAGGGCAAGCCGCTGTGGCTGGTGCTCGAACTGACCTATCGTTGTCCGCTGAAGTGCCCGTGGTGCAGCAACCCGGTCGATTACACCCGTCGTGAAGACGAAGAGCTGTCCACCGCGGAATGGAAGCGCGTGCTGCGCGAGGGCCGCGAACTCGGCGCGGTGCAGCTCGGCTTCACCGGCGGCGAACCGCTGCTGCGCGACGACCTCGAGGAACTGGTCGCCGATGCCAGCGCGCTGGGCTATTACACCAACCTGATCACCTCCGGCGTGGGCCTGTCCGACGAGCGCCTGGTCGCGCTGAAGCAGGCCGGCCTCAACCAGATCCAGCTCTCGCTCCAGTCCAGCGAGCGCGAGCTCACCGACCGCCTGGTCGGCGCGCGCGTGTTCGACCTCAAGGTCAAGGTCGCCCACCTGATCAAGGCCCACGGCTTCCCGATGGTGCTCAACGTCCCGGTGTTCCGCCACAACATCGACCAGGTCGAGGACATCCTCGCGCTGGCGGAGCACATCGGTGTCGACTACCTCGAGTTCGCCAACATCCAGTATTACAACTGGGCGTTGATCAACCGCGACGCGCTGCTGCCCACCCGCGACCAGCTCGACGCCGCCGAACGCGCGGTCCAGGCGGCGCGCGCGCGTCTGGGCGAGCGGATGACGATCTACTTCGTCATCCCCGACTACTTCGAGGGCCGTCCCAAGGCGTGCATGAACGGCTGGGGCTCGATCCACCTCACCATCGCGCCCGACGGCGCGGCGATGCCGTGCCAGGAGGCGCGCGTCATCGAAGGCCTGGAATTCCCTTCGGTGCGCGAGCAAAGCCTCGCCTGGCTGTGGAACGAATCGCCCACCTTCCGCAAGTTCCGCGGCGACGAGTGGATGCGCGAGCCGTGCCGCTCGTGCCCGGAGAAGGAACAGGACTTCGGCGGCTGCCGCTGCCAGGCCTTCCTCCTCACCGGCGACGCCTGCAACACCGACCCTGCCTGTGCGCGCTCGCCGCAGCATCACCTGGTCAGTGACGCCATTGCCCGCGCGCAAGCGCCCGCGGCCCGGCTGCAGCCGCTGGTGATGCGCAACGACCACAATTCGTGGGCACGCATGGAGTTCGAGCGCGATGAGTAGGATCCTCGATTCCTCGCTCACCACCGTGCTCCTCGGCGTGGCCCTTACCGCCATGCTCGCGCTGCTGCTGCGGCTCGCCGGCTGAGGGCGCGATGATGGAAAACATGGTGCTCGAAGCGATTGCACGCTGGTTCCACTTTGCCGGCGCGCTGGTGTGGATCGGCCACAACTACGCCACCGCGGTCACCCGCTCGCGCTACGTGGCCCTGAATGCGGCCGACCTGAGCGACCCGGACAGCCCGCGCCAGCGCGCGCTCATGCAGCGCGAGCACGGCACCTTCCGCTACGCCTCGCTGCTGACGCTGGGCAGCGGGCTATTCATCCTGTGGCAACGCGGCTGGCTGTTCGAGGCCCTGAGCCTGCACGGCAGCCTGGCGCCGCTCGGGATCGGGATCTGGATCGCGGCGCTGATGGTGTGCAATCTATGGTTCGTGCTGTGGCCGTACCAGAAGCGGGTGCTGGGCTTCGTGCCCGCCCCGCTCGACGAGCGCCTGCGCGCCTCGCGCATCACCTTCCTGTCGGCGCGGGTCAACACCCTGCTGTCGATTCCGGTGCTGTTCTTCATGGGCCTGGGCGCGCATGCCGGCGCGCTCTTTTCCTGAACCCTTCGCCGCCTGGCAGGCGGCACCCGGATTCAGCTTTTCCGCTGCGGCCGGCGCGCTGCCGGGGGTGGTCGCGAACGAGGTCGCCGCCGCGTGTCGGCCAGGACCGGGCTCGATCCTGAGCCTGCCCTTCACCACCGCCGCCTTCCGCAGCCTGCAGGCGGAAACCGAAGCCTGTCTGCGCCGCCTGCTGGCGATCCCCGAGGCTTTCGCGGTGCTGTTCATGGGCGGCGGCGCCAGCGCCCAGTTCGCGCTGCTGCCGATGAACCTGCTGGGCCACCGCGAGGACGCCGCGGACGCTGACGACAGGGCGGCGGGGAGCGGCGCAGCGGGCCGGGCACTCTATATCGACAGCGGGTATTGGTCGCGCCGTGCGCTGGCCGAGGCGCGGCACTACGGCGACGTGCGCGTGCTGGCCCTGGCCGCCGACGGCCGGATGGACGGAGACGATGTGCGCAGCACCGATCCGGACCGGTTTGAGGACGGGTCCGCGATCGACTGCCGGCGCTTTGCCTATGCCCACTTCACCAGCAACGAGACCGCCGACGGCGTGCAGTTCCATGCCTTGCCCGAGCTCGATCTGGCACTGGCGGCGGACATGACCTCCGACTTCCTCACCCGCCCGCTGGACTGGAGCCGGCTGGGCGTGGTCTATGCCGGCACCCAGAAGACCATCGGCACCCCCGGCCTCACCGTGATCGTCGTGCGCCGCGACCTGCTCGGCCACGCGCGTGCCGACACCCCGCGCATGATGAACTACGCGGAGCAGGCCGCGGCCGATTCGCGCCTGTGCACGCCGCCGGTGCTGCCGATCTTCGTCGCCCACCGCATGCTGCACTGGATCGAGGACGCGGGCGGGGTGGCGGCGATGGCGAGCCGGCTCGTGCAGCGCAGTGCCGCCGTGCACGGGGCGATCGACGACGCGAATGCGGGCGCGGGCGGGTTCTACACCCGGCGCGTGGCGCCGGCCTGGCGCTCGCAGGTCAATCCCTGCTTCGATCTGCCCGACACCACCTGCTGCGAGGACTTCATCGCCGCCGCGGACGCAGCGGGGCTGCGCGACCTGCGCGGCCATCCGCAGCGCGGTGGCGTCCGGGTGAGCCTGTACCACGGTCTGCCCGATGCCGCGGTCGAGGCGCTGGTCGCATTCATCGGCGATTTTGCCCGGCGCGGCCGGCGTACCGGCAGCACCCCGGGCCGCGTGCACAAACCATGATCGCCCGACTGACGCCACGCGCCCTGCGCACCCGCTGGGCGCTCGAAGCTCTGCTGCGCGCTCCTGCGCACCGGGGCGAACGCGCGGCGCCGCTGCCGCAGCCGGTGCGGACCATGGGGCTGGTGTTTCCGTCGCCACTCGGGCTCGCAGCCGGCTTCGACCGCCACGGCCGCCTGCTCGCGCACGGCGAGCGGCTGGGCCTGGGCGCGGTCGAGATCGGCAGCCGGTGGACGCTCGCCACCGTCCCGCCGGCGCGAGTGCGGGCGCACCGCCACGGGGTGCGGTGCGGTCTCAGTCTGGTCAAGCCGCCGGCGCTCGACTGGTCGCAGGCGGAAACGGCGGTCCTGAACGCCCTCACCGCGTGGCACGGAGCGGCCGACTACCTGACCCTGAATCCGGGGCGTGACTGCCCATCGGCTGCGCATTTCACCGCTCTGCTGGCCGCGCTTGCGCAGGCACGCGCGGGGCTGCCCCGCCGCCACCGACTGGCGCTGGTGGCCAAGCTGCCGGCGGCGTGGCTCGAGCACCGCGGGCGGGTCGAACTCGCCCGCCGCTGCGTCGATGCGGGCGCCGATGGCCTGTTGCTGTCGGCCGAAGGTGCCGCGGGTTTGGCCTGCGCCCGACTGGCGGAACTGGCCGCGGCGCTCGGCCCCGCGGTGTGCCTGATCAGTGTCGGCGGCATCGCCTCGGTGCATGAAGCACAGGCCCGGCTGCAGGCCGGCGCCGCGCTGGTTCAGGTCCATCGCGCGCTGCTGCGCGGCGGTCTGCCGACCCTGCGCCTGCTGACCCGGCTCGCCAACCCCGGCTCGACCGGGGCGGCCAGCCGGGTCAGCCGCTGATCCCGAGCGCGCCTCCGGCGTTTGCCGCAACGGCTGTGGTTCCGACCACGCCGTGTGCCTGCCCGTCCGCGCGCGCGCCCGGACGCCGCTGACCGCCCTCCCCGAGCTTCCATCCCTTGCGCCGGTACAGGATCAGCGGCGCGCAGCGCGTGTCGTCATGGTAGATGCCGACGCAGTCGAGGCACTGGAAGCAGTTGTCGTAATCGATCGTCCCGTCGCGTTCGATCGCATCGTAGGCGCAGCGGTGGCGGCAGGTCTGGCAGGGCTGGCCGCATTCGGCGCGGCGCACCAGCCAGGCGGGCATGCGCAGGCGGCCGCCGAGGGTGATCGCCGCACCGAGCGGGCACACGAAGCGGCAGAAGAACTTGTAATACACCGCGCTGATCAGCAGCATCGCCACCGTGTAGGCGACGAAGGGCCAGCTGCGGTCGAAACCGACCGTAATCGCGGTCTTGAACGGCTCGATCTCGACCAGTTGCTCGGCTGCGCGCGGCGCCCACAGCGCAGCCACCACCAGTGCGGCGAGAATGAAGTAGCGCCCGCGATCGAGCACGCGCGCCAGTCGGAGGGGCAGGCGACGCGCACGCACGCCGAGTCGGCGCCCGAGGATGGCAACGAACTCCTGCAGCGCGCCGAAGGGGCACAGCCAGCCACAGAAGGTACCGCGCCCCCAGACGAAGAAGCTAATCACCGTAAACGCGATCAGCAGCAGCGAGATCGGATCGTAGAGAAAACTGCCCAGCCCCTGGCCGGCATTGAGCGACTTGATCGCCCCGGTGATCTGCACCACCGAGAGCTGCCCCTGGCCGTACCAGCCGATGAAAACCAGGGTGAAGGCGAGAAAGGACAGGCGGAAGACGCGCAGCCGCGGGGCGCTGATCGAGATCCAGCGCGGGCGGGCGAGGACGACCGCGAGCAGTGCGAGGGCGGCGGCGATGATGGCGAGATCGCGGGCGCGGTCCTGCCAGGCGATGAGCCATTCCGGCAGCGGCTTGGGCGGATAGCTCAGCAGTGCGGCCGGCGGGACATAGTCGAGGCTCACCGTGCGCTCGGTGACGATCGGCAGGATCGCACCACGGGCACGGCTGAGGGTGAGCCCGAACTGCGCAACCTGGCCCGGATCGAGTCCCGACATGGGCGGGATCTGGACCGCCAGCAAGCTGTTGAAGCGCGGCGCGCCGGCGGGCGGGACCAGATCGAGGTCGAGATCGCGCGCCTCGTAGGGCACCTTGTCCTGGCTCAGCGCCAGGCGCTGTGGTGTCGTGCCGCGGACGAAGTGTGCGTCCACCAGCGCCGTCCGCCCGGCGGTGGCGACCCAGTAGGCCTGCTGCCCCGGCTCCAGGCTGCGCATCAGATAGGCATACATCGCATCGCCGAGCAGCGCGCGGCCGATGGTGGGCGCATTGAGCCAGGCGACGTAGAAGTCGACGCCGATCTGGTCGGGGGCGGCCAGGCCCTCGGCATCCTGGCCGGCGCCGTCGGTGCCGGCAAAGCGCTGCTCGACTTCATCGTTGCGCAGACTGAGGCGGCCGATATGGCCGCCTTGCACCAGCGCCGCGAAGTCGAGGCGCTCGAACACTTCGGCGCGGACCTGCGCCGGCGGGCCCGCTTGTGACGGCGCGGCGAACGCAAGCTCGGCGCGCGCCACCGCCAGCGCGGAGGTCAGTACGGTCTGGTTGAGGATGCGGATCGACGCGGTGGCCTTGCTCACGCCGTCGAGCACCACGCGTTTGTCGTCGCCGGTGCGCTTGGCGCTGCCGTAAATGGTGGCCACGCTGATCTGCTGCAGCAGGCTCTTGCCCGCGTACTGACGAACGAACTCGTGCAGCGGTACCTCGCCGAGGCCACTCAGGAACACCGGTTCGTGCTGGCGCAGCACTTCCACGCCCAGATAGGTGCCCTTGCGATCGATCGCGATCAGCACATTGAACGGCGTGCCCTCGAAGCCCGGGATGGGCGCCAGGTCGATGGATTCGAAGGCGTAGGCGACCGGCCCCGCATCCGGCTCCAGTTCGCTGCCGATCGGCCACGCGGGAATATTTTTCAGCTTGTCGCCGACCTGCAACGGCGGCGGGAAGCGCCGTTCCAGGTCGGCCTTGCCGAGCTCGCCGGCGTGGGCGGACAGGGTCGCGACGGCCACCATGGCAAGGAGCGCGGCGCATTGCCGGAAGCAGCGTCGAAAGCGACTCATGGTGCGATCGACAGGGCTGCCTAGCGGATCGTCAGCTTGCCGATCCAGCGGCTGCCGGGTGTAATCTCGCTGCGCTCGGCCGGCACGTAGGGTGCCACCGCAGCATCGGCGGGCGGCGCCGAAATCAGGTTCAGATCCACCGCTTCGGCGGTACCTACGATCCCCTCGTCGGTGATCGCCATCCGGTAATAGAGCCCGTTCCACAGGCGGGCGCCGAAATCCGACGGCGCCTTGTACAGGAACAGCAGCGCGTGTTCGAGCCACGACAGGTCGCTGCGGGTCACGGTCGAGGGATTGGGGTAAGGATAGGGGACGTGACACTGGATTTCGGCGCCTTCGAGACACTTGAACTCCTTCATCGACAGGAAGAAGTCCTTGAACGGCTTGTCGTCGAGGTGGAGCACGAAGCCGGTGTGCTCGCCCCGGGGCTCGAAGGTGACGGTGCCGATCCGGATGGCCTCGCCGTCGCGGGTGTGCATCGTCACCGTCCGGGTTCCTGCCATGTCCCACGCCGACGCCGCTGCGGGCGCCGCAAGCAGGAAGGCGCTCAGGACGATTGTCGCAAACGGGTGCGCTGTCGGTTTCATCGCTGCTCCTCCTCGGCCCGGCCCGATCGATGCGGTCGCGCTCGGCTCCACAGATTACGCCTGCAGCAGGAAAACCGCAGCCCGCATCGGGGAAGCGAGCGTTCACCTCCGCCCCGGCACGCGGGCCGCCACCCTCTTTCGTCGGCGCTCAGGGCGTCCGCAGGTGCGACGCCATCACCGCGAACGCATGGTCGATCTGCGCCGGATCGCCCGGTCGCACCAGACGGGCGACCTCCTTGCCGTCGGCGAGGAAGACCAGTGTGGGCCACAGTTTGACCTTGTAGCTGCGCCCCGGACGGCGGCCGGGACCGTCCTCGATCCTGATGTGCCGGACCTGTGGCCGGGCGGCGAAGGCCGGCGCCAGCAGCGGCTGCGCGGCGCGGCAGTAGCCGCACCATGAGGTGCCGAATTCGACCACGACCGCGCCGGGCAGGCTGTCGAGTTCGGCGCGGGTGGGTTCGGCTGCGGTATCGCCCGTTTTCATGGTCATGTTCCTTGCTGATGCCGGCCGCGTCACCGCCTTCCGCGCGGGCAGTGCCGGCGACACGGCGTGATCGAATCGGTCCTGCCCCCACCTGCGCGCAAGGCGCGGCCGCGAGCTTCCGGGCTGGAATGCGCGATCAGGCCAGCGCCGGATAGTCGATGTAGCCTTTCTCGCCTCCACCATAGAACGTGGAAGTATCGAACGGGTTCAACGGCGCTTCCTCGCGCAGGCGGGTGACCAGATCCGGGTTGGAGATGAAGGCCTTGCCGAAGGCGACGAGGTCGGCGCGTCCTTCGGCCACGGCGGCTGCGGCCAGTTTGCGGTCGTAGCCGTTGTTGACCATCCACGCCGCCTTGCCGCCGGCTCTGGCATAGGCGGCTTTCAGCGCCCCGTAGTCGAAAGGCTGGTCGCCCTGCTGGAAGTCGCGCGCGCCGCCGGTGGCGCCCTCGATCACGTGCACGTAGGCGAGCGGCCAGCGTGCAAGCTGCTCGACGACATGGGTGAACAGCGGCTGCGGATCGGGGTCGGCGGCGTCGTTGGCCGGAGTGACCGGCGAGATCCGGATCGCGGTACGGCCGGCCCCGATTTCGGCGCTGACCGCAGCCATCACTTCGACCAGCAGGCGGGCGCGGTTTTCGATGCTGCCGCCATAGGCGTCGGTGCGATGGTTGCTGCCCGAGCGCAGGAACTGGTCGATCAGGTAACCATTGGCGGCGTGCACCTCCACGCCGTCGAAGCCGGCGTCGATCGCGGCACGCGCGGCACGCCGGTAGTCCTCGATGATGGCCGGCAGTTCGTCGATGTCGAGTGCGCGCGGTGCCGAGGTGGGCACGAAGGCGCCGCTACCGTCAGGGTTGATGACGTAGGTCTTGGTTTTCGCGGTGATCGCCGAGGGCGCCACCGGCGCACCGCCGCCCGGTTGCAGCGAGGTGTGGGACACGCGGCCGACATGCCACATCTGCACCACGATCTTGCCGCCGGCCGCATGCACCGCATCGGTGACACGCTTCCAGCCGGCAAGCTGCTCGGGCGCATACAGACCCGGCACGTGGGCATAGCCCTGCCCCTGCTGGCTGATCGCGGTGGCTTCGGTGATCAGCAGGCCGGCGCTGGCGCGCTGGGCATAGTAGGTGGCGGTGATCGCGGACGGCACCGCACGGGGTGCGCGGTTGCGGGTCAGCGGGGCCATGGCGATGCGGTTGGCGAGGGCGATGTCGCCGGCGGTGATCGGGTCGAACAGGGTGGTCATGGTGCGATATCTCCGGGGTAGGTGGAGGGAAGGCGGAATCAGAGTTCCTTGCCGATCTGGCGCAGGAACTCGGTGATGGTGTCGTCGTTGCGCTTGTAGAACACCCACTGGCCGATGCGCCGGGTGGTGACCAGCCCGGCGCGCTGCAGCACCGCCAGGTGGGTGGAGACGGTCGATTGCGACAAGCCGCAACGCTCGAACTTGCCGGCGCAGACGCCGACTTCGAGCGGATGCTCCTGGTCGGCGAAGTGCTTTTCGGGCTCCTTCAGCCATTGCAGGATTTCGCGCCGCACCGGATGGGCCAGTGCCTTGATGACTTCGTCGAGGTCCATGTACGGTACTCGCAGTGAATGGTTGTATCGCCCTTATCCGATTCTTTAATCGGAACACGGCGAAATTAATATCTAATTTAGACGAATTATATATCTACTTTTTACGAAACATCAATCGTATTTTTTCGATATGTTCGTTCAGCGCCATGCTGACGGTGCGTCCCGAAGCGGGAACTCAGAGCACGCTTTCCGCCAGATTGTGCTGCTCGACCAGCGAGCGCAGGGTATTGCCGCTGGCCTTGCCCTGGTAGCTGCAGCAGTAGTCGACCGCCATGCTGCCGCCGAGCAAGGGGCAGGCCGCGAACAGTTCGGCGACCCAGTCGACGAAGGCGCGCACCTTGGGCGACAGGTGGCGGTTGGCGGGATAGATCGCCGACATCGGCATCGGCGACGGGCTCCATTGCGGCAGCACCTCGCGCAACGCGCCGGACTCCAGATGCGGCAGCGCCATGAAGCGCGGCGCCTGCACCAGACCGAAGCCCTGCAGCGCGCAGGCAAGATAGGCATCGCCGTCATTGACCGAGACCACGCCGTCCATCTTCAGTTCGGTGACCACGCCATCGACGACGAAGTCCCAGTCGAGGATGCGGCCGGTGAGACTGGAGAAGTAATGCACCGCGCGATGGCGGGCGAGGTCTTCGAGGGTCTGCGGTTCACCGTAGCGCTCGAGGTAGGACGGCGCCGCGCAGGTGACGCCGAAGAAAGTGCCGATGCGCCGCGCGACCAGCGAGGAATCGGGCAAGGCGCCGACGCGGATGGCGCAATCGACCGCCTCGCGCACCATGTCCACCGGACGGTCGCCCATGCCGATCGCGATCTCCACCTCCGGGTAGCGTTCATGAAACTCGCACAGCCGGGGAATCAGCACCAGGCGGCCGATCGAGGCCGGCACGTCGATGCGCAGCCGCCCGCGTGGTGCCCGCGCCGCCTCGCGGAATGAGGCCTCGGTGTCTTCCACCTCGGCGAGGATGCTCACGCAGCGTTCGTAGTATGCCGCGCCGTCCGGGGTCAGGCTCAGGCGGCGGGTGCTGCGGTTGAGCAGGCGCACCTGCAGCAGGCGCTCGAGGTTCTGGATGATGTTGGTGACGGTGGCGCGCGGCAATCCGAGGCTGTCGGCCGCGCGCGAAAAACTGTTGGCGTCTACCACCCGGGTGAACACCTGCATAGCCTGAAATCGATCCATATCTCCTCCACGAGCAAAGCGGCGCTGAGCGGATTATCCATCAATCAGCGCGCGGATTATTCGCCATGAGCGAATAGTGTTTCCAGATTTCACCCATTTATCCGGCCAGAAACAACATCCATGATTGATGCACTGCGGCAAACCGAAGGTCTGACCCGGTCGGGTCGGACCGCCGGAATGGCGCAATGCAGTCACGTGTCGGCCGAGCTTCGCGGCGGACACCCGGCAACCAAACACCAATCGCTACCCGGCACGCCGGCGCAGCGAAGCCCGACAGGAGCCCCGCGATGTCTCTCTTGCGCAAACCCTATGCCCTCGCTACCGCAGTCGCAATCGCTGTCGCGCTCGGCGGCGGACTCGCCACCCTGGCCGTGCAGGCCGGCACCCAGCCTGCCGGCGCGAGCGCCGCGCCGGCACCGAGCCCGGTCGACGTCGCCACCGTCGCCGCCCGCCGCATCACCGACTGGCACAGCTACTCCGGTCGCCTGGAGGCGGTCGACCGGGTCGAGATCCGGCCACAGGTCGCCGGCACCATCACCGCGGTCCATTTTCGCGACGGGGCGCTGGTCGGCAAGGGCGACCCGTTGTTCACCATAGACCCTCGTCCCTATGCCGCAGCACTGGACCAGGCCCGCGCCGGACTTGCCGCGGCCGAGGCCCGTGCCGCCTACACCGCCACCGACCTCGCCCGCGGCGAGCGCCTGATCGCCGACAACGCGATTGCCCGCCGCGACTTCGAAGAGAAGCAGAACGCCGCCCGCGAGGCCGCGGCCAACCGGCTGGCGGCACGGGCCGCGGTGGAGTCGGCACGACTCAACCTCGAATACACCCGCATCACCGCACCGGTGGCCGGCCGCGTATCGCGTGCCGAGGCCACCGTCGGCAACGTGGTCGCCGCCGGTCCGGGTTCGGCGCCGCTCACCACCCTGGTGTCGGTCGCGCGCCTGTATGCCGCCTTCGATGTGGACGAGCAGAGCTTCCTCGCGCTGATCAACGGTCGCACCGGCAGCGTGCCGGTGCAGCTCGGTCTCGCCAATGAGGACGACTACCCGCGCCACGGCACGGTGAGTTCGGTCGACAACCGGGTGGACACCTCGTCCGGCACGATCCGGGTGCGCGCGGTGTTCGACAACCCCGACGGCACCCTGCTGCCCGGTCTCTACGCCCGCATCCGCCTCGGCAGCAGCGCCCCGCGCGACGCCCTGCTGGTCGACGAGCGGGCAATCGGCACCGACCAGGACAAGCGCTTCGTGCTGGTGGTCGACGACGCCAACCGCACCGCCTACCGCGAGGTCACCCTGGGCGCCGCCCACGGCCCGCTGCGGGTGGTCGACAGTGGCCTGCAGGCCGGCGAGCGCATCGTGGTCAACGGCCTGCAGCGCACCCGCCCGGACCAGACCGTGAGTCCCAACCCGGTGCTGATGTCGGGTGTCGCCGATCCGGCCGCGCCCCGTGCGCGCGCCGCCATCGCCGACAACAGCTGAGGCTGCCGCCATGAACATCTCGAAATTCTTCATCGACCGCCCGATCTTCGCCGGCGTGCTGTCCGTGCTGATCCTGCTCGGCGGCCTGCTGGCGATGTTCCAGCTGCCGATCTCTGAATACCCGGAAGTGGTGCCGCCGTCGGTGGTGGTGCGCGCCCAGTACCCCGGCGCCAACCCCAAGGTGATTGCCGAAACCGTGGCCTCGCCGCTGGAGGAGTCGATCAACGGCGTCGAAGACATGCTGTACATGCAGTCGCAGGCCAACAGCGACGGCAACCTCGCGCTGACCGTGCATTTCCGCCTCGGCGTCGATCCGGACAAGGCTCAGCAGCTGGTGCAGAACCGCGTGTCGCAGGCCCTGCCGCGGTTGCCCGAGGACGTGCAGCGCCTGGGCGTGACCACGGTCAAGAGCTCGCCGACGCTGACCCTGGTCGTCCACCTCGTGTCGCCCGACGACCGCTACGACGCCACCTATCTGCGCAACTACGCGGTGCTCAACGTCAAGGACCGCCTCGCGCGCATCCCCGGCGTTGGCGAAGTGTCGATCTGGGGTGCCGGCAACTACGCGATGCGGGTGTGGCTGGACCCGAACAAGGTCGCCCAGCGCGGGCTCACCGCGAGCGACGTGGTGCGCGCGATCCGCGAGCAGAACGTGCAGGTCGCCGCCGGCGTGATCGGCGCCTCGCCGACGCTGCCCGACGTGCCGCTGCAGTTCTCGGTGAACGCCCGCGGGCGCCTGTCCACCGAGACCGAATTCCGCGACATCGTGCTCAAGACCGCGGCCGACGGCGGTGTCACGCGGCTGGCCGACGTCGCCCGGGTCGAGCTCGACGCCTCCGAATACGGCCTGCGCTCGCTGCTCGACAACCAGCCGGCGATCGGCATGGGCATCATGCAGTCGCCCGGCGCCAACGCGCTGGCGGTGTCCGAGCAGGTCCGCGCGGCGATGGCCGAGCTCAAGCAGGACTTCCCCAGCTCGGTCGATTACCGCATCGAGTACGACCCGACCCAGTTCGTCCGCGCCAGCATCAAGGCGGTGGTGGTGACCCTGCTCGAGGCGGTGGCGCTGGTGGTGCTGGTGGTGATCGTGTTCCTGCAGACCTGGCGCGCATCGATCATCCCGCTGCTGGCGGTGCCGGTGTCCATCGTCGGCACTTTCGGCCTGATGCTCGCCTTCGGCTATTCGATCAACGCGCTGTCGCTGTTCGGCATGGTGCTGGCGATCGGCATCGTGGTGGACGACGCCATCGTCGTGGTCGAGAACGTCGAGCGCAACATCGCCGCCGGGCTCAGTCCGCGCGATGCCACCTACCGCGCGATGCAGGAAGTCAGCGGGCCGATCATCGCGATCGCGCTGACCCTGGTCGCGGTGTTCGTGCCGCTCGCCTTCATGACCGGGCTCACCGGTCAGTTCTACAAGCAGTTCGCGATGACCATCGCCATTTCCACGGTGATCTCGGCGTTCAACTCGCTGACCCTGTCGCCGGCGCTCGCCGCGCTGCTGCTCAAGCCGCACCACGGCAACGAGCGCCCCGACTGGCTGACCCGGGTGATGAACCGGCTGTTCGGCGGCTTCTTCGCCCGCTTCAACCGCTTCTTCGGCCGCGCCTCGGAGGGCTACGGGCGCGGCGTCACCGGCGTGATCTCGCGCAAGGCCTCGGTGATGGGCGTGTATGCGGTGCTGCTGGGGCTCGCCGCGGCCGTGGCGTGGATCGTGCCCGGCGGCTTCGTGCCGGCGCAGGACAAGCAGTACCTGATCAGCTTCGCCCAACTGCCCAACGGCGCCTCGCTCGACCGCACCGAGAACGTGATCCGGCGCATGAGCGAGATCGCGCTCGAGCAGCCCGGCGTGCAGAGCGCGATCGCCTTCCCCGGGCTGTCGATCAACGGCTTCACCAACAGCTCCTCGGCCGGCATCGTGTTCGTGACCCTGAGGCCCTTCGACGAGCGCCGCGCGCCGGAGCTCTCCGCCGCGGCGATCAGCGCCGCGCTCAACGGCGAGTACGCCGCGATCAAGGACTCCTTCATCGCCGTGTTCCCGCCGCCGCCGGTGATGGGGCTCGGCACGCTGGGCGGCTTCAAGCTGCAGATCGAGGACCGTGGCGCGCTCGGCTACGCCGAACTGGACGCCGCCGCCAAGGCCTTCATCGCCGCCGCGCAACAGGCGCCCGAGCTCGGCCCCACCTTCACCAGCTACCAGATCAACGTGCCGCAGCTCGACGTCGACCTCGACCGGGTCAAGGCCAAGCAGCTCGGGGTGTCGGTCACCGACGTATTCGACACCATGCAGATCTACCTCGGCTCGCTGTACGTGAACGACTTCAACCGCTTCGGCCGCGTGTTCCAGGTGCGCGCCCAGGCCGATGCGCCTTTCCGTGCGCGGCCGGAAGACATCGGCCAGCTGAAGACGCGCAACGCCGCCGGCGAGATGGTGCCGCTGTCCTCGCTGGTGCGGGTCAGCAACGGCTTCGGCCCGGAAATGGTGGTGCGCTACAACGGCTACACCGCCGCCGACATCAACGGCGGCCCGGCGCCGGGCTACTCGTCCGACCAGGCGCAGGCCGCGGCCGAGCGCATCGCCGCGCAAACCCTGCCGCCGGGAATCAGGTTCGAATGGACCGACCTCACCTACCAGAAGATCCTCGCCGGCAACGCCGGGGGATGGATCTTCCCCTTGAGCGTGCTGCTGGTATTCCTGGTGCTGGCCGCGCAGTACGAGAGCCTGACCCTGCCGCTGGCGGTGATCATGATCGTGCCGACCAGCATCCTGGCCGCGCTCACCGGGGTATGGCTGACCGGCGGCGACAACAACCTGTTCACCCAGATCGGGCTGATGGTGCTGGTCGGGCTGTCGGCGAAGAACGCGATCCTGATCGTCGAGTTCGCCCGCGAGCTCGAACTGCAGGGCAGCAGCGCGCTCTCCGCCGCGATCGAGGCCAGCCGCCTGCGCCTGCGTCCGATCCTGATGACCTCGATCGCCTTCATCATGGGCGTGGTGCCGCTGGTGCTGTCGTCCGGCGCCGGCTCCGAGATGCGCCAGGCGATGGGCATCGCGGTGTTCTTCGGCATGCTCGGCGTGACCCTGTTCGGTCTGTTCCTGACCCCGGTGTTCTACGTGCTGCTGCGCACCCTGGGCCGTGGCCACAAGCTGCACACCGCCAGCCCGCATGCGGCGCCACTCATTGCGCCCCAGACCGCGCCCCACGCAGACCCCACCGCCGCGCCGCACGGCGCCTGACCCAGACGGAGCCCAGACCATGAACACGCAATCCGCATCCCGCGCACCGGCCCGGCGCATCCCGCTGCTGCTCGCCACCGTGCTGGTGGTGGCCGGCTGCTCGCTGACGCCGGTGTACGAGCGCCCCGCATTGAACACCCCGGCGGCCTTCAAGGAGGCCGACCCCGCGGCCGAGGCCGCCGCGGCCGCACGCTGGAAGACCGCCGCACCGGCCGAGGACGCACACCGCGGCCAATGGTGGACGGTGTTCGGCGACGACACGCTGAACGCGCTCCAGGCCGAAGCCCTGGCGGCCAACCAGGACCTCAAGGCCGCGGCCGCCCGCCTGGCCCAGGCCCGCGCGCTGGAAGGCAGCACCCGCGCCGAGCGCCTGCCGCAGGTCGACGCCGGCTTCGGCCCCACCCGCCAGCGTCCCTCGCCGGCCTCGCAGGGGCTGGACGCCGACGCCTCCACCGCGACCACCACGCTGTGGCGGGCACAGGCGAGCATCGGCTACGAAGTCGACCTGTTCGGCCGTGTCGCCGCCACGGTGGACGCCGCCGGCGCCAGCATGCAGCAGAGCGAGGCCCTGCTGCGTTCGGTGCAACTCGCGCTGCAGGCCGACGTCGCCCAGGCCTACTTCCTGCTGCGCGAACTCGACGCCGAGCAGGCGCTGTTCGGCGCCACCGTGGACCTGCGCGGCGAGGCGCTGAAGCTCGTGCAGCGCCGCTTCGACGCGGGCGACATCGGCGAGCTCGACGTCGCCCGCGCACGTACCGAACTCGCCTCGGCGCAGTCGGAAGCGCACGGCATCGCACGCCGCCGCGCCGCCGCCGAACATGCGCTGGCCACCCTGCTCGGCAAGCCGCCGGCCGAGTTCAGCTTCGCCCCGCAGCCGCTCGGCCGCGTCGCCGTCGCGGTTCCCGCCGGCCTGCCGTCGGCGCTGCTGGAACGCCGTCCCGACATCGCCGCCGCCGAGCGCGCGATGGCTGCGGCCAATGCCCGCATCGGCGTCGCCCGCGCCGCCTTCTTCCCGCGCCTGACCCTGACCGGCGCGCTCGGCTACGAGTCGGCCGAGCTCGGCGATCTGTTGCAGTGGTCGAGCCGTACCTTCCTGCTCGGCCCACTGGCCGGCACCGTGCTGTCGCTGCCGATCTTCGACGGCGGCCGCCGCCAGGCCGAGCTCGACCGCAGCCGCGCGGCCTACGAAGAAGACGTGGCGCGCTACCGCCAAACCGTGCTCACCGCCTTCCGCGAAGTCGAGGACGGCCTCGCCGCGGTGCGCATCCTCGGCGACCAGGCCGGCACCCAGGACGCGGCGGTGGTCGCCGCCGAGCGCGCCGCGCAGCTGTCGCAACTGCAGTACCGCGAAGGCGCGACGAGCTTCTTCGAGGTCATCGACGCCGATCGCAGCGTATTGCAGCAGCGCCGGGTGGCGGTACAACTGGACGGCGAGCGGGCACGCTCGACGGTGGCGCTGATCCGGGCGCTGGGCGGCGGCTGGGATGCGCCCCCTGCCCTCGGTGACGGCCCCGCGCCCGACGCCGAACGGATCGCCCGGCGCGATTGAGTTTCGGCGTCTGCCCGCATCCGCGCAGGCACAGCGCGTCATCGGACAATGCCAACGTCGCCACCAAATCCTGGTCGGGGGCAATCGGTGCGCGCCGGTGTATCCCCTCTCCATCCGCATTCCCCGGGCCGTTCCACACTGGCGATCGCAGGGCGGGGACCAGGCCTGCCCGGCGAACTCGCCCCCTTGGTCCCGCCCTGCTATTTCTCGATGAAGGCGTGCTCGATCACATAGTCGGCGATGTCGCCGATCCGTTTCGCCATTCTGAAGCCTCGCGCGTCGAGCATGGTGCGGCAGTCCTTGAGCATGGCCGCGCTGCCGCAAATCATCGCCCTGTCGACAGCCGGATCGAGCGGGGGCAGCCCGATGTCCTGGAACAGCTTGCCGTTCTCGACCAGGGTCGTCAGGCGCCCCTGGTTGCGATAGGGCTCCCGGGTAACGGTGGGGTAGTAAATCAGCTTCGCGGAAATGGCTTCGCCCAGGTACTCATGGTGGGGGAGTTCACGAGTGATGAAATCGTGGTAGGCCAGTTCGCTGACGTAGCGCACACCGTGCACCAGCACCACCTTCTCGAAGCGGTCGTAAATATCCAGGTCACGGATCACGCTCATGAACGCAGCCATGCCGGTACCCGTCGAAAACAGATACAGGTTTCTACCGGGCAGCAGGTCGGATAGCAGCAAGGTACCAGTCGGCTTGCGCGACACCAGCAGGTCGTCCCCAAGCTGAAGATGCTGCAGCCGGGAGGTCAGCGGACCATCCTGCACCTTGATGCTGAAGAACTCGAGCGTTTCTTCATAGTTGGGACTGGCGATCGAATATGCCCGTGTGAGCGGACGACCATCGACTTCCAGGCCGATCATCACAAACTGACCGTTCTCAAAGCGGATGGACCGGTCGCGCGTCGTAGTAAAGGAAAACAGGGTGTCGTTCCAATGATGAACGCTGAGAACTCTTTCGGTGATATAGGCGGCCATGAGTATCGTATCGAAGCGATGGGCGGTTTGCTGGAAAACGCTAATGATAGCGATTCTCCGGTTACTGCAAGTTAGCTCAGGTCAAGAAGAGGCTGGCATTGCCCCCGCGTCGTCAGCGTGGCTCCTGTACCACTGAGCCCGACCCGGTCGATCGTGCAGCCAACGGCAGCAACTGCGTGCAGCCCGTCGTCTCTGCAGGAACAGGGTCAACCCGGTAGAAGAATGCGCCGCAGCACCTCGTCCGGGGTGCCGGCGTCCGCGAGCCGCTCGGTCAGTCTGCGTGCGGCCAGGCGTGCGATCTGCGCGAGTACGAGCCGGCGCTCGGGCACGTCACGCGGGCCGACAAGAACGATGACCACCTGTAACGGTGCCCCATCCGGGGTGTCGTAAACGAGCGGCGTCCTGAGGGTGATTACGGCCGCAGCCGGCTCGGCGCCTGCGAGGTAGGCGCAAGGCACCGCGACGCCGCTGCCGATCGCGCTCGATACCTCGGCCTCGCGTGAGCGCAGCGCCGCCGATATCGCGGCCACAGCGGTCCGCGGACAGGCGTCGGCCAGCCGACCGGCAGCAACGTCGAGAATATCCTCCATTCCGGAGCACATCAGGCCCAACACGATACGGTCCGTGCGTAGCAGTTGGGCAAGCCCTTGGGCAGGCGCGGTGCTCTGCACGCCGGCGGAAGGAAAGCGCTCGTCCAGCAGCGTGCGAAGCTCGGCCAGTTGGCCGGCGTCGAGGCGTCGATGGGCGATATCGAGAAAGAGCGAGCCCGCTTCCGGAACCTGCATCACGTAGTCGACCACCAGCGGACTAACCCGGTGGGCGAGATCCATCAATACCTGGGGTGGCAAACCCAACTCACGTGCCATCACGGCAAGCCGCGCCGAGGTGGGCGCCGCGTCGAGCCCGTTCTCCACTCGACTCAGGTAGGCGCTCGACACCTCCAGCCGCCGCGCCAGATCGCGCAGGCTGAGACCGGAGTCAAGACGCAGGAGGCGAAGCGTGGCCCCGAAATGCATTGCTCAGACCGGCTGTTCGATTGTGTAGGGGAAGGAAGGAGCGGCATCGGCTTTCACGACCGCCGGCGCGGTCGGTGGATGAATGGCAAGTATCGAAACTGGCGAGTCAGCGAGCAGTCGGCGCCGGATCGGACTGGTCATGGTCGCTGTCAGTCCCCATTTCTCGTTCATTCCGAGGATCACGAGGTCGTAGCCGCCACGCATTTCCTTCAGGACTGCCAGCTGCGGCGAGGAGTGCTCGACGACCCGGGTGTGAATGAAGAGTCCGTCAAACTCTGGCGGGAGGCGCTGGCTTTCCATCTGGGCGGCCGCGCCCAGCTTGACCACATGGAGGAGGGATAGCTCGATACCCGGCACCGCACTTAGGCGGCGGGCGAACCGCAGCGCTTCGACATCCTCCGCGCAGCCAGCATAGGCCACCAGCACGCGCTCAACCTTGGTCAGGCCGCGGTCCACCAGGACGCCAACGGTACTGTTTGCCTGACCGACAACCTGGCTGACCGTGCCGCCGAGCCGACCTTCCAGCAGCAGCGGCTTATGTGCTCCGAGCAGCACAAGCGAAACCTGCTTCGCTTGTGCGGTGCGGCAGATGTCGGCGGCCGGTTCGTCGGAAACGAAGCCCAGCGGGCGCACCTCCAGCATCAATTTGCGCGCATGGTGTAGGAGTGGACCGAGTGGCCCCTCCTCATGGTCCTGCGCGTGCCGCAGTTCGACCGAGGGCCGGTCGCTGGGACGGCGAAGGTGCAACGCAAAGAGGCGCGCCGGCTCCCCTCGCGTCAGCGCCGCCGCCACCACCGCCAGTCCGGGGCCACTATCGCTACTCGAGACGCAAATCATGGCGGTGAAGGGCACGGGAGCGTGCGGGACGGTCTCGGGGGGAGCGGCCAGGCGATCACGCGCCAACTCGTGGTCGGGGTAGACCCACGCAAGCACCGGAGTGGTGGCAAAGGTAGTGACCAGCGCCATGATCACCATCATGGTGAAAATCGTCGGCGAGATGACACCCAGGTCGAGACCGATGTTGAGCACGATGAGCTCCATCAGGCCGCGCGTGTTCATCAGGATGCCCAGTGCGCTTGCTTCCCGCCAACGTAGCCCGGTGAGGCGCGCGGCTACGGCGCTGCCGCCGAACTTGCCGAGGGATGCCAGCCCGATCAAGCCCAGCGCGACCAGCCATTCCTGGGGCTGACTGACGAGCGCGATCTCGGTACGCAAGCCGCTGTAGGCGAAGAACAGCGGCAGAAGGAGAACCACCGCGACGGTTTCCAGCTTCTCGGCCAGCATTTCCGCCAGGCGCCCCTCCTTAGGAAGGATGGCGCCGAACAGGAAGGCACCGAACAGCGCATGGATACCGATCAGCTCGGTAATGGTGCTGGAAACGATGAGCAGCAGCAGAATGACCGCCATCACCGTTGAAGTCAGCCCTTCGCGGCTCATGACGCGAGCGCCCAATCGGAGCAGGAAGGGGCGCACCAACGCCAACATGACGAGGACGAAGGCGAGCGCAAGCGCGGTTGTCCACAGTGCCTGGGCAAAGCCTTGAGCACGGGCCACGGCGACGACGAAGGCCAGGATGCACCATGCCGTGACGTCGTCCACGGCAGCGCATGCGAGCGTGAGGGCGCCAACCCGTGAGCCGAGCAGGTGGCGCTCGGACAGTATCCGCGCCAGCACCGGAAAAGCCGTCACGCTCATGGCTACCCCGAGAAACAGCACGAACGACAGGTACGGTACATCGACGGGTGAGTAGCCGTCGTACAGCCACCATCCAGCCATGGCCCCGAGGGCAAAGGGAACGACGATGCTGGTATGGCTTATGACGATCGAGGCATGAGTGCGTCCCTTGAGCAAGCGGGTATCGAATTCGAGACCGACCATGAACATGAACAACACCAGGCCGACCTGGCTCAGCATCTGCAACACCGGCATCGAGCCTGGCGGGAACAGGCTCACCATCGCCTCCGGCCACAACCACCCGAGCAGCGACGGCCCCAGAACGATGCCGGCGAGCACCTCGGCGATCACAAGCGGCTGGCCCATCCAGCGGGTCACGAGGCCGAGCGCGCGGGACACTACCAGCACCGCCGCAATCTGGGCCAGCAACAGACTGAGAGCACTGAATTCTAGATGCGGCATGGTGTCTTCCTCCAGCGGGCCCTCATCCGGCCCGCATGCAATGGCATGCAGGTTCCTGAGTGCGCCCCCATGCAAAGTTGCCACTTAACACCGGCTGGCCGGTTGGAGTCAAGGTGGCCGCCCATGTTCGGCGGTGCGCCGCACCCGCAAACGAACATGCGCTTCCGGCCGTCTTCGGTCGGCTACCGCTAATCCACGCGATCTGCCGCGGCCCCCTGCCCGGCCCGCGCGAGTGCCGCCCGGCGGGTCGCGGCAAACGCGCTGTTGCCCAGCCAGCGCCACAGGTCGTCGGCATCCTGCGCCGCGCCGCTGACGCGCAGTTCGCGCGAGGCCAGCACTTCGCGCGCTGTGCGGTCGCCGGTCCATACCTCGGTCAGCGCGCGCACGGTGGCATCCACCACCAGCGTAAGCTCGCGCCCGGGGTCGTCGCGGCACAGGTCGGCCACGCCCTGCTCGACCACCAGCCACCAGTTGGCTTCGCCGGGCCGGGCGTCGCGAAAGGCGAACTGGATGACCACCGGCCGCGGCGGGAATTCGTCGACGCGGGCGAAGCGACGCATGTCCCACATCAGCAGCCCGGCATCGAGCTGGTCGTCGCGCAGCCGGCTGCCGATCCAGCGCGCCCCCCAGTGGCCCAGCGCCATGACGATGGGGCGCAGGTCCTCGCCGGCCTCGGTCAGCGAGTATTCCCAAACCTTGCCGGCGGCGGTGCGCTGCACCACGCCGATGTCCTCGAGATGGCGCAGGCGCTGCGCGAGCAGGGTGGTGGACATGCGCGGCACGCCGCGGTGCAGGTCGTTGAAGCGCTTGCTGCCGCACAGCAGCTCGCGCACCACCAGCGGCGTCCACCGTTCGCACAGCGCCTCGGCACCGCGCGCCACCGTGCAGAACTGGGCATAGCTGTCGTCCATGGCACCACCCGCGGGTCAGAAGGAGTTCAGATTCTGGACTAGTCGGGCACCTTCGGCGAGCGCACGCTGAAATCCCGTCGCAGCCCATCCAAGGAGACATCATGCACACGATCGCAATCATCCAGCGCCCGCCCGTCCTGCTCGACCGCGGAGCCACCCTGGACCTCGCGGTGCGCTCGGTGGCCGAAGCCGCGGCGGCCGGCGCGGCGCTCGTCGTCCTGCCGGAAACGTTCATCCCCGGCTACCCGTCGTGGATCTGGCGTCTGGCGCCCGGCAGGGACGGCGCGCTGGTCGGCCAGCTGCATGCGCGCCTGCTCGCCAACGCGGTCGACGTGGGCGCCGGCGAACTCGACCCGCTGCGCGAGGCGGCGCGCGCCCACCAGGTCAGCGTGGTCTGCGGCCTCAATGAATGCGACCGCCGGCACGGCGGCGGCACGCTCTACAACACCGCGGTGCTGATCGGCCCGGACGGCGAACTGCTCAACCGCCATCGCAAGCTGATGCCGACCAATCCGGAACGCATGGTGCACGGGCTGGGCGACGCGAGCGGGCTGCGCACCGTGGACACGCCGCTCGGGCGCGTCGGCACGCTGATCTGCTGGGAGAACTACATGCCGCTGGCGCGCTACGCGCTGTACGCCGACGGCGTCGAGATCTACGTGGCCCCCACCTACGACAGCGGCGACGGCTGGCTGAGCACCCTGCGCCACATCGCGCTGGAAGGCCGCTGCTGGGTGCTGGGCAGCGGCACCGTGCTGCGCGGGCGCGACGTTCCCGAGGACTTTCCCGGCCGCGCGCAGCTGTTCCCCGACCAGGACGAGTGGATCAACCCGGGCGACTCGGTGGTGATCGACCCGCAAGGCCAGATCGTCGCCGGCCCGCTGCGCCGCGAGGAAGGCATCCTCTACGCCGAGATCGACACCGTCCGCGTCGCGCCCGCGCGCCGCGCGCTGGATGTCAGCGGGCACTACGCCCGGCCCGACATCTTCGAGCTGCACGTGCGGCGCAGCCCGGCCATGACGGTGCACCATACCGACCAATGAACACCCTGCCAGTCGCACAGGAGGTCTTCATGAGTACCGCACAGTCCCATACCGCGCACTGCTTCTGCGGCGCGGTCGAATTCACCGTGAGCGGCGAGCCGGCCGCCATGGGCTACTGCCATTGCGAATCCTGCCGGCGCTGGTCGGGCGGACCGATCAATGCCTTCACCCTGTGGCCCCCCGAGGCAGTGCGGGTCACCCGTGGCGCGGAGCACATCGGCAGCTACGCCAAGACGCCGAACAGCCTGCGCCACTGGTGCACCCGCTGCGGTGGCCATTTGTTCACCGAGCACCCCGCCATGGGCCTCACCGACGTGTACGCGGCGCTGATCCCGGAGCTCGGCCATGCCCCGGGCGTGCATGTGCACTATGGTGAAACCGTGCTCCCCCTCCATGACGGCCTGCCCAAGTTCAGGGATCTGCCGGAAGCGGCGGGCGGGTCGGGCGCGCGCATCGCCGAATAGCGCGCCCGTCCTATCGCCCCGCGGGGGCGGCGCCCGTTGTCACGGGATCAGGCTGCGCCCGGACCGATCGGTCTCCAGGTAGGCGGCGCTTGCCGCCGGCCCTCCTCGTCCGCCACGGAGCGCCGCATTCGAGTCGACGCAGCCCGCCACGCCGTTCGGCAGCGGGCGAATCTCAAGCACGTCGACCGCGCTGTCATGCAGTCCCTCGACGGCAGCCAGCAGTGGCCCTACGGACATCGGCCCACAGTGGTCAAGGCGCACGACAGCGCGCGAACCATGAGCCAACGCAGCCTGCAGCGCGGCAAGGTCGCCGAAGCGTTGCTCGTCGACCGCATAGTGGTCCGGGAACACCTTCACGTGGATGGTATTCGCGGTCGCAAGCTCGGCAGAGAACGCCTGTAATGGTATGGCGAGTGCGAGCATGGCCGCCATGCGGCCGAGATCGCGATGACTGCATATCGGAATCGGATGGATCGTGTTCATGGCTGCCTCCTCCGGCTTCACCGCGGCAGGTTCACCGCGAACGCCGCGCGTGATCGCTTCAGTGAAAAAATTGTCCACCCTGCGACATGCGTCGTTCAAGCGACCAAATTTCATTGCTCCGATGCGCACAGGGAATGGATGGCATGGACCGGAACCCGAGGATTTCCCTTCACCTGGTACGCGGTTTCTGGGCTGCGGCGCGCACCCTGAGCTTCACCCGTGCGGCGGCGGAGTTGTTCGTCACCCAGTCGGCGATCAGCCGCGAAGTCAAGAAGCTGGAGGAGCAGCTCGGCCAGCCGCTGTTCCACCGCGTCCATCGCACCTTGCGCCTTACCCCCGCCGGCGAGGAACTCTACACGGCGGTCGACGAGGCGCTTGCGCTGATCGACGCGACTACCGAACGACTGACCGGCCCGCAAAGCAGCGTCGCGGTGACAACGACCATTCCGCTGGCCTCGCTGTGGCTGGTGCCCCGGTTGCCCCGCTTCATGCGACACCACCCCGATATCGACGTGCATATCGAAGCCAGCAACGACGTGCTCGATCTGGTGCAGTCGCATATCGACATCGCGATCCGCCATGTGCGCGTTGGCAACACCCCCGGCCACGAAGAGCGCTTGATGGGCTACAGCATCTTTCCGGTCTGCTCACCGGCCCTCATCCATGATGCGGTACGCCCTCTGCGCAGCATCGCCGATCTCGCGCAGCACGTGCTCCTCGAGTTCGAGACCACGGTCAATGGCCGGCCCTGGTACGACTGGGAGCAATGGTTCAGGGCCATGAATATTGCACGCTTCAGACCTGCTCACCGCCAGCGGTTCTCGCACTATGATCAGGTCGTCGAGGCGACGCTCGCGGGGATAGGCGTGGCCATCGGCAAGCGGCCGCATCTCAACGCCAGGTTGCGGGATGGCACGCTATGCGCGCCGCTCGGCACCGAGAGCGCGGCCGAACTGGGGGGCTTTCACCTCGTGGTTGCCGAAGCCGCGCGCGGGCGCAAGCCGGTGGAGGCCTTTCTCGGCTGGCTCCGCAGCGAGGTACGCCGCGACGGGCAAGCGCCCTTGCTACGGCGGGATTGAATCCAGTCCGGGGCGCGCCGCGTACATACGGAAACCGCGACCACGTCGCACCGCGAAGGAGAGCAGATGACCGACGGCACCCCGCATCCATCCCGCCTCGGTGGCTGTCAGTGCGGAGCGGTGCGTTATGCGCTGACCGGTGAACCGATGAAGATCGTCGTGTGCCACTGCCGCGAGTGCCGCAAGCAGTCCGCCTCGGCGTTTGGCGTGTCGGTGTTCGTGTCACGCACGCAGTTGCACCTGACGCGCGGCATGCCAAAGCTCTGGTCACGCCCTACGGACAGCGGAAACACGCTGATATGCGCCTTCTGCGCGGAATGCGGGTCCCGTCTGTGGCATCAGCGGGTCAGCACCCCGGGGACGATCAGTGTCAAGGGCGGGTCACTCGACGACCCGGTCGACTTGCGCACGGCGATTCATATCTGGACCGCGCGCATGCTGCCGGGAATCATTGTGCCGCACGACGCCGTGCAATTCCCCGGCGAGCCCGAGTAGTCTCGGGAAAACTCCCGACTCCGACGGAAAACTCATCGACTGAATGCGGAATGGCCTGGCCGATGCTGCCGGCAAACCGCTGCGCCAGGCGCTCACGCACGAAGACGTCGACGACGTAGTCGATGAACACGCAGGTCTTGGCCTCGGTGGCCCGATCGAGGACTTTGCCTTCAAAAACCGTTCGGGTCTTGCCCGGCCCGCGTGTCACTTCACGGAAGCTGAAAAACGCACAGGGCGCCCCTGAGGACGCCCTGTGGCGGAACGTGCACGCAGCCGACGCCAAAAACCCGAAACCTGGCGCCGGCGGTGTTGCGGAAGGTCGCGAAGTTAGAAGCTGTGCTTCATGCCCACGGCGACGCCTTTGACACCCACACCACTCAACCCTTGCGAATTGCCCTTCGGGTTGATGGTGAACGCGGCGTTGGAGTCGTTGCTGATCCGGGCGTAGTCGGCATACAGCACGGTCCGCTTGGACAAGGCATAACGCGCACCGATCGCCCACTTGCTCGCGTCGGCATCCGACAAGGTCTTGTCCTTGACCTGGCCGTAGCTCGCCAGCACGTGCGTACGCTCGGTCACCGGGATGTCAACACCGACGAACCAGTTGCGCCGATCATAGCTTTCGTCAGCCGGCAGCCCGCCCAGATTGACACCGCCGCCCAGGTCGATATTTCCGCCGATCAGCGAGTTCGGGTCGCCCTTGATGACGTCGTACACACCCGACAGCTTCACCATGCCAAAGTCGTAGGAGGCACCCGTCGTCACCACATACAGGCGGCTGTCGGAATAGTCGACGGCCGTGGTGGTTTCGTAGTCGAGATCGACGCTCAGCGGGCCGTTGGCATAGATCAGGTTGATGGAATAGAGACGGTCGTCACCGGTGTCGCCCCCTGACGCCTTCGCGGGAACGTGAACGCCGTTCAGCGCGCCCTCCTGGGTCTGCGTATTGGTCGCAGCGGCCAGAATCAGGGTGAAGCCGCTGAAACTCGGGGAGATATAGGCCACCGCATTGGAGGCACGATCATACTGCGTGGTCATCGAGGCAAAGTTGCCGACGGAGTAATTGCCGAACGGGTTGTACTTGCCGTAGATGCCGTAGCGCAGACCGTCCAGCTTGCCCGCGACCGCGGTACCGAAGCCGCCGGTCAGTCCAACGTAGGAACGTCCGAGTCCCGACGAAGTGCCCACATCGGGATCGATCAGGTACTGCAGATCGAACAGGGCTTTCATGCCATTGCCCAGATCCTCAGCCCCCTTGAAGCCGAGATAGCTCTCGGAGGCGGCGCTTTCCATGGCACGCTGCGACTGCCCACTTGCCACAGCTCCGTCACTGCCACTGCGGTACACAAAGCCCATATCGACATTGCCGTAAATGGTGACATTGCTCTGGCCGAAAGCGGTGCCGGAAGCAGCGGCAACAATCGCCATCGCGATGATTCTCTTCGTCATGGATCGTCTCCAGGTGTTTCTCATTGATGTGTGCTGCCGAGTCTATCCACCCGTACAGCGTCCCCCCTTGCCATTGCAGGAATGGCGTGGTCGGCAGTGCGGTGCAACAACCGTGCCTGCATCGCGCCTTGCGGAAGAAGATGTCGGCAGAATGCTCGAAAGCAAGCCTTTACGCCGATCACCTAATACCGACGGGTAATCAGATGGTCATGATCGGCGCAAAGTGTACCGTACCATTTCTATACAACTGCCACAGGACGTAACGAAAAGCGAACACGCATCGAGGGCGCCACGCTCGTCTGATCGTGCGGATCGCCCCGGCGTCTTTTTCCCGGGCGTGGCATGGAGGCATGTAAGCGGAGCCGAGGCCTGGGTCGAGCGCCGCAGTGGATGGCGGTTTACCGCGTGGGCGATCTGATGCGCAAGCACCGCGACCGGTTCCTCGCCATGCCGCTTCAGCGCGACGAGCGGTCGCGAGGCGGACCGACGATCGCTCGCGCTTCACCTCGAACGTCGGTTTGCAAGTCACGCGCTCGAAGAAAGGGACAGGGTGACAGGTTGACACGGGGTGTCCTGACCAGGTGCCGCTCACCCTGCCCAGCAGCCGCAACAGATCACGTCGGGCAGGCTGCTGCGCTATATTCGGTGCACGCCGAACAAGGAGCACCCCATGCCGGAACCCGTCGCAAATGCCGAACTCACCGAAGAGATGATCGCCCACCTGGTGCAGGTCTTCTACGACCGCGCCCGCCTGCACGATGAGCTCGGCCCGCTGTTCAACGCCGCGGTGGGCGATTGGGACCACCACCTCGCCATCGTCACCGACTTCTGGTCGAGTGCGCTGCTCGGCACCAAGCGCTACGCGCGCCATCCGTTCCCGGTGCACATGAACCTGCCGATCGAGCGCGAGCACTTCGGATTGTGGCTGACGTTGTTCCGGGAAGCCGCCGAGGAGACCTTGCCGCCCGAGGCCGCGCGCCAGGCCATCGGCCGCGCCGAGTTCATGGCAGAGAGCTTTCGTGCCGGACTGTACCCGTTCGATCCGGTGCGCCCGCCGGGAAAACGCGACTGAGCGCGGCCGGGCCTCGCCGCCGGGCCGTTCCGTTCAGTACGCCCCGATCTGCTGCACCCGTTCCGGCGTGGGCGGATGCGTCGACAGGTAGCCGTGCGTGTCCTGCGACGGGTCGAGGCGCTGCAGCATGTCGGCCAGGCGCCGCGGGGCGACGCCATGGCGGCGCAGCATCTCCACCGCATGGCGGTCGGCCTCGGCCTCGAACGCACGCGAATAGCCCAGTTCGGTCAGGATCAGCGGCACCGCGGTGACCGCCGACGACACCGAGGACACGTCGCCCATCACCAGCATCGCGAGCAGACCCATTGCCGAAGCCTGGATCGAGCGCCGCAGCGCATGGCGGTTCACCGCATGTCCGATCTCGTGGCTGAGCACTGCCGCCAGTTCCTCGTCGTGGCGCGCCAGGGCAACGAGCTGGTCGGTGATGACGATGGTGCCGGCCGGCAGGGCCAAGGCATTGGGGCCGATGGTGCCGCCCGCATCGCGGAACAGCACCCGGATGGGGGGTTGATCGCCGGCATCGGCGACGAAGGGGGCGAACACCGCCTGCAGACGCGTTTGCTCGGCCGCGGGCAGTTTGCTCGGCGCAAGGAACTGGCGGTCGAGCAGATCGAGCACCACGCGGTCGGCCTGCGCATTGACATCGGCCGGCAGCGAGAAGGCGGCCACCCGGGCCAGGGCCGGCACACCCCACTGCACCCCGGCCCACACGAAGGCGATGGTGACGACCAGGCCGAGCACCACGAAGCGCAGCCGCGACTCCAGCCGATGCGCCCACCCGCTGGCCCGCGAGCGACCGGCGACGAGGCGGTCCACCGCGTCGTTGTCGGTGGTCTCGAAGCTGGCGCCGCCGGGCAGGCGCAGGAAGCGCGGTGTATTGCCCACACGCGAGGACACCTCCACGTCGGCGATCGCCACCGCGGGGAGCAGATCGGCATCACCGGCGTGCACCTGCAGCAGCCCGCCCTCGACCGTCACGCTCGCGACCTGCCTGCGCGAACTGTTGCCGTCGAAAAAGCCGCCCTCGATGCGCATCAGATCCCGACGTCCATGTCGAACAGGTCGCCAATCTCGCTGCCCATCGCGGACAACTCCGCACGCTGACCGGCGGCGAAATCATCGAGCTCGCCGTCGGCCTCCAGCCGGATATGTTCGGCCGCATAACGCGCGGTGCGCACCCGCGCCCACGGGTAGAACAGGCCCAGCGTCAGCACCAGGGCGAGCATGTTGGTGACCATCAGCGTCGCGTAGGAGGCGAGCCGGTAGTCGGCCTGCAGGCGATGGCCCTCGACGGCCGTGTTGTTGAATACCAGGTTGGTCATCCGCACGTTGAACAGGGCGAACGCCGTCAGATAGGCCACGACCACGATCAGGGGCCCCACCGCCGGGAGCACCGGCGACAGGATGGCGGCAAGGACACCACCGACGAACAGCAGCCCGATCAGCGGCAGGAACAGCCTGTAGAAGGCACCCGCACGCGCGTCGAAGGCGAACGGCGTCACCCCGTAGCGGCTGTTGCCGACGATGAAGGCCTGCTGGCGGCAGAGCGCATACGGAAACAGCAGGCCGAAGCTGAGCACCCCGAACAATGGCCACAGCAGAAAGCCCTTGTAGGCCTCGCCCATGGCGCCGCCGAAACCGAAGCGCACTCCGCGCCACGCGGAATAGTGGTTGCGGAAGGCCAGGCCGCGCACCATCACCCACGGGAACACGCCGATCAGCACCAGCATCAGGATGGCGCCGAGGAGCGGCACGAACTGATCTGCCAGCATGTAGACGAGCAGGAAGCCGAACGCGATCAGGCGCCCCTTGAGGATGCGGATCGGGTCGGCAAGGTACTCGAAGCTGGCGCCGTCGAGCCGGGTGTTGCCATAGAAGTAGCGCTGGGTCCGCACCTTGGCCCAGGCCGAATACACCCCGAGGGTGACGATGCTCAGCACGAGGTTGACGATCCAGATGCGGAAGAACTCGAAGCCGTTGCCGAAGAACTCGAACGGCAGCTCGCGGATCGATTCGGCCGGACTGCTGGCGGGACTCGCCGCAGTGGCGCGGGGCGGTGCACCTGCGGCCCGCGCCGCCGACTGCGCGGCCGCCGCATCGCCCGCCCCGGGGCTCACCGCCGAGGCGGAAAAAGCCGCGCCGGCGGTTGGCACGACATCTCCCGCTGCCGCCGTACCCATTTCCTGCACCGACTCGGCCGCCGGTGCGGACTGCGGCGTCACGGCACCCGACGGAATGGTCGCGGCAGCAGCGTCAACCGGCACCAGGAAGAGCGGTGCGGACGCCGTGCCCGGGGCGGAGGACGTGCCAGCCGGCGCGCGGACCCCGTCGAGCTTCACCGCCATGCCGATACCCTCGAGGCGTTCGCGGAAGGCATGGGCGGCATCGCGGTTCAGGTTGCGCTTGAGCACCACCCGCGGATGGCCGAACACGCGCTCCACCTCCTCGACCGGCAGCCCGAACAGCTCGCCAAAGCGCTGCATCACCTGGGCGCGCTCGAACCCGTCGAGTACGTTTCCCTGGAAAACCAGGGCATAAGTTGCATCCGGCATGACAGCTCCACACAAGAACGATGACCGCGGTGGTGCGGCAACGGCCCCGAGTGACGCGCGCAGACGACGGGACCGACGATGAGAATGATGACAAATGCTATCAGCCGCCCCCGCATCATGTCATTGCACTAAGTCACGCTCGGCGTGCTGCCGGGCAGCCGAGCCCGGACCGCCTTCGCATTGCCCGATGAACTGGATAGAATTACAGGCATGAACATCATCCCGCAGTCTTCCGTCCCGCCTCCCACGGCCGCCGCGCCGGGCTGGCTGGAGCGACTCAACCCCGCGCAGCGCGAGGCAGTCGAATTCGGGGCGGAAAGCGGGAGCGACCGCCTTCCCGGCCCGCTGCTGGTGATCGCCGGCGCCGGCTCGGGCAAGACCAACACCCTGGCCCATCGCGTCGCCCACCTCATCCTGCACGGGGCCGACCCGGGGCGCATCCTGCTGCTCACCTTCTCGCGCCGCGCTGCGGACGAGATGGGGCGCCGGGTGCAGCGCATCCTCGGCCAGGCGGCGGCCGACCATCCGTGGCTGGCACAGGCTGCGCTGCAGTGGTCGGGCACCTTCCACGGCATCGGTGCGCGCCTGCTGCGCGAGTACGCCGGGCACATCGGACTGGACCCGGCCTTCACCATTCACGACCGCGAGGATTCGGCCGACCTGATGAACCTCGCCCGCCACGAGGCCGGGCTGTCGTCGCGCAACAAGCGCTTTCCGCTCAAGGGCACCTGCCTCGCGATCTATTCGGCGGCGGTCAACACCCGTGCGCCGCTCGCCGAGGTGCTGCAATCCACGTTTCCGTGGTGCGCCGAATGGGAGCCCGACCTGAAGGCCCTGTTCCGCGCCTACGTCGCCGCCAAGCAGGCGCAGCAGGTGCTCGATTACGACGACCTGCTGCTGTACTGGGCGCACATGGTGATGGAGCCGGCGCTGGCAGAAGAGATCGGCGGCCTGTTCCGACATGTGCTGGTCGACGAGTACCAGGACACCAACTTTCTACAGGCCGAGATCCTGCTGGCGATGAAGCCCGACGGCCGCGGCCTCACCGTGGTCGGCGACGATGCGCAGTCGATCTATGCCTTTCGCGGCGCCACCGTGCGCAACATCCTCGATTTCCCCACCCGCTTCGAGCCGCCGGCGCACCAGGTCACGCTGGAGCAGAACTACCGCTCGACCCAACCCATTCTCGCCGCCGCCAACGCGGTGATCGCGCAGGCGGCAGAGCGCTACAGCAAGGATTTGTGGTCCGATCGCGCATCGAGCGCGCGTCCGCAGCTCGTCTCGGTGCGTGACGATGCCGACCAGGCCGCGTTCGTGGTCGAGCGCGTGCTCGCCCGCCGCGAGGAAGGCATCAAGCTCAAGCAGCAGGCGGTGCTGTTCCGCGCCGCCAGCCACAGCGCCCGGCTCGAGATGGAGCTGACCCGGCGCAACATCCCGTTCGTGAAGTTCGGCGGGCTCAAATTCCTCGAAGCCGCGCACGTCAAGGACGTGCTCGCGCTGCAGCGCTGGGCCGAGAACCTGCGCGACCGGGTGTCGGGTTTCCGTGTGGTGCAGTTGCTCGCCGGGGTCGGCCCGAAGACCGCCGGCCGGGTGCTCGACCATGTGTGCACGGCGCCCGACGGCTGCGCCCTGCTCGCCGAGCAGCCGGTGCCCGAGGCCGCGCAGCAGGCCTGGACCGAGTTCGCCGCGCTGGTCGAACACCTGCGCCGGCCCGATGCGCCGTGGCCGACCAGCTTCGAACTCGCCTGCCGCTGGTACGAGGCGCAGATGCCGCGCCTGTACGACGATGCCGTGGTGCGCCAGGCCGACATCCAGCAGCTCGCGCGCATCGCTGCCACCTACCCCAGCCGCCAGCGCTTCCTCACCGAGCTCACCCTCGACCCGCCCAGCGCCACCAGCGACGAGGCTGGCGTGCCGCTGCTCGACGAGGACTACCTGATCCTGTCCACGCTGCATTCGGCCAAGGGCCAGGAGTGGAACGCGGTCACCGTACTCAACGCGGTCGACGGCTGCATCCCGTCGGACGTCGCCACCCGCCACAGCGCCGAGATCGACGAGGAGCGCCGTCTGCTCTACGTCGGCATGACGCGGGCCAGGGACCAGCTCGAACTCATGGTGCCGCAGCGCTTCTACGTCACCCAGCAGCAGAGCATGGGCGACCGCCACGTCTATGCCGGACGCACCCGCTTCATTCCCAACCGGCTGCTGGCGCACTTCGAGCAGATTTCGTGGCCGGCGCCGCCGCCGGAACTGCGCGGCACGCCGGGGTCCCGGCAGGCCGCGCTGGACCTGGCGGCGAAGATGCGCGGCATGTGGGACTGAGCACGATCGGCGCCTCCGCGTGCGCTACGCTCAATCGCGCACGCGGTTCTCCCGCCGCAGCCGGCGCAATACCCAGCTCCGGTAGAGCCACGACAGCATCGCTCGCAGCCCCGGCAAGCCGATCAGCCAGGCCAGCGGGCGGAGTCGGGGCACGCGCGACATCAACAGGATGTAGGCGTCGAGCTCGCGGTGCAGGGTGCCATCGACGTCGCGGACGTGCAGTTCGCGCAGCGCCGCAAGCGGATCGATGCCGAGTGCGCGCAGCTCCGCATCGCGCCCGGTGATGTCCAGCCATTCGACGGTCTCGTCGGTGTGCCCGGACAGCCCCTCGTACCAGTTTCGGTCGCGCACGCAGGAAGGGCAGCCGCCGTCGTAGAAAACCGTGAGTTTGCCCTGGTGTTCATGCATGAAAGGACTCCTCTCGTCGGGGGTGGCGCTGGAAGGCATGCCGCCGCGCCGACGACACTCAATCCGCGGCCATGGCCGGTGTCTCGGGCCCGCTCGCGCCCACCCCGAACACCCGTCCGCGTCCCGCCCGTTTGGCCCGGCACATCCACGCGTCGGCTTCCCGGACCAGATGTTCGAGTGCGCCGTGCGCCCCGCGTTCCGTGGCACAGAGACTGGCCGACAAACGCCCTGAAACACCCACGGTGGCGGCGCAGAGGTTGCCGGGCAGGCGCTCGGCCATGGCCCGGGCCTGCACCGCATCGGTTTCGGGCGAGTGGCCAGGCCGATTTTTCCCACCGTCGATGCGCTCCTCCCGTCCGCCGCGCCGGTCTCTGACGCCAGGGCCGGGCCAACCATCGGTTGAAGGGCGGGCGGTATGCAGGCACCATCACGCAGCTCGTCACTCCACCCACACCTCCGCCAAGCCGCCACCACCATGTTGCCACCGACGCTCGCATGATCACCACCGCCGTCCTCGCCATCGTGCCGGTCGTCGTGCTGATCACGCTCGGCACCCTGCTGCGCCGGTACCAACTGATGGCGGAGAGCTTCTGGCCGCAGGCCGAGCGCCTGTGCTATTTCCTGCTGCTGCCGGCCCTGTTCGCCTACGGGCTCGCCAGTGCCGACCTGCGCGGGCTGCCCATCCCCAGCCTGGCTGCGGCGCTGATCGGGGCCACGGCACTGGTGTCGGTGATCCTGCTGCTCATGCGCCCGCGCCTGCAGGTGGACGGAGCCGCCTTCACCTCGGTGTTCCAGGGTGGCATCCGGTTCAACAACTACATCGGCGTGACCGCGGCGATCGGCCTGTTCGGCAGCGCGGCGATCCCGCTCGCGGCCTTGGTAAACGCGATCATCGTGCCCACGGTCAATGTGCTGTGCGTGCTGGTGTTCGCCCGCCACGGCCACGCCCGCCCCACGCTGCGCGGGGTGGTACGGGGGATCGCGCTCAATCCGCTGATCCTCGGCTGTGCGATCGGGATGGTCCTGCAGCTGACCGATGCCGGTATCCCGCCGGGAATCGACTCTGCAGTGCGGGCGCTGGGCCAGGCCTCGCTGCCGATCGGGCTGATGTGCGTCGGCGCGGCGTTCGACTGGCGGGCGCTGGGCAACAGCTTGCGTCCGGCGTTGATCGCCTCGGCGGTGAAGTTCGGCCTGCTGCCGCTGGTCACCCTCGGCACCTGCCTGGCAATGGGCCTGGACAGCCGCGTCACCGCCATGGCCATCCTGTTTCAGGCGCTGCCCACCGCATCGTCGTCCTACGTGATGGCCCGTCAGCTCGGCGGTGACGCGCCCTTGATGGCCGCCATCATCGCCCTGCAGACGGTGCTCGCGCTGGCGGTGCTGCCGCTGGTGTCGATCGCCATACTGACCGCCTGAGAGCCTCCACCAACCTGCATTCGCGCGCGCGAAGCATTTGTTGCGCAAACGCAAACCTCATGCGCTGGTTACGGTTATGATCCTGCCCACGCGACGCCATCAGAACGTTGCGACCGATAACTTTTGCAAGCCGTACTCCGATGCGACTACAGGGCACCCTCGTCAGCTGGGACGACGACGCTGGCCTCGGCCTCGTTGCGCCTGCCGACGGCGGGGAGGAAATCCGGATCCGTGCCTCCGCCTTTCCCCGGGAAGGTGGAGCGCCGCGCATTGGCGAACGGCTGTGGTTCGGGATCGCGACCGACAAGGACGGCATCCGATGCGCCACCGCGGTGTCTCGCGCCGCGGCGATCGACGGCACGGTGGCCCCGCCCTGCCGGCCGACGGAAATCGCGCGCGTGCGCCCCGGCCTGCCCGCTCGCGCGCTGCTGTTGATCGCGATGGCGTTCGGCATGCTCGCCTACAATCAGGGCTGGCTCGGCCCCGACCACACCGAAACGCGGCAGGCCCGTGCGCCGCTCACGCTACCGGGCGCGACGCCCGCGGTCGAACCGATGGCCGCCCCGGCGTTCGACTGTGACGGCCGCACGTTGTGTTCGCAGATGCGTTCGTGCGTCGAGGCCCAGTTTTTCCATCAGCACTGTCCCGCAGCGACCCTGGACGAGCACGGCGACGGCGTGCCGTGCAAGGCGCTGTGCGCCCCCTGAGCCGCGCTGCGCGCCCGGGAATCGCAGCTCAACGGACGATCCTGCCGCCGTCACCGAGCATTGCGAAATCGACGTAGCTCGAGCCGGGGCGCCCGGGCTGGCTGAAATCCACGGCATAGCCGCCGAGGTCGACCTTGCGCATCGCCTGCAGGCTCTTCAGCACCGTTGATGCGGTCGGCGCACCGCCACCGGCGGCAGCGCGCAATGCATGCACCAGCGTCCTGGCCGCGATGAAGCCCTCGATGGAGCGCGCCGAGAGGTCCGGATCCTTGCTTTGCTCGCGCAGGCGCAGGTAATCTCGGTTGACCTCGAGCGTGCGCTGGCTCTCCAGCGGCAGCACCACCGAGAAGGCATAGCCGCGCGCCCCGTCGGGTCCCAGCTTGGCGAGCAATTGCCCGGTGTCGATGACGGACAGGCCGTACACGGTCGCATCGCCGCCGCGGCCGCGATACTGGCGCACGAACTCGATCGCCGCCGCAGTGGTCGCCCCGAGGAAGATGACCTGCGGCCTCGCCTGCAGCATGCTTTCCACGGCCGGCTCGACCTTGAGCGTGTTGCGTTCATACCCGGCCCGGGCAATCAGCTCGATCCCGTTGCGCACCGCGGCGGTATCGGCCCCGGTGATCACGTCGCGGCCAAAGCCATCGTCCTGGAACACCAGCCCGACGCGCTTCATGCCCAGCCCGGCGAGGTTGCTGAACAGGCGATTCACTTCGTCGTGATAGCTCGCCTTGACCACAAAAACGTTGCGCCCGGCGATCGCGCCCGACGCCCCCGATACGGCCCCGACCAGCGGCAGACCGGTCCGCTGCAGCACGCCGTCGCCAATCAGCGCTTCGATATTGGTCGTACCGACGGTGCCGATCAGCGCCACCGGCGCCTCTTGCTGGATGAGTTCGCGGGTGAGGCTCACGGTCTGCTCCGGCTTCTGCGCATCGTCGCGGGTGACGAGCCGGATCGGCGTGCCCTTGATGCCGCCCTGGGCGTTGACGTGGTCGACATACAGCTTGATGCCCGCATGGATGGCCTTGCCGGTCACGGCCTGCGGCCCCGAGAACGGGGCCACCTGTCCAACGACGAGCTCCGCTCCCTGAGCGGCGAGCCCGAACGGCACGAGCAGCGCCAGAACACTGGCAAGCAGGCGGAAACGGCGTACAAAACGGGGCATCGAAGGGATCGTCCTGGTCGGGCCGCAACGCGACATGCGGGCGGGGCGGTCCATTGTTTGGATAACTTTGACGGCATGCAATTGTGGTCATCCACAATATCCCTCGCCCCGGCCGGCAGCCCCGCCGCGAGGACTGCCGGGCACCTCCGTCAGAACGGCAGGCCGGCGCGGATGGGTCGGCACACGCCGCGCGCGACCGGCAGGTTGTGTCCGGCGGGAAGCCGCGTCCAGGGCGCGTCATAGCGCTCCGCGGTGGCCCGCATCCAGGGCACCGGCATCACCCGGTCGCGGTCGCCGCTGATGAGGGTCACCGGCGTCGATATGCGCTCGACCCGGATCGATTCGGCGTCGGCGAGTACGACGCCCGCCACCTCCCGCGTGCGCTTGCCGCTCAGGCCCGCCAGCAGGGAGGCAAGGTCCTGCCCGCGGGGCACTTCGGGCGGCACCGGGGCGAGCAGGACCGCCGCCGGCCGGCGCACTTCGGCCAGTTCGCGCTGCACCAGGTAGCCGCCCAGGGAATGCCCCACCAGGCAGGTATCCTCGGGCAGGTCGGCGAGCACGCTGCGCACGTCGTCGAACAGCTGCGCGAAGCTGGGCGCGGCGGCTTCGCTGCAGCCATGCCCGCTCAGGGACAGTGCATGCGCGGCGTAACCCGCTTCGGCGAGGTCGGCGAGCACGGCGCGCCATTGCCACCCGTCGCCACCGGCCCCGTGCACCAGCAGTACGTGGCCCTGAGCGCGGCCCGACGGCAGGTTCTTGAAGACTTCGAGCCGGCCGTTGCGGCCGCCGCGATGGGCTTCGCTATAGATGCTCAGTGCGCGCGGCAGCACCTCCAGGGTGGCCCGCGCCTCGTCGCCGTAGCCGGTGACGGCAAGGCCGAAATGACGTACCAGCCGGGTCATGGCAAGATTGCGCCGCATGTAGTGGATGTGCATCGTGGTCAGCCGATAGCGCCGGGCGCGGACAATGGCGCGCCGGATCAGGCGGCCAGCGATGCGCTGGCCGCGATAGCCGCGGGTGATCGACAAACCCAGCTCGCCGACCGGATAGCCGTCTTCCGGGTACACCGCCAAGTGTGCGAATCCGACCAGCCGTCCGCCATCCCAGGCGCCCTCGGCCACGTCGCGGTTGAAATTCAGGTTCTGCACGTACTCGATCAGCGTGGCGTCCGAGGCGCAACTGCCGAAGCGCAGTGCGCGGTCCTCCTCGTCCAGAGAGAGCAGATGCAGGGTGACTGCCGGTTCGTCTTCCGGCACGAGTGATGCGAATCGATAGTCCATGGTACCTCCAGAGGCTGCGTGGCCTGCTTTCAGGTCGCCCTCACTCTAGACGCCATGCTGCACTGCAACAAGTTATAATTTTCAACGACATGTATGAGAATATTTCAGCCGTTCATCAGCGTAGCGGGCGCACCCGCACGGCGAACCCTGCGGGCGCTCGGTGATCGGCCGTTGATTTTCGCGGCGGGCTGACCCATCGTTGCATATCGGGTCGCATCGTTCCGGAGCCGCACCCCGAGCCGGCGAGGATGCGATCCCGGCATGGACCGGCGCGATGGCCGCCATCGCCGACCCCACTGGCCGAGGGAAATCGTATGGAGCACAGCGAGCCCACCGAACTGGTCGAACTCGAACACCTGATCGACAAGCTCGGCGGTGCGCTGCAGACCCGGGTGCTGTGCGAGGTCGAGGTCGGCGCGCGCCGTCTCCCCGTGTATGCGATCACGATCGGCAATGCCGCCCCCGAAGCGCCCGCGGTCGGCTTCTTCGGCGGCGTGCACGGGCTCGAGCGCATCGGCGCCGCCGTCGTGCTGGCCTTTCTGCGCAGCGTGATCATGCGTCTGCGCTGGGATGCCACGCTGCAGCGCCAACTCGAACTGATGCGCATGGTCTTCATGCCGGTCGTCAATCCGGGCGGAATGTGGCGCGGCACGCGCTCCAATCCGCAAGGCATCGACCTCATGCGCAATGCGCCGGTCGACGCCCAAGAACACGTCGCCACACTGGTCGGGGGCCAGCGCCTGAGCCCGCGGCTGCCCTGGTACCGGGGCCTGCGCAATGCCCCGATGCAGCCCGAAAGCCGTGCGGTGTGCCAGGTGGTCGACGAGGAACTGCTGAGTCATACCTTCAGCATCGCGGTCGACTGCCACTCCGGGTTCGGCGTGTGCGACCGCATCTGGTTTCCGTACGCGCACACCCGCGCGCCGATCGGACACCTGCCGGAGATGCACGCCCTGAGCGAGCTGCTGGATCAGACCCACGCCCATCACCGTTACGTGTTCGAGCCCCAGAGCCGCCAGTACCTTGCCCATGGCGATCTGTGGGACTACCTCTACTTGCGGGCGTGCGCCGACCCGGCGCGGGTGCACCTGCCGCTGACCCTGGAGATGGGGTCGTGGCTATGGGTCAAGAAGAATCCGCGCCAGCTGCTGTCCGCGCTGGGCCTGTTCAACCCGCAGATCGCGCACCGCCAGGCGCGCGTGCTGCGCTGCCAGGTGGCGTGGCTGGACTTCGTCGGCCGCGCCGCATGCGGCCATCTCGGGTGGCGCCCGACCGGCCCCGAACGCGAGCGTCATCGCCAGTTGGCGCTCGCGCGCTGGTACCCGCGGGCAGCGCCATGAGCACCTGGGTATTGCTGCGCGGGCTGACCCGCGAATGCGGGCACTGGGGCGCGTTCCCGCCACTACTGGCCGAGCACCTGTCGCCGGCCCGCGTCGTGCCCCTGGACCTCCCCGGCAACGGGGCGCTGCACCGTCAGTACAGTCCCCTTCGGGTGCAGGACATGGTCGCCCCGTGCCGCGCGCAACTGCACGCCCGGGGCATCGCCGGGCCCTACCGCCTGGTGGCCATGTCGCTCGGCGCCATGGTGGCGCTGGCCTGGGCCGAGGCCTATCCGGCAGAAGTGAGCGCTTGCGTGCTGATCAACACCAGCGTGCGCCCTTTCAGCCCCTTCTACCGCCGCCTCCGCCCGTCCAGCTACCTCCCTCTGCTCGGATTGCTGACCGCCACCGACGATCGGGCATGCGAAGCGACGATTCTCCGCCTCACCACCCGGATGCCCCACCCCGCCGTCGTCGACGACTGGGTGGCGCTGCGCCGGGCGCACCGCGTCAGCCGGCTGAACGCGCTTCGCCAGCTGGTGGCGGCCGCGCGCTTCCGTGCCCCGCAGCGGCCGCCTGCCGTACCCATGCTGATCCTGAGCGGCGCCGCGGACACGCTGGTCGACCCGCGCTGTTCGGCGGCGCTGGCGACACGCTGGAACGTGCCACTGGTGCGACACGCCACAGGTGGACACGACCTTGCGCTGGACGACGGGCCATGGGTCGCCAGCCGGATATGCGACTGGCTGCGCGCAGCGCAGTCCGATCGGTCGCGACGGACTATGGTGCACATACCGGATGCGCGCGGCCCATTCGCCGGCCTGGCGTGCTCCGCACGGAGGAATGAGCGCATGAAGCCGAGAATCACCCTTATCACGCTCGGGGTCGACGACCTCGAACGCGCCGTCCACTTTTACCGCGACGGGCTCGGGCTTGCCACCGAAGGGATCATCGGTGCGGAATTCGAGTACGGCGCGGTGGCCTTCTTCGAACTGCAGGCCGGACTGCGCCTCGGGCTGTGGCCGCGGATCAGCCTGGCCAACGACGCCGGCGTGGAGCAGCAGGCACCGAGCGCGACCGACTTCAGCCTGGCGCACAACGTGTCGTCCCGCGCCGAGGTGGATGCGGTGATGGCGCAGGCGGCGGCGGCCGGGGCAACGATCACGAAGCCGGCCGGTGACACCTTCTGGGGCGGCTACGCCGGTTATTTCCAGGATCCCGACCGCCACCTGTGGGAGGTCGCCTGGAATCCGGACTGGGTCGTGCCCGATTGAAGTCCGGCGCGGCTAAGGGGTGCGTCCGTGTCGCCGGCGGTTCAGGCCGGCAGCCTGGCGATGCCCCCGCCGGATGCCAGCAGGCGGGTGAGTTCGGCCTCGGGTAGCGGACGCGACAGCAGATAGCCCTGGAACTCGTCGCAGCCCTGGTAGCGCAGGAAGTCGAACTGGGCCTGGTTCTCCACGCCTTCCGCGACCACGGTCTTGCGCAGGCTTTGGCCGAGCGATATGACTGCACGCGCGATCATCGCCACCTCTTCCTCGTGTTCGATGCCGATGACCAGCGAGCGGTCGATCTTGATGATGTCGAGCGGGAAGCGGCTCAGGTAGCTCAGCGACGAATAGCCGGTGCCGAAGTCGTCCATCGCGAGGCCGACCCCGAGCTCCTTGAACGCACGCAGGATGCTCACCGCGCGGTCGCTGTCGCCGAGGAACACGGTTTCGGTAATCTCCAGTTCGACGAGGGCGGGCGACAGTTCGGCCTCGTGCAGCAGGCCGGCCACGTGGGCGACGATGTCGCCGCTGAGGAACAGGCGCGGCGACAGGTTGACCGCCATTCGCATCGGCACCTCGCGGCGCCGGTTCCACTCGCGCGCGGCGGCGAAGGCGCGGCGCAGGATGGCCGTGGTCAGCGGCACGATGAGCCCGGTTTCCTCGGCGATCGGAATGAAGCGGTCGGGGCCGATGGCGCCGAGTTCCGGATGAAACCAGCGCGCCAGCGCCTCGACCCCGACGATGCGGCGCCGGTGATCGACCTTGGGCTGGTAGTGCACCTCGAACGCGTCGCGATCGAGGGCTGCGCGCATCGCGGCCTCGAGGTTGAGGCGCTCGCCGGCGACCCGGTTGAGTTCGCGGGTGAAGAACTGGAAGTTGTTGCGACCGCGGTCCTTGGCCGCGTACATGGCGATGTCGGCGTGCTTGAGCAGGGTCTGCGGATCCTCGCCGTCGTCCGGAAACAGCGCCACCCCCAGGCTGGCGCCGACGTGGAATTCGCGCCCGGAAAGGCTGACCGGGCGCGCCACCTCCTGCAGCACGCGCTCGAGCAGCGAAATCACGGAACTAACGTGCTCGTGGTCGTTGAGCAGGAGCACGAACTCGTCGCCCCCGAGCCGCGCCACCGTGTCGGAGCCGCGCAGGCAGGCGGAGAAACGGCCCGCGATCTCCTTGAGCAATTCGTCGCCCGCGGTGTGGCCGAGGCTGTCGTTGATGAACTTGAAGTTGTCCAGATCGATGAACACCAGGGCCAGCTGACAACCCCGACGCGCGGCGCGGGCGATGCCCTGCTCGATCCGGTCGGCGAGCAGGATGCGGTTGGGCAGGCCGGTGAGCAGATCGTGGTTGGCCTGGCGTTCGAGCTGCTCCTGGTAGTGTCTGCGGTCGGACACATCCTGCACGGTGCCTTCATAGCAGATGAACTCGCCCTGCGCGTTGCTGACGATGTGCGCGTTCTCCGACACCCAGATGCGCGATCCGTCCTGCCGATACACCTCCGACTCGAAGTTGAGCACCTCGCCATGGGTCTGCATCAGGCGGTGGAATTCCGTCCGGCGCTCCGGATCGACGTACAGGCGACGGCCGATGTCGGACAGCTGGTCGATCAGGTCCTGCGCGGTGGCATAGCCATAGAGGCGGGCAAGTGCCGGGTTGGCGGCGAGGTAGCGTCCGTCGCGGGTGGTCTGGAAGATACCCTCGGAGGCGTGCTCGAAGATGTGGCGGTAGCGCAGTTCGGCCTGCTCGCGCGCCTTGAGCATCGCGCGATGCGCGGTGACATCCTCGATGATGCCCTCGATCACCCGTTTGCCCTGTTCGTCGCTCACCACGGAGCCGCGCTCGGCAACCCAGCGCACCTCGCCCGACCGGGTCGTGATCCGGTACTGCACCGCAAACCGCTGACCGCTGCGCACCGAGCGCTCGATGCAGGCGCGTACCCGCGCGCGGTCGTCGGGGTGGGTCAGGTGCTCCCACGAGATTTCGACCTGATCGATGACCTCGGCCGGCGTATAGCCGGTGAGCCGCGTGCATCCCTGGCTGACGAAGACCATCGTCCAGTGGCTGTCGTTGAGGCACCGGTAGGCCATCCCGTCGAGATTGTTCATCAGCGTATCGAGCACACGCGAACGATCGAGGACTTCGGTGGAGAGCAGGCTGCTATGGCCGGGAAGATCGAGCTGGGCGGGCACGAGGGCGAGCGCGTTGGGTGACATCCCGATCGTGCAAGCAAACACCGGGCCTGCGGGCCTGATCACGCTGTTGCGCGGCCTGGCGCCCCATCGCGGATACCGCCTGCATCACGACAGCGCCATCGCGATCCGTGAACGCACCACATAAGTGCGTTCCGGTTTTTGTTTTTCGTCAAGGTTTTGGCGTGCGCGGCCCCATAGGATTCTTCCTGCTGCGAAGCCGGCCGCAGGTGAAGTCCGGCAACGACCCGATGGATGAGATCCCGATGCCAGACACCTCAGTACACTTCTTCGACGCGCGTGGCGTCGCCAAGCGCTTCCGCCATGCCGCCATCTTCGGCGCCCTCGAAGCCCTCGATGACGGCGAAACCATGCGTTTCGTCAACGATCACGACCCCCTGCCGCTGCTCAACCAGCTCCAGCAGCGTTATGGCAATCAGGTCGGCATTGCCTACGTGGCCCGCGACCCGGGCAACATCGTCATCGACTTCACCGTCCAGGCCGACGCCCATCACGCCGCCACTGCCGGAGCAGCGACCGGCGGTTGCGGCGGCGGCGGAGGCCACGGCTGCTGCAGCTGAGTCCGCACGACCCGGCGTAGGCGGCACGGGCAACACGGCCCGCGGCCGCCACGTCAGCGCAGGGTGACGAACTCCTCCGCACTGGTGGGGTGGATCGCCACGGTGGCATCGAAATCCGCCTTGGTCGCGCCCATCTTCACCGCGACGGCAAAGCCCTGCAGCATCTCGTCCGCGCCGTCGCCGATCACATGGGCGCCGACGATGCGTTCGTCGGCGCCGACGCATACCAGCTTCATCGCGGTCTTCGGCCGGTGCTCGGTCAGCGCGTGCACCATCGCGGTGAAGCGGGTGGCGTAGATCTTGACGTCGGCATGGAGCTTGCGGGCCTCGTCTTCGGTCAGGCCGACGGTGCCGATCGCGGGGTGGCTGAAAACCACCGAGGGGAGGGTGTCGTAATCCAGCCGGCTGTCGGGCTGGTTGAGGAACAGCCGGGCGGCCAGTTTGCGTCCGGCGGCGATCGCCACCGGGGTCAGCTCGGCCCGCCCGGTGATGTCACCGAGGGCGTAGATGCCGGGCACATTGGTGTTCTGGAAGGCGTCGGTCGGGATCACGCCGTTGGCGTTGGACACCACCCCTGCCGCCGCCAGGTTCAGACCGTGGGAATTGGCGGCGCGACCGGTCGCCCACACCAGCGCATCTGCCTCCACCATGCTGCCGTCCTTGCAGCGGATCTGCAGCGCGCCATCCGGCGCCCGGGCAATCGATGCCGCCTCCGTATGCAGACGCAGCGCCACGCCGTCCTCCTGCATCTGCGCCATCAACTCGTCACGGATCATGCCGTCGAAGGGCCGCAACAGGTGGGGCCCCCGCACCAGCATGGTGACCTCGCTGCCCAGCGCGTTGAACACCCCGCCCAGTTCCACCGCGATGTAGCCCCCGCCGACGACCGCCACCCGGCGCGGCTGCGCTGCCAGCGCGAAGAACCCGTCCGAATCGATGCCCAGTTCGGCCCCCGGCATGTCCGGTACCACCGGATGCCCACCGGCGGCGATGACGATGTGCGCGCCGCGGTAGTGGCGCCCGTCGACCTCGATCGTGTGCGCATCGACGAAGCGCGCGAAGCCACGTACGACGGTCACGCCGGATTTATCCAGCATGTCGGCGTAGATTCCGTTGAGGCGAGCGATGTAGGCGTCGCGCCCATCCCTCAACGCGCCCCAGTCGAAATCACAGGCACCCACATTGAAGCCATAGGCGGGCGCATCGCGCAGCACCTGGGCAACGCCGGCGGCATACCACATGACTTTTTTCGGCACGCAGCCGACATTGACGCAGGTACCGCCGAGTCGCGCCGCCTCCACCAGCAGCACGCGTGCGCCATACTCCGCCGCGCGCCGCGCGGTGGCCACGCCGCCGCTGCCGCCGCCGATCACCAGACAGTCGTATTCGCTCATGGGATTCTCCCCTTGTCGTCCATGTCAGCTCCAGACCGGCCGCAAGCGACTTCGTTCATCGCTGCCAGCGCGCGAATTTCCTGCGGAGGAGTCGGCCGGCGGCTTAAAATATCCCGCTCATCAACATGGAACACTGCAATGTCCGCGATTCCCGCCTGTCCCCAATGCACCCTCGAGAACACCTACCCCGACGGTGACAACTACGTGTGCGCCGACTGCGGCTTCGAGTGGCCGATGGCCGAAGCCGCAGGCGCCGACGACGATGCCGAAGCGGTGGTCAAGGATGCCAACGGCAACGTTCTGGCCAACGGCGATGCCGTCGTGCTGATCAAGGACCTCAAGGTCAAGGGCTCGTCGATCACGCTCAAGGTCGGCACCAAGGTCAAGAGCATCCGTCTGGTCGGCGGCGACCACGAGGTGGACTGCAAGATGGACGCCGGCAACTTCATGCTCAAGGCCTGTTACCTGCGCAAGGTGTAAGCGCTTCGCGCGGTCTATGATGCAGTGTCGGCTGCGCCGCCAGCTTCCACATCGGGTATTCCGGATGCAAGAAGCAGGCGGCGCGCCCCGTCTCCACGACTCCTGCGAGGCCATTCATGAAGAAGGTCGTCCTTCTCGCCGCACTGCTCACCATGCCCGCACTGGCCGAGGACACCCGCCTCCTCGCACCGCTGCCGCCCGCCGCCCGGGAAACCCTGCGCCAGGAGATGCTCGACAACCTGATCGCGCTCAACGAGATCCTGTCGCTGATGGCCGAGAACAAGGTCCGGGAAGCCGGCGACGTGGCCGAAACGCGGCTCGGCCAGAGCGCCATGGGCAAGAACGCGCGCCTGCCATACGAGGCACGCCCCGGTCCGCAGATGCCGCAGGCGATGCACCGCCTGGGCATGGAAGGCCATCGGACCGCGAGCGAGTTCGCCCGGGTCGCCGCCACGGGCGACCGCGACCAGGCAATGGCCATGCTGCCCGGTCTCACCGGCACCTGCGTCGCCTGCCACGCCGCATACCGCACCCGCTGATTGCTTCCGCCGCCGGGGCCCACCCGGTGGAGCGGCTTGAGACAAGAGAACACGAGGGATGAACCATGATCGACCTGTACACGGCGGCCACGCCCAACGGCCACAAGATCTCGATTGCACTTGAAGAACTCGGGCTGCCCTACGCGGTGCGTGTGCTCGACTTCGCAAACAGCGAACAGAAGCAGCCGTGGTTCCTCGAGATCAACCCGAACGGCCGTATCCCGGCGATCGTCGATCGCGACGAGGGCGACTTCGCGGTGTTCGAATCGGGCGCGATCCTGATCTATCTCGCCGAGAAGACCGGGCAGCTGATGCCTGTCGACGCCACGGGGCGATCGCGCGTGCTGCAGTGGTTGATGTTCCAGATGGGCGGCATCGGCCCGATGATGGGGCAGGCCAATGTGTTCTTCCGCTACTTTCCGGAGAAGCTCCAGCCCGCCATCGATCGCTACCAGGGTGAAACGAAACGCTTGTTCCGTGTGCTCGACGGTCGTCTGCGCGAGCACGAATACCTTGCCGGCGCCTACTCGATCGCCGACATCGCCAACTGGGCCTGGGTGCGCACCCATCGCTGGTCGGGCGTGGACCTCGACGACCTGCCCCACCTCAAGCGCTGGCGCGACCAGATCCGCGCCCGGCCGGCGGTACAGCGCGGGATCGAGATTCCGCCGTCGAAGGTGGACCTCGCCGACGACGCCGACGACGACGAAAAGGCCCGGCAGTTCGCCGAGGACGCGCGCAAGATGGTGGAAATGGGACAGTCCCGGCAGGCCGGGATATGAGGCGCCACCTCAGCCCGAGCGGCAAGGAAAGCCGATGAAGCTATACGTATCGCCGCGGGCGCCAAGTCCGCGCCGGGTGCAGATGTTCATCGCCGAGAAGGGCATCACCGGCATCGACGAAGTCGTGGTCGAGATCGGCAGCGACCAGCACCGGACCGAGTCCTACCGCGCCAAGAGCCCGCTCGCCAAGGTGCCGGTACTGGAACTCGACGACGGCCGTGTGCTGGGCGAGACGCGGGCGATCTGCACCTGGCTCGAGGGGCGCTTTCCCGAGCTCAACCTGATGGGGAGCGACTTCGACGAGCGTGCCTTCATCGAGATGGCCGACCGGCGCATGGAGTTGTACGTGCTCGGCGGCATCGCCAACTGCATCCGCCACACCCACCCCGGGCTGGCGCCGCTGGAACAGCCACAGTTCCCCGACTTCGGCCGTTCGCAGGGCGAAAAGGTGCGCGAGGTGCTGCGCTGGCTCGACACCGAACTCGCCAGCCGTCCCTTCGTGGCCGGCGAACGCTTCACCATCGCCGACATCACTGCCTTCTGCGCCATCGAATTCGCCCGTGGCCTGATGAAGCTCCGCCCGGCGGCTGAGGGCATGGCAAACCTGCAGGCCTGGCGCGACCGCATCGCCGCGCGACCGAGCGCGAAGGTGTAAACACGTTCCGTCCAGGCAACGCGTCATTCGAACCGGGTGCAATCACAATCGCCCTAGATGCTGTTATCCGGGTCAAGTGCCCCTTCCCGGAACCGGCGCCGCAGGGCGGCTTTCAACCCGCCACAGGTGGCGATTCGGGCGCCGGTGGCCGACCGAGCAGCCCTATGCAAAACCCTCACGACCCGTCCGCTCACCGGGCAGGGCGGGCCGCGGGGGTGTAACTCACACGATGCTCAGGCGCACGTCGATGTTGCCGCGCGTTGCATTGGAGTACGGGCACACGATGTGGGCCGCATCCACCAGCTTCTGTGCAATCTCACGATCCAGCCCGGGCAGCGAGATCTGCAGGTCCACCTCGATGCCGAAGCCGGTCGGGATGGCGCCGATGCCGACGCTGCCATTGATCTCGACGTCGGCCGGCAGGGCGACCTTTTCGCGCATGGCGACGAACTTCAGCGCGCCCAGGAAGCAGGCCGAATAGCCCGCGGCGAACAGCTGCTCGGGGTTGGTACCGGCGCCGCCCGCCCCGCCCAATTCGCGTGGGGTGGTGAGCTTGACGTCCAGCACGCCATCGGACGACTTCGCCGCGCCGTCGCGACCTCCGGTGGCTTTGGCATGGGCACGGTACAGCACTTTTTCGATCGACATCTCAACGACTCCTTGAAGTAAATGGAAAACAACATTGGGCGGTTGCGGAATGGTCCACCCGAACCATGCACACTTCGCTATTTAATAGCGCACTACTTATATATCAAAGAAACAGCTCGATATCTGCACATTTGCGTCCTCACGCGTTACGCGCCAAGCGGCTGCGCAGCAGATCCAGTTGGGTCTTGATCTGCACCAGTTCATCGACGGAGCAGTCCGCCGCACAAAATACCGAACCCGGCACCGACTCCGCCTGCTGCTGCAGGGCCCGCCCCTGCGCGGTCAGGCGGATGATCACCTGGCGCTCGTCACGGGCATCGCGGGCACGGGTCAGCACCCCCTGCGCTTCCATCCGCTTGAGCAGCGGCGTCAGCGTGGCCGAATCCAGGTACAGCCGTTCGCCGATCTCCGAGACCATGACATCGTCACGCTCCCACAGCACCATCATCACCAGGTACTGCGGATAGGTCAGCCCCAGCTGCCCCAGCAGCTTGCGGTAGAGCTTGTGCATTGCCAGGTTGGTGGCATACAGCGAGAAGCACAGTTGCTCGTCGAGTCGCAACGACAATTTCGGTGCTTCACTGGCAGGGCGTGTTTCCGAGTTCATGGCCGGATAATACATAGCGCGCTATTAAATAGCAAACATTTTTGCTCACCCCGATACCGACGCTGGAAAGCAAGTGGATAGCAACGCAGCCAGCGGCACCGGTGGCAGGGCGGCCTTCAGTCCGCCGCAGCGGGTAATACTGGCGCGGCGGGTGGATCCGGTACCGGCGGCCGGCCGACTGAGTAGCGACCGGAAGTGGGTTGTCCCGGAGGGCGCCCCGCTTCAGTGCGCGGGCTGTGCACCGCAGTGCCGCCAACACATTTTTCCACTTTTAATTAATGCCTTGCGACGCACAACCATGGTGCTCCGCAGCATCGCCATGCACCAGACTGGAAACAATAATTTCAACATTGCACTTCTGAAATTTATGTTTTAGAGTGAATTCACCGCGCCGCTTCACCGGCGCAGAATTCACCGCACACCCTATTCAGGAGTCATCCATGGCCCTTACCGCGCTCGCACAGCGCATCGAATGCATCGGCCGCCAGGTCAACCGGGTGGTCGAGTGGCTGTGCGCCGGGTTGGTGGCGGTGATGGTGATCGTGGTGTGGCTGGGGGTCGGCGGCCGCTACTTCACCGAGGGCGGCTTCAGCTGGACTGAGGAGCTGGCCCGCTACCTGATGATCTGGGCGGCGCTGCTGGCGGTGTCGTGCGCGGCCTGGTGGCGCGAGCATGTCGGGCTCGACATCGTGTCCGGGCGGCTCCCCGCCGGCCCCCGGCGCGGGCTGAAACTGCTGACCGACGCGGTCACCGTGGGCTTCTTCGTGTTCATGTGCATCTACGGCATCGACATGACGATCGAGGGCCGCAGCCAGTTCTCGACCCTGTTCGGGCTGTCGATGGAAGTGCCCTTTGCCGCGGTACCGGTGTCCTCGGCGCTCGCCGCCTTCCAGTTCGGCGTGCGCCTCGTCACCGACTTTTCCAATCTTTCCCGCGCCGAAACGGCCGCGGTGCCCTACTGAGGCCGCCGTCATGTGGATCGTCGCCCTCACCTTCTTCGGTCTCCTGCTGCTCGGCGTGCCGATCGGCGTGGTGCTCGGCATTGCCGGGGCCATCGGCCTGGTCCAGCTCGGCGACGTGTCCTTTCTGGCGATGGCGCCCAAGCGCTATTTCGAGGGCCTGGACATGTTCACCTTCATGGCCATGCCGTTCTTCATCCTCGCCGGCGAGCTGATGAACGCATCCGGCATCACCCAGCGCCTGGTCGCCTTCGCGCTGAGCCTGGTGGGCTGGCTGCGCGGCGGGCTGGCGCACGCCAACATGGTGGCCTCGGTGCTGTTCGCCGGCATGACCGGCGCCGCGGTGTCGGACGCCGCGGCGATGGGCAACACCCTGGTGCCGGCGATGGTCAAGCAGGGCTACAGCAAGCCGTTCGCCTGTGCGGTGACCGCCGCCGGTTCGATCATCGGGCCGACCATTCCGCCCTCGAACCTGATGGTGATCTACGGCTCCATCATGGGGGTGTCGATCGCCGGCCTGTTTGCCGCCGGCATCGTGCCCGGGCTGCTGATCTGCGCCATCTGTATGGCGGTGATCGGCGCGCTGGGCAAGAAGCTCGGCCTGCCCAAAGGCGAAGGCCGGCCCAGCCTGATGTCCATCCTGGTGAGCTTCAAGGACAGCCTGATCGGGCTCACGATGCCGGCGATCATCCTCGGCGGCATCCTGCTCGGCGTGGTGACGCCGACCGAGGCCGCCTCGATCGCGGTGGCCTATGCACTGTTCGTCGGCTTCGTGGTGTATCGCACGCTCAACCTGAAGCAGGTCGGAGTGATGCTGATCCGCACCGCGCGCATCACCGGCGCGGTGTTCCTGATCATCGCCGCGGCCTCGATCCTGTCGTGGTGGCTGACCTTCCACCAGATCCCGCAGATGATCGCGCACGCCATGCTGTCGATCACCGACAGCCGCGCCGGCGTGATCGCGCTGATCCTGATCCTGCTGCTGGTCGTCGGCATGTTCCTCGACATCACCGCGGCGCTGATCATCCTCGCCCCGGTGCTCGGGCCACTGACCCTGGCGGTCGGCATCGAGCCGGTGCACGCCGGGATCATGATCATCCTCGCGCTCAACATCTCGCTGATGACCCCGCCGGTGGGCGCCTGCCTGTTCGTGCTGTGCTCGGTCACCGGCGAACGCATGGAGCGCATCGCCCGCGCCCTCACCCCCTTTCTGCTCGCCGAGGTCGCGATCCTGTTCCTGATCGCCTACTGGTCCGATCTCACCCTGTTCGTCCCCCGCCTGTTCGGTTATGTCAATTAAGCCTGGAGCCTCCGCCATGAAACTGAAGACCCTGCTCACCTCCGCCGCCATCGCGCTCGCCTTCGCGGTCGCCCCCGCCCACGCCCAGAAGGTGATCAAGCTGCACCACCTCAACGTGGACGACCCGTTCGAGAGCACCACCGGTGCCATGGTCACCGTGTTCAAGAACCTGGTCGAAGCCGGCACCGGCGGCTCGGTCACGGTGCAGACCTTCCCCAACGGCCAGCTCGGCAAGGACAACGAGGTGCTGAGCCAGGTCAAGGCCGGCCTGATCCAGTCCGGCGTGTTCTCGGTGGGCGGCTTCGCCAGCGCCTACCCGATGATCGGCGTGCTCGACATGCCCTTCATCTTCCCCGACATCTCCGCTACCTACACCGTGCTCGACGGCCCCTTCGGCAAGAAGCTGGGCGCCGACATCGAGAACAAGACCGGCATGGAAGTGCTCGGCTTCGGCGACTCGGGCGGTTTCTTCGCGATCACCAACTCGAAGAAGGCGATCAAGACCCCGGACGACCTCAAGGGCCTGAAGATCCGCACCCAGACGCTGGAATCGCACAAGCGTGTGATCTCCAGCCTCGGCGGGCAGCCTGCGGCGATCGCCTGGGCCGAGGTCTACACCGCACTGCAGACCGGCGTGGCCGACGGCCAGATGAACCCGATTCCGATCATCACCATGGCCAAGTTCAACGAAGTGCAAAAGCACATCACCCTCACCGACCACCTGTTCGCCCCCTACGTGTGGGTGATCAACCGCAAGTTCTTCGACAGCCTGACGCCGGAAGAGCAGATCGTGGTGCGTAACGCGGCCAAGAGCGCGATCGTGGCCAACCGTGGCATCAGCCGCATCATCGAGGCCTCGGCCAAGGGCCTGCCGACGCTGGCCAAGACCATGACCGTGACCACCCTGACCCCGAAGGAAAAGGCCGCCTTCCGCGACGCCACCCAGCCTGCGGTGAAGGCCTACATCGTCGAGACCTTCGGCAAGGAAGGCGAAGACATGCTCGGCGCACTGCAGGACGCCGTCAGCGAAGCGGCCAAGTAAGCACGGCCCCGCGGCAACAACGGACCCCCCCATGCTCAACTCCACCTCGCTCCCGGGCGAGCTGGCCGTCCTGCCGCTGGCGCACTGCGCCGGCCGGCCGGCGACCGGCCCCTACCCGGACACGCTCAAGCCCATCCTCAGCCTCGCCGCCCACGCCGAGGCGATGGCCGAGATCGCCGACTGGCCGGGCTATGCGCCCACCCCGCTGGTCGCCCTGCCCGGCCTGGCGAAAGCCGCCGGCGTGGCTGCCATCCATTACAAGCACGAGGCCGGCCGCTTCGGCCTCGGCAGCTTCAAGGCGCTCGGCGGTGCCTATGCCGTGCTGCGTCTGCTCAAGAAGGAGATCGCCCGCCGCACCGACCGCCAGGCAAGCAGCCGCGAACTGCTCGACGGCAAGTTCAGGGACGTGGTCGCCGACATCACCGTCACCTGCGCCACCGACGGCAACCACGGCCGCTCGGTGGCCTGGGGCGCGCAGATCTTCGGCTGCAAGTGCGTCATCTACATCCACGCCACCGTGTCCGAAGGCCGCCGCGCGGCGATCGCACGCTACGGCGCGGAAGTCATCCGCACCGAAGGCAACTATGACGACGCGGTGCGCGCGGCCGACCTCGCCGCCAAGGAAAACGGCTGGTTCATCGTCTCCGACACCTCCTACCCCGGCTACACCGACGTGCCGCGCGACGTGATGCAGGGCTATTCGGTGATGGTCGAAGAGGCCCTGAGTCAGTGGCCCGAAGCCTTCTTGCCGACCCACGTGTTCGTGCAGGGCGGGGTCGGCGGGCTCGCCGCCGCGGTCTGTGCCCAGCTGTGGGAACGCCTCGGCGACGCGCGCGGACGTTTCGTCGTGGTCGAGCCGGACAAGGCCGCCTGCCTCTACGCGTCGGCGCTGGTCGGCACCCCGACCGCGGTGCATGGCGAGCTCGACACCCTGATGGCGGGCCTGGCCTGCGGCGAAGTCTCGCTGATCGCGTGGGAGGTGCTCGAAGCCGGCACCGCCGACTTCCTGACCATCCCCGACGCCGCCGCGGTGGCCTGCATGCGTCTGCTCGCCGACGCACCCTACGGCGACACCCCGATTGCTGCCGGCGAATCCGCCGTGGCCGGGCTGGCCGGCATGCTGATGGCTGCCGCCCGCCCCCATGCCGCGGCCGCGCTCGGCCTGAGCGCCGACAGCCGGGTGCTGCTCTTCGGCAGCGAAGGCGCCACCGACCCGGCGCTGTACGAACAACTGGTCGGGCGTGTCGCTGAAGTGGTGGAAGGAAGAGCAGCATGAGACGGCTGAGCCCCCTTATGTGCCACCGACCGCGGATTCAGTCTTTGCCCGGACGCACGGAACCCATCCCCACCCCTGCCCGGGAGTCTCCGCTGCGCTCCGCCGCTCCGCAGGCGGCGAGCGATGCTCGCCGAATTCCCTGCTCAGCCCCCTTGAAGGGGAGGGAGTCGTCAGTGCCAGCCCGACGGACATCTCCTCCCCCTTCAAGGGGGAGGCTGGGAGGGGGATGGGTTTCGTCCCCGCCGGTCCAGCACACCCGCAGGTGCGCCCCATGACCTACCCCGATCTGCACATCAACAACGAACGCCTGCAGCAGCGCATTGCCCAGCTCGCCGAAGTCGGCGCCATCGACGGCGGCGGCTGCGCCCGGCTCGCGCTGACCGATGCCGACCGCGCCGGCCGCGACCTCGTCTGCGGCTGGATGCGCGAACTGGGCCTGTCGGTGAGCATCGACGCCATCGGCAACGTCGTCGGCGTGCGCGCCGGGCGCAGCGCCGGCCCGGCGGTGATGACCGGCTCGCACATCGACACCGTACGCACCGGCGGCCGTTTCGACGGCAACTACGGCGTGCTCGCCGGGCTGGAAGTCGTCGCCACCCTCAACGACGCCGGCATCGTCACCGAACACTCGCTGGCGGTGGCCTTCTTCACCAACGAGGAAGGCGCCCGCTTCGCCCCTGACATGATGGGCAGCCTGGTCTACACCGGCGCGCTGCCCTTGACTGAAGCGCTATCCATCCGCGGCATCGACGGCGCCAGCGTGGGCGACGAGCTGCAGCGCATCGGCTACGCCGGCCCCGCGCCGGTGCCGGCCGCCGCACCGCGCGCCTTCGTCGAACTGCATGTGGAACAAGGCCCGGTGCTCGACCGCGAGGGCACGCAGATCGGCGTGGTCGAATCGGTGCAGGGCATCTCGTGGACCGAGATCGAAATCCTCGGCACCTCCAACCACGCCGGCACCACGCCGATGACGCTGCGCCGCGACGCCGGCTGGGCCGCCGGCTCGATCATCAACTTCGTGCGCGAACTGGCGCAGGAGCTGGGCGGCGACCAGGTCGCCACCGTCGGCCGCATCGAGTTCTTTCCCAACCTGGTGAACGTCGTGCCCAACCGCGCCGTGCTCACCGTGGACCTGCGCAACACCGATGAAGCCCGCCTACAACTGGCCGAGGCGCGCCTCGCCGCCCATCTGGAAGCGCTGCGCGACGCCGAGAAGGTGGACATCGCCACCCGCACGCTCGCCCGCTTCGCCCCGGTGCCCTTTGCGCCGGAGATGACCGAGCGCATCGAACACCACGCCCGCGCGCTGGGCCTGAGCACCCGGCGCATGCCCAGTGGCGCCGGCCACGACGCGCAGATGCTGGCCGCAGTGTGTCCGACGGCGATGATCTTCGTCCCCAGCGTCGATGGCATCAGCCACAACGTGCGCGAATACACCCGACCCGAACACATCGAAGCCGGAGCCAACGTACTGCTCGCCGTCCTGTGCGAACTGGCCGGCGCCACCCCACCGGCAGGAGCCCCCGCATGACCCGCAAAACCCTCGTCGCCGCAGCCCAGCTCGGCCCCATCGCCCGCAACGAAACCCGCGCCCGGGTCGTCGCCCGCATGATCGAGCTGATGCGCGAAGCCAGGGCCCGGGGCTGCGACACCGTCGCCTTCCCCGAGCTCGCGCTCACCACCTTCTTTCCGCGCTGGTACTTCGAGGAGCAGGCCGAGATCGACACCTGGTTCGAGTGCGAAATGCCCGGCCCCGCCACCCTGCCGCTGTTCGAGGAAGCGAAGAAGCTCGGTATCGGCTTCTACCTCGGCTACGCCGAACTGGCGCAGGAAGCCGACGGCCCGCACCACTACAACACTGCCATCCTGGTGGACAAGACCGGCGCCATCGTCGGCAAGTACCGCAAAGTGCACCTGCCCGGCCACCGCGAGCACGAAGCCTGGCGCCCCTTCCAGCATCTGGAAAAGCGCTACTTCGAGCGCGGCAACCTCGGCTTCGGCGCCTGGCGCACGCGCGTCGGCGAGCACGAAGCCATCCTCGGCATGGCCCTTTGCAACGACCGCCGCTGGCCCGAAACCTATCGTGTGCTCGGCCTGCAGGGCGTGGAAATGGCCTTCATCGGCTACAACACCCCCATCCACTACCCACCGGTGCCCGAGCACGACCACCTGCAGGGCTTTCACAATCACCTCGTGCTGCAGGCCGGTGCCTACCAGAACGGCATGTGGATCGTCGGCATCGCCAAGGCCGGCAAGGAAGAAGACTGCGACCTCCTCGGCCAGAGCTGCATCATCGCCCCCACCGGCGAGATCGTCGCCATGTGCTCCACCGTCGAAGACGAACTCATCACCGCCACCTGCGACCTCGACCGCTGCCGCGAGCTCAAGGACAATGTATTCAACTTCGGCCTGCACCGCGAACCCGAAACCTACCGCCTGATCGTCGACACCAAGGGGCCGGTACTTCCGGCCTGACCACCCCCACAACGCGCCCGCCCCCACGATGCCGCCGAAACCCGCCAAACGCTTCAAACCCATCGACGAACGCATCGAGGCGCTCACCGAAACCCTGCCCGACTCCGAGCGCAAACTGGCCGAACTCCTCACCGCCCAGCCGGCGCTGCTCGCCACCCACTCCGCCACCGAACTGGCCGAGATCGCCGGCAGCTCCAAGGCCGCCGTCACCCGCTTCATCCAGCGCGTGGGCTACGACGGATTCGCCGACGCCCGCCGCGAAGCGCGCGAAGCCCAGCGCTGGGGCGCCCCCACCTTCCAGGCCGCGCCCAACCTGGCCGCCGCTTCCGAAGAAGCCTTTGGCGAACACCTGCGCCGCGACATGGAAAACCTCGCGCTCACCTTCGAGCGCCTCGCCGCCGGCGTCATCGAGCCCGCCGTCTCCACGCTGGCCCGTGCGCGCCGCGTCGCCGTCATCGGCTACCGCAACAGCCACGCCCTGGCCCAATACTTCGCCCGCCAGCTGGTGCTGCTCAAGGATCATGTCGCCCTCCTCCCCCAGCCCGGCCAGACCATAGGCGAGGACCTCGCCAACTTCACCGCCGACGACATCATCGTCATCCTCGCCTTCCGCCGCCGCGTGCCGGTGGTGGCGCAGATCGCCAAACATGCGAAGAAGGCGGCGATACCGGTGCTGGTGCTGACCGATGCGGCCACGCCGGCGACGGAGATCGACGCGACCTGGCGGATTGCGTGCGAAACGCGCGGGTCGGCGCAGTTCGATTCGTATGCGGCGGCGATGAGCGTGTTGAATCTGCTGGTGTCGGCGCTGGCGCGGAGGCCGGAGATTCAGGCGGGGAATCGGCTACGGGTGGCGGAGCGGGTGCATGAGGGGCTGGACGAACTGTAGGCGGTGCACGAGGGCTACGATGTCGCATCGTGGCAAATACCTTGTCGTCGGCCGAAGTGGATGATTGGCGTTTGCCTATCTAACGACAGCCAGCTGCCATTTCCGCCTGATGACATTTGAAAGCTCCATGAAGGCATTGTCATGATGAAACAGCCTGTCCTGTCTTCGGTCCGACCGTCTCCGGCGCGACCTCAACGACTTGCGCAGATGCCCCCGCAAGCCGAGCGCATGCTCGGAAAGCACGTCTACCCACCTCACGTTTTCTTCTCGATAGCCACAACCGGTTAAGCCACGGACAAGCCGATATGATTGAACTATGTTCTCAATGGTTTTAATTCGTTGGAACTGGACCTACGGTGCCGCTATGGTGACTACATAGCGTACAACCGAGACCACTGGAGACGACCATGAGCAACGAAAGCAAGTGCCCCTTTGCAGGACATCACGCGGTGAGCGCAACAGCCAGAGCCCGGTCGAATCGTGACTGGTGGCCGCAGCAGTTGAGCCTGAACATCCTGCACCAGCATGCGCCGGCGTCCAGCCCGCTGGGCGCAGACTTCGACTACGCCGAGGAATTCAAGAAGCTCGACCTGGCCGCGCTGAAGAAGGATTTGTATGCACTGATGACAAGCTCGCAAGACTGGTGGCCCGCCGACTGGGGCCACTATGGCGGTCTGTTCATCCGTATGGCCTGGCACAGCGCAGGCACCTACCGCACGGCTGACGGCCGTGGCGGCGCCGGAACCGGCAACCAGCGCTTTGCGCCGATCAACAGCTGGCCCGACAACGGCAACCTGGACAAGGCGCGCCGCCTGCTGTGGCCGATCAAGCAGAAGTACGGCAACAGGATCTCGTGGGCCGACCTGATGATTCTGGCCGGCAACTGCGCCATGGAATCCATGGGCTTCAAGACCTTTGGCTTCGGCGGTGGCCGCGCAGACATCTGGCAGGCCGAAGAGGACATCTACTGGGGTGCCGAGGCGGAATGGCTGGCCACCAGCGACAAGCCCAACAGCCGATACTCCGGCAACCGGGAACTGGAGAACCCCCTGGCCGCCGTACAGATGGGCCTGATCTACGTGAACCCCGAAGGCCCGGACGGCAACCCCGACCCCGTGGCCTCGGGCCGCGACGTGCGCGAGACCTTCGCCCGCATGGCAATGAACGATGAAGAGACGGTAGCGCTCACCGCCGGGGGCCACACCTTCGGCAAGGCCCACGGTGCGGGCGACCCGGCTCTTGTCGGCCCCGAGCCGGAAGGCGCCCCCATCGAAACCCAGGGGCTGGGCTGGATCAACCGCTTCGGCACCGGCAAGGGCGGCGACACGACCACCAGCGGCATCGAAGGCGCATGGAAACCCAACCCGACCAGGTGGGACAACGGCTACTTCGACACGCTGTTCGGCTACGAGTGGGAGCTGACCAAGAGCCCCGCCGGCGCCCACCAGTGGGTGGCAAAGAACGTCAAACCGGAAGACATGATTCCCGACGCCCACGACCCGTCGAAAAAGCACCCGCCGATGATGACCACGGCCGACCTGTCGCTGCGTTTCGACCCGATCTACGAGCCCATTGCCCGTCGCTTCCACAAGGACCCGCAGGCCTTCGCCGACGCGTTTGCCCGCGCCTGGTTCAAGCTCACTCACCGCGACATGGGGCCGAAGGCCCGCTATCTGGGACCGGAAGTCCCGGCCGAAGACCTGATCTGGCAGGATCCGGTTCCTGCGCTCGACCACCCGCTGATCGAGGCCACCGACATTGCCGACCTCAAGGCCGGGGTGCTGGCTTCGGGCCTGACGATTGCCGAACTGGTCTCCACCGCCTGGGCCTCGGCCTCGACCTTCCGCGGTTCGGACATGCGCGGCGGTGCCAACGGCGCGCGCATCCGCCTGGCGCCGCAGAAGGACTGGGCCGTAAACCAGCCCGCCCAACTGGCCAAGGTGCTGGCCACCCTCGAAGGGATCCGGAACACCTTCAACGCGGCGCAGACGGGCGGAAAGATAGTCTCGATCGCCGACCTGGTCGTACTGGCCGGCTGCGCAGCGGTTGAAGCGGCTGCCAAGGCCGGTGGTCATGCGGTGGACGTGCCCTTCACCCCTGGCCGCACCGACGCTTCGCAAGCGCAGACCGACGTGGCCTCATTCGCCGTGCTGGAGCCCGAAGCCGATGGTTTCCGCAACTACCAGAAGACCGCCTACACCGTGCCTGCCGAAGCCATGCTGGTGGACAGGGCCCAGCTCCTGGGGCTGAGCGCCCCGGAAATGACGGTGCTTGTCGGCGGCCTGCGCGTGCTTGGCGCCAACGCGGGGGGCGCGCAGCACGGCGTGTTCACCACGCAGCCCCAGACCCTGAGCAACGATTTCTTCGTGAATCTGCTCGACATGGGCACGATCTGGAAGCCGACCTCGGATACCGGCGAGCGCTTCGAAGGGTGCGACCGTCAAAGCGGTGAAGTCAAATGGACCGGCACCCGCGTGGATCTGATCTTCGGTTCCAACTCGCAACTGCGTGCGCTGGCAGAAGTCTATGCGCAGGAAGACGCGAAAGCGAAGTTCGTGCGCGACTTCGTCGCGGCCTGGACCAAGGTCATGAACCTCGATCGCTTCGACCTGAAGTAAGCAGCGGAACTTCGTTCGGCGCGAGCCTGCGGGCTGGTGCCGAACGAACCACGACCTCCCGGGTGGCATGTCGCAGTAGCCAGCGCGGTGCAGACGGGCAGCTGCTGCCCTCAGCCCACCGAAGAAGGGCTCGGCGTCGCGGAGACGCCGGCTGAAAGGAGCAGCTTGCCGAGGTCGGCGGCAAAATCCGCCGTCGCCTGCGGCAGGTCCTTGCCCTGAATCAGCCGCAGCGGCGGCCACTCCCGCTGCAGCGGCGACTGCGATTCAGCCTCCGCAGCGGGCGACGCCATCATCCTGCTGATCGACGAGGCGCACCGGACGCAAAGCTCCGACCTCGGCGACAACCTGTTCGAGGCTTTTCCCAACGCCACCCGCAGCGCGTTTACCGGCACCCCGCTGATCACCACCCCCAATCCCGTCAATATCCACAATCCGCCGACTCAACTCGTTCTCCCCCGAACTCGCCAACAGCAGATACCGCCGCGCCCGCGTCATCCCCACATACAGCAAGCGTGCCGATTGCAGCCCTTGCTCGCCTTCGTCCTCCATCTGCCCGATCCCGATCATGATCACGCGCTCGAACTCCAGGCCCTTGCTGCTATGGATGGTCAGCAGCGTGAGCGCATCGCTTTCGGCGTCATAGGCCATCTTCTGGACACGACTGCCCAGCCACTGGTGGGGTACGCCGTCTTCCTTCAGTCGCCGGCTCAGTTGGGCGCCTTGGGTATTGTTGGCGTACAGAACGGCGATGTCTTTCAGCGCCACACCGTTGCCGCGCCACTTGTTGATGCAGGCGCAGGTGAAATCGAGTTCTTCGGCGAAGGAGTGCAGGCGTTTGGCGACCGGGGCGGGGCCGCTGAGGCCGGCGGCCTCGGGCTCGATCAGGGGGATGTGGTCGTCGTCCGACTGCAGCGGGTCGAGATAGTGGCGGGCGAAGCCGTAGGCAAAGCCGAGGATTTCCCGGGTGTTGCGGTAGTTAAGTCGCAGGATGGAAGTGCGGCCCTGGGCCTGGATGCCGACGCTCGACAGGGTGAATCCGAGCCCGGCCTTCCTCTTGTAGATGGATTGGGCGTCGTCGTAGAGCAGCAGCAGGGAATTGCTTTCGGGGTCGACCATCTGCACCACCAGCGTCAGCCAGTCGGCGTGCATGTCGTGGCCTTCGTCGATCAGCACCGCGCCGTACTGGGCGCGCGGGATGAAGCCCTGTTCCACCGCCTGGATGACCGTGCTCACCTGGCGCTCGAAGCGCGGCGCCTCGCCTTCGGGCAGGTCGACGCTATAGGTCTTGAGCTGCTGTCCGCACCAGTCGTGAAAGTGATAGACCTGCACCTGCGGCCCGATGCCCTTGGCCGAGATGAAGGCGCGCAGGCGGGCGGCCAGGGTAATGTTGAAGCACAGCACTAGAATGGGCTTTTGCAGGGTCTGCGCCAGGTACAGGCAGCGGTAGCCCAGGATCATGGTCTTGCCCGAGCCGGCGACGCCGTGGATGACGCGATGGCCGTCGCCCAGACTGCGCGCGAGTTGCTCCTGCTGGATGTCCATGATGCGGATGACGTCGGGCAGCGTTTCGTCGATCTCGCCCGCGGCCTGCAGCGGGTCGGCGAAGAGCTCGGTCTGCTGCGGCGCGTCGATGCGCACTTCGGGGAAGAGGTGCCAGCGGATGCGGTCGATCTGCGGCAGGCTCAGGGGTTGGCCGAAGCGGTAGGTGAACATGTCCCACAGCCGTTGCTGGAAGGCTTCGGGGTCGGCGGTCTCGGAGAATTCGCCCTTGTAGATCATCAGGTGGTCGGGCAGCAGGATGTCGCGACTTTCTTCCGGCATCGAGGCGGCGATCTGCTTGCGCGTGATGTTGGTCAGCACCACGCCCCAGCCGTAAGGCATGACCAGCTTGCCCTGGTGCGGGCCGGACTGGTGGCACAGTTGCGGGTCGCGCGACAGCAGGGCGATGACTTCGTAGGCGTACTGGCGGGCCTGCTCCAGCGGGTGGGCTTCGATGACCTGGCCGCGCTCGGTGTGCAGGGTGACCTCGCTCTTGTTCAGGCGCTTGAGCGTTTCCGGCTTCCAGTCCTTGATCTCGAGAAACAGCAGGCCGCGCGAGGGATGCAGGATGATGAAATCCGGATAGCGCCGACGCTTGGCCACCGGGATGTCGTACCAGACGAGGTAATCGTCTTCGAGCAATGCGGCGAGCGTCTGGGCGACGCGCCGTTCGCCCGAAGTCATGCGGGCAAGGATGTGTTTGTTGAGACTGGGGATGATCCTTGCCATGTCAGGGCTTCGGCTCGACGGAGGCAAGCAGCGGAAAGCCTTTCACCCATCCCGCGCGCTGCCGCGCTTCGCTACCATCACGGGCCGCATGAACATCCTGGAGGGCGTTCAGGTGCAATCGCATGATGACTGCGTGATCGTGGGGCATGAGCCGCGTATGAATGTTGCAAAATATGTCGATGCCGGAATCGTATGCCAAAGACCATGCGGTGATAAGCCGATTTCATCACATGGGGTGAAATGTTTGTCGGCTGAAGCCGCTCATTCGCCCCGCCCGCTCGAAGCTCGCGAGGGCAGGGCGACTGAGAGCAGCGCTTACTTCGCGGCCGACTGGGTGAACGGCTGCGCCAGTTCGCACTGGAGGACCTCTTTCATCCCCTCCTCCTCCGAGACCATTTCAACACCGGCCCCGCCGACGAAGACGCCCATCTTGATGTACTGGCGGGCGAAATAGTTCTTGCCGCCTTCCGCCTGGAAAGTCACCGAATTGTCGCCAAACTCGGATTCGGTCGAGATCACATGCTCGCCCGGCGCGATCTCCTTGTAGAAGTAGACCTGGTTCGCGGTCTGGCCGAGCGGCTGTCCGTCCACCGATACCAGTTTCTTCAAGGCCTTGCCGACGAAGCTGTTGCGGAAGACGTAGAGCGCGGATTTGTCCGGCGGCGGCGGCGCGAAGGCCTTGGTCGCGGCCTCCTGCTCTTTCGAAGCCATCGGCACCGAAGCGCAGCCTGACAGTGTGAGCAGGCCCAGACAAAGAATCGTTGCCACCAGGCTGCTTCTCGTGGAACCACGAACCATCTTTCTAACTCCCGACAAATAGTATTGAGCAGCGGTTTACTGCGGCGAATGCGCTGCGTCCTGGAACGCCATCGAGCGTGGTGACAGCGTGCAATGCAGGCAGACCCGACTCGATGCCGGCATCGTATGCGAGCGACGAGGGCGGCCAAATGATGTGGATCAGTAAAGGTGCAAGCTGTCGGCGCCCCGAACCATTTCGCGCCCGCCCTCAACGCGCTCATGAGCCGACGAAAAAACAGATGGCGGATACAGCCGGCCGTGAACACTATTAAACGAAACGCCGTTCTGCTTTAATAGCGTGAGACCTTATTCAAGGAAGGCTCGCCATGCATCGTGATGTGACCGGCCACTACGCGACCAGCCTGGCCGGGGGTGAAACCGTCCGTGCGTTCGTTCCCGATCCGCTGCCGCCCATCCCTTCGCTGGACCTCGGCGGGAAACGGCAGACGGCGATGGAGAAAGCCACGCTGGCACTGGGCCGCCTCGACAGCGTCACGCTGCTACTGCCCGACCCGCAACTTTTCCTGTACGCCTATGTGCGACGCGAGGCCGTACTTTCGTCACAGATAGAGGGCACGCAGTCTTCCCTTTCCGATCTGCTGCTGTTCGAACTGGACGAACTGCCCGGCGTGCCCTTCGACGACGTGGTCGAAGTGTCCAACTACGTCGCAGCCCTGGAACACGGAATGCAACGCCTGCGCGAGGGCTTTCCCCTGTGCAATCGGCTGTTGCGCGAAATGCATGCCCATTTGATGGCGCGCGGACGTGGTGCCGACAAGACGCCGGGTGAGTTTCGTCGAACCCAGAACTGGATCGGCGGCACGCGGCCCGGCAATGCCCGCTTCGTGCCGCCTCCCCCGCAGGAGGTCGAGCCCTGCATGTCGGCGCTGGAACGCTTCATTCACGGCGCACAGGCCGACTATGCCGAACTTCCCGTGCTCCTGAAGGCGGCGCTGGCGCATGTCCAGTTCGCGACCATCCACCCCTTTCTCGATGGCAATGGTCGTCTCGGGCGTTTGCTGATCGCCCTGCTGCTGCACGACGGTGGCGCCCTCACCCAGCCACTGCTCTACCTGAGCCTGTACTTCAAGCAGCACCGCGCCCTGTATTACGAGTTGCTCGATCGTGTGCGCACGGACGGTGACTGGGAAGCCTGGGTGGACTTCTTCCTCGAAGGCGTCGAGCACACCGCCCACGAGGCCGTGCACACCGCCCGCCGGCTGGTGGACCTGTTTCAGCACGATACGCGGCGCGTCCAGGCGGTCGGGCGCGGAGCGCAAAATGTCCTGCGCGTGCTCGACACCCTGCGACAGCGCCCCCTGTCCAGCCTTCGCCAGATCGGCCAAAGCGCCGGCATCAGCTTCCCCACCGCGTCAAAGGCCATGCTGACACTCGTCGAGATGGGCATCGCCCGCGAACTTACCGGCCAACGCCGCAACCGCGTCTTCGTGTACGACGCGTATCTGAACGTGCTCAATGAAGGGGGCGAGGCGCTATGAAACCCGTGCCACGCTCGCACCAAGGCCGATAGCTGACACGGGGCCATCGTCCACAAAGATGCAAGGCTGATTCACGACTGCGGAGTCCTGATGCCCGGAACAGCGAAACGCCTGACCCACCTCATCGGCATCGACGATGCGCCCTTCGATCGCGCTTACCGCGGCGACGTGATGGTGGTCGGCGCGGTGTTCGCCGGGGCGCGGCTGGATGGGGTGCTCGCGGGCAGGCTGCGCCGCGACGGGGCCAATGCGACCCGGGTGGTGGCCGAGATGGTGTGCGGCTGCCGCTTCTACCCGCAGATCCATGCGGTGCTGCTGCAGGGAATCACCTTTGCCGGGTTCAACGTGATCGACCTCGCGGGATTGCACACCGCACTCGGGGTACCGGTGGTCGTGGTGTCGCGCCGTCGGCCCGACCTCGACGCGATTCGTCGCGCGCTGCTCGAGCACGTCCGCGGCGGGGCGCGAAAGTGGCGCCTGATCGAGGCGGCGGGGCCGATGGAGGCGGTGGAGGGGCTGTTCGTGCAGCGCGCCGGCATCGGCCTGGCGGAGACCGCCGCGCTGCTGGCCGCTGCGCGCGTGCATGGCGCGGTGCCCGAGCCACTGCGGGTGGCGCACATGATCGCGGGCGGGGTGACGCGGGGCGAGAGCAGCGGGCGGGCGTGAACGTTCCCCACCAGGCGTTCACACCGCCGCGCGCTGGGCCACGTCCTCCAGGCCCCAGATCGCCGACAGTTCGGCCAACACCGCGCGGATCAGCGGATCGTTCGCGCGCTTGCGCAGGTAGGCGAAGCGCAGGCTGAGCGTGGGCAGCTCCATCGGCAGCACGTGCATCTGCCCGGCCCGTTCGGCGGCCTCGACATCGGTCCGGCGCATGATGCCCAACCCGACCCCGGCGGCGACCATCGCCTTCATCGCGTCTTCCTGATCGGCGAGCATGGTCTTGACCGGCGTGCAGCCGTGCGCTTCGAACAGCGGTTGCATGAGCTGATAGTAAGCGCAGCTCGGTGAAGTGTAGACCCACGGCAGGCGGGCGAGCGACGGAATGTCCGGCGCGTCGATCTGGTCGCGCAGCGCATGCGGCACGGCGATGGCCATTTCCTCTTCGCGCAGGATGTGGGATTCGAGCAGCGACTCGTCGCAGTCGCCGCTGATGAAGGCCGCATCGAGCCGGCCGATCCGCAGGGCCGGAATGTTGTCGCCGGTCCGGCCCGACAGGAACTCGATGCCGAGTTGCGGGTGGTGTGCGCTCAGTCCGGCCTGCAGCTCGACCAGGCGCAGGAATTCGGCATCCGTGTTGAGTCCGATGCGGATGCTCCCGAGCAACTCGTTCTGCATTCCCTTCGCGTACTGGAGAAAGTCGCCGGCGAGAGCGAGCGTGCGCTGGGCGCGCTCGAACAGCTGCTGGCCGGCCGGGGTGAGCTGCATGCCCTTGGGCGTGCGGTCGAACAGGGTGAGGCGAAGTTCTTCTTCCAGCGCCTTGATATGGGCGCTGATCGCGGGCTGGCTGGTGAACAGGCGCTCGGCGGCGCGCGTCAGGTGCTGCTCCTCCGCCACCGTGACGAAGGTTCTGAGGTGATAAAGCTCCATGCGTTGCCTCCACTGGCTGCGTCTTCCTTGCAAGTAAAGCGCAGATGGACGGCTGGCGCCATCACATTTGCTGAACAGGGGAATCCCGAAAAACGATTGGATTGCGCTTCGCACAGAAGCCAAGCTTCAGCAATCCAATCTGAATCGAGGAGAACATGATGACCCACGCAAGCCACAGCCTGAGCGTTCGCGCGTCACATCGGTTCGCGTTGCGTCGTTCCATCGCCGCCCTGTCCGGTCGGCTCGCGTCCCGGCTGCAGACTTTGCGACTGCGGGCGCGGCAACGTCGCGAATTGCGCGAGGTGGACGATGCGACGCTGCGCGACCTGGGCATGAGCCGTTCCCAGGCCAGTTTCTTCGCAGACCGGGAATGAGGGTGGTGGCGGCTCGGGAAGCGTCGGCCAACGCAAGCGGCTGGCGCAAAGCCGACGCGTCGACCACTCATCGCCCCGATCGCCCTCATCGCCTTTCCGCCGCAAAGCTCGTGATGTCCTCCGCACTCAACTGCAAGGCACCGGCCCGGAATGCATCCAGTCGGCCTTGCACGCGCTCGACGACTTCGGGCGGGTCGCGGCGGTCGCCGCGAAAGCGCATCGGCTGCGCCTCGTAGGCGAGGTAAGCCTCGAGATCGGCGACGGCGGCAGCGGCATCGCCGCGCATCGCGTGCGCCGCGGCCCGTGCCGCGAAGTAGTTCTGCTTGCCTTCGGCACGCTCGACGGCACGATCGCACGCCTGGACGACGCGCGCGGCGACGCCCCCGACGATGCCGGCGCGGCACAGCCGATACCAGGTGTCGGCGCTCACCGCGACTTGCCCATCGAGCGCGAGCGCCCGGTCGATGGCGGCGAGCGCCTCGTCGGTGCGGAGCAGACGCGCCAGCCGGTCGGCGCGTTCGACCTGCAGCGGAGCCGCGATCATCGCCGCGCGGGTCGCCGGCTCGAAATCCAGCGCGGGATCGAGCACCCGCGCCCGCTCGAAGAGTCCAGCGGCCAGTTCAACCCGGCCGGTGCGGGCCGCCTGCTCGGCGCGGTCGACAAAGCCGCGGATGGCCAGCGTACGCGCCTCCTCCGCCGCGTCGCGCACCCGGGCGTCGCCCAGCGCGGCGGCCCGGGCCATGAGTGCCGAGCCGCCGTCCACGTCGCCGGCCGCGGCCAGCCGACGGCCGCTATCGAGCAGGCCGGGATGCACCGGCATATCGGGGCAACTGAGCCGATATGCCTCGTCGCCGAAGAACTGGACCCACTCGGCATGGCTCAGGTTGCGCCGCACGGTTCGGCAGGCGCGCGTCATCGAGCGCGCGGGGTCGAGCTCCAGCGCCACCACCCGGCCGTCGTCGCCGATCGAATAGAGCACCCGCCCCTCGTCGGCAAACGCCAGCCGCCAGACGCGCTTCGCATGGAGTTGCAGGGGCGGGCCCAGCATCCGGCTCAGCCCCAGGTGCCACAGCGAGACCCGCCCTTCGGCGTCGCCCAGCGCGAGGAGCCTGCCGTCGGGGCTCAGTGCGGAGGACACGACGGTGTCCGTGGCAGGGGTGACGATCTCCTGGGTGATGGCGCCGGTGGCGACATCGTGGACCAGGATGCGGTTCTGCTCGAACACGCCCTTGCGGATCGTGACCACGCTGCGGCCGGCAGCGTCGAACACCGGCTTGCCGCCTTCGACCTCGAGCAGTCGCTCGCCGGTATCGAGGCGCCAGATCCGCGTCTCGTCGAAACTGCCCGTGGCCAGCAGGCGAGGCGCGACCGCAGCGAAGACGAGGTCGATCAACAGGCGGTCGCCGCCTGCCGACGGCTCGCCGATCGATGCACCGCGATGCACGTCCCAGCGCCATACTTCATAGTCCTTCGCAGCGCCGGACCAGGCCGGCCCGCGCCGATCGGTCACGACCCCGACGAGGACGTTTCCGCCCGGGTCGAACGCCATCCGACCGAGTTCGAGATCGGTGCCCAGCCGCTGCTCGCCCGCCGGGGCCGAGCCGTTGCGCGCCCAGCGCAGCACCAGGGCGCCGCTGCAGGTGGCACTGGCGTAGGAGGCGCAACTCACCGTCACCAGTTCCGTGCCGTCGGCCGAATACGCGAGCGCCTCGATCGCCCCGGGGTGCCCGCGAAGCGGCTCGCCGCGGCGGACGAACCGGCTCCCCTGCCCGTCCGCGCCGGCCTCATGGCGCAGACGCCAGATGCGGCCGCCCTCGCAGCGGCCGCGTTCCGGACGCGCGCCGCAGTCGGCGACGGCAATTTCGCCGTCCGGCCCGAACGCCAGCGTGCGCGGCTCGTCGAACTGCGCTGCAAAAGCCTCGCCCGGCAGCGCACGCTCGACGCCGCGCCAGACGATCACCGTGCCGCTGTGCGACAAACCGACGAGGGACGCGCCGTCCGGGCTGAACGCCACCTGCTTCAGGCCCGATGCGTGCCCCTCGAGCCGGCGCGCTGTGCCCGCGGACGGCAGGCGCCACAGCAGCACCCGGCTCGAATCCGGCCCGGCGGCCGCGATCAGCGTTCCGTCGGGGTGGATCGCGAGACTGGACACTTTGCCGTCGTGTGGCAGCGGCGGCCCGATCTGCTCCCGGGTTCCCGGGTTCCACAGGAACACCGCTGATCCGCTCGCGACCGCCAGCATCTCGCCATCCGCGCTGAATCCAAGGTCTTCGACCTGGCCGCGATGCCCGCTCGACAGCACGCCGCGCGCCTCCCCCGAGCGCGCATCCCACAGCCGCACGGTGCCGTCCCAACTGCCGGTGGCGAGGGTCGTACCGTCGGGACTGAACGCCAGGCTCACCACGTTCGACGTGTGTCCGCGCAGGATCCTGGCGGTCGAACGCGGCGTGCTCATATCCCACAGGAACACCGACTGGTCACCCGCACCGACCGCTATCGTCGCCCCGGAGGGGCTGAGCGCGGGACCGTCTAGGGCCCCTTTCTGGCCGGTGCTGAACACCTTGAGAATCTCCTGGCCGTTGGCGTCCACCACCACCACCCTGCCCTGGACCAGGAAGGCCATCAGCGACGGCATTCCGGCGATCGGTCGATCGCGCTCGTCGGGCCCGGCGGCGAGCGCCGGCCGGGGCGCCAGGCTTGCCGCGTCCCACAGATGGATCCGGTCCTTGCCGACCAGGGTCAGGAGGCGACCGTCGCGGCTGAAACCGAGAGGTTCCAGCCCGTCCTCGCGCAGCAGATAGGTCCACAGCCGCGGATTGGCGTAGGTGGCCTGGAACAGCGCCGAGGTCGCATCGAAAGCATCTTCCGGCCCGCGCTCGCGCATCGCCTCGAGCGGGTGAAAGGCCTCGACTGCGAGCAGCAGCGCCAGATCGAGGCGGCCGGATTGCAGCTCCACGGTCGACTGCGCCGCCAGCCGCTGGGAGCGCGAGAACGCGCTGCGATCCTCGGCCTCCCGTTGGCGCTGTACCGCCAGCACGCCGAACAGCAGCGCCGCGATCGCGGAGATCACGATGGCGGTGATCCCGCCATTGCGCAGGCGGACGTTGCGCCGATGGGTGAGCACCTCGGTCCCCATCATCGACTCGGGCGTCACCCCGCGGAGCCGGGCCACGAGCCCGTTGATCAGCGATCGGTAGCGGCTGTTGCCGAGGTCGCGCTCGTCATCCCGCGTGGCCCAGGTAAAGTCGGCATAGATCGGCAGCGCCGGGAGGTGGTGCTGGAGCGCCGCTGGCAGGGCATCGGTCGTCGCCCAGTCGATGCGCTGCGCGGCGGCATCCACGCCGATCTCGTCGGCGACATGGATGATCACCAGGCGCTCCGTGCGATCCAGATCGCGACACCAGATGCGCAATTCTTCGGCCACCCAGGGCGAAGCCGCAGACGCCTTCTCCGCCAGCAACAACAGCCATTCGGACGCTTCGAGCGCCGCGCGGAGCGTCTTCGGCAGGTCGTCCCCGGGGGTCAGGATCTGCTCGTCGCGGAACACGCGCATCGGTGGCTGGAACAGCGGCTTCGCATAACGCTTCAAGGCCGCCTCGAGGCCCAGCGCATGAGCCCGACTGAGCTCGGAATGCCGATATGAGATGAACGCCTTGTACTTCATGTCGCACGACGCCAACCGCCCCCGCAAGCGCCGACCGCCCGCGACCGTGCTCCCAGACTAGCCGCCGGGGAGATGTAAGTCGACCATCGGGAGGACGGTGCATGATGCGAATCGATTTGCGGATTCGACGTGCGCGACGCGTCGGCGGCGAATCGCACCGTTCGCCCCCGCTCGTGTAGCACAGCTGTGCTACATTGAAACCACCCCCTCACCGATGCAGCAAGGAGGCCTGATGTCGACCACCACGATCCGACTGCCGGAAGAGCTCAAGCAGCGTGTGGCCAGCGCCGCCGAGCGCGCCGGCCTGACCCCCCATGCCTTCATTCTCGACGCCATCGCCGAGAAGACCGAAGACGCGGAACGTCGCAACGAATTCCGCGAAACCGCCGAGCAGCGCTACGCCGAAATTGCCGCCACGGGACAGGCGATTCCGTGGCATGAAATGCAGACCTACCTGAAAGGCCGACTCCGCGGCGAAGCACCGCCACGCCCCGTCGCGCGAAAGCTGGCCGACTGAGGCCGGTGCGCAATGGCGCGAATCGAACTGGCGGCGGCCGTCGGCACGGATTTCGACCTTATCCTGGAGCATCTGGAAAGTCATCAGGCAACGAATCCGGCAGCCCGGATCGACGAGATCATCCAGGCCATCAGCCTGCTCGAATCGAGCCCCCAGGTCGGGCGACCGTTGGGCAATGCACTTCGCGAGCTGATCATCGGCCACGGTGCGCACGGTTACGTCGCCCTGTACCGCTACCTTCCGGAAATCGACACGGTGTTCGTGCTGGCGATCCGAAGCCAACGCGAAGCGGGCTACAAACGGCCTTAGGCTCCGACCTGCCGTTTGCTGCCCGACCGATCCTTCGGGATCGCAAGACGACTATGCCGCCCGCCGCTGCTTCAGCGCCAGCCACACCAGCGCCACGCCGATGAGCGCCACCGGCACCACCGAGCCCAGGTTCAGCAGCGCCCAGCCCTGGGTGGTGACCAGCGCGCCGGAGGCGAATGCGGTCAGCGCCATGGTGGCGAACACGGCGAGGTTGATCGCCGCCTGGGCCTTGTCCTTTTCCTCGGGGCGGTAGGCCTCCATCGCCAGCGTGGTGCTGCCGGTGAACAGGAAGTTCCAGCCCACCCCGAGCAGGAACAGGCCGATCAGGAACTGGTGCAGATCCTGCCCGGAGAGCGCGATCGCGATGCAGGCCGCATTGAGCAGCACGCCCACGCCCATGATGTTCAACACCCCGAAGCGCTTGATCAGATGGCCGGTGAAGAAGCCCGGCGCGAACATGCCGATCACGTGCCACTCGAGCACCAGCACCGCATCGGAGAACGGCATCCCGCAGATGTCCATCGCCAGCGGCGTCGCCGCCATCAGCAAGTTCATGACCCCGTAGCCGAGCGCCGCACCGAGCGCGGCGACGATGAACACCGGCTGGCGCACGATTTCGCCGAGCGCGCGGCCACTGCCGGCCGCCCCGCCCCGGGTCGCCTCGGCCGGAAAACGGATCGCGGCCATGACCGCCATCGCGATCAGCGCCACCACCGCCAGCGCGAGATAGGAGCCGAGGAAGGGCGCGCTCAGCGTATCGCGGGTGTGGTTGGCGAGGTTGGGGCCGACCACCGCACCGATCAGCCCGCCGGCGAGCACCAGCGACACCGCCTTCTCGCGGAACGCCGGCGGCGCCAGTTCACCGGCGGCAAAGCGGTAGAGCTGCCCGTTGGCGCTGTAATAGCCTGCGATCACGGTCCCCGCCACCAGCAGCCAGAAGCTCCCGATCGACAGCGCGAACGCGCATAGCAGCGCGGTCAGGAAGGCCACCACCAGACCGAGCTGAAACGATGTCTTGCGCCCCCAGCGCTGCTGGCTGCGCGCCACCAGTCCGGTCGACAGCGCCCCGCCGACCACATAGCCCATCACCGGCAGCGTCGCCATCCAGCTCGCCGGCGCAAGGCGCAGGCCGACCAGCCCGTTGATGGCAATGAAGACCACGTTGTTGGTCAGAAACAGGCCCTGCGCGACGGCCAGCAACCAGAGGTTCTTTTTCATCGGGGTTCAAGGTGAAACGTGCGGGTCCGTACTGTAACGGCTTTCGGGGCGGAACGATGACGGAGCAATGGATTCGGCCCCGTGCTTCGTCAGCCCCCCCGCCACATCTCGCCCAGGCGCAGGATCAACAGACCGAGTTCGCGCCGCGCACGTGCGCGGTCCTCACCGTCGAGGGTTTCGAGCCGGCGGCGCAAGGCGGCGATCTCGCGGCGCAGGCCGATCTCAGGCGGGGTGACCCCGGCATTCTTGAGGATACGGTTGGCCATCCGCAGCTCGGGCGAGAGCAGCGCGTCGTCGTCGAACACCAGCGGCCGCCCCGCGCCGGGCAGGTTGTCGAACTCGCCGCGCCGCAGGGCTTCGGCAATGCGCTGTTCGGCGAGGATGTCGAGGATGGAAAGAGACATGGGCAGGACGTGGCGGGCGGCTGAGCGCGAGCTTACCCCGAATCGCGCGGGCGCAGATTCACGCGCAATTCGGAGGCGATGGCATCCGGCCGCATCGCCCCCGTTTGGCATCGAATCTGCTTATCGGCTTCGTGCAAGGCGCAAAACGTCGCCTTTGTCGCGTTTTTTTGTCGTAAACCCACCATGGAGAGCATCGTGCCCGCGTTGGTCGAGAACACTACGTTGATTGATTTGAAGGCAGCCAAACCCATCGGCTCGAGCGTGACCCAGCTCGGCGTGCCCGTGCTGGACAGCACTGCGATCAGGAAAGGGAAGCTGAATGAGTTCATCCAGTTGGTGGACGACGGCAAGGTCGGCCGCCGCTTCCAGAACATCCGCGTGACCGGGGTCAAGACCCATGAAGGCGGGATCGAGTCGGCGAAGATCTTCGTCCAGTTCGAAGCCTTCGGCGACGACAACGTGCCGCTCGAGGCCAACAGCGGGTTTGCGGCCACCCTGCTTGCCGGCCCGGACACGCTGCTGGAACTGGCGCCGGGCAGCGTATTCCTGCCCTACGCCCGTTACTGGTTCGAGAACCAGTTCGTGTACGAGATCCCGACCGGGGTCTTCGACCGGGCGGACCGGCTCGCCTTCACCGCCAGGGCGGACCAGGTGCGGATGATCTGATCCTTCGCCCGGCCGCGCTCCCGCCGGCTCAACGGCCCTGCGGCAACCGCGCCAGCGCCGGGTAGTAGCAGCCGAGCGACAGCGTGCGCGCCAGGTAGTTGACGTACAGCGCGGCCCACAGGCCGTGGTTGCCCCACGGCTGCAGCAGCCACCAGGCGGCGATAAACACGGCGAGCGACACCAGCATGGCGGTGCGCATCTCCACGCTGCGGGTGGCACCGATGAAGATGCCGTCGAGCTGGAACGCCCAGACCCCGGCCAGCGGCGCGAGCGCGGCCCAAGGCAGGTAGTCGCGGGCGGCGCTTCGGGTGGCGAGGTCGGTGGTGAGGGCGTCCACCACCCATGGCCCGACGAGGAAGAAGGCGACGCTGATCAGCAGCGCAATCCCGACCGCCCAGACCGTGGTGAGACCGACGGCGGAGCGGAAGTCCGCCCGATTGCGGGCGCCCACGGCACGCCCGACCAATGCCTCGGCGGCGAAGGCGAGGCCGTCGAGGAAATACGCGCTGACCGAGACGAACTGCATCAGCACCGCGTTGGCGGCCAGGGTGACGTCGCCGTGGCGGGCGCCCTGGGCCATGAACCAGACGAAGACGAAGATCAGCGCCAGCGAGCGGATCATGATGTCGCGATTGACCGCCAGCGTGCGCCGCAAGCGCTCGGTCAGCAGCAGGCGGGCAAGGCTGAGGCGGGCACCGTGGCGACGCATGTAGCCGATCGCGACGCCGAGCCCGACCAGGGCGGCGAGATATTCGGCGAGCACGGTGCCGAGCGCCACGCCGCGCACGTCGAGCCCCAGCCCGAGCACGAAGTAGGCGTCGAGCGCGATGTTGGCGAGGTTGAGCACCAGCTGCAGCACCAGACCGATGTCGGTACGCCCCAGCCCGATGAACCACCCCAGCAGGGCATAGTTGGCGAGGGTGGCCGGCGCGGCCCAGATGCGGATGTCGAAATAGCCGCGCGCCAGGGCCTCGACCCGCGCGCTGCCCTCGATCAGGCCGAAGGCGATCTCGCGGATCGGCCATTGCAGCGCGATCAGCACGCTGCCGACGGCGGCGGCGATCAGCAGCGCCCGCCCCAGGCCGGCCACCAGTTCCTCGCCGTCACCGGCACCGAGCGCCTGCGCAGTAAGGCCGGTGGTACCCATGCGCAGAAAGCCGAAGGCCCAGAACACGAAGGTGAAGACCAGCGCGCCGAGCGCCACCGCACCGATATAGGCCGGGTCGGGGATGCGCCCGACGATGGTGGTGTCGACCACGCCGATCAGCGGCGTGGACACGTTGGACAGCATCACCGGCACGGCAATGCGCAGGACCGAGCGATGGTTCATCGTGCGCGGGAGGCTGGCGAGGGGCGCCAGCTTAGCGTCGGCGCGGGGGATGCGCCAGCGCGGATGCTAGCCTTCGAGCGCGCCGGGGCCCGCGCGGCGATAAATGCCGGAGGCGATCGTTCGCCGCTCCAGACTGGCGCCTTCACGCTCTTCATCGGCGGGGCCATTGCGGTCGAAGGAAACGGCCGCAACCGCGCGAATCCCGCCCACCGGCTGGGCGCTGTCATTGGGGTGCGGCAGCTCGGCGGCCGAGGACTGCTGCAAGCGGAAGATCAGCGCATTGACGTACATCGTGGCGGCAAGGCCGGCGTAGAACGGATTTCCCGCGATGTTGCGATGGGCCTGGGTGGCCGCATCGACCAGGGTCGGCGTCGCCGGCGCGGTGACTGCGCTCGCACCCGGCGTCGCGGGCGTGGCCGCGGGCGCCGCCGTGTTCGGCACGGTCAGTAGCGCCGCGAGTGCCAGGTCGGGCGCCGCGTCCGCGGTCGTATCGGGGGCGGCTGGTGTGACCGTGGGCTCGGCCTCATCCGCAGCCACGGTGGCGGTCGGCGCGCCGGGCGGCGGCGGAACGATGGTGGCGGCGGTCGGCGCGCTCGGGACGTCGATGGCGGCCGTGTCGGGCTCGATGGCGTCCGCGGGGGGCACGACGATCGGCACCGGCGGTGCGGTGGTCGTGCCCGTCTCGGCCGCGGTGACGGTATCCGCCGCACCGGCCGGAGGAGCGGCGGCGACTGCGGGTGCGGGCACGTCGATATCGCTCGTACCGGCCGCCCCCGGAATGAAGGAAGCGGCGGTGTCGGTGAAATCGGCAGTCGGTGGTGCCGCGACCTCTGGCTCGGCCACCGCGACGTCGGTCGTACCCGGCGCGCCCGGGATGAAGGTGGGGGCCGTGTCGGTGAAATCGGCGCTCGGGATCACCGCGAGCCGGGGCTCGGGAACCGCGACATCGGTGGTGCCCGGCGCCCCGGGAAGGAAGGAAGTGGCGAGGGCGGTGAAATCGGTGCTCGGCGTCGGCGTGGCGGACGGCGCAAGCACGTCGATCGCGCTGATCCGGGCCGTCGTCGGGATGACTGTGAGATCCGCTGTCGCCACCGCCACCGTGGCCGCCGTATCGGCGGCCACCAAAGCGCGGAAGGTGACGTCCGCCACATCCGGGGGCGTGGCCGTCGCTTGCGCCTGCGGGTCGATCTGTCCGGCGGCGTTATACGTGAGGGCGACGACTCGCTCCGCGCCCAGACTCACGATCACGCCGGGCGTGGCGGATGTGGACTCGACCGCTCCCGCCTCCGGCGTGAGCCGTCCCCGCAGCGCGAAGGTTCCGGCTACGGACGCGGGCAAGGAAACCGGCACATCCTGGATGGCAGCGATCAAAAGCGCCCCCTTCACGACCGGGTGCTGATCAAACCCTTGATTACGGGAACGACCAAGTGGATCTCCCCGATACGGCACCTGGGATTCACAGAGCTTTGAGGGCCATGAACGGCTGCGGGTTCCTGCCACGCGCCCGAAACGCCGACGCGATCACGCCGATGCGCCCGTCGAGCGCCCGCCGGGACCTTGCCCGAACCCGCGGCACATCCGGGCAGCCGGATCCCCGCAAACGAAGCGGTGCGCGGCGCGGGACGTCAGGCGTGAATCTGCATGCGCCCGAGACGGAAGGCGGCGGCGACACATTCGCGCAATTGGTCCTCATTCCAGGGCTTGGCGACAAATTTGTACACCGCCCCGGCGTTGATGGCATCCGCCATGGTTTGCGGATCGGGGTGGCCGGTGAGAAGGATGCGCAAGGTGTCCGGGTAGAGGGATTTGGCCCGGCGCAGGAACTCCACGCCGTCCATGTCGGGCATGCGCTGATCGGAAACGATGACGCCGACGGCGTTGCAGGCGAGCAGGTCGAAGGCCTCGCGGGTGCTTTCGGCGAGCAGCAGACGGTAGCCGTCGCGCTTGAACACGCGGGCCAGGGCGCGCAGGACATTGGCGTCGTCGTCCAGCAGCAGCAAGGCCGGGCGCGCCGTGTCCGCCCCCCCCCCAGTCGGTGGCCATCGGTTCGCGCAGCATCCGTTCCATCTCGTGCGCCGCGGCGGGCCGGCTGTAGTGATAGCCCTGCATCTCGTCGCAGTTGCGGGCGGTGAGGAATTCGCGCTGGGCCGCGGTCTCCACCCCCTCGGCGATCACCTTGCGGCTCAGGCTGTGGGACATGGTGATGATGGCTTCGGAAATGGCCGCGTCGTTCGGGTCGGTGGTGATGTTCTGCACGAAGGACAGGTCGATCTTGATCCGGTCGATCGGGAGCCGCTTGAGATAGCTGAGCGAGGAGTAACCGGTGCCGAAGTCGTCGATGGCGATCTGCACGCCCAGCGCTTTCAGCCGGTGCAGCACGGCAATGCTCTCCTCCACGTCGTACATGGCCAGCCCCTCGGTGATCTCCAGCTCCAGGTAGGAGGCGGGCAGGCCGCTGCGGGCCAGCGTATCGGCGACCTGCTGGGCCAGATCCTTTTGCCGGAACTGGCGCGGCGACAGGTTGACCGCGACCGGCACCATCGGCAGCCCGGCATCGAGCCACGTCCGGGCCTGGGCGCAGGCCGTGGTGAGCACCCATAGCCCGAGGGGGATGATGATGCCGGTCTCTTCGGCCAGCGGAATGAACTCTGCCGGCAGGATCAGGCCCCGGCGCGGATGGTTCCAGCGCACCAGGGCCTCCATGCCCCTGATCCGTCCGCTGTGGAGATCGACCTGGGGCTGGTAATAGAGCTCGAATTGCGCCCCGTCCAGGGCCTGGCGCAGGTCGTTTTCCACTTCCAGGCGCGCCTCGGCCTGGGTGGTGAGTTCCTCGGTGTAGAACTGGTAGTTGTCGCGCCCCTGTTCCTTGGCCCGGTACAGGGCGCTGTCGGCGTTCCGGAACAGGGTGGTGACATCCGCACCGTCGTCGGGATAGATGCTGATGCCGACGCTGCCGGTGACGAACACCTCGTGACCGAACAGGACGAGCTTCTCCGACAGCGCGCCGATGATCTTGCGCGCCACCATGCCGACATGGCCGATCTCGTGCACCTCCTCGAGCAGCACGGTGAATTCGTCGCCGCCGAGCCGGGCGACGGTGTCCTGCTCGCGCACGCAGGCCACGATGCGCCTGGAGACCTGTTGCAGGAGCAGGTCGCCGGCGGGATGGCCGAGGGTATCGTTGACGTTCTTGAAGCGGTCGAGGTCGAGGAACAGCACCGCCAGTTTCCATCCGTGGCGGGTCGCCCGGGTGAGCGCATGCTTGGCGCGCGCATCCAGCAACAGGCGGTTGGGCAACCCGGTCAGCGGGTCATGGTGGGCCAGTTGGTCGAGCCTGGCCTCCGACTCCTTGAAGGCGGTAATGTCGGCGAACACCTCGGCGTAATGGCTCACCCGCCCCGCCTCGTCGCGGATGGCGCTGACGCTGGCCCACGCGGGGTAGTCCTCGCCATTCTTGCGCCGGCTCCAGATTTCGCCCCGCCAGTGCCCGTCCCGTTCGATCGCCACGGCCATCCGGTCCACGAAATCCGCGGAATTGCGCTCGGCGCGCAGTTCCGCGACCGCATGGCCGAGCAATTCCTCGCCGCCGTAGCCGGTGATCTCGGTGAACGCGGGGTTGACCGCCACCACGCGCTGTTCGGAGTCGCTGATCATGATCCCTTCCTGGGTGTGCTGATACACGGCGCCAGCCTGGCGCAGAGCGGTATTGGAGCTGGCCAGGGTCGTGGCGTAGCGGGTCAGCGCCGATTCCACCCGGTGGAGCAGCCACAGCAAGAGGCCGCCCAGCGCCACCACCGTGAGTCCGATGATGGCAGTCTGCCCGGCAGCCAGGCGCCAGAAGGCACGGTCGATGTCGTCCACGTACTCGCCGGTGCCGATCACCCAGCCCCAGGGCGCAAAGCCCTTTACATAGGATGCCTTGGGCTCGGCCTCGGCCTGTCCCGGCTTCGGCCACCAGTATCGGACGTGGCCGGCCCCCGCGCGCCGGACCAGATCGCGCATTTCGACGAACAGCGGTTTGCCGGTCGCGTCGGTGATGCCGCCGAGATCCTGACCGACCAGTTCCGGCTGGGTGGGATGCATGACCATGCGCGGGTGCAGGTCGTTGATCCAGAAATACTCCTGCTCGCCCCAACGCATGTGCCTGAGGGTGTCGATGGCTGCGTCCTGCGCCTGGACCCGGGACAGCGCCCCGCTCTGCTCCAGCTCGTGGAACCGCGCCACCGCGCCGTAGGCGATCTCGACCTGATGGCGCGTCTTTTCCGCACGGTCATCGCGCAGCGAATAGCTTTGCATGCCCAGTGACAGGCCGGCGATCAGGACCAGGGCGCCGATCGCCACCGCGGCGACCAGAACGAGCCATGGCCGGACACGAAGGGGCGCAGGCGGATCGCCGGTCATCGCCGCTCGGGGACCGCAGCCCCGCTCCCGGGTGCAGCCTGCGACTGGAACGCACGGACGTGCTTCATGGGCTTCCTCATCAGATCTGTTTGACCCGGCCTCCATGTTATACCAGCAGAATTTCGCCATCGCATCGTCTGCCATCGCGCCGCCATCCCCACGCCCCGGCCTCGGCCGCCTTCTGCCACGCCCCCTCACCCGGTGACGGATCGGCACGCCAGCGGAGCGGAGGCGCCGACGCCGGATGCGAGCATGCGAGCCCGTCTGTCACCAGGCCATGCCTGCACCCGCAGCGCCGGCGACCACCAGGCTCACCCCCCACACGGCGTCGAGATCGAGCCAGGCACTACGCAGGAAGCGTAGTCCGAGGTAGCGGTACACGATCCAGGCCATGGCCAGGCCGGCGACCAGCATCGCCAGCGTGTGCGCGCCAGCCACTGCAGTGGCAGTGGCGAGGTTGGCGCGCGCCAGGGCGCTCATCATCACCGCATGACCGAGCTCGGGCAGCGGGGTGACAGCGCCGGCCTCGCCGACGGCCGGGGTGGTGGCGCACAGACCGAGCATGAATGGCAACAACATCAAGCCCGCGCCGTGTGCGGTGGCCATCAGGAAGGACCACCACGCCAGCTGGGTCGGACGGATCCGCGCCAGCGCGCGCGGATGGCGGCGCCAGATCAGCTTGTACAGACCGAATACGAGCACCAGCCCCCCTGCGCCGATGCGGATCGCGCGGCTCCACTCGGCGTAGCCGCCGAGCCAGCTGAACGGCAGCAGCACCACCGCCATCGCGAGGAAGTGGCCGGCGGCCAGCGGCAGCATGGTGGACACCACAGCGCCCGCACGGCGCGCCGTCATGCCATTGGCCACCGCGAGCGGCCAGCCCATCGCCGGGTTGAGGCCGTGATAGACGCCGACCGCAATCACCGAAAGCCAGAGCGCCGCGTTCGCGCTCAAGCGGACGGATAGCAGAACGAATCGGTCGAACAGTCTCCGCCCTGCAGGCGGATCTGGTGCGCGCCGTAGTCCGGCCCGAAGTCCACATGGAACGCCGGATCGAGGGTGATGCCGCCGTTGGCACCGACGTTGCACATCACTTGCACACCGGGCACGCCGTCGGGATAGAACTGGGTGTCCCAGGTGCTGTACAGCGAATTGGTGAAGTACACGCGCCTGCCGTCGCGGCTGACCTCGGTCATCTGCGGACCGCCGCCGAACGGACGGCCGTTCGCGTGCGCGGCACGGCGGGCAATGCCGCCGATATGCACGCTGCCGGCAAGCGTCGGCTTCATCGGGTCGGTGACGTCGTACTGGCGCAACTCGCCGGTGCCCCAGCAGGCGACGTACAGGAAGCGGTCGTCGAGCGACAGATCGATGTCGCTGATCAGCGGCGGCACGGCGCCGAAACCCTTGAGCAATGGCGGCAGCTGGGCCGCATCGGCCGGCTCGGCCGGGATGGTGGCGGTCTTGCTGATGTGGAACTTGCCGTTCTCGCGGTACCAGGTCCAGATCGAACCTTCGAGATTGGTCGTATCGACGACGACGCCGAGAAAGCCGTATTCGCGCGTCGGGTCGTGCGCGGGGCGGATCTCCAGCGCCATCTGGTGGTTCGCGCCCAGATCGAGGGTCTGCACGTGCTTGCGCTCACGCAGGTTCCAGAAATGCACGGCGTGGCCATAGCGGTTGCTCAACAGGTCTTCGGCGACGATGCCGTTCTCGAACTGCGGCGGCAGGCCCCATTCGCTGCTCACCATGTAGTCGCGCGGCAGATTCCACCAGAAGTCGTAGTGCAGCTTCTGCGGCCCGCGGTCGATCTCCCATCGCCCGCGGATCTCGAAGGTCTCGCAATCCATGATGAACACGCCCGGCGGGCCGTCGGTGCCGTCCTTGCCACCGCCCCCCAGGGTGCTGATGTAGATGCCCTCGGGACCGCAGTGCACGGTGTGCGGGCGCGAGTAGCCGGTCTTGCGCAGCACTTCCTCGGGTTCGATGGTCTTGACCAGCGTGGGTCTGGCCGGGTCGGGCCGGGTGTCGACGATGTAGATGCGCGACGAGCGGATGCCCGGGATGATCAGGTAGCGGCGCTGCAGGAAGGCATGGCCCGACAGCGGCGACAGCGCCGAGCTGCAGGCATTCCAGCCGAAGTGGTGAAACTCGTCGCCGCAGTTGGGCATGTCCAGGCGATACAGGACAGTGCCGTAGGTGCTCGATTTCGGGTCCACATCCACGACCGCGAGTGCGTCGGGTCGCGACCTGTCCGGTGACAGTAGCGCGGTGTAGGCAAGGTGTTCCGCTTCGGCCTCCATCGCGAGGCGCGGAGACGGGTGGAAGGTGGGATCCGGACGCAAGGTTTCCAGCATGCTCAGCTCCTTGGGATACGTACGGGACGCTTCGCCCGGGCAGGCCACCCGGCTCCGAAGCGGGCGAACCTTCGCGCTTCGCCCTTCCCGCGACGAGGTCGACAGGCCGACGGTGCCTACTTCAATGTAGACCCGGATCGTGAACGTGCCAGCGCCAGTGCACGGTCGACGCGGCGCCGGGAGCGCGCCGGCCTGAAATGCGGGCAGAACTCCAGACCGGGAAAGGGGTCGATGTAAACTGATGCCCAGGAAGTCGGGGGGACCACCCCGGCGCCGTCGATGTCGACGGATCCCGTCGGCTGTTGCAGCCGTTTGTTCATTGATGGAGGTCTCACACCATGTTGCCGAACAATCGGCCGGGCAATGTCAGCCGCAAACCGGAACGGGATGCCGCATCCCGTTCCGCGCCCACGAGCCGGTCGGCCTCGCTTGTCGGCGAGCTCACGCAAAGCTATTTGCGCCTGTGCGCAACAGCCACCGATGCTGCGCTGAACGAAGTTGCCAACAGTCAGCGCGAGGCGCTGCGCGGCATGCGCTGGCCAACCCCGCTCGCGCTGTGGGCGCCGCTCTATCTGGCGACGTCTGCGGCGATGGTGGACATGACCCGCGCGTACTTCGAACTGATGCTCGGCGCACCGCGTGCGCTGACGCCACGGGCAAATCCACGGGCAAATGGGTCGGAGCAGACCGGCCGCAGCAGCCGGCCCGCGTTCCCGGAGCGGCGCCACGCCGCCGAGCCCGACCGCCGGGCCCGCGCGGTCGTCATCGACTTTCCGGAGCGGCGCAACATGCCGAGGCGGGCGCAGGACTGAGCATGGGGCAGGCGCCGGCCGGGGTGGCCGCCGCCCATCCCGCCCGGCCGCATAACCGCGGGCCCCGGCGTGTTGTTCACCTCACGCCGGGCGAAACCGCCCCGGACGTCGATCAGTGCGACGAATGCAGCCCGACCCGCGCACCATCTATCGCGACCTCGCGGCGATGCGCGACGACTGTGCCGCACGCTACCGGCAAGCACCCTCGCACACCGTGTAAGTTTTGGCGGCGGCGGAAAAAATTACGCGCTGCTGTCCACCAAACTGGCCCGCCGGGGCGGGCACGAGAAATGCAACGTCGAGGTCATGAAGAACCGAGACGAAAACCAGACGGATGTCCAACGGACGAACCGCGAATCCACCTCGCTGATCGCCGACACCGTGGTCGGTGCGCTGGTCGGGATGATGGCCTGTGCGGTGATGGCCGCCTTGGTGGAAGCGTCCGCAGCAGGCACGGTCGCCGCGCTGGTGGCGGGCCTGTGCGTGGGCGCGCTGATCGGCATGGTGCTGTGGGTGGGTGACAACGCCCAGCCCGAGGATGAGCCGATCGTACGCTCGCCCCGCAACGAGGGGCGCGACCGCGAGCCCTGAGGCCGACGGACACGGAGCGCGACCATGCCAAGAGCCGTATGGAAGGGTGCCATCGCCTTCGGCCTGCTGCACGTACCGGTGACCCTCTATCCGGCCGCCGGCGGCAGCGGGCTGGACCTCGACCTGCTCGACCGCCGCGATTTCGCTCCGGTTGGCTACCAGCGCTACAACAAGCGCACCAACCAGCCGGTCGCCGCCGCCGACATCGTCAAGGGCTACGAGTACGAGGACGGGCAGTACGTGGTGGTGACCGACGAGGATTTCCGGCTGGCCAACGTGAAGGCCACGCAGACCGTCGATATCCTGGGCTTTGTCGCCGCCGACGACATCGCGCCGATGTATTTCGACACCCCGTATTACCTCGAACCCGGCCGCCGTGGCGAGAAGGGCTACGCGCTGCTGCGCGAAACCCTGCACCGCAGCGGTCGGGTCGGGCTGGCACTGGTGGTGATCCGCACCCGGCAGCATCTGGCCGCGCTGATGCCGGTGGGCAATGCGCTGGTGCTCGACACCCTGCGCTTCGCCGATGAGATCCGCTCGGTCGACGAGCTGAACTTGCCGGACGCGGACCTCGCCGCCGTCGGGGTGTCGACGCGCGAGATCGCCATGGCCGAGCAGCTGGTCGACAGCATGACCGAGGACTGGACACCGGAGGCCTATCGCGACACCTATCGCGACGACCTGCTGGCGCGCATCGACGACAAGATCCGTGCCGGCAAGACCCACGAAGTCAGCGAAGCCGAGGCGCCGGCCGCGACCACCGAGGGCGGAGCCGAAGTGGTGGACCTGATGGCCGTGCTGCGCCGCAGCCTCCAGGTCGGACGCCCGGCCAAGGCGGGTGCAAGCCGGAAAGCGCCCGCGGCCGTGTCGAAGACGCCGCCCAAACGCGCCGCCGCCGGCAAGACCGCGACCAAGGGCGGCGGTGGCAGGGACGAGCCGCCGGCCGCCGGCAGCGGGCGGAGCGCGCCCCGCCGGCGGCGCGCATGAGCGGCGCGCCCACCTCCGCCGGGCGGCTGGCGCGCTACCGCCAGAAGCGCGACTTCGCGGCCACCCCGGAACCCGGTGGCGCGGAGTCCCCGACCCCGGGCGCGGGCCGGACCTTCACCGTCCAGCGTCACGCCGCCCGGCGTCTGCATTACGACTTCCGCCTCGAGGTGGACGGCGTGCTGCGCAGCTGGGCGATTCCCAAGGGCCCCAACCTGGATCCCGCGGAGCGCCGGCTGGCGGTCGAGACCGAAGACCACCCGCTCGAATATGGCGACTTCGAAGGCCACATTCCACCCAGTCAGTATGGCGCGGGCGAAGTCGTGCTGTGGGATCGCGGCACCTGGTCCACCACCGAAGCCGATCCGGCGCGCGCGCTGGAGCGCGGCAAACTCAAGTTCCACCTGCACGGCGTACGGCTCGCCGGCGGATGGACCCTGGTGCGCATGGGCGGTGCCGAAAAGGACGCACGCAACTGGCTGCTGATCAAGGAGCGCGACGAGGCCGCACGCACCGGCGAGGCGGCCGAGATCACCGCGCGCGAGACCGCCAGCGTCAAGGGCCGGCAGCCTGGCCCACCGCCAGCGCAAGCGCGCGCGGCCGCGGCCACGAAGCGTCCGAACAAGGCGCGCGCGCCGACGACGGCCGCCACCGCGCTGCCCGCGACGCTCGCGCCCCAGCTCGCGACCCTGGTGCAGGCGCCGCCTGCCGGCGCGGGCTGGGTCTATGAGATCAAGTACGACGGCTATCGGCTCCTCGCGCGCGTGGCCGCGGGCGAGGTGCGGCTGTTGACCCGCAACGGCCACGACTGGAGCGCACGCCTGCAGCATGTGCTGCGCGCGATCGAGGCGCTCGACGCCGGCGACAGCTGGCTCGACGGCGAAATCGTGGTGTCGGGGGCGAACGGGCTGCCCGACTTTCAGGCGCTGCAGAACGCCTTCGACTCCGGATCGACCACTACCATCGGCTACTGCCTGTTCGATGCGCCATGGCTGGGCGGCGAGGACCTGCGATCGCTGCCGCTGCTCGAACGCAAGCGCCGACTGGCGCAGGTGCTCGAGCAGAGGCAGGGCGACGTGCTCACCTTCAGCGCGGATTTCTCGGGCAATCCCGCCGACGCGCTCGCGCAGGCCTGCGCCCTGGGCCTCGAGGGGCTGATCGGCAAGCGCGCCGACGCGCCCTATGCGAGCGGTCGCGGGGCGAGCTGGATCAAGCTGAAATGTCGTCCGCGCCAGGAGTTCGTGATCGGCGGCTACACCGATCCGGGCGGGACGCGCCATGGTTTCGGCGCTCTGCTGGTCGGCCTGTACGCTGCCGACGGGGCCCTCGACTATGTCGGACGCGTGGGCAGCGGCTTCGACCAGGCCACGCTCGAACGGCTGACGCCGCGCCTGGCGCGCCTGCACCGCGCAACATCGCCGTTCGCCCGCGCACCGCGTGCGGCCGGCGCGCACTGGGTGGAGCCGACCTTGGTGGCAGAGGTCGCATTCGCCGGATGGACGCGCGAGCATCTGCTGCGCCAGGCGTCCTTCGGCGGCCTGCGCGAGGACAAGCCGGCGCGTACCGTCGGCGAGGAGACGGCGGTGGACGCGCCCTCCTCCCCAGGCTCCGACTCGCCCGCCCCGGCCGGTCCGTCCGAGCGCGCCGCCGGGCCGCGCACCCACGCTCCGGTGCGGGTCGCGGGGGTCGCCATCAGCCACCCCGAGCGCGTGGTGTGGCCCAACAACGGACTCACCAAGGCGGATCTCGCGCGCTACTACGAGCAGGTCGGGCCGTGGCTGCTGCCGCAGCTGGTGAATCGCCCGCTGAGCCTGTTGCGCTGTCCGGACGGCAGCGCGGCGGAGTGCTTTTTCCAGCGCCACATGGGCAAGGCGCGGCCGGATGGGGTCGAGGAGTTCATCTGGGAGACCTCATCCGGCAGCCGCCGCAGCTATCTCTATGTCACCAGTCTGGACGCGGTGATCGGCATGGTCCAGCGCGGCGTCATCGAGTTCCACACCTGGGGCGCGACCCTGCCGCGTGCCGACCGCGCCGACCGCATCACGCTCGACCTCGACCCCGCCCCCGATCTGGCGTGGGAACGGGTGGTCGAAGGAGCCAACCTGGTGCGCGGACTGCTCACCGAGCTGGGGCTGGAGAGCTTTGTCAAGACCACCGGCGGCAAGGGCCTGCACCTGGTGGTGCCGCTCGCCCGCCGTCACCCCTGGGACGAGGTCAAGCGCTTCGCGCGTGCCGTGGCCGAACATCTGGCGCAGACGCTGCCACAACAGTTCACCGCGAGCACGGCCAAGGAGCGGCGGCGCGGACGGATCTTCATCGACTACCTGCGCAACGACGGCGGCGCCACCGCGGTGGCCGCGTTCTCGGTACGCGCACGCCCCGGCGCCCCGGTATCGACGCCGATCCGCTGGGACGAGCTGACCCCTGCGCTGCGCCCGTCCGAGTTCGACCTCAGGCGGATCCCGACCCGCCTCGCCGGGCTGGCGGACGATCCATGGGCGGGCTACGCGGACACCCGGTACACGCTCACGCGGACCATGTGGCGCGCGCTCGGCGCACAGTAAGCAGGAGCGCCCGCTCAGGGCTTCTGCCGGTGCAGCACGATGCGCGTGTTGCCGCCGTTCTCGAGGTCGGTCAGGACCCCGGTCAGGCGGGTGCCATCGTCCGAGAGCACCAGCTGACCGTTGAGCCGCGGCTCGTCAGGAACCATGACCACGTACTCGAAACTGATGGTCCGGTCGCTGATCCTGCCTTCGGCGTAGCCGATCGCGGTGCCGGAGCCCGGGGCGGTGTGGTTGATCTCGACGCCATCGCCCTTGCTGCGGATTCCCCAGTGCGTGGCCTCCTCGTCGTACCAGTCGCCTTCGAACCGGGCGGGGGCGATGTCTACGATCGGTGGGGGCCTGCTGCCGGCACCGCTACCGTCGGCTGCCGAGGGCGCTTGCGTGGCCGGGACGCGGTCCGCCGCCGGCGGCGCGCCCCGCGGCAGCAGCCACATGGTGCCCGCCGCGAGCAGTGCGGCCGCCACGGCGGCCATGGACCAGCGCCGGGGGGCCGAGCGTCCGGGGGCGGCCGGCGGTTTGGCGGGGGTGATCCCCATGGCGCGCTCGACCATGGTCAATAGCCGGCCGGTGTCGTACTCCCAGCGCGAATCCGAAAGCTCATGAGCCTGCCAGTGCGCGAGCGATCCGAGTTCATCCGGCAAGTCTTCACCGGCCGGCATGCGGGCGCCTTCGACGAGGGCTGGAATGACCGGGATCCTGCGCTCCAGCGCGGTCGCGATCTCGCGCCGCAGATGATCGTGGGGATCGTCGATCCGTCGGCGGCCGTCCTGCCCGGCGGCAAGCCAGTCACGGCCGATGACCGCCACCAGTACGCGGCAACGGCTGACGCCGTCGTCGATGGCCTCATCCCAGCGGCGCCCGGCGTCGATCGACTGCACGTCCTGGAAAACGGCATCCCGGCCGAAATGACGTACCAGGCTGTCGACCAGGCGGCCGGTATGCCCCGCGCTGTCGCCGCGCCGGTAACTGACAAAGATGTCCGCCATCCACGCCTCCAAAAGCTCGAACTGCGACCGGCATGCCGACAGGAGCACCGCACCGGCCTGCGCCTGCGATGCGCCCCGTCGCGGCGTGCTGCAGACCGGTCCGGCGCCGGGCGATATGCCTGCAGACTGCAACTATCACAGTAGCAGCCATGACGCCGTATTCAACAGCCGTGTTGCCATCCACGCGTCAATGAAAATCCCGGCTCTCGGTGCGCAACGCGCCCATCCACGGCGTGAGATCCACCAGGCGCTGGGCGAGCAGGTGCACCACCTGGCCTTCCCGCTGCGCCTGGCCGAACACGCCGAGCAGACGGGCGCCCAGCAGTTCGCGACGCTGGCGTTCGGCCAGGTGGGCGTAGACCACCACGTTGGTGAGGCCGGTTTCGTCCTCCAGGGTGACGAAGACCACCCCGCTCGCAGTGCCGGGGCGCTGGCGGCAGGTGACGAGGCCGGCGGCACGCACCAGCGCGCGGTCGGCGCTGGCATTCACCTGCTCGGCCGCCAGGAAGCGGCGCGCGGCCAGATGCGGGCGCAGCAGGGTCAGCGGGTGGCGACCGAGGGTGTAGCCGGTGGCGGCATAGTCGGCGATCAGCTCCTCGCCTTCGTCGGCGGCGGCCAGGCTTACCGCGGCTTCCGCCGGTGGCGCGGCATCGAACAGATCGCCCTGGATGCGCACCGCCGCGACCTGCCAGGCGGCCTGGCGGCGATGGCCGGCAAGGCCCCGCAGGGCATCGGCGGCGGCCAGCAGTTCGAGCTCGCGGGTAGCCAGCCGGGCGCGCACGGCGAGGTCGTCCACCCCGCCGAAGGCGCGCTCACGGCGGGCGGCGACGAGGCGTTCGGCGGCGGCCCGGGGCAGGCCGGTGATCTCCCTCAGGCCCAGCCGGACGGCGGGCCGGGGCTGCGCCGCCGCGGACTCCAGCGTGCTGTCCCAGGCGCTCACGGTCACGTCCACCGCCCGCACCACGACCCCGTGCCGGCGCCCATCCTGGATCAACTGGGAAGGCGCGTAGAAACCCATCGGCTGGCTGTTCAGCAAGCCGCACAGGAAGGCTTCGGGCTCGTGGCACTTGAGCCAGGCCGAACTGTAGGCCAGCAGGGCAAAGCTGGCGGCATGGGATTCGGGAAAGCCGTATTCGCCGAAGCCTTCGATCTGCCGGCACAGGGCATCGGCGAAGGCCGGGTCGTAGTTGCGCTCGGCCATGCCGGCGCGCAGCTTGTGCTGAAAGCGCTCGATGTGGCCCTTCTGCCGCCAGGACGCCATCGCGCGCCGCAACTGGTCGGCCTCGCCGGGGGTGAAGCCGGCCGCCACCACCGCCAGCGCCATGACCTGCTCCTGGAAAATCGGCACCCCCAGGGTGCGCGCCAGCACCGCCCGCACCTCCGGCGGCAGGCGGGCGATCTCGACCCGGGCACGGGCGCGGTCGGCGCGGCGGGCGAGGTAGGGATGCACCATGTCACCCTGGATCGGCCCCGGACGCACGATCGCCACCTGCACCACCAGGTCGTAGAAGGTGCGCGGCCGCAGGCGCGGCAGCATGGCGATCTGGGCGCGCGATTCGACCTGGAACACGCCCACCGAATCGGCGCCGCACAGCATGGCGAAGGTGGCGGCGTCCTTGGGCGGAATGTCGCTCAAGGCGAAGGGCCGGCCGCGCCGCAGGCTCACCAGCTCCAGGCTGCGGCGGATCGCGCTGAGCATGCCCAGGGCGAGCACGTCCACCTTCAGCAGGCCCAGGGATTCCAGGTCGTCCTTGTCCCACTGGATCACCGAACGTTCCGCCATGGCGGCGTTCTCGATCGGCACCAGGCGCGCCAGCGGTCCGCGCGCGATGACGAAGCCGCCCACATGCTGGGACAGGTGCCGGGGCACGCCGACGAGCATGTCGGTGAGCGCGATCCACTTCGCCACCCGCGGGCTGGCCGGATCGAGGCCGATCTCGGCCAGGCGTTCGGGCAGGGTGTCGCGCCGGTCCCACCACGCCAGGGACTTCGACAGCGCGTCGATCTGCGGCTGGCCAAAGCCCAGGGCCCGGCCCACGTCGCGCAGGGCGCCGCGGGTGCGGTAGCGGATCACCGTGGCCGCCAGCGCCGCGCGCTCGCGGCCGTACTTGGCGTACAGGTACTGGATGACGATCTCGCGCCGCTCGTGCTCGAAATCGACGTCGATGTCCGGTGGCTCGTTGCGCTCGCGGGAGATGAAGCGCTCGAAGAGCAGGGAGGCGCGGGTGGGGTCCACCTCGGTGATCCCGAGGGCGTAGCACACCGTGGAGTTGGCCGCCGAGCCGCGCCCCTGGCACAGGATGCCCTGCTCGCGGGCGAAGCAGACCAGGTCATAGACGGTCAGGAAGAACGGCTCGTAGCCGAGCTCGGCAATGAGGGCGAGTTCCTTGTCCACCCCGCTCCCGACCGCCTCCGGCACCCCGTCCGGGTAGCGCCGGGCCAGCCCCGCCGCCACCTCGTGACGCAGCCAGGAGGTGGGCGTTTCCCCCGCGGGAACCCCCTCCTGGGGATACTCGTAGCGCAGTTCGTCGAGCGAGAAGTCGCACATCGCGGCGATGCGCGCCGCTTCGGCGAGGAATTCCGCGGGATAGAGCCGCGCCAGCCGCAGGGGTTTGCGCAGGTGACGCTCGCCATTGGGGAAGAGGGCACGGCCGGCCTCGAACACGGTGGTGCCCAGGCGCAGGGCGGTCAGGACGTCCTGCAGCGGACGGCGCGAGCGGCTGTGCATGTGCACGTCGCCGGTGGCCACCGGGGGCAGCCCGGCGGCCTGGGCGAGAGCGGTCAGGCGGGCGAGTTCGGCGCCGTCGTCGGGGCCGCTGTGCAGTTCCACCGCCAGCCAGATCCGGTCCGGAAAGCGCTGGGCGAACCAGCGTCCATCCGCCACCGTGGCATCGACGCCCGCCGGCCACAGCGCCACGCAGTCCGGCACCGCGCCCCCCGGCGAGACGGCTTCGAGGTCGCCGCGCACAAGACGGTAGCTACCCTTCTCCGCGCGCCGCCGCGCCAGCGTGATCAGCGCCGAGAGGTTGCCGTAGCCGGCGCGGTTCTGCGCCAGCAACACCAGCCTGAGGCCGTCTTCGAGGCGGAATTCGGCACCGTGGATCAGCCGGAAGGCGAACGGCCGGTCCGCCTGCTGCGCCGCGTCCCGCAGCTTGCTCCATGCTTCGTGAGCGCGCACCGCACCGGCAAGAGAGCACTCGTCGGTCAGCGCCAGTCCGGCGTAGCCCAGGGCATGAGCCCGTTCCACCAGTTCCTCGGGGTGGGAGGCGCCGCGCAGGAAGCTGAAGTGCGACACGCAGTGAAGTTCGGCGTAGGGCGGCAGGCGGGCGGCAGACATGGCCATATCAGGCAAACATTCCATGCAGCCACCACCCCTGGCCGTCGCGGAAGATCCACAGCCATTCGCCCCGGGGCGAGACCGCGACGAAGTAATCGCGGCGCAGATCGCCCGCGCCTTCGCCCCCGTCCCACCACCCGCTCTCGATACGCTCGGCGCGGGTCAGCAGGCGCAGGCGGCCGTCGTGCCAGGGGCCGCCGTGTCTTTCGGCCAGCGCCCGGGGCGTGGGCAGCAACCCCAGGGGACGGGGGGCGGTGGGGGCAGCGGGCACGTCCGTCGGCCACTCCGTGGGGCGGGTGGCGCACTCCGGGCGGTGGTCGGCGACGCTGGCCAGGCCATGCACCGCCTCCAGCCCGAGGCGGGCGCGCAGGCGTTCGACCACCGGGGCGATGCCCTGCGCGTCCGCCTCGCCGAACAGGCTGCCACTCGCGCCCGGCAATTCCTCGGGCACATCGGCTTCCAGGCGCAGTGCGCTGACCGGGGCGACCAGGGCGAGGCGCTCGAGGCGTTCGCGCAGCACCCGCAGCAGGCGTTCCGCGTCGCGGGTGGGGGTGGCGAAACCCAGGGTCAGGCGGGTCTCCGGGACGTCCTCGTGGATCAGCACCAGAGTGCAGGCCCGCAGGCCGGCGGCGCGGGCATGGAGCCAGCCGGCCAGGGCCAGCATCAGGCGGCGGGCGGCGAACAGCAGCATGTCGGCCACGTCCACCCGGGCGGGCAGCTCCAGCCCCTGGGCGAAACGTTCGGGAAAGACGAAAACCGGGCGCGGGTCAGGGGCTGCGCCCAGGGCGCGGGCCAGTTGCTGCGGCAGCGCCGGCCCGAAGCGGCGGGCCAGCCCGGCCTGGGGCAGATCCAGCAACTGGCCGATCCGGCGCAGGCCCAGCACGGCCAGGCGCTGGCGCTGGCGCTCGTCGAGCTCGAGGATCTGCACCGGCAAGGCCGCCAGCTGGCGCCCGAGCAGCGTCCTGCCCGCTGCCGTTGCCAGGGTGCTGCCCGGGCCCTCCGGGGCCACCCCCGCGCGCGCGAACCACTGCGCGGCCAGCGCCGTGGGCGCCAGGCCCACGCGGTAGGCAAAACCCTGGGCGGCGGCGCCCGCCTCCACCTGCCGCAGTAAAGCCGACAAGCCGCCGAACAGCCGCAGACAGCCGCCGATCTCCAGCAGCACTTCGTCCGGCGGGGCGAGGCTGACCTGGGGACTGAAGCCCCCCGCCCAGCACGCCATGGTTTCCAGCGCCGCCGTCTCGCGCTTGGGATCGGGATCGCAAGCGGTCAGCCCCGGCGCCAGCCCGAGGGCACTGGACAAACGCATGCCCGGCACCACGCCGGCCGCTTGCGCCCGGGCGTCGACCGCGACCACCCGCCCGCGCGCCACCGTCACCGCCGGCGTGCGGGCAGCGCAGACCTCCACGGCGAGACGAGGCAGATGCACGGCCAGCCATAGCATGATGGCGCCCCCATCTCAGGCCAGGGCCGGGTGGACGACAACACCGGCACCGGCAGCGACCCCGGCCGGCTCACGTGCGTGCGGCTGGCTACCTGCGGTCAGGCGAGTCCACGCCACCGGCCGCGACACCGCCAGGGACAGGGTCGCGGCCAGGGGTGGACCGCGGCGCTTGAGGATACGCACCTCGAGTCCGCTCGTCCCCGCGGCCAGGGCCAGGCGCAGGGACGCCGGCGAGGCGCTGGCCGCCGCCGCTGCCGGCCGGAACACGAAGCCCAGGCTGCGCCGCCCCGCCACCGCCAGTTGCATCCGGCGCAGGGCGCGCGCATCGACCTGGGGCAACCAGGCCAGCAGCGCCGCGCAGGCACCACTGGCCAGCAACTGCTCACAGGCCCACGGGGCATCACGGGGCGCCGCGCGCACCACCAGCAGGCGCGACAGGCTCACGCCGGCCGCCTGCCAGGCCGGAGCGTGGGACAGCCAGGGCGGCGCCACCAGCGCGATCCAGCCGGCGTCCGCTTCCAGCGCGGCCAGCGCCGGCAGCAACAAGGACAGTTCGCCGACCCCCATCCCACGGGGCAGCAACTCGGTCAGCGCCCCGCGCGGCCAGCCGCCTCCCGGCAGGGCCGCATCCAGATCCGCGAAGCCGCTCGCCACCCCTTCCCGGGCCGGACGGGCGAGCGCGTCTCCGCGCCACAGGTCCGGACGCTGCAGGAGGGTGGAGAGCGGGGTATCGGCAAGCTTCATGACTGTAATTATATACAGTCATGAAATGGATTCAAACCGTGCCCCGAACCCCGAACCCTGAGCGGCTTTCCGTCCAAGGCGGCCGGCGATCCGGTTTTTCCGCAGCAGATCCTTGCCGCCCGCCCGTTCAGGTCGGTGGCAAGCGCGCGCGCCGGTCGCCGATCAGCTGCTCAGGCCTCGACCAGTCGGGGCAGGCGCAGGTAGGCGCCCAGCTCGGCAGCCGACATCGGTCGCCCGAGCAGATAGCCCTGCAGGATGTCGCACCCGGCCGCGGCCAGAAACGCCGCCTGCGCCTCGGTTTCCACGCCTTCGGCCACCACCGTGATGTTCAGGGCATGCGCCATCTGCACCACCGCACGCACGATGGCCGCGTTCTCCTCGTCGTCGGGCACGCCGCGCACGAAACTCTGGTCGATTTTCAGCGTGCTGACCTGAAAGCGCTTGAGATAGCCGAGCGACGAATAGCCGGTGCCGAAATCGTCGATGGCGAGGGAATAGCCGGCGGCACGCAGGGCCTCGAGGACTCTGGCTCCGCGCGCTTCGGTGAGCGCGCTCTCGGTCAGTTCGAACTCGAACTGCGCCGCACGCTCGCCGTAGCATGCCAGCGTGCGCTCGGTGCGGTCGACGATGCCGTCACCACGCACCAGCTGATGCGGCGACACATTCACCGCCACCCGCGGGACCTCGACCCCGACCATGCGCAGCGTGGCGAGGTCGCGACAGACGCGGTCGAGCACCCAGTCGCCCAGCGCGCAGATCAAGCCGGTATGCTCGGCCACCGGGATGAACTCGGCGGGCGAAACGAGCTCGCCGTCCTCCGTCCGCCAGCGTGCCAGCGCCTCGACCCCGACCACGCGCCGCGTGCGGGCGCACAACTTGGGCTGGTAGGCCACCCACAGGCCTCCCTCCCGCGCCTTCAGCGCCCTGCGCAGGCCGGCTTCGAGCTGGAGGTCGTGGCGGACCTTGCCGTCGATCGACTCGGAGAAAAACTGGTAGCCGTTCTTGCCCTGCCCCTTGGCAACATACATCGCCATGTCCGCGTGACGCAGCAGCGCGGCCGGATCGTCGCCGTCGGCGGGCAGCATGGCGATGCCGACACTGAGACCGATGTGGCTCGGGGTGGGCGTGGTCGGAAAGGGCTCGGCGATCGCGGCAATCAGCTTGCGTGCCACCAGCACCGTGTAGTCGGGGTCGCCGATGCCGTAGAGGATGGCGGCGAACTCGTCGCCGCCGATGCGCGCCACCACGTCGCCGACGCGCACGGTGTTGCGCAGGCGCTCGCCGACCATGGCCAGAACCCGGTCGCCGACTTCATGCCCGAAGGAGTCGTTCACCTTCTTGAAGTCATCGACATCGAGGAACAGCAGCGCGGCCGGCGCCGAGTCGCGGCGGACGTGCTCGACCGCCTTGCGCAGCTCCTCTTCGAACAGGCGCCGGTTGGGGAGCCCGGTGATCTGATCGTAGAGGGCGTACTGTTCCAGCCGCTCCTCGGTCCGGATCACCCGTCGCCGCAGCCGCCGGGTCAGGCGGTAGGCGAGAACCAGGGCGATCACGGCGATGCCCAGCACGCCCCCGGCGTATTCGAGCAGGCGCATGTAGAGCGAGGAGAAATCGACCTTGAAGATCAGCGTCCCGATGACGGAACCGTCGAAGCGGATCTCCTCACGGATCACCCCGCCGCTGACCCCGAAAGTCGTGCGTTCGGGCACGCCGGCGGGGTCGCCGGCCAGGCTCGGCGGGAACGCCCCGCCACCGGACGACTCCGCCGCCAGCAGCATGCCGTCGGCGCGATAGAGCGCACCGGCGACGATGCGCGGCGTATGGCGGATCGAGGCGATGATCTCCCTGGCGCTGCGCGGGTCGTTGAACACCAGCGCAGCGCTGCTGTTCTCGGCGATGATGGCGGCCTCGGTATGGAGCTCCTCGAGCAACACCTGTCGCCCCACGACGTACTGGTGCACCATCAGCAGGACGAAGGCAATGAGCAGCGCGAGGCCGGTGGAGACCAGGCTCAGGCGGCGCGAGCGGCGGGTGCGGACAATCGGTTCCATCGCTACTCCATCACTGTGCGGGCAAGACGCAGGGCTTTCGAGCTGATGTTCAGCCCGGCCTGACGGGCGGCGCTCAGGTTGACGTCGAACACCACCCGCCCTGCCGCCAGTTCGAGATTGATCATGACCCCGCGCTCCACATAGCCCGGGGTGTCGCCGGTGATCAGCACGCCCCGCGACCCACGCAGCCCCTGCACCACCTCGGGGAGTTGCGCCTCGTCGCCGGGGGCGAGGTAGACGACGTGGCAGTGCGCGAGCTGCGCGCCATCGGTACGAATCGTCTGCAACTGCTGGTGCTTGCGTACCTTGCCGTCGAGCCGGACCAGCGCACGCGCGACCGCGCTGTCGCTCAGGTGGCAGATCGTGAGCCGGTCGCGCGACTGCAGGCTGTTCGCCGGCCAGTCGATGAACAGCAGCATGTTGATCAGGATCGCCGCCTTCAGCTCGGGCTCCGACGCCTGGAACTGCGCCAGCACCGGCGCCGACACGGCAACCAGCAGCGCCACCGCGAGGCGCCGCAGGCAGCGGGCGCGGCGCATTGTCGGGCCGCTCACAGGCCGATCGTCCAGCTCAGGCGGAACTGGCGCCGATCCTGTTCTATGCTGTCCTGGGTGAACGCGGAGGACACCGGATCCGCGTAGCGGCGGTCGCCGACGTTGTAGATCCCCAGCCGCCATTCGCCGATGCCGCTCCGCGCGCCGGACGACAGCACCAGGTTGAACACGCCGTGCCCCGCGACCCGGCCGTTGAGCGACTTGCGCGCCGACATGCCCTGCCACTGCCCGGCCGCCTTCCAGCCGCCCGCCAGCGGCACGGCGAAGACCAGCTTGCCGAGCAGGCGCGGCGAGTTCACCAGCGTTTCGCCGTCGGCCATCCGCGAGTGCTGCCAGCCGACGCTGCCGCGGACGCGATAGCCCCCCGCCCATCGATGCTCGCCATTCACCTCCACGCCGTGCGCCCGCACCTGTGCCACATTGCGGTAGACCAGCAGGCCATCGGCCGGATCGGTGACCTGCTCGATCATGTCGCGCATCTCGTTGCGATACAGGCTGACCCCGACCCGGCCGCCGAGGCCGAGACGAACATCCGCGGCCAGTTCGGCACTGCGGATGCGCTCCGGACGCAATTCGGGATTGGCCTTCTGCACGATCCCGCCGTCGTCGTAGAAGCGCTCGTAGGCGTTGGGCGGCCGATAGGCGCGATTGAGCATCGCCTTCAGCGTCATGTCGGCATCGGGCTGATAGATCAGCGCCATGCGCGGCGAATTGATCGGCGAGTAGTCGCTGTGACGGTCGTGGCGCAGGCTCAGGTTCAGCAGCCATTGCGGGTGGAAGCGCCATTCGTCCTGCACGAACAGGCCCTGGGTACGTGACGGGTCGTCGGTATTCAGCACCTCGCGACGCGGGCTGACGTCGTAGTTGCGCTGCAGCAGCCGGGTGTTCCACTGCGCCTCCGCGCCGACCATCCAGCGGTGGCGGGTGCCGGCCGCTCCGCCAAGACGGTAGTCGACGCCGCTCCAGTCCGCCCGCCCGTCGTCGCGGTTGTCGATCGGCCCGTCGTAGCGGTATTCCCCGTCGTAGCGGTAGGCGCCGTTGAAGATCCGGAACTGCTGTTGCCAGTCATTGTCCAGCCGGCCGTCGTAGGCCAGTTCGAAGATGGTGCTCTGATCGAGCGTGCGCGTGCCCGATTCGCCGAAGGCGGTGGCAAAGGGGGCGGTGGGCAGATCCTTGTCGCGGGTGGAAAAGCTCCCGATCAGACGCCAGTCGCCCGAGCGGAACTTGGCATAGGCCTTGCGGTACTGCTCGCCATCGAGGCCGCGCGCCCGGCCGTCGGTGACGCCGTTATCGAACTCGGCGTAGTAGTGATCCTTGCCCTCGGCACCATAGGCGGCGAAACCGAAGAACCAGTCGCGGTCGCCGTCGAGGGGCTGGCCGGCCACGATGCCCAGCCGCCGGCTCTGGCCGCTGCCGGCATCGACCGTGACCCGGGCGCCATTGACGTCGCCACCGTCGAGCATCACCGCGGTGGCGATGCCGAACAGCGCGTTGCCGCCGTAGACCGCCGACATCGGGCCGGACACGAATTCGAGGCGCTTGATCCAGTCGATCTCGACCGGCGCCTCGTTGCCGATCTGGGCCTGGTCGAAGAGGGGATCGTTGCGCCGCGCGCCGTCGGTCAGCAGCAGGATGCGTGAGTTGTAGTCGCCCGAGCGGTTGAAACCGCGCACGCCGAGATAGGTGTAGTTGCGGTCGTTGCTGGTGTAGACGCCGGGCACGGTGGCCAGCGCCTCGGCAAGATTGCGGTAACCCTGTTCACGCAGCTCGTCGCGGCCAATGACGGTGATCGAACTGGGGCTGTCGGCCAGCGGCTGGGCGTAACGTACGGCGCCGACGACCTCGACCCGCAGCAGGTCGTCGAGCGACAGTTCGGCCAGTTGTTCGCCTTCGGCCATCAGCGGGGACGCCGCCCCGGGGTGCCATGAGATGCTCGCCGCAATGGCCAGTGCCAGTCGCCGTGCTCCGTGCATCCGTGTTCCCCTCACCCTGCCCCCTGATGAAATCGCCTCACTCCGTCATGTGCATGCCGACGCGAACAGAGGATGCACGAACGCGACAATCCCGGCGCCGAAAGGCATGACTCGCGAATATACCGCGACCTAGTCAAGGGCCGAAAGATAATCTGCCACGGCGTCGATGTTCGGCGCGCCGAGCTGCATGACCGCGGCCGTCATCGGTCCGTAGAAGCGCTCGCCGGACTGGCTGAGGTAACGGGTGAGGCTGATGCGGATGTACTCGCGCTGCTGGCCGGCCAGGCGCGGGAAAGTCTCGCCGCCACGCGCGTCGGGTTGGTGGCAGCGCGCGCACAACTCGGCATAGCGCTTGCCGCCATCGGCCGCGCGCGGTCCGGGAGCGGCCGATGGCTTGACCGGCGCGGCGGCATAGTAGAGCGCAATGGCGGCCTTGTCGCGCTCGCTGAGGACTTTCATCATGCCCTGCATGAACTCGTCCTTGCGCTTTCCGGTAAGAAAGGCATCGATCTGGTTGAGCACGTAGGCCGGATGCTGGCCGGCAAGATTGGGCACTTCCGGATATCGGCTGATCCCGGCATCGCCATGGCAGTTCGCGCAGAAGAACGCCGACTTCCTGCCTTCGGCCAGTATGGTCGGACGATCGGCGGCATTGGCCATCATCTGCGCCACCAGCTGCGCGGCCGGAACCGGGTTTGTCGCGTGCACCGCAGGCACCGATGCAATGCTCGCTGCAAGCCACAGGAACAATGCCCTCAGCGCCGACCGGCTGCCCTTGTAATGCATGATTGCTCCTCGGAACTGCCGGTAGAGAGTGTAGACGCGTCACCGGCACCCGCGTTGGTGCGCGGATACTAGCGCCATTTCGCTCCCCAAACTGCGGCGGATTCCACGAATCCCCGCCGATGGCGACGGCGCGGCGCTTCGACCGGCGCTGAAAGCCAATCGAAAGCCCCCCTCCCTATCGTTCACTGCCATGCAGGGACCGTCGAAATCCGCCCTGCAGTGACCAATAGATAGAGGAGACCACCATGATGCTCAAGAAGACCCTGCTTGCCGCTGCAACCGCCCTTATCGCCACCGTCGCCACCAGCGTCGCCCACGCCGAACCGTCCAAGCCCGAGTGCATCGCCCCGGCCAAGCCCGGCGGCGGCTTCGACCTCACCTGCAAGCTGGCGCAAAGCGCGTTGCAGAACAGCAAGCTGCTCGAGGCACCGATGCGCATCACCTACATGCCCGGCGGCATCGGCGCGGTGGCCTACAACACGATCATCGCCAACCGCCCGGGTGAAGGCGGCACCATCGTCGCCTACTCCGGCGGCTCCTTCCTCAACCTGGCGATCGGCAAGTTCGGCCAGTACACCGAAAACGACGTGAAGTGGCTGGCGGCGGTGGGTGCCGATTACGGCGCCATCATCGTAAAAGCGGATTCGCCGTACAACAGCTTGAAGGATCTGGTCGAGGCCACGCGTAAGGAGCCGGCCAAGGTCGTGTTCGGCGCCGGTGGCTCGGTGGGCAGCCAGGACTGGATGAAGTCCGCGCTGATCGCCCGCGAGGCCGGCGTCAATCCGAAGTCGATGCGTTACGTCGCCTTCGAAGGCGGCGGCGAGGCCATCACCGCGCTGATGGGCGGCCATGTGCATGCCTACTCGGGCGATGCCTCCGAAGTGCAGGGACACCTGAAGGGCGGGCGCATCAAGGTCCTGGCCATCCTCGCCCCCGAACGCCTGAAGGGAGACCTGGCGGCCATTCCGACCGCAATCGAGCAGGGCTACAACGTGGACTGGACCATCACCCGCGGCTTCTACATGGGCCCGAAAGTGTCCGACGCCGACTACCAGTGGTGGACCGCCGCATTTGAAAAGCTGCAGGCCTCGCCCGAGTTCGACAAGCTGCGTGCCGAGCGTGGGCTGTTCCCGTACAACCTGACCGGCGCCAAGCTCACCGATCAAGTCCAGAAGGAAGTGAAGCGCTACAAGGCGCTCGCCACCGAGTTCGGCCTGACTGCCCAGTAAGCATCCGCGCCACCCCGGCCCCGGATCCCATGCGATGCGGGGCCCCTGTCACTGGAGACCAACATGAGCGAAAAAATCCTCGGCGGCGTGCTGCTGTTCATCAGCCTCGTCGGCATGTGGATCGCACGCAGCCTCGAAGCACCGATTTCCTACGAACCGGTCGGACCGCGCGCCTTCCCGATGCTTGTCCTGGCCCTGCTCGGCATCTGCGCCGTCGCGCTGATGCTGGACAAGAAGAGTGATACCACCTGGCCGCCGGCCGCCGTGTTGCAGCACATCGGCGTGCTGTTCCTGATCGTACTCGCCTATGCCTGGCTGTTCGACAAGCTCGGTTTCGTCCTCTCCACCGCGTTGATGGTGATTCCGATCGCGCGCTTCTTCGATGCCAGCTGGAAGCAGGGCGTGATCGGCGGGGTCGGACTCGGGGTCGGCCTGTTCATCCTGTTCGACCGCCTGCTCGACGTCGCGCTGCCGACCGGGCTGTGGTTCAACAACATCCTGGGGTAAATCATGGACAGCACACTATCACTGCTGATGCAGGGCTTTGCCGTCGCCGGCACGCCCGAAAACCTGATGATCGCGCTCATCGGCTGCTTCCTCGGCACCATCGTCGGCCTGCTGCCCGGACTGGGCCCAATCAATGGCGTCGCGATCCTGCTGCCGATCGCGTTCGCGATGAAACTGCCACCGGAGTCGGCGCTGATCCTGCTGTGTGCGGTGTATGCCGGCTGCGAGTACGGCGGACGGATCTCGGCGATCCTGATCAACGTGCCCGGTGACGCCGGTGCGGTGATGACCACGCTCGACGGCTATCCGATGGCGAAAAAGGGCCTTGCCGGCCCCGCGCTGTCGATGTCCGCCCTGGCCTCGTTCTGCGGCGCGCTGCTCGCCACCATCGGCATTGTACTGTTCGCGCCGCTGCTGGCCGAATGGGCGATCGCCTTCGGTCCGGCCGAGTACTTTGTGCTGATGGTGCTGGCGCTGTGCTGCCTCGGCGGCCTGGTCGGCGATTCGCTGCCCAAGGCCCTGATCGCCTGCCTGGTCGGCCTGCTGCTGTCGACGGTGGGCATCGATTCGAATAGCGGTGTGTATCGCTTCACCTTCGGTGCGCTGCACCTGCAGGACGGCATCCCGTTCATCGTCATCGTCATCGGCCTGTTCGCGGTCAGCGAACTCATGCTGATGCTGCAACACGCACGCTCCGGCACCGAGCCGATGGCGATCACCGGCCGTCTGATGTTCAACATGAAGGAGCTCATGCTGGCGAAGTGGACCATGCTGCGCTGCTCCCTGGCGGGCTTCTTCATCGGCGTGCTGCCGGGCGCGGGCGCCACCATCGCCTCGGCGATGTGCTATGCCAGCGAGCGCCGGATGGCAGGCAAGGACAGCGACTTCGGCAACGGCGACATCCGTGGCGTGGCGGCGCCGGAAGCGGCCAACAACGCCTCGGCAAACGGCTCGCTGGTGCCGATGCTGACCCTGGGCGTACCCGGCTCCGGCACCACCGCGGTGATGATGGGCGCGCTGACCCTGTACAACATCACCCCCGGCCCGACCCTGTTCCAGGATCAGCCGGTGATCGTGTGGGGCCTGATCGCGTCGCTGTTCATCGCCAACATCATGCTGTTGGCGCTGAACATTCCGCTGATCCGGGTATTCGTGAAGTTCCTGTCGATTCCGAACTGGGCGCTGGTGCCGGGGGTGGCGGCGATCTCGATGGTCGGGGTGTATGCGGTGCATGGCAACACCTTCGACCTGGTGCTGGGCACCGTGATCGGCGGCGTCGGCTACCTGCTGAGGGTGATGAACTTCCCGATCGCACCCTTCATCCTCGGCTTCGTGCTCGGCGACATGATGGAACAGAACCTGCGTCGCGCGCTGTCGATCAGCAACGGCGAGGTCGGCGTACTGTTCGGCAGCCCGATCGCGATCGGACTGTGGGTGGCGGCGATCGCCATGCTGGTCGGTCCGCGCCTGATGCGGATGATGGAGAAGCGCCGCGAAGCGGTCATCGCCTGAGCCAGCCCCGAAAAAGTCCGGGTTCCGGCCCTCTCCTCCCGCTGTTCCAGGATCCGGACTCAAGCTGCGGCGCCGTCCCTGCTCGCAGCTACTTCAAGGGCGCCTTCGGGCGCCTCTTTTTTTTTGCTGTGGCCGCACGCCGGCGCGCAACGCCGGCGGCGCTAGACCCGCCCCGCCAGCGGCAACTCCACTTCGACGCACAGACCGCGTCCGCCCTCGCCGTCCTTGAGCGTGATCGTCCCGCCGTGGGCGACACAGATCTCGCGCACGATCGCCAGCCCCAGACCGCTGCCGTCGGTGTCGCCGTGGCCGGGGCCCTGGCCGTGGCCGAGGATGCGGTAGAAGCGCCGGAACACCTTCTCGCGCTCGGCTTCGGGAATGCCCGGCCCCTGGTCGGTGACGCTGATCATGCCGTCGCCGTGCCACGCCGCCACCGCGACCGTGATCTGGGATTCCGGCGGGCTGTAGCGGATTGCGTTGTCGATCAGGTTGGCGACCATTTCGCGCAGCATCGGCGGATTGCCAAGCATGATCACCTCGGTCTGCGGCCCCTCGAAGGCAAGATCGATGCCTTTCTTCAGCGCCAGCGGCACCAGCTCGATCGCCACTTCCTTGATCATGACGTTGAGATCGACCGGCGCCCGCTCGTCCATCAGGCCATTGACCGCTTCCGCACGCGACATGGTCAGCATCTGGTTGGCCAGCCGCCGCGTCGCGCGGATGCTGCGCAGCAGGCTGGCGAAGGTGCGCAGCATTTCCTCCGGCTCGTGCTGGCGCAGGCCGTATTCGGCCTGGGTGGTGAGCACCGCCAGCGGGGTGCGGATCTGATGTGCGGCATCGGCAAGGAAGCGCCGGCGCGCCACCAGCATCGCCGACAGCCGCTCGGTATGGTGGTTGATCGCGTCGATCAGCGGTCCGACTTCCCTCGGCACGTTGGCGGCCGGCACCGGGGTGAGGTCCTCCTCGCGGCGCCTGCGGATCGAATCGCTCAGTTCGACCAGCGGCCGGAACGCGCTGCGCAGGGCAAACACGATCAATACTGCACCGACGCACAGCAGCAGAATCTGGCGGCGCAGACTGTCGAGGAACAGGTTGCGCGCCAGCGCCACGCGCGAACCGGTGGTTTCGGCAAACACGATCCGCACCGCGTCGCCACCGACGAGCACCGGGTCGTAGAGGCGCTTGCTCATCGCCCCGAGGCGGATGTCCTCGCCGCGGAAGTGGCTGTCGACGATCAGCACCTCGCCCGACTCGGGCAGCCCGGACGGCGGCACCAGCTCGGGGTAACCGGTCAGCAAGGCCCCCGACGGTGCGATCACCGCGTAGTAGATCCGCTCCTGGGCCTTGTCCTCGAACATCTCGAAGGCCGAATAGGGGATGTTGACGTGGACCTCGCCCCCGACCGAATGGGTCTGCTCGGCAACGGCCTTGATCGACGCGGTCAGCGAGCGGTCGTAGGCGCGGTTCACCGCCTCCAGCGCGCCGCGGTAGGAAAGCCATGCATTGACCGCGAGCATCACCGCCAGCGGCGGCAGCAGCCACCAGACGACCCGGCGGCGCAGGCTGTAGCGCGGCCCCACCCCGACCTCACCCGACATGCGCGCCTGCAGCCCCGACCTGCGGCCTCATTCGTTCGCCTCTCCGAGCAGGTAACCCAGGCCGCGCAGGGTGTTGATCGCCACCCCCGAGCCCTCGAGCTTCTTGCGCAGCCGCGAGACGTAGATCTCGATCGCTTCGACGCGGGCATCGGCGTCGAAATCGAACACCTTTTCGAACAGGGCCTCGCGCGCCACCGGACGCCCGCTGCGCGACAACAGCGCTTCCAGCACCGCGAGCTCGCGCGGGGTGAGCGCCAACGGGCGCCCCGCGACGGTGGCCATGCGGGCATTGGTGTCGAACTCGAGCAGGCCGATGCGGACCATGGGCACGAGGTTGCCACTGCGCCGCAGCAGGGCCTTGATCCGCGCCTCGAGTTCGCCCAGGTCGAAAGGTTTCGTCAGATAATCGTCGGCGCCCGTGTTCAGTCCGCGCACCCGGTCTTCGGTGGCGCCGCGCGCGGTGAGCACCAGCACCGGCGTGGGCATGCCCTTCTCGCGCGCGCGCATCCGGCGCAGTACCTCCAGCCCGTCCATGCCCGGCAGCGACAGGTCGAGGATGACCAAGTCGTAGTGCTGGGTGAGCAGCGCGTGATCGGCGTGGTCGCCGCGATCGAGCACGTCCAGCACATAGCCCGCATGGCGCAGTGTCTTGGCGACCCACTGGGAGAGTTCGGCGTGATCCTCGACGAGCAGCAGGCGCATGGTAGTGAAAGTGAAACGAAAGCTTGGACACGGATTATTGTCGCAAACTACCGACAGCGCCATGCACATGTGCGCCGGACGAAAAAAGAGGAGCGCACATGAGCTGGAGCCGTAGCCTGCTGGCAAGCGCACTCGGGCTGTTCGCCGCGGGCGCGGTCGCGCAGGTCACCCCCGACCGCATGGCGGTCGCCGCCACCGAAGGCCGGGTGGTGATCTACGCCGCCACTGATAAGGAGGTCGTCCAGCCCCTGATCGACGACTTCGAGCTGCGTCATCCGGGGATCAAGGTCGAGTATCACGACATGCACTCGACCGCGCTCTACCAGCGCGTCATCGACGAAGCCGCCCAGGGCGGCAAGGCCGACGTGGTATGGAGTTCGGCCATGGACCTGCAGGTCAAGCTGGTCAACGACGGCTACGCCCAGGCCCACCACTCGGCCGAAACGGCGGCACTGCCGGCGTGGGCGGTGTGGAAGAACGAGGCTTTCGGCACCACCTATGAACCCGCCGTGTTCGTCTACCACAAGGCCGCACTGGCCGCGGACGAGGTGCCCGACACCCATGCGGCCCTGATCGACCTGCTGAACCGCAAACCGGCCCGCTTCAACGCCCGGCTCGCGACCTACGACCCGCGCCTGTCCGGCGTCGGGCTGCTGCTGCATACCCAGGACGCGCAGTCCAACCCGATCGCATTCTGGGCCCTGGTGCAGGCGCTCGGCGACAATGCCATTCGCGCCTACGCCACCTCGGCCGAAATGCTCGACGACATTTCCAGCGGCGCGAAGCTGATCGGCTACAACGTGCTCGGCTCCTACGCGCTGACCCGCACCCGCACCGACCCTGCGATCGGGGTGATCTGGCCGCGCGACTACACCCTGGTGCTGAGCCGGGTGGCCTTCATCACCCGCCATGCGCACCATCCCCAGGCTGCCCGCTTATGGCTGGACCACCTGCTGTCACGCCACGGCCAGACCGTGCTGGCGCGCAACGCCGGACTGTTCGCCGTGCGCGAGGACGTGACCACCGACAATGCCGTCGGCCTGCGCACCCAGCTGGGTGCCGCGTTCCGCCCGATCCCGATCGGCTCCGGGCTGCTGACTTACCTCGACCAGGCCAAGCAACGCGATTTCCTGCGCCAGTGGGAAACGGCCACCAAACCACGCTGACCCGCCGATCACCCGAACCGACTGCATGCCGAAATCCGCATTCGCGCCTCTCGCCGACTGGCGCCACGTCCTGCCCACCCTGGCGCTGGCCCTGGGGGCCGCGTTGCTCGCCCAGTACGCCGGCATGCCCCTGCCGTGGATGATCGGGCCGCTGTTCGCGGTGGCCGGGGCACGGATGTGCGACCTCCGCCTGCAGCCGCCCGCCGGCGGTCGCCAGGCCGGGCAATGGGCGATCGGCGCGGCGCTCGGGCTGTATTTCTCGCCGGTGGTAGTGAGCCAGCTGGTGGAGCACGCGCCGCTGGTGATCGGGGCGGCACTGGCCTCGCTCGCACTGGGCTCGGTGTGCGCGCTGTTCACGCTGCGGATGGCGCGGACCGATGTGCCGACCGCGTTCTTCGCCTCACTGCCGGGCGGCGCCTCGGAGATGGCGACGCTGGCCGAACGCTGGGGCGGCGCGGTGGACCGCATTGCCGCCGCGCACGCGCTGCGGGTGATGATGGTAGTGTCGCTGGTGCCGTTCGCCCTCACCCTGGCCGGCGCCCACGGCACCGACCTCTACATCCCGCAATCGCACGAGGTCGATTTTGCCCGCCTGCCGCTGCTGGTGGCGGCCAGCCTGGCCGGGGTCGGCGTGTTCCGCGTGCTGCGCATCGCCAACGCCTGGGTGCTCGGCCCGCTGCTCGGCGTCGGCGTATTGAGCGCGCTTGCGGTTCCGCTCTCCGCCCTGCCCGGCTGGATGATCAATGCCGGGCAGCTGCTGATCGGCTGCTCGCTCGGCTGCCGCTTCTCGCGCGAATTCTTCCGTGCCGCGCCGCGTTTCATGAGCGTGGCCGCGCTGACCGCGCTGCTGTCGATCGTGCTCGGCATGGCCTTGGCCGTGCTGCTCGCGCGCTTCGCCGACATCCCGCTCGCCACCCTCGCCCTCGCCACCGCCCCCGGCGGTGTGGCCGAGATGTGCATCACCGCCAAGGTGCTGCAGCTCGGCGTTCCCCTGATCACCGCCTGCCACGTGCTGCGGGTGGTGGTGCTGACCCTGGGCGCCCAGGCCGCGTTTGGACAGTTCCGCAAGCTGGTCGCACAATAAAACGTCGCTCCGCGAAGTCGTCGGCCCCTCCCGGGCACCACTCATTTGCCGGGCTCCGTGGTTGGAGCGATGTCCTGCGCCGGCACGATCCGTATGCGTCAGCGCCCGGGACCACCGCCCATTCCGCCGCCGGGTCCCATGCCGCCACCTCCGGGTCCCATGCCACCACCGCCCGGTCCCATGCCACCACCGCCCGGTCCCATGCCGCCACCGCCCGGTCCCATGCCGCCACCCGGTCCCATCTGGCCACGTGCCGGCGGCACTTCCGGAAGTGTCACACCACGCTCCTTCGCTCGACTCTGCATCTGCGCGTGATGCTCGATGCGCAGGCGTTCCTGTTCTTCCACCGAGGCTGCCGACCGCATCTGCTGACGATAGGTAGCGCGCTCCTGTTCCGTCATCAGTTGTGACCCATAGATCGGAGTATCGTCCGCACCCGCAGGCGTACCTCCAGCAGGCTGCGCGAAAGCGCTCCCGGACAGCATCGCCGCAAGCAGCAGTGCCTTCAGTGTCGTGTATTTCATGATCAACTCCATGGTTGTTGCCATTCGGACTATTCGCCATTCCAAACCTAGCAGCCCGTCCGTCGCTTTCAATACCGATCTGCACGCGGCATGACATGAATCAAAAAGCGCCGTCTCGGGACCCGGACCGCTTTTTGGACAGTTCCGCAGCCTCGTCGCACAATAGGGCAGCCCTTCCGAGGAGCCTGCCATGAAGATCCTGCTCGCCGGCCTGCTATGGCTGATCGCGCTGCCCGCCGCGCTGGCGGATGAGGCGCTGTGGTCCGCGCTGCGGGGGGGCGGCCACGTGGCCCTGATGCGCCATGCGCTCGCCCCCGGGGTGGGCGATCCGGCGGCGTTCCGGATCGACGATTGCAGCACCCAGCGCAATCTGTCGGACGCCGGACGCGAACAGGCGCGGGCGACCGGCGACCGCTTTCGCGCCCACGGCATCGAGCGCGCGGCCGTTCATTCGAGTCGCTGGTGCCGCTGCCTGGAGACCGCCGCCCTGCTCGGGCTCGGCCCTGTAACGCCGTTCGCGGGGCTGGATTCGCTGTTTCCCGACCGCAGCCAGGAAGCGGCGCGCAGCGCCGAGGTGCGGGCCTTGATCCGCGCGCACCGCGCAACGGACCTGCCGCTGGTGCTGGTCACGCACCAGGCGAACATCACGCCGCTTTCCGGCATCTTTCCAGCTTCGGGGGAGATCGTGGTGTTGCACGTCGACGGCGACCGGATCAGCGTGGCCGGACGCATTCCCCCGCCCGCAGCGGGGCGGTAGGGATGCGAAAAGGGGCGCGACCCCAGCCCTTCAGAGCCGGACGTCGCTCGCCGAGGGCGCAATCACGCGCGGCCGGCCGCCCTGGTCGAGGGCGACGAAAACGAAGGTCGCGTCGGTCACCTTGATCTGCTCCTCGCCATCGCGCGAGCGCCGCCAGGCCTCGACCTGGAGCGACATCGAGGTGCGCCCGATGCGGGTGATCTCGGCATACAGGCTGACCTCGTCGCCGATATAGACCGGCTGCAGGAAGGTGATCCGGTCGACCGACACCGTGGCGCAGCGGCCACGCGCCCGGCGTGCGGCAACGTTGCCCGCAGCAAGGTCCATCTGCGCCATCAGCCAGCCGCCGAAGATGTCGCCGGCGGGATTGGCATCGCCGGGCATGGCGATGGTGCGGATCGCGGGTTCGCCGCTTGGAGTGGGGGCAGGTTCTTTCATCGGAGACTCGAAAGGCGATGGATCGGGACGCCGGTTTGCGGACGCGTGCCCGCAAACCGGCCGGGGGCTCAGAAGCGGAACAGCTGCGCCGGGGTGTCGGCAAGCACGATGCGGCGCTCGGCGACATCGGGAATCCAGCCATCGAGCTGTGCCCGCAGTCCGGCGTAGTTCACCTTGCCCTCGAAGCCGGTGTGCGGCCAGTCGCTGCCCCACAGCAGGCGCTCGGGCCCGAAGGCCTTGCGCAACAGCGGCGCCGCAGCGGCGGCGATCTCATTGCTCGAACGGTAAGGGGCCGAGAGCTTGACCCATACCTTGCGGGTCGCGCCGAGTCCGAGCAGGTACCGGAAGCCCGGATCGTCCACCCCCAGCTTCACCGCGGGCTTGCCGAAGTGGTCGACCACCACGTTGACGCCGGCATCGACCAGCGGGGTCAGAAGTTGCGGCAGGCGCGCGGCGTCGTCATAGACCTCGACCTGCCAGTCGAGCTTCGCGCAGGCCGCGAAGAGTTCGCGCCAGGCGCCCTGACGCGCGTCCGGCACCGGCTTGCCGATCAGGTTGAGGCGGATGCCGACAATACCGGCGGCGGCCAGTCCATCCAGCTTCGCGATGTCCTTCTCGGGGTCCACCACCGCCAGTCCGCGCAGGCGACCGCCACTGGCGCGGAGGCACTCCACCGTGTAGTCGTTGTTGGTACCGAGAATGCTGATCGGGATGATCACCCCGTGCGACATTCCGTTCGCGTCGAGTACGGCGATATAGTCCGCGGGTAGCGCGTCGTAGTCCGGCGTGTAGCGGCGATTGGGGACGAAGGGCAAGCCGCGATGAAAGACATGCGCGTGCGTGTCCACGGCAGCCACGCGCCCTCCCGGGCGCGGGCTGGCACAACCGGCAGGGCCCAGCGGCAGCACGGCGGCGGCCCCCAGACCCAGCGCGGCAAGATTGAAGGTGCGACGATCCATGTGTCTCTCCTGAGGTGGACCCGCAATCAGCTGACGAACCGGCAACGGGATGCCGCGGTCCGGGTGTCCATGTTGCGGCCCCGGTTCAGGTGATCGTCTGCCTCCGCCGCGCAGCCGAGCATGCGCGCATAGAGGAAGATGGAGAATGCGGCCGACTCCAGCGCGCTGTCGGAGAATTCGCCCGCGCGCCACGGCTTCCAGGTGAGCTTGAGCAGCAGCGCGGCGATCACCGCGTCGATATTCACGCAATACACCGTGCGCGACACCCCGGTATCGCGCAGCGCCTGCACCAGCGCGTGATAGAAGTCGTGGAAGGCGTTGGCCTCCCCACGCCCTGCCATCAGCTCGCGGATGAAGACTTCGCGCGGGTCGTGGTTCACCGGCTTGTCCTTGAACACCGGATGGTTCACGCCGGGGATCTTGCGGATGTCGAGGCTGCCCAGCGACTTGGCACCGGACTTGTAATTGGCATAGTCCTCGGCATAGCGCAGCGCGATCGCCTTCAGGTCGACGCCGTGCGCGGGATCGGTCGGATCCTGCAGCGCGCTGTCGCGGAACTGCTCGATCAGGAACTGCACGCCTTCGAAACCATTGCCGCCATGCGCATAGCCGGTGTGGGTCAGGAAACCGGTGAGCGCCTTGTTGAGCTGCACCCGTTGCGGCGTTTCCGGGCCGTCTGCGGACACCGCGCCCTTGACGCCCTGGGCGGAGATGGTGCCGGGGCCGTTGGTGAGCAGGATCCCGACCAGGGTCTGGAACGCGAACAGGTCGGCCGCTTCGGGGGCACGGCCGAGCAGGGCATGGTAGGCGACCTCGGTGATCGATGCGCGGCCGAGCAGGTCGGCAGTGGCAAAGCCGTTGAACCCGTCCGCGCCGTGGGCGGCGACCGGGGCCGAGGCGCCGATCACGGTGCCGAACAAACGCATCCACCACGGCAGGGTTTCGACCGTCAGCCGCGACACGCGCTTGCGCATCAACGGGCCCCAGGCCAACGTGGTGGTGACCGCCGCCAGCACCGCATCGGCGCTGACGTGACCGGGCAGGCCGCGCAGGTAGCGCACGAACACCGAGCGCGCACCCCGTGCCTCGAGCCCGGCGAGCATTGCCATGGCGCGTGGGTCGGGCTCCGCGCTGCGTACCAGGGCGGCGAGCGCCTCGTCCGCGTTGACGGCGGCGAGGTCGACGTCCTCGGCGAGGGCATCGCGGATGCCGGCCTCGGCGAAACGCTCGATCATCGCCGTGGCAATCCGGCTCGCCGCTTCGGCGCGGCGCGGACCGACGATGGAGGTGGCGGCCGCGAGCACGCTGTTGGGCGCGTTGCCGGCTTCGCGCGCAGCCTGGGCGGCGGCCAGCTCGGGGCTGCCGTACAGATTGATGCTCGCGCCGAGGGCGACATTGACCAGCTTGCGGTCGTTCTCGCCGCCCGGTTCGCGCAACAGCGCCAGGCTGACGTTGGCCTCCAGCGGCAGGCGCGCGGCTTCGAGCACGCTGGTGCCGTACAGGCTGGAGACCTGGGTCGCCGGATCCATCTGCGAGGCACCCGAGGCATCCTTCATTGCCTCGCGCGGGAACACCGCGCCGACCTGCTTCGCCAGCATGGCGACCTGGCTGCGGTAGGGCTCGGGGCCCTCGACCACCGGCAGGTCGAGCGGCTCCGGCAGCGCGAGACCCATGTTGGAACCGAACCACGGCTTGAGCTCCATCGTGCCTTCGGGCGCGAAGTCCGGCAGCGTGGCATTGGCGCGCATCACCGCGGTCAGCGCCGCCGGGATGTGGGCGATGTTGGTGACCAGCGCGCCCTTCGCCGAGAACACCGGGTTCTCCGGGGTGTAGATGCCGTCCACCCCGAACTTGTCCATGAACCACTTTTCCTTGGCCGCGGCATCGTCCTGGCCGCCGGCCATCGCCCCCGCATGGCCCACCGCGCGGGTGAGCTTGGCCTTCCAGCGCCCGACCACGCAGGCGACCACCGGCTTGGTGAAGTCGGCGTCGCGCTCGTAGTAGCCGCCGGGTTCGCAGTACAGCACCGCCGCCTTGCTGCGCGCGTCGTTGGCGAGCGCGAAGGCGAATTCGGGCGCCGCGTAGTGGATGTAGACGTCCTTGCCGCTGGACACCAGCGTGGTCGTGCCCCAGCCGGCCATGCGCAGGTATTGCGCGATGGTGGTGGTGAAGCCGCCCGAGTTCGACAGGATCGCGATCGAACCGCGCTTGAGGGTGTCGCCAGGGAAATCGCCGCCGAGCGCGCCGCCGATGCGGACCTGATTCCACGAGTCGGCCACCCCGAGGCAGTTGGCGCCGAAGATGTCGATGCCGGCCTGCTGGCCCATGGCGCGGATCTCGCGCGCATCGTGCACCGAAATTTTCTCGGTGATGATGAAGATCTTCTTCAGGTCCGGATTCACCCGGATCAGCTCGGCCACGCCGTCGCGTGCGGCCGACGGCGGCAGGTAGACCACGCCGCAGTTGAAGCGGTGGCCGTCGTCCAGCCCTTCGCGCACGCTGTTGTACACCGGGACGTTGCCAAGGGGCGTCTCCAGCTTCTGCCCGCGGCGGCCCGGCGAGGTGCCGAACACGACGTTGCCGCCCGACCAGGCGTGGCCGACCGGGGTCACTTCGCTCGATTCACCGCCGAGGATATTGAGCACGCACACCCGGTCGTCACGGGTGGCGATATGGGCCAGGGAGCTGATCCCGACGTAGTACTTGAATTCGCCTACACCTTGCTGATACATCGCTGTCTCCTTCCTTCTATTGTCCGGGGCCGTCGATCACGCAGTCGTCGCCGCAGGGGCGATGCGCAGATGGGTCGCGACCGCTTCGCGGCCACCGGCCTTCATCCACTCGTTTACCTCGCGGGCGTAGTCGACCACCTCGCTCATCGCCGAATCGAAGCCGAACAGGCGGTAGGGCAGGCCCAGCGCCTCGCAGGTATCGCGCAGCACGCCCATGCCGCGCACCAGGTTCGGTCCGCCGCGACCGACGACGACATACAAGGGCGTGGGGCCGTGGGTGCCGAAGTGCTCGCGCAGGGCGTCGGCCATGGCGCGGAAGGTCTCGAAGATGTCGGTGTTGTTGGACTTGCCGCCGATGATGAAGAGCACGTTGGACTGGCGCAGCCAGTGCTTGAAACAGATCGTGGCCACCGACTTCATCTTCTCGTAGGGCGGATTGCCGCCGAAGTCCGAGGAGATGATGGCGTCGTCACCGAGCATCTCGGTGACCAGCGAGTTGGCGCCGCCGCCGAAGGTCGGCGCGAGGATGGTGCCGTTGTCGTTGATCACGTACACGTCGCTCTGCCCCTGGTGGGTGCGCAGCTGGTTGATCTCCTGCTCGAAGTCCGAGTAATCGGCGGCGAACAGATGCGCCGGCAGGTCGAGACGGTGCCAGCGCGGATCGTCACGGTCGAAGCCGCACTTGAAGTCGCAGGCCACCGGGGTGAGCCGCCCGCGGCGGTCGGGGCGCATGCGGATCGGGTTGAGTTCGAGCGTGTTCATGCCGAAGTCGTGGTAGAGCTCCCACAAACGCGGCAGGTGCTGCACCAGCGGCGAGATGATCTGCTTGGGCGCGCCGATGTCGGCGAGCGCGTTGGCGACCACGAAGGCCTTCAGGCCGGTGAGCGGATCGAACGGAATACGTGCGATCTGGGTCTTGTCCAGCTCCTCGATGTCGACCCCGCCCATGTGGGTGAGCGTCATCGTCGGCGCGCGAAACTCGGTGGAGTCGGTGATCGAGAAATACACTTCGTGCTCGGCCGGTACCGCGCCCTCGAAGGTCACCCCGTTCGCCTTCGCCACCTGGTTGCCATGGCGGTGCTCGACGAAGTAAAGCCGCTCCTTCTCCGCCAGCGCCGTCTTCAGATCCTTGGCACGGCCGATCAGGCCGGCCTTGCCCTTCTTTCCGACCCCACCCTTGAACAGCGGCTTGACGAACACCGAGCCGTGGCGATCGATCAGGTCCTTGATCGCCTCCTCGCTGGCATCGGGCCCGAGGATCTCGGCGGTGGGAAAGTCTGCGAACTGCAACAGGCGCGATCCATACAACATTCCGGTTATTTGCATGATGCTGTCTCCTTGTTGTGGGGTCTGGTGATCGTGGATCCTAGGGATCCGTGCTTTCGAAACGCTTTCGCCATTGACCGAGCCATGGCGGCCGCAATAGTGCCTACACCCGGAACCGGCTCACCGCCTGGCGCAGTGCCTGCGACTGGACGTCCAGATCCCTGGATACGCCAGCGGTCGCCGCCGCCACCGCCGCACTGTCGTCCGCCATGCGGGTGACGCGCGCCACCTCGGCGGCAATCTCGCCGGCGCGCGACTCCTGAACTGCGAGCTCGTCGCTGACCCCGCGGATCGCGGCCGCGACCTCACCAGCGGAGGCACGGATGTCATCGATGCAGGTGGTGGCCGCGGTGGCCAGCGCCCGGCCGCTGTCGACCTGGGCCACCACCTCGCTCATGCGGCTCGCGGCCGCGGCCGAGATCGTCTGCATGCTGCCGATCGTGTCGTGGATGTCGGTAGTCGAGCGCGTGGTCCGTTCGGCAAGCTTGCGCACTTCGTCGGCCACCACCGCGAAGCCACGCCCGGCCTCGCCGGCACGGGCAGCCTCGATGGCGGCATTGAGGGCGAGCAGATTGGTCTGGTCGGCGATATCACGGATGGTGTCCACCACCGCCGCAATGCGCTCCGACTGGTCGTCGAGCGAGCGCACCGAGTCGCCGGCATGGGATACGGTGTCGGCAATCCGCTGCACGCCACGCGCGCTGTCGCCGACGATCAGCGCCCCCTCGCCTGCGCGCTCGCCGGCCAGCTCGGCGCGCGTCAGCGCCGCCCGCGAGCTCTCCGCCAGCGCCAGGATGCCTGCGCTCATGGCGGCGATCGTGCCCGCCATGTGTGCGCTCGCACCGCTCTGCTCGCGGCTGCCGTCGGCAACCTGCGACGCGGCCTGCAACACCTTGGCGGACGCCGCCCCGATCCGGTCGGCACTATCGAGCACCTCGCGCATCGAGCGCTGGATGGAGGCAATCAGTTCGTTGAGCGCGGCCAGGGTCTCGCCGGACTCATCGCGCCGGGTGATCTCGGCGCGGACGGTGAAATCGCCCTCGCGTGCAACCCGGATGACGAGGTCCCGCATCGATTGCAGCGGGCGCACGATCGAGCGTCCGAGCCAGGCGGTCATTACCGCCAGCGCCGTACCGAGCACCAGCAGCACGATCAGGCTCAGGCTGCGTGCGGCGGTGACGGCGGCAAACGCCTCGTCGCCGGCGACCGCGGTCAGCCGCTCCTGCTCGCCCACCGCGGCATCGAGCGCGCTCATCAGCACCTGTTGCGGCCCGACCTGTTCGCTGATCGGCGCCTTGAACTCGAGCATCAGCATGGCGCGCCGACCTTCGTCGGCAACAGCCGCCGCATCGACCAGCGCGAGGATTTTCTGCTCCGACTGCAGCCACTGCTGCCAGCCGTCGGCAAGCTGCAGCCACAGCGCCTGCTCGGTGGCCGACTTGGGAATCGCCGCATAGGCATCGCGCGCCAGACCGGCACGCCCGAGAAGGGCGCGCTTGGCGGCGGCAAGTTCGACAAAGCGCGCTCCGGCGTCGTTGGCAAAGGCCCAGCTGTCGATCTCGAGGGCCAGCGAGCGGGTCTGCAAGCCGGCATGGCGCCAGCCCTCCAGCGCGCGGATGGCCGGAAAGCGCGCGCTGTTCAGGCCAGTCACCTGATCCTGGATGCGGGAGATGCCGAACAGGCTCACCGCGCTCGCGGCGATCAGTCCGGCGACACTGAGCGCCATCATCAGCATCAGTTTGTGGCGAATACCCCCATGCCATACCGGGCTGCGGGCGGGCGTGCCCACGGGAGCGCGCTCGTCGGCCACGCCGATGGACATGTCGCGCCTCGACGTCCGCGCCGACATCAGCGGCGCCATCCGTTGCCGCGGAACCGAGTGGTGGCGGGGCACGGCAGCGCGTGTCCGATCATCCATGATGAAGTCCTGGCGGGAGTGAGAAAAAAACAGCCCCGACCGAATGAACCGGTCGGGGCTGAATACACACCATTCCTCGCGGACGGTGCGCTAGAGGAGCGATGCCGCGTGAGACGAGGCAGGATCAGAACTTGTGGCGGATACCGGCCATGACCACCTTGGCGTTGTCGCCCGCTTCCGGGGTGAGGTTGAAGCCGTAGTTGGCATCGCCGCGGTTGTTGATCTGCGAATAGGCGGTGTACAGCGTGGTGCGCTTGGACAGGTTGTGCATGTAGTAGATCGATGCACCCGACGCGTCTTCCGCACCCGCCTCGCCACTTTCGTCGCGGTTTCCGTACGAGACCGCAACGGTGCCGGCGGTACTGACCGGGATCTCGGCACCGACCGCGTAGCTGCGCGCCTTGCCATCACCCTGCGACCCGCTTTCCTTGTCCTGCGTGTACAACGCATACAGCTTGACCATGCCGAAGTCGTAGGCACCGCCGATGCCACGGGTCGTGGCTCGCCCGCCGGTATCGTTGGAACGGAAGGTCTGGGTCACCACCGAAGTGGAAAGCGGTCCATTCTTGTAGATGCCGGTCAGGCCGTAGCCGCGACCCTGGCGCCGGACATCGCTGTCGGTACTGACGTTCTCCGCACCGGTCCAATAGCCTGCATCGACGGAAAAGCCGGCCATGTCGGGCGAGCGGTACTTGATCATGTTGTCGAAGCGCACCTGGTAGCCACGCGCGACCGAGCCGGTCTTGCGGTGCAGCATGCCGGCCGAGCGGTCGGAGGCGCCGGTCGACTCGTAGGGATCGATCGCGACGAAGGCCGGCGAGTACTGACGGCCCAGGGTGACGCGCCCGAAGGACCCTTCCAGGCCGACGAACGACTGGCGCGTGTAGCCCGACGAGGTACCGGTATCGGGAGCGACCGCCGCCTCTAGCGTGAACAGTGCCTTGAGCCCATTGCCCAGATCTTCAGTGCCCCTGAAGCCAAGCCGCGAGCCATTGAGTTCGCTCGTGTCCATCGCGTTGCGCTTGAGGCTGCCGGCGCGCTCCTGGGCCAGGTTGATATCGAGCAGGCCGTAGATGGTGACGTTCGACTGTGCCTGCGCAAACGCCGGGCAGGTACACGCAACGGCCAGCGCAGCAAGCTTCATTGTTTGTTTCATGGTGATCCTCCGTTCTTGGTGTGGACATCCGATCGGCGACGTGACGCAACCGGACGGAACGGATTGGACGCAAACTTGCTTTCGAACCGCTTTCAGCGCCGAAAAAGAAGTGCCCCAACCGGATCGGGCCGGACGGAGCACAAGCGCACGCCCCGGAGGGGCTGCGCGGAGGAGACTGCAGCGTCCGGCAGCGGGGATGGGGGGCCCCACGGACGAATACCCCCACTGCCGGAAATGCGCTCAGAAGAAGCGGTAGGTGTAGTCCAGATACACGCGGTGGTCGGTATTGTCCGCGAGCACGCCGTCGACCCGGCCGGTCTTGTCGGAGGTGTAGTGCAGGTAGCGGTAGCGCAGGTTCAGGCCCTTGACCAGGGGGATCTGGTAGCGCAGGTCGAACTCGAGTTCCTCCTCGTCCGCCTCGCCCAGGTTCTTCACATGGCTGTTTCTCGCCCCGTCGCCCTGCTTGAACTTGACCGTCGTCGCCAAGCCCTTGACGATGTCCTTCCAGTCGTAGCCGGCACGGACCATCCACACGGTTTCATCGTTGTTGGTCATGTCGGCCAGCACGCCCCCGGTCGGGAAGGGGTTGGTGCCATGGTCGCCGGTGAAGTTGTCCTCGATCCAGGCGCCGTCGAATTTCGCCACTGCGGCACCGAGCATCACGTTGCCGACACGCCAGTCGAGATCCAGATAGATCCCCTGCCCATCGTTGTCGCTCCGTGCACCGGCAGCGTACTTGTCCTCGTCGTCGAGTTCGTTGTTCTCGGACGAGGTGACGAACAGCTTGCCGGCGTCGCGCGAGGTATGGACTCCGCCGGTCAGCTTGAGCTTGTTCTTGTCGGCAAGGGTGAAGGTATAGGAGCCGACCAGACCGACCTTGGTCAGGTAGTCCTTGGAGTTGAGGTATTCGAGATTGACCGCGACCGGCCCACTCTTGTACTCGGCGCCGGCGAGAGCGACGTAGTCGATGTCGCCCTCGGCCGAGCGATCGGTGGCGAACTCCTCGAAACTCGAGTCCGCACGACGCGACCACTCGTTATAGACCGCGCCATAGAACTCCAAGCCCTTCATCGGGGTCACGACACCGCTGCCGCCCGAGTAGGTGTTGGGCACGGCGCGGCTGGTCGAACTGCTCAGCAACATGGACTTATGCAGCTGTTTGCCGAGCTTGAATGCGAGCAGATCGCGATGCTTCAGCTTGACGAAGGCCTCCGCGATCTTGCCGAAGGAATCGTGGAAGTCGCCGCTGTTGTCGACCTTGAGGATGTCATTGACGACACGCCCGGACGAGTCGAGCCGGGTCACGCTGTAGCCGGACACCCCGAAGCCGATCACGTCGGCGAAATAGGGCGACTCGTAGTTCAGCTGCAGGCCGAGCGCGGTCTGGGTGCGATCGTTGGCCGAGTTTTCGAACTCGCGATCGAAATGGATGCCGCGCACCTTTAGTTCGAGCTTATGCCCGTCTTCTTCTGCCGCATGTGCAAGCACGGGGAGTAGCAGGCTGGCGGCAAGCACGGTCAGCAGCTTTGGCGATGGTGTGGTTTTCATTGTTCCTCCTTGGTTGGTCCACCCCCGTTCCACGGATGGACGGGGCTGTCGAAGGCCGATGGCCGGATGCGGCATGCACCCGACGTTCTCGGACTCAGTGCAGGAGCGGCTGCACCGAGACGAGTATGCCCATCGTTATTAATTGCCTGAAATGCAAAATAACAGCTTATTAATGCGACTATCGCATCAACAAAGAAGCGCCCGAAGCGCCCTCTCCATGGGGTGGATCTGCGGACACGAACGTGGATCCGGGGCCGGCTCAGGCGGCCTCGATGTGGTCGTCGAGCGGAACGTGCACTCTGCCCCGGAACAGCCGCCGGGCGGTGCGCACCAGGCCGGCAGAGGCGTACACCGGATCGGCAGCGGTCGACCCCGGCGCCGCTTGCATGCGGATGTCGAGCGTGCCGGCGGGTTGCTCGATGGTCACCAGGGCCGGGTCGGTCGCGTTGATCCGCGCCAGGCGGTGGACGATGGTGCCCGGCGTGCTCGCCGCCGCGGCCAGGCACAATGCACCGGTCACGGCGAAGGCGGAATGGCAGTTCCACGGCGTGAAGTAGCGCGATGCGATCACCCCACCGCCTTGTGGCGGCGCCACCAGCGCGATTTTGGGCAGCACCTTGTCGCGGGCGTCGCCCATCCCGGCCATCAGTGCCACCTGCAGGCGGATGGACTCCAGCCGTGCCTTCAGCGCCGGATCGGCATCGAGTTCCTTCTTCGATTCATAGCCGGTCTTGCCGAGCGCTGCCGCAGGAACGAAGACGAGCGGACTGGAGAAGTCGACACAGGAGATCTCGACGCCGTCGATCACATCGATCCGCCGCCCGGTCGGGAACAGACGCCCGGTCTTGGCTCCGGCGGCATCGAGGAAGTTGAGCACGATCGGAGCGCCGCTGCCGGGCACACCGTCGATCCGGGCAAGTCCGTCGTAGCTCACCCGACCGCCCGGTGTCTGCACCACCGCCTCGACCACCTTGCCGGTATTGAGATTGAGGATGCGCAGCGTGGTCACCGGGTCGGTCGCCTGCACCAGTCCGTTCTCGAGCGCGAACGGACCGACACCGGAAAGCATGTTGCCGCAGTTGGGTGTGGTATCCACGGTCGAGGTCTCCACCGACACCTGCGCGAACAGGTATTCGATATCGATACCCGGCCGCGACGACGGGCTGACGATGACGACCTTGCTGGTGAGGGTGTCGCCGCCGCCGATGCCGTCGATCTGGCGCGCATGGGGCGAACCCATCGCCGCCAGCAGCACGCGGTCGCGCTCGGCAGGATCGGCCGGCAGGTCGGCGGCATGGAAGTAAGGGCCCTTCGATGTGCCGCCGCGCATCAGGGTGCAGGGGATGCTGCTCAACATGGTCCGGTCCTCGAATCCGTTATCGGAAACGGATTCTGGAAGCCTTCCCATGAACAATGAAGTGAATTAGTCGGCCTTATTATTGCGATTACCGCAACAGACCGGACAAGGCATCACTTCGCTCCGGCCTGTTCGCCGCGTGCGCCCAGGTAGGCACGCACATGCGCGAAGGCTGCGCCGAAATAGGCCTCGTAGGTGTCCTCCTCGACGAACCCCAGATGCGGCGTGCACAGGATCGCGGGATGGCCCAGATAAGGCGCCACGCCGCCGGGTTCGCTCTCGAACACGTCCACCGCCGCGCTTCCCGGGCGCCCCCGGCGCACCGCCGCGAGCAGCGCCCCGGGCGCGAGCAGCTCGGCCCGGCTGGTATTGACCAGCAGCGCATCCGGGCGCATCACGGCAAGGTCGTCGGCGGTGATCAGGTGCAGGGTGTCGGGGCCGAGCCGCAAGTGCAGGGTCAGCACATCGAGCTGCGCGAGGAACTCGCGGCGGTTGCCAACGAAGGCGTAGCCGGCGGACTCGGCCGCGGTGCGTGACGACTCACGACCATGGACCACCACCGCCATGCCGAAGGCCCGACCGATCGCCGCCACCCGGCTGCCGATCTTGCCCAGCGCCCACACCCCGAGGGTACGGCCATGCAGCGCGCGCCCCAGGCGCTCGTCGGCGAACGCCGCGCTGCTGCGTTGCCAGTGTCCGCGCTCGAGCTGACGCGCGTAGGGCACGACCCGGCGCGAGGCGGCCAGGATCAGGGCCCAGGTCAGCTCGGTCGGCGCGATCGGGTTGCCGCTGCCGTCGCGCACCTCGACCCCTTGCCGGCGGCAGGCGTCGAGGTCGATGCAGCCGGACAGGCGCCCGGTCTGCACGACCAGCCTGAGACGGGGCAGCGCTTCGATGACGCGCGCAGTGATCCGGCTGCGCTCGCGGATCAGGATCACGCAGTCGGTGTCGCGCAGGGCCTCGATCAGGCCGGCCTCGTCGGCGATGTGCGCGGTCCTGACCTGCAGGCTCACCGCCAGGCCGTCGAGCAGGCGCGCCGCAGCGAGCCGGGACACGACCCCCTGGTAGTCGTCCAGCACCGTGATCTTCACCATGCTCTCGTCCTCATCAGTGCACGACCGGGGCGGTCATGACGTTCTCTCCACCACGCCGCCGGGGTCAGCATCCCGACGGGTGATGCCCAGCGCCGCATACAGCGGCCGCAAATGCACGCGCAACGACTCCAGCCGCCAGCGGAATCGCAGGGCCGCGAGCAGCAACAATCCGCCCAGCACGAACAAGGTCCCGCCCGGGCCGCCGTGCTCTGCGGCCCAGCCGGCGACCAGACCACCGACCGCCGCCGCACCGAGATTGGCCGCAGTGTACAGCGCCAGCACCCGGCCGCGCAGCGTACCGGGCAGGATGGTTTGCAGGATCGTGTTGGTCGAGGCATTGCCGGTGATGACGCCGAAGCCGAGCAGGAACAGCATCGGCAAGGCCAGCCACAAGGTGTCGGCGAGCGCGAACGCGAGCAAGGCCAGCGCCGCGAGCAGATTGCCGCCGGCAATCGAACCGGTCAGCCCGCGCACCGAGCTGCGCGTCATCAGGTACAGCGAAGCGCCCAGCGCACCGGCGCCGGCGCTGCCGAGCAGCAGCCCCAGCGTGTCGGGGCCACCCTGGAACACGTCGCGGGCAAAGGCCGGCATCAACGGCACGTAGCTCGCGGCGAGGAAGTTGAGCAGCGCGACCTGCTGCAGCAAACGACTGACCGGCACGCTCGCCCTCACATACGCCAGCCCCTCGCGCAACGCGGAACCGAACGGGGTCGTGGCCGTTTCCTGCGGGGCAATGCGGATACGCCGTAGCGCCAGGATGACAGCCAGAAAGGACAACCCGTTGAGGGCAAAGCAGACCGCCTCCGAGGTCAGCCCCAGCACCAGCCCGGCGACCGGGGGCCCGACGAAGCGCGCGACGTTGAAGATCGTCGCATTGAGCGCGATCGCATTGGGCAGGTCGTCGCGCGCGCTGACCAGCTGCCCGGCGAGCGAATGGCGCAGCGGCGCATCGAAGCTGTTGAGCACGCCCAGCGTGAGCGCGGCGGCCAGGATCTGCCATGGTGCGATCCAGCCGAGGCCGGTGAATAGCGCAAGGAACACCGACTGCGCCAGCATCAGCGACTGCACCACCAGCATCAGCCGCTTGCGGTCGGAGCGGTCGATGACGATGCCGGCGAAGGGCGCGATCAGCAACTGGGGCGCCTGGCTCAGAAAGGCGACGGTGCCGAGCAGCAGGGTCGAGCCGGTCAGGCGATAGACCAGCCAGGCCAGGGCGACCTGCTGGATCCAGGTGCCGAGCAGGGAGATCGACTGGCCGCAGAAATATAGCCGGTAGTTCGGATGACGCAGCGCGCGCCAGGACTGCCCGCGCGTCGGGCGCGGCGGCAACGCGGCCGCGGCGAGGGCGGGGTCCGGGCGCGCGGCCATCATTCGCTGCCGACGCCGACCGGGTTGGGCCGGCGCTTCTCGATCGCCCACTTCAGCAGTGCGGCGCTGCGGTAGAAGCCGTGGCCGAACTTGCCGTAGGGCATGGTCAGGAACAATGCCATCACCACTCCCAGATGGATCGCAAGCAACAACCCCATTGCACCGCTGTCGCGCCCGGCGAGCAGGGCGAGGCCGGTCAGGCTGGTGAGGAAGAGCAGCGCGATGAAGCCGCGGTCCATCGGCTTCTGCGCCGCGTCGCCATGCTCCGGGTGGCGCTTCAGATTGAGCCAGAACAGTCCGGCCGGGCCGATCAGCAGGCCGATGCCCCCCACCGTGCCGAGCACCACCGGCAGGCTGCTCAGGTCATAGGGTGCCTCCCAGCCGAACACGTAGTGGTAGAGCGTGGCCACGCTGGTGGCGGCAAAGCACAGCATGAAGCCGTAGAAGCTCAGGTGGTGGAAGCGTCGGCGCGACAGGGTATTGGCGTCGTCGGCGTTGGGGCAACCGCCGCCATGACCGCCGTCGAGATACTTCAGCCGCAACACGTCGTGCGTGGTTTCGGCCACCGCCGCGCCACTGACCTCGTCCACCGTGCCCGGCGACACCTCGCGCCAGAACCGCGCGACGCCGATTCCGAGCGCCAGCACCGCGATCAGGAACACCGGCGCGAACATCGACACCAGCAGGTTGTGCGGGAAGACCGAATAGAAATCGCCCGCCACCGGAGCATGAAAAAGGCCACCCTGCATCACCAGCGCCAGCACCAGGAACAGCGCCAGCCCGCCAGCGAGCGCCAGCGCCACGGTGACGCCGTTGTTGCGGTAGAGCGCACCGAAACCGGACGGCCAGGCATAGTCGGAGTAGGTCCGCGCCCGCACCTTCGCCATGGCGCGCGGTACATTGACCGCGAACTCGTGCGGCGGCGCGTACTGGCAGGCATGCAGGCAGGCGCCGCAGTTGTGGCACAGGTTGGCGAGATAGTGGATGTCGGCCTTGCCGAACTCGAGCCGGCGCGTCATCGCCGGAAACACCGCGCAGAAGCCTTCGCAGTAGCGACAGGCGTTGCAGATCTTCATGATGCGGTCGACCTCGGCTTCGGTCTCGGCCCCGGATTGCCTGTCGACAGCAAGCGCACTGGCTGCCGGCACGACGCGCCCTGCCGCCAGTTCGGCGGCCTCCCGGGCCAGGATCTCAAGCTGCTGCATGTTCGACTCCCTGCTGCACGGCCGCGGCTGCGGCGTGGGCACCGGCGATACGGCCGAATGCGGTGCCGATGGTCATCCCGACCCCGGCGGTATAGCCCTTGCCGAGCACATTGCCGGCCATCATTTCGCCGGCGACGAAGAGGTTGCGGCTCGGCCTGCCGCCGAAATGGACCGCCGCCTGTTCATTCACCTTCAGGCCGAGGTAGGTGAAGGTGATCCCGGGCTTGAGCGCATAGCCGCGGAAGGGCGGGGTATCGATCGGCAGCGCCCAGTGGGTCTTGGCCGGTGCCAGCCCGTCGGTGTGACAGTCGTCGAGCACGGTGTGGTCGAAGCGGCCGACGCGGCAGGCGGCGTTGTAGTCGCGCACGGTGCGCACGAACGTGGCTTCGTCAAGGCCGAGCTGGCACGCCAGCCCCTCCAGGGTGTCGGCCTGCGCCCCCGGGAAGACCGGCGGCATGAAGCGGCCACTGGCCTTGGCGTCGATGATCGAGTAGCCGACCTGCCCCGGCTGCTGCGCCACCAGCCGGCCCCAGATCGCGTAGCGCTTGGGCCAGAAATCCTCGCCCTCGTCGTAGAAACGCTGCGCATGCCTGTTCACCACGATGCCCAGCGACACGCAGTCGATCCGGGTGCAGATGCCACCATCGTAGAGCGGGGCGCGCGCATCGACCGCCACGCAGTGCGACTGGGACGGATCGCCGACCATGTCGGCGCCCGCCTCCATCATGAACTTGAGCAGCACGCCGCGATTGAAGCGGGTGCCCCGGATGGCGAAGTTGTCCGCCGGCCACTCACCGTCGGCATTCTGCCCCCAGGCCTCGCGCAGCCATTCGCGGTTGGACTCGAAACCGCCGGATGCCATCACGCAGGCGCGTGCGGCGATCCGCTCCTTGCCCACCCAGGCGGCGCGGAACGCCCCGTTGTCGAGTTCGAGGCGGTCGACCGGCGCGTCATAGCGGATCCGTACCCCGAGCGCCTCGGCGCTGCGGTAGTAGGCATTGACCAGCGCCTTGCCGCCGCCCATGAAGAAGGCATTGGTGCGCGACAGGTGCAGCGTGCCCGACAGCGAAGGCTGGAAATGCACCCCATGTTTGCGCATCCAGTCGCGACAGGTGGACGACTCACGGATTGCCAGGCGGGCGAGCTTCTCGTCGGTGATGCCACCGGTGACCTTCTTGAGGTCCTGCCAGAATTCCTCTTCCGGATAGGCCTCGGTCAGCACGTCCTGCGGCGCATCGTGCATGCAGCGCAGGTTGCGGGTATGGCTGGAGTTGCCACCGCGCCACGCGCGCGGGGCGGCTTCGAGCAGCAGCACCGAGGCGCCCGCTTCGCGCGCCACCAGGGCGGCGCACAGGGCCGCGTTGCCGCCGCCGATCACCAGCACGTCGACCGTGCGGGTTGCTTCATGTTTCATGTCCTGCGCTCCTTTCGGGGGCTGTCCGGTTGTCTGGCGCGGGTGCCGGCGCTTCGGCCCGGGGCATCGCTGCCATGGTTCAACTATCGCTGCCCGCGCCTTCGCTGCCCAAAGCCGAACCGAGATCGACCGATCTCGATTCGAGATGGCTGGTCGTGACCCCGCGCCAGCCACCGTCCTCGACCAGCTGGCGCACCACCCGCGCGAGCAGCGCCCGGGTCGCAAGCGCCGCCGGCGACAGCTCGTCCTCCGACAGGCTGCACAGCAGGTTGCGCCGGACGGTGCCGGCATCCTCGATCCCGGCCCAGCGCAGGATCGAGCCGGATTGGGGCTGACGCGCCAGCGCCGCCCACGGCTGCAGGCTGGCGGCCATGCCACGCGCCACCATGTCCATCAGCACGGTCAGCGAATCGACTTCGGCGATCACCGTCGGGCGCAGATCGAGCGCCTTGAACGCGGCGTCGATGACCCGGCGCAGGCCATGACGGTGGGTCGGCAACACCAGGGGAGTGTCGCCAAGATCGGCGAGGCGGGCCGGCAGCGCGCCCGCGACGGCATCAGCCGCGCACACGAAGAACAGCCGCTCCTCGACCAGCGGCTGGATACTCCAGCGCCGCGCCTGATCGATGTCGAACAGCACCGCCAGGTCGAGCTCGCGGGCGTTGAGCATCTGTCCGAGGTGACCGGACAGTCCCTCGACCAGATGGATGCGGATATCGGGGTACTGACTGCGCATCGCCGCGACCAGCGGAAGACCGAGCACACCGGCGGTGGTCGGTGCGAGACCGACACTGACCTGACCCGAAAGCCGCGACTGGCGTGCCGCCATCGCCGCACCTTCGGCATGGCGCAAGGCCAGTTGCGCGTGCGACAGGAAGGCCAGCCCGGCATCGGTGGGAATCACCCCGGTGGCGGTACGCTGCAGCAGCCGGGTGCTGAGCTCGCCCTCGAGGCGCTGGATCTGCAGGCTGATCGCCGACTGCGCGATGCCGAGATCGAGCGCCGCCTGACTGATGCTGCCGAGCTCGATGGTGCGTACCAGGTAACGCAGCTGTCTCAGTTCCATCGCCTCACCCTCCCGACACGAAACGGCGGAGGACGCGCCCGGCCGCGCCGGCAGTCGTCCACACCCCTGGTCAGTTGTTGCTCAGGACTGCGACCAGCGCAAGTTCGTCGATCTCGTCGACCAGCGCCTGCCGATGGTCGGACACCACCGCACCATCGTCGGCGATCGTCCCGGAGAGGGCCGGAGCCGGCAGCACGGGGCAGTCGAGCTGCATCCCTGCCAGCCGGTCCGTCAGGTATTGCCCGAGACTCATCTCGCGCCAGCCGCAGCCGCACGCTGCAGCACCTTGTCCACCATCACCCCGGCCTGGCCGAGGTAGTTGGCGGGGTCGCACAGCCGGGCCAGCGCCGCGCGGTCGAGATGCACATTGATCTCCGGATGATCGGCGAGGATGTCGAGTAGCGGACGGTCGGTCCGGATCGCCTCGCGGCACAGGTCGTAGACCAGGTCGTGCGCGTACTCGCGGCCGATGTAGGGGCCGAGGCCCATCATCACCGCCTCGGACATCACCAGGCCGTTGGTGAGGTCGATGTTGCGGCGCATGTTGCCGGCATCCACCTCCAGGCCTTCGAGCACGAAGCGGGTCTGTTTCAGCGCGCCGGCGAGCAGACAGAAAGCCTCGGGCAGCGCGATCCACTCGATCTCCCACGGTCCGGTGGAGCGCTCGTGGTCGGCGATCATCGCATCCATCAGCGCCGCGGCATGCTGGCGCACCACCGACACCGCGGCGTGGATGTAGCAGCTCGAGATCGGGTTGCGCTTCTGCGGCATGGTGCTGCTGGACCCGCGCCCCGGGGCGAAAGGCTCGTACACCTCGGCGACCTCGTGCTGCATCATCAGCTTGACGTCCATCGCGATCTTGCCCAGCGAGCCGCCGACCAGCCCGAGGAAGGCGCCGACCTCGGCGATGGTGTCGCGCACCGTGTGCCAGGCGATGTCGGGCTGGGCGAGGCCGAGTTCGGCCATCAGCCCGGCCTGGGTTTCCATCGCGCCGCGCTCGATCGAGGCCAGGGTGCCGCAGGCGCCGCCGAACTCACCCATCAGCACGCGCGGCCTGAGCTGTGCGAGGCGCTCGCGGTGGCGTTCGATGCCGGCGAGGATGGACGCGGTCTTGAAGCCGAAGGTGACCGGGATCGCCTGCTGCAGGTTGCTGCGGCCGATCACCGGGGTGTCCCGATAGCGCCGCGACAGCTCGACCAGGGCCGCGGAGATCGCCGCCAGTTCGCCGTCGATGATCTCCAGACCCTCGCGGATCTGCATCACCGTGGCGGTGTCGGTGATGTCCTGGGTGGTCGCACCCCAGTGGCAGTACTCGCCGAGCTTGTCGCGGCACAGCGCGTTGAGCTGCGAGACCACCCCCAGCACCGGGTAGCCGATGCGCTCGGTCTGCTCGCGCAGCTTGTCCATGTCGATCCGGTCGATGTCGCAGTTGCTGACGATCTCGTCGGCCGCCTCCTGCGGGATGATGCCGAGCCGGCCCTGCACCACCGCCAGCGCACGCTCGATGTCTAGGTACTTCTCGGTGCGGTTGCGATCGGACCACACCGCACGCATCGCGTCGGTGCTGAAGATGTTGCCGAAGATCTGTGAGTCGATGATGCTGGCGCCCATGATGGATGCTCCTGAGAATGTGGTATGAGGGGTATTCGTAGTGCCTGCGGCGTCAGCCCGCAGCGACGGCGGCGCAGCGCGCGAGGATGGCCTCGGCCTGAAGCACCACCGGTCGGTCGATCATTTTTCCGTCGAGCTGGGCCGCGCCGTCGGACCCTGCGGCCACCGCCAGCACGCGCTCGGCCCAGGCTTGCTCCTCCGGCGTGGGCCGGACCGCGGCATGGATGACCGCGACCTGTTTCGGGTGGATGCACAACTTGGCACCGAAGCCGAATGCGCGGGCGAAGGCCAGGTCGGCACGGATCCGGGCCTCGTCGTCGATGGCCGGAGTCACCCCGGCGACCGGCGCCGCCAGTTCGGCACAGCGCGAGGCGATCGCGATCCGGCTGGCGGGATAGATCAGCCCGGCCTCGTCGCCCGACAGCCCGAGATCGACCGCGTAGTCCAGGGTGCCGAAGACCAGCCGCAGCACACTGTGGGCCGCGGCGATCTCGTCCACGTTGCGGACCCCGCGCGCGGTTTCGATCAGCGGCAGCACGCGCACCTGCGCATGCACCGCGGCCACGACCTGATCGACCTGCGCCTGCCATTCGGTCTTGGGCAGCATCACCTGGCGGATACCGGCGGCCTTGAGCAGGGCGAGATCCTCGGCAAACCAGGGCGACAGCGCATCGTTGATCCGCACGACGATGCGTTGCGTCTGCTCGGCATGCGCTGCGAACCACTCGGCGATCGCAGCGCGGGCGCAGGCCTTGTCCGCCGGGGCGACGGCGTCCTCGAGGTCGAGGACGATCGCACCGGCACCGGCGGCGAGCGCCTTGTCGAAGCGCTCGGGCCGGTTGCCCGGCACGAACAGATAGGTGATCGGCATCTGCATGGTGGCTCTCCCGGCGGCGCTCAAATCACACCGCCGCTTCTGAGCTCGGCGATGCGACTCGCCGGATAGCCCAGGCCGGCGAGGATCGCTTCGCTGTGCTCGCCCAGTGCCGGAACCGGGTCCATGCGCGGCTCGCCCTCTTCCCACGAGCCCGGCGGCAGCAGCGCCGGCACGGGGCCGACCGCAGTGCCGACTTCGCGCCAGCGCTTGCGTGCCGCAAGCTGCGGGTGTGCCCATACCGCGTGCATGTCGTTGACGTGAGCGTTGGCGATCTGGGCCGTCTCCAGGCGTTCGATGACCTGTTCGGAGGTGAGACCGGCAAAGGCCTCGACGATGATCCGGCGCAGTTCGTCGCGTGCCGCGCTGCGCTTCGAGTTGGTGGAGAAGCGCTCTTCCCTGGCCAGCGCGGGCTGCAGCAGCACCTTGTCGCAGAACGCAGCCCATTCGCGCTCGTTCTGCAGGCCGAGCATCACCACCTTGCCATCGCCGGCGGGAAACGGGCCGTAGGGGTAGATGGTGGCGTGGCTGGCGCCGGTGCGGCGCGGCGGGGTGGCACCGTCGAAGGCGTAGTACAGCGGATAGGTGGTCCACTCGACCAGGCTCTCGAGCATGGAGATGTCCAGGTACTGGCCGCGGCCGGTCTTCTGCCGCTGCAGCAGCGCGGCGAGGATATTGCTGTAGGCGTACATGCCGGCGGCGATGTCGGCGATCGACGGCCCCGCCTTCGACGGCTCGTCCTCGGTGCCGGTCACCGACAGGAAGCCGGACTCGCTCTGGATCAGCAGGTCGTAGGCCTTCTTGTCGCGGTAGGGACCGTCGCTGCCATAACCGGAGATGTCGCACACGATGATCTCCGGCTTGAGTGCCGACAGCACTTCGTACGACAGCCCGAGCCGTGCGGCCGCGCCGGGGGCGAGGTTCTGCACCACGACGTCGGCCTCCTCCACGATCAGGCGCTTGAGGATGGTCTGCGCCTCCGGGTCCTTGACGTCCAGCGTCAGGCTCTCCTTGGAGCGGTTCGTCCACACGAAGTGCGAGGCCAGGCCGCGCACGCGCTCGTCGTAGCCGCGGGCGAAATCGCCGACACCGGGGCGTTCGACCTTGATCACGCGGGCGCCGAGGTCGGCGAGCTGGCGGGTGGCGAAGGGCGCGGCGATCGCATGCTCCAGGGTGACGACGGTAATGCCTTTCAGGGGTCTCATTGCGCGCTCCTCACTTGATCACCGCGGTGGCTTCCATCGTCAGCCAGCCCTCGTGGTCCTTGGCCCACAGACGGATGGTCTTGCCGTCCGGTTGCGGCTCGCCGCAGACGAAGAAATGGTTGATATCGAACACCGGCCGCACGGCGCGGAACTCGTAGCGTTCCACCACCGCATCGGGCAGCTGGTGACGCAGCAGGTCCAGCAGCAGGGTCGCGATCATCGGCCCGTGCACGATCAGGCCGGGGTAACCCTCGACCTCGGTCACATACTTGCGGTCGTAGTGGATGCGGTGGCCATTGAAGGTCAGCGCCGAGTAGCGGAACAGCAGCACGTCGTCGGGCACCCACTTCTTCTCCCAGGTCGAACTCGCCGGCGCGGCCTTGGGCGGCGGCGCGACGTCGTCGGGTTTGGGCGCCTCGCGATAGACGATGTCGTGGAACTCGGTCAGCGCGATGTCGGGTTCGCCGTCACAGCGGATCTCGTGGCGCACCTTGACGAACACCAGCGGACCGGTCCGGCCGGTCTTCTCGCTGACGTCGTGGATGGTCGAGGTCCGCGTCATCGCGTCGCCGATCGCCAGCGGCTTGTGGAACTCGAACTGGCTGCCCGCCCACATCCGCCGCGGCAGCGGCACCGGGGGCAGGAAGCCGCCGCGCTTGGCATGGCCGTCGGGGCCGATTTCGGACTGGCGGTGCAGCGGCAGGAAGTACAGCCAGTGCCACAATGCCGGCAACGGGGTGCCGACGGCCGGGCGGTCGGCGGGCCGGTCGAAGGTGGCCGCCAGCGCGGCATAGGGGGTGGCGGTGGCGATGTCGGAGACTTCCTCCGAGCGACCGATCCATTCCTTGAGGTTCATTCGTTTTCTCCTTGGGGCGCGGGGCGTGCTCAGCCCTTGCCGCCCCGCCGGCGCTTGCAGGCGGGGCGGTGGTTGATCACATCATTCCGAGGGTCCTGGGCAGCCACAGCGACAGCGGCGGCCAGTAGGTGACGATGGCGAGGAAGACCAGCATGGTGAGCAGCCACGGTCCCACCGCCTTGCTCATCTCGGTCAGGCCGAGCTTGCTGATGCCGCTCGCGACATAGAGGTTGAGGCCGACCGGCGGGGTGATCATGCCGATCTCCATATTCACCGTGATCATGATGCCGAAGTGCACCGGGTCGATCCCCAGGCTCATCGCGATCGGGAACAGGATAGGGGCGAAGATCAGGATGATCGACGCCGGTTCCATGAAGTTGCCAGCGATCAGCAGGATGATGTTCGCCATCAGCAGGAAGCCGATCACGCCCAGGCCGCTGGAGATGATCCACTCCGACATCGCCTGCGGAATCTGCTCGTTGGTCAGCAGGAAGGAGAACAGCACCGCGTTGGTGATGATGTAGAGCAGCATCGCCGACAGGTTGGCCGACGACATCAGCACCTTCTTCAGGTCCGACAGGCGCAGGTCCTTGTAGACGAAGGTGGCGATCACGAAGGCGTACATCGCGCTCATCGCTGCGGCCTCGGTCGCGGTGAAGATGCCGGTGTAGATCCCACCCATCACCACCACGATCAGCAGCAGGCCCCAGACCGATTCGCGGAAGGCCTTGAGGCGTTCACCCCAATTGGCACGTACCGCACGGGGATAGTTGTTCTTGCGTGCGATCCACCAGGTGGTACCCATCAGCATCGCCGCCAGCACCAGGCCGGGGACGACGCCGGCCATGAACAGCGCGCCGATCGAGCTGTTGGTCGATACCGCGTACATCACCATTGCGATCGAGGGCGGAATCAGGATCCCGAGACCACCCGCCGAGGCCACCACGCCGGCGCCGAACTTCTTCGGGTAGCCCGCCTTGACCATCGCCGGCAGCAGGATCGATCCGATCGCCACCACCGTCGCCGGACTGGAGCCGGAGACCGCGGCGAACAGCGCGCACGCCACCACCGCACTGAGGCCGAGCCCGCCCGGCCAGTGCCCCACCATCGAAGTGGCGAAGGCGATCATCCGCCGCGCCACCCCGCCGTGGGTTAGGAAGTTGCCGGCGAGGATGAAGAACGGGACCGCCATGATCTCGAACTTCTCGATCCCGGTGAACAGCTTGAGCGCGACGCTTTCGATCGGCACCTCGGTCATGAAGAACAGGAAGCTCAGGACGGTGAGGCCGAGCGAGATGGAGATCGGCATGCCGCTGACCATCAGGCCCAGCAGCAGCACGAAGATGATGGCGCCGTTCATTTCGCACCTCCGGATTGGTCGTTGCTCTTCTTGGTTTCGCGCGGGTAGATGTCGCTGGGATCGGGGAAGTCGACACCCTCGTCCACCACGTCGTCCGGGCTGTCCATGCCGTCTACATGGCCATGGTCGTGGTGCGGGAGTTCGCCGGTACGGAGGAAGGAAACGCAGACCTGCAGGAAGCGGAAGCACATCAGCGCACTGCCGAACGGAATCGCCGAGTACACCATCCAGGTCGGCCATTCGAGGTCCACAGTGACCGGGCCTTCGAGCGCATTGCCGATGTCGAGCCCGAGCGCGCTGAAGATGGCGTAGTGGGCACCGTTCTCCCACACGAAATGGCCGCCGAGGGTGGCGATGATCCCGGTGAACAGCGCGCCGGACAGCAGGCCGAACACGATGAACTTGGCGCGGGTCCGGTCGGACAGGCGGTTGATCAGCACATCGACGCCGACGTGGATGCCGGTGCGCACGCCGTAGGCGGCGCCGAACTTGGCCATCCACACGAACATGATGATGGTCAGTTCCTGCGCCCAGGCCATGTTGATCGAGATCAGCCAGTCCTGCACGCCGGGAATGGCAAAGCCCGAGCCGTAGCGATGCACGACCGCGATGAAGGTGATGAAGGTCGCCGCGCCGATCAGGAGCGTGATGAGCCATTCCTCGAGTTGATCCAGGAATTTCATGGTGTTCTCCGTGGGGGGAGTGAAGCGGAACGGCAGACGGGGGTCGAACCCGCCTGCCGCCGGAGGCGCGGGCCTCAGTTGACGGTGACGCCGGCTTCCTTGCGGATCGCCTCGATCAGATCCTTGCCGATGCGTCCGGCCATTTCGTCCTGCACCGGCAGCATGGCCTTCATCCACGCCTGCTTCTCTTCCGGCGTCGGGGTGTAGACCTCGGTCTTGCCCGAGGCCTTGATCGCCGCCAGGGCCTTGGCGTCATCTTCCGTCGCAACCTTGCCGTTGAACGCGGTCGCGTCCTTCATCGCACCCTCGAGCTCGGTGCGGATGTCGGCCGGCAGCTTTTCCCAGAACGGCTTGTTCACCACCACCACGTAGCCGCTGTAGGTGTGGTGGGTCAGGGTGACGTGCTTCTGCACCTCGTATTGCTTCTGGGTATAGAGATTGGACAGATTGCCGTCGGCGCCATCGACCACTCCGGTCTGGAGTGCCTGGTAGACCTCGGAGAAGGCCATCGACTGCGGCAGCGCGCCGACCGAGCGCATGATCGCCTGGTTCACCTTGGACGAGTTGATGCGGAACTTCTGCCCCTTCATCTGCTCCGGGGTGTTGATCGGCTTGTTCGAACTGAGCACGCGGAAGCCCGCGTCCCAGAACGACAGGCCGACAAAACCGCGCGGCTCGAGCTTCTTCAGCAGCGCGGCACCGATCGGCCCCTGGGTGACGCGATGCAGCGCCGCCTCATCCGGGAACATGTAGGGCAGATCGAAGACCTCGAACTCCTTGACCCCGGCCGGGCCGAACTTGCCGGCAACCGGCGCCAGCATGTGTACCGAGCCCATCTGCAGCGCCTCGAGCTCTTCCTTGTCCTTGTACAGGGTGCTATTGGCATAGACCTCGACCTTGACCCGGCCCTTGGTGCGCTCCTCGGCTGCCTTCTTGAAGAACTCGGCGGCCTGGCCCTTGGGCGTGTCGACCGCGGCGACGTGGGCGAACTTGATGACGATGGGCTCCTGCGCGAAGGCCATGCCGGAGAAGGCGATGCCGGCGGCAGCGGTCAGTGCGAACAGTGTTTTCATGTTGTGTCTCCTGTGGTGTGATGAATCGGCTCTCGGACCGGATACCGAGATGAGGCTGAAATCCGGTGGGTGGGTCGGTGGGCCTGCAACGCAGACCCGCGGTCAGTCGCGCTTGGGCACGAATACCTCGCCACTGAGCAGGGGGCGTGCGGAAGTGAGCAAGGTGCCGCCGGTGATGACCGGCAAGCCGGTCCGCGGATGCGCGGACACCTGGATCGCGCACTCCATGGTGCCGCTGGGATGTTCGATGACAATGGTGTTGGCACGGTGCTCGTCGAGTTCGACCACTTCCTCGGCCACCGTGTCCGGCGTGTGGCAGGCCGCGGCGAGGGCGAGCGCACCGGTGGCGGCATGGACCGGATGGCAGCTGGAGGGCACGAAGTAGCGCGAGGCGATGCTGCCGCCATGCCGGGGCGGGGCAATCACGGCGATCTTGGGCACGCCGCGGTCCGGCGCGGGGTCGAGTCCCATCAGTCGCGCCGCAGCCATCCGGATGTGCTCGAGGCGGTGGAGGAAGGCCGCGTCGTCGTCGAGTTCCTGCTTGCTCTCGTGGCCGCTCTTGCCGAGCGAGCCGGCCTTGACGAACACGATCGGAATCGCGAAGTCGATGCAGGTGACGGGCAACCCGTCGATCAGGTCCTGCGCATTGCCGGTGGGCAACAAGCGCCCGGTGCGCGTGCCCGCCGGGTCGATGAAGTTGAGCGCAATCGGCGCGCTCATGCCGGGCACGCCGTCGAGCCGGTAGCTGCCGCTGTAGGACACCTTGCCCCCCGGCGTCTGCACCACCGCGTCGACCAGCTTGCCGCTGTTGATGTTCAGAATGCGGACCCGGGTGGTGGGGCTCGACGCCGGCACCATGCCGTGATCGAGCGCAAAAGGGGCGACCCCGGCCAGCATGTTGCCGCTGTTGGGCAACACATCGACCAGGTCACGGGCAACCGAGACCTGGGCAAAGAGGTACTCGACATCCGCGGATCCGTTACGCGACGGCGCCACGATCACGACCTTGCTGCTCAGGTCGTTACCGCCGCCCATGCCATCGATCTGGCGCACATCGGGCGAACCCATCGCGGCGAGCAGCAGACGGTCGCGTGAGACCGGATCCTCCGGCAGACTCTCGGCCCGGAAGAACAGGCCCTTGGATGAGCCGCCACGCATCAGCACGCACGGAATGCTGTTCACTTGCCTGTCTCCTTGCTGTACGTATCGTTGTCTTGTAAGGCTATGATAGGTACCCGACAGGCCTCAGTGAAATGCAACAAATTCAGATTTTATTGCGGTATTGACATAAACCATTCAGACCGCGCTTGACGGTCGTGCAGGAGACGGCGGTGAAGATCGACTTCGATGGTATCCAGGCCTTTGTGGTGATCGCCGAGCTGGGAGGCTTCAGCAAGGCGGCCGAACACCTTCATGTCACCCAGACCGCACTCACCCGCCGCGTACAGAAACTGGAGTCCTACCTCGGCCTCCGCCTGCTCGACCGGACCACGCGCTATGTGGAGCTCACCGCGGTAGGCCGCGAATTCCTTCCCCAGGCCAAGGCCATCGTCAGCGAAATGACCATGGCCGTGGGACGGCTGAAGGATATGTCGCGCCATTCGCGCGGCAGCTTCACCATCGCCTGCGTCCCGACCATGGCCTCGCACGCGCTGCCGGCAGTCATCCGCCGCTACGCCGAGATGTATCCGGGCAACCGCATCCGCCTGATCGACACCAGCGCCTTCGAGGTGCGCGACGCGGTGCTGCATGGCCAGGCCGAGATCGGCATCGGCATCCCGACCGACCGCCATCCGGACCTGATCGAGGTGCAGATGCTCGAAGAGCCGTTGATGTTCTTCTGCCGCAAGGAACACCCGCTGAGCACCATGAAGTCGGTGACCTGGTCCGACATGCGCGAGGCCGAGCTGATCGTGGTCAGCAGCATGACCGCCACCCGCGTGTTCATGGATTATCAGCTCGCCAAGCGCGGTATCAGCCTGAGCGGTGCCTACGAGGTTCAGCACCACGCCACCGCGATCGGACTCGTTGCGGCCGGCGTCGGTGCCGCCATCCTGCCCGCCTCCACCCTCGGCGAGGGCGACCGCCCGGGCGTGTGCCGGATTCCGCTGACCGGTCCGGTGGTCAAGCGCAAGATCACCGTGCTCCACCGCAAGAACAACACCCTGTCCCCGGCCGCGGAGGCGTTCTACAAGTTGCTGCTGCAGTGGCGCAACGTCACCGGTGCCGCCTGATCGCTGCATACCCGGGGGCAGATCAAGGCAACCGGCGAAATACTCTGGGACAATGCGCGCAGACATGCCCCGGAGTTGCCTCATGGCCGATCTGCCCGACACCCTGCTGGTCCTCACCAACCTGCCCGACGCCGGACAGGCCCGCGCCTTGGCCGAACAGTTGGTCGACCGGCGCCTGGCCGCCTGCGTCAACATCCTCGCCCCGTGCACCTCGGTGTATCGCTGGCAGGGCGCGATCGAGTCGGCCGCGGAAGTGCCGCTGCTGATCAAAACCACCCGCGCCCGCTATGCCGCGCTCGAGGCCGCGATCCGCGCGGCACATCCCTACGAACTTCCGGAGATTGTTGCAGTCCCTATCGAGCTTGGCCTGGCCGGCTATCTCGACTGGGTCGCAGCCGGAACCGCGCCGGACGCGCCCTCCAACTGACATAAAGAACACGATGCAACGTCTGCTGATCCTGCTCGCCGTACTGGCGAGCCTGTTCTCGCTTCCCGTCCATGCGGCCGACCCGATCGAGCCGGAGAAGGCCTTTGCGATGAGCGCGCGTGCGCTCGACCCGCAGACGGTCGAGGTGATGTTCAAGGTCGCCAAGGACTATTACCTCTATGGCGACAAATTCCGCTTCTATGCCGAGCCCGCCGGCGTCACTCTGGGCGTCGCCGAACGCCCACCGGGCAAGATCAAGCAGGACGAATTCTTCGGCGAGGTGGAAACCTACCGCGGTACCGTGCGCATCCTGCTCCCGGTGAGCGCGCCCGAGGGGATGACACGCTTCACGCTGACGGTGAGCAGCCAGGGCTGCTGGGACGGGGGCATCTGCTATCCGCCGACCGAGCAGACCGCCGCCATCGACCTCGGCGCCGGTGCCCTGGCGGCCGGCGGTAGCCTGATCGACGGTGCACTGCACGGCGCAGCCACGGACATCGGCACCGACGCGGGCAGCGCGGACCTGAGCGGCGACGAGAGCGGCCGCATCGCCGTCCTGCTCAAGGACGCCAGCGTGCCGCTGGTGCTGGCGAGCTTCTTCGGCTTCGGACTGCTGCTCGCGTTCACCCCGTGCACCTTCCCGATGATCCCCATCCTGTCGGGCATCATCGTCGGCCACGGCCACCGCATCTCGCGCGGACGGGCCTTCATGCTGTCGCTCGTCTATGTGCTGGGCATGGCGATCACCTATGCCGCGGCCGGCGTGGCCGCCGGCCTCACCGGCACCCTGCTGGTCGCCGCGCTGCAGAACGTGTGGGTGCTGTCGGCATTTGCGCTGGTGTTCGTCGCGCTGTCGCTGTCGATGTTCGGCTTCTACGAACTGCAGCTGCCGTCCGCGATGCAGAGCAGGCTGGCCGATACCGCCAGCCACAACAAGGGGGGCCAGCTCGGGGGGGTGGCGGTGATGGGCGTGCTGTCGGCGCTGATCGTCGGCCCGTGCGTGGCCGCACCGCTGGCCGGCGCGCTGCTCTACATCGCCCAGACCGGCGACGCCGTGCTCGGCGGCTTCGCCCTGTTCTGCATGGCGCTGGGCATGGGCGCGCCGCTGCTCGCGGTCGGACTCGCCGCGCGTTCGGTACTGCCGAAGGTGGGGCCATGGATGGAAGGGGTCAAGAAGGCCTTCGGCGTACTGCTGCTCGCCGTTGCGATATGGCTGCTGATGCCGGTGGTGCCGGTGCTGGTGAGCATGCTGGCGTGGGCCGCGCTGCTGGTGTTCTCGGGCATTTTCCTGCATGCGATCGACCCCCTGCCCCCCCATGCGAAGGGTTGGCAGCGGTTCTGGAAGGGGGTGGGCCTGGTGTTGCTGATCGGCGGGGCGGCGATGCTGCTCGGCGCCCTCGCGGGCTCGCGCGACCCGCTGCAGCCGCTGGCCGTGCTGCGCTCCGAGGCCGGTGCGCCGACGCGCCTGCCGACCTTCGACAAGGTCGGCTCGGTGGCCGAACTCGATGCCCGCCTGGCCGCAACCGACCGTCCGGTGATGCTCGATTTCTATGCCGACTGGTGCGTGTCGTGCAAGGAGATGGAACGCTACACCTTCTCCGATCCACAGGTGGCCGAGCGCATGGGCCGGATGCTGCTGCTCAAGGCCGACGTCACCGACAACACCGAGGAGCACAAGGCGCTGCTCAAGCGCTTCGGCCTGTTCGGCCCGCCGGGCATCATCTTCTTCGACCCCCAGGGCAAGGAGCGCGAGGGCCTGCGCGTGGTCGGCTTCATGAAGGCGGAACCGTTCGGCGCAGTGCTCGACCGCGCGCTATAGTGCGGGTCGGGGCGTGAAGCGTGCCGGGACGCCGTGGGGGCGGGCAGACGTTCGCGGCCTTCGGCTTCCCGTCGTGGGCGGCACTGCGGCGGCGTCGGCGCAAACTCGGCCGCTGCGCGGCCTCAAACATGCGCCGCCGTTTTCCCGCCGCAGCACCACCCACAACGGCGCTCTCGACAGACCGCCCCCACGGCGCCCCGGCACACTTCATCCATGCTCACGTACACGCCGAAACGCGCCGAACCCGCGTGTTTCGCCTACAATCCAGCCTTTCCCCTTTTCGATCAGTGCCTTCATGTTCTCCGGCATCGTCGCGGCAGTCGGCCGCATTGAACATATCGAGCCCCTCGCCGACGGCGTGCGGCTGACCGTAGACACCAACGGCCTCGACCTCTCCGACGTCATCGTCGGCGACAGCATCGCCAACAGCGGCGTGTGCCTGACCGTGATCGCGCGCGACGGCGCGAAGGTGAAATTCGACGTCTCGCGTGAAACCCTGAACTGCACCGTCGGGCTCGACCAGCCGGGGGCCGAGGTCAACCTCGAGAAGGCGCTGCGCATGGCCGACCGCCTCGGCGGCCACCTGGTGACCGGCCACGTCGATGGCGTGGGCGAGGTGGTGAAGTTCGAGCCCATCGGCGAAAGCCACGAACTGGTGATCCGCGCGCCGGCCGCGATCGCCGGCTACATCGCGAAGAAGGGCTCGATCACCGTGAATGGGGTCAGCCTCACCGTGAACCGGGTCGAGCGCCAGGACTTCTCCATCAACCTGATCCCGCACACGATCGAGGTCACCAATCTCAAGCACCTGAGCGCCGGCAGCCGGGTCAATCTCGAGATCGACCTCATTGCCCGCTATGTCGAGCGCATGCTCGCCTGGCGCACCGAAGAAGAGCAGGCGCAACAAGCCTGACACCCCCCGACAAGGAACAGCACATGAGCGCACTGGCTCCGATTACCGACATCATCGCCGACATCAAGGCCGGCCGGATGGTGATCCTGGTCGACGAGGAAGACCGCGAGAACGAGGGCGACCTCGTGATGGCCGCCGAGTTCGTGACCCCGGAAGCGGTCAACTTCATGGCGAAGTTCGGCCGTGGCCTGATCTGCCTGACGCTGACCGACGAGCGCTGCCGCCAGCTCGGCCTGCAACAGATGGTGCGCGACAACCGCACCCCGCACGGCACCGCGTTCACCACCTCGATCGAGGCCGCCACCGGGGTGACCACCGGCATTTCGGCCCACGACCGCGCCCGCACCGTGCAGGTCGCCGTCGCCCGCCACGCGCGCCCGGACGATATCGTGATGCCCGGCCACATCTTCCCGCTCACTGCGCAGAAGGGCGGCGTGCTGATCCGTGCAGGCCACACCGAGGCCGGCTGCGACCTCGCCCAGCTCGCCGGGCTCGAGCCCGCCTCGGTGATCTGCGAGATCCTCAAGGACGACGGAACCATGGCGCGCCTGCCCGACCTCGTGGAATTCGGCAAGACGCACGGCCTGAAGATCGGCGCGATCCGCGACCTGATCGAATACCGCGCCGCCACCGAGCATCTGGTCGAGCAGGTTGCCGAAAAGGAAGTGGATACGCCGCACGGCCGTTTCCGGCTGTCGGCCTTCGAGGACAAGACCTCGGGCGACGTGCATTTCGCGCTCAGCCGCGGCGACATCGATCCCGAACGCGAGACCCTGGTGCGCGTGCATGAACCGATCTCGGTGGTCGATTTCCTCGACCCCGACAGCGGTCGCCACAGCTTTCCGGTCAATGCGGCACTCGCTGCCCTGGCGGCGGCCGACGCCGGCGTGATCGTGCTGCTGTACCGGCCGCAATCCGGGCGCGAACTGCTCGCCAACCTGAACGGCACCCAGGATCGCCCGGGGAAATGGGATGCCCGCCTGTTCGGCGTCGGCGCCCAGATCCTGCGCGCGCTCAAGGTCGGCAAGATGCGCGTGCTCGCCAGTCCGCGCAAGATCCCGAGCATGGCCGGTTTCGGCCTCGAGATCACCGGCTTCGTCGACCAGGACTGACAATCCATCCGTCTTGTTGCCGCGCCGGGAACGGTCTCCGCCCCCGTTCCGAGCGCCCCTTACTCATAACAGACACAAAACGAAACCATGTCCCGTTACGAAAATATCCAGGAATACGACATCGACCTCGACGGCAAGGGCCTGCGCGTCGGCGTCGTCATGAGCCGCTTCAATCAGGACGTATGCGAAGGCCTGCTGTCGGCGTGCACCGCCGAACTGCTCGCGCTCGGCGTCGCCCCCGACCTGATCCGCATCGTCACCGTGCCCGGTGCGCTGGAGATCCCGCTGGTGCTGCAGCGTATGGCGCGCAGCGGCAAATTCGACGGACTGGTCGCACTCGGCGCGGTGATCCGCGGCGAGACCTACCACTTCGAGCTGGTCTCCAACGAGATGGGGGCTGCGATCACCCGCGTCGTCCTCGATACCGGCGTGCCGATCGCCAACGGCGTGCTCACCACCGAGGACGACGATCAGGCGCTGGCCCGCATGCAGGAGAAGGGCAGCGATTGCGCCCGGGCCGCGGTCGAGATGGCCAATCTGCTGAAGGCCCTGCCATGAGCAAGATGGCCCGTCGCCGCGCGCGCGAACTCGCCCTGCAGGGGGTGTACCAGTGGCTGCTGTCGGGGAACTCGATGACCGCCGTGCAGAAGCATCTCGAAGCCGAAACCGAGAGCCTCGACAAGGTCGACCGAGAACTCTTCGTCAGCCTGCTGCGCGGTACGCTGGACAACGTGGAGGCGCTGCAGACTGCGTTTTCGCCGCTGCTCAGCCGCCCCGTGGCCGAGCTGTCGCCGATCGAACACGCCATCCTGCTGCTGGGCGCGCACGAACTTCGCCACAACCTCGAAACCCCCTACCGGGTGGTGATCAACGAGGCGATCGAGCTGGCGAAGAGCTACGGCGGCACCGACGGTCACCGCTTCGTCAATGGCGTGCTCGACAAGCTCGCCGCCAAGCTCCGCCCGGAAGAGGTCGAAGCCGCCCGCGCGGCCAAGGGCTGAAGCAGGCCCCCGGCGCGGCTGGCGCCAGCGCACGGCTGCCGGCGGCGTCGCGCGCGGCCGGTCGCTCGCAGCGCGCCGGCGCAGCTCACTCCCCTGCCCGGGCCGACCGGACGAGGCGGGCGGCGACATACTCGGTCCGGCTTCCCGCGCCGATCAGGCCGCTGATGAATGCCACGCCCCAGGCCTTGTACGAGTACATCTCGTTCGGGGTGCTGGACCAGTAGTTGGCCAGCGGCGTGTCCGGAAACACGGCTTCGAGGATGACCGGCTTGTCGTAAGCCCCGTCGCAGGCCCCCGCCCCGCCCTCCGCATCGAGCGCAAAACGCCGCCCGGAACTGCAATAGACCAGGGTGTAGAGCTCCTCCCGGGTGGGCAGGCGCCAGTCGTCCTTGCCGGCAAAGACCATGTCCTCGCCCGCTTTCAGGGCCTGATTCCAGCTCAGCCGGTCGACCTCTCCGCTGCACCCCTGCCCGGTCCATTGCTGGCCGACACTGCAGCGCATCCACATCAACCCGCTCTGGGTGTCGGTCGCGGTCCCGTCGTCATGGAGCTCGAAGCGCGCGACCCATTCCTGCTCGCGCTCGTCCAGCTGCTTGCGCTGCGCCGCCACCCGGGCTTCACCCGCAGGGGTCAGGCGCTGGGTCAGGCGGATCGTCACCGGCGGCATCGGCTTGTCCGCCGAATGCCGGTATTCGAGCCTGCCGACGAGGTCGATATGCTCATCCACCGCCTTGCGTGCATCGAGCGTGTAATCCCCGCTCGGCAGGCGGAGCGCCAGCGTGGCCCCGGGCTCGGCAGGACTGCGGCCATGACCGCGTCCGTCGACCAGGATCTCGGCATCGCCCGGCTCGGTCATCACCTGCAGCACGCCGGCTTCGGCAGCCGGTGGTGGCGGCGCCGACTCCCTGGAACAGGCGGCCAGGACCGCCACGACAAGGACAGCGGGAACGAGCGACAGGCGACGGGCAGCGGGCATGCGAGGGGACCGGGAAGGAACAGGGTCCTCATTTTCCCGCCTTTGTACACATAAGCAAGCTTTCCGGCGCACCCGTCCGCAGTGCGCCCACGCCGGCTCAGACCGGATCGAAACGGATCCCCTGTGCCAGCGGCAGGACGGACGAGTAATTGATGGTCGCGGTCGAGCGCCGCATGTAGGCGCGCCACGCATCGGAACCGGACTCCCGGCCACCGCCGGTCTCCTTCTCGCCACCGAAGGCGCCGCCGATCTCCGCGCCGCTGGTCCCGACATTGACGTTGGCAATGCCGCAATCACTGCCCGCGGCCGACACGAAGAATTCCGCTTCGCGCACGTCGTTGGTGAAAATGGCCGACGACAGGCCTTGGGGAACGGCATTGTGACGCGCGATCGCATCGTCCAGATCGCGGTAGTCGAAACAGTACAGAATCGGCGCGAAGGTCTCGACGCTGTTGTTGCGCAACGCCGTGCCGCCCTCGACCAGCGCCGGACGGACGTAATACGCGTCGGGAAACTCTGCCTCCAGCACCCGTTCGCCGCCGCTCACCGCGGCACCCGCCGCGCGCGCGGTCGCAAGCGCAGCGGCCATCTGTTCGCACGCGTGGCGATCGATCAGCGGCCCGACCAGGGTCCCGGACAGGCGGGGATCACCGACCGGAAGGCGGGCATAGGTCTGCTTCAGCCGGGTCATCAACGGCTCGCGGACCGCCTCATGCACGAACAGCCGCCGCGTGGAGGTACAGCGCTGGCCGGCGGTGCCGACCGCGCCGAACACGATGGCCCGCGTGGCCAGTTCCAGGTCTGCCGCGGCAGTGACGATGACCGCGTTGTTGCCGCCGAGCTCGAGCAGCGTGCGGCCGAAACGCTGCGCCACCCGCGGGCCGACGACGCGACCCATGGCGCAGCTGCCGGTGGCACTGAGGAGCGCGACCCGGTGATCGTCCGCAAGTTGCAGCCCCGCCTCGCGCGCGCCCAGGAGCACGGCCGACAAGCCCGCGGGGGCTTCGTCCACCGACGCCATCGCTTGCGCCAGCAGATGCTGGCACGCCAGCGCACAGAGCGGCGTCCGGCCCGACGGTTTCCACAGCACCGGGTCGCCGCACACCAGTGCCAGGGCCGCATTCCACGCCCACACTGCCATCGGAAAATTGAACGCGGTGATGATGCCCACCGGCCCGAGCGGATGCCAGGTCTCGCGCAATGCATGTCCCGCACGCTCGGAGGCCATCGTGAGCCCATAGAGCTGGCGCGACAGGCCCACCGCGAAATCGCAGATGTCGATCATCTCCTGCACTTCGCCCTCGCCCTCGGCAACGATCTTGCCGCACTCGAGCGTGATCAGCGCCCCTAGCGGCGCCTTGTGCCGGCGCAGCAGTTCGCCGAAGCGGCGCACCAGCGCGCCCCGCCGCGGGGCCGGCACCTGTCGCCAGGCGGCGAAGGCGGCGGCAGCGCGGGCAATCCTGGCGTCGATCTGATCTGACGTATCGAACGCCATCCGCGCCAGCACGGTACCGTCTATCGGCGACCGTACGGCCTGCTCCCCGCGGTCGAGGATGGACACATCCATCCCGAGTTGTCCGAATACTGCGCTGGTGTCCATGTTCGCCTCCACCCGCCGCGTTACCGATTGCCGCACCCATTGCGTCCGACCGGAATCCCCGCCGATGGTGCCGGAACTGCGCGCATGATGCGGGCGCATCGTGGCGAACCGGACGGTCGCCATCGGCCCGGTTCGGGGCGGCCCGCCGGGCCGAAGGTCCGGCCGAGGCCCAGGCGAAAAAAATCCCGCCGAAGCGGGATTCCTGTGTCTGGCTGACGCCGATGTATCTTAGCGCGTGCCGCGGTCGCGACGGTCGCCACGACCGGACGGATGAGCGTCGCGACCGTAACCACCCGCGCTGCGATCACCGGCGGGACGGCCGTAGCCGTTGCCACCGCCACCGTTACCGAAACGACGGGGGGCGCTGCTGGCCGGACGGGGGCCGGACGGCTTGCGCGGCGACGGCTCCATGCCGGCAATGGTGTGCACTTCCAGGCGGTCGCCGGTGAAGCGCTCGATCGCACGGATGAGTCCGGTCTCGCGCGGGCCCGAGAACGTGATGGCGATGCCTTCGCGACCGGCACGACCGGTACGGCCGATGCGGTGCACATAGTCTTCGGCCTGACGCGGCGGATCGAAGTTGATCACGTGGCTGATACCGGCCACGTCGATGCCGCGCGCGGCGACGTCGGTCGCGACCAGCACGCCGATGCGGCCCTGACGCAGACGGTCGAGGGTGCGGTTGCGCTGGGTCTGGTGCATGTCGCCATGGAGCGCGGCAGCCGAGAAGCCCTTTTCCTGCAGGCTCAGCGACAGTTCGTCGGCACTGCGCTTGGTGGAGGTGAACACCACGGCTTGCTGCAGGCCGTCATGGCCAAGCAGCGCTTCGAGCAGACGGTTCTTGTGGCCGAGGTCGTCGGCGAACATCAGGCGCTGTTCGATCTGGCCGCGGTCTTCCTGCGCGGTTTCGACTTCGATCCGCACCGGATTGCGGGTCAGACGTTCGGCCAGCTTGCCGACCACGCCGTCGAGCGTGGCCGAGAACAGCAGGGTCTGGCGCTTGGCCGGGGTGGCGGCGACGATCGCATCGATGTCTTCGGCAAAGCCCATGTCCAGCATGCGGTCGGCTTCGTCGAGAATCAGCACTTCGACGTCGGAGAGCTTGATCTTGCGGCGATTCAGGTGATCGAGCAGGCGACCCGGGGTGGCGACGACGACGTCGACCGGGCGCTGCAGCAGCTTGACCTGGGCGAAGAACGGCGCACCGCCGACGAGGCAGGCGGTGTTCAGGCCGCGCACGGCCTTGCCGTAGGTTTGCACGGCCTTCTCGACCTGTTGCGCGAGTTCGCGCGTCGGGGTGAGCACCAGCACGCGGGGGCCGGAGCCCGACGCCATGCGACGGTCGATGAGCTTGTGCAGCGAAGGCAGGGTGAAGGCAGCGGTCTTGCCGCTGCCGGTACGGCTCGACACCAGCAGATCGGACCCGGCCAGCGCGGCGGGAATCGCCTGCATCTGCACCGCAGTCGGAATGGTGTAACCGGTTTGTTCGATGGCTTTGAGGAGTTCGTCGGCTAGGCCGAGGCTCTGAAACGTCATGGTTCTTCCAATATTGCTCGCCGGCTTGTGACCGGACGGATTCGGGTCCGATAAGGCTCGGACCGCAAGGCATCGCGCCGCTCCAGTCTGCGGGTAGGCAGAGTCGGAACGCCGGGGCGACAAGCGCGCGATGGGCGTGGGCCGGTCATCAGGCAAGCCTGAAGACCGCGCATCGGCACCAACCGGTTGTCACGATGCCAGTCGATCGGAAGAACGAATGGAGTTCGGAGGGAGGTCGGGGGCGATGGGGCTGTGGTTACAGTCCCTGGGGCCGGTTCGGCGGATCAAACTCCGCATCGCAACCTGAGTGGCCCTGCTGCTGCATTGCACAACGGCGTGAAGTATAAAGATTTTTTTGCTACTTGTCGCGAACTGATTGCGCGTCAACGAAAAAGGCGGCCCGCACCTCCCGGTGCGTACCGCCTTTCAACGGCTCCGGGGCGAAATTACTTGCCGTTCACGGAGGCCTTCAGCGTGGCGCCGGCAGTGAACTTGGGCACGCTGGAAGCGGCGATTTCGATCGTGGCGCCGGTCTGCGGGTTGCGACCGGTGCGGGCGGCACGCTTCGAGACTTCGAACGAGCCAAAACCGGTGAAGGCAATCTTCTCGCCCTTGGCGAGTTGTTCGGCAACGATGTCGAGCACCGCGGACAGCGCGCGATCTGCCTGGGCACGGGAAACATCCAGACGGTCGGCCAGAGCTTCGACGAATTCACCTTTGTTCATGCTTTTCCTCGATTGAATTGATGGGTGTGGAATGAATATTGGTTCTACGCCGCGGATTCTAGCACCGTCGCGGCCTGCAGCGCAGTTCGTAACGTCCCGGACAAGGGAAATCCTGAGCCTATCGTGATCCACGTCAACATTTTTTCATGCATCCGGCACGGGCGGGGGCGGGCTCGCCGCGCGGGCCGCATCGAACACGATCCATTCGCATCCTCCGTCGGCAGCGCACCGTCGTCCAGACAAACCGTTCATCACCGCGGACGATGAAAACCGGAAGGCCGATCAGGTGCGAAAACTCTCGCATCAGTCGTCGGTATACGGTCCGCCGCCGAGGCCGATCGGCGCCGGTGCTGCGGCGACCAGTTTGGAGAAGATGCGCTGGAAGTCCTCGTGCGTGCTTGGCTCGCCGGTACCGCTCATCGGGTCGGCATTTTCGCGGAACCCGGCGGCGGCCTCGGCCCAGTCCTCGGCGGTAAAGTACTTCTTCACCAGCGGCAGGATTTCGTGCTCTTCAAGCACCATGTGGTTACGGTAAAACTCGGCAAACTGCTGGAATGCCTGCGAAAACGCATCGAACCCGTCACGCGCGCCACTGGCGTACTGGTGCAGCGCCGCTTCCAGCGCCTTGATCCGGACATCGCCCACCGCATGCTCCTGCTCGAGCCGCGCCATCGCGGCGGCGCCTTCGGTTGTGCGTTTCCTGAGCAAGGCAAACAGATACTTGTCTTCCTTGGGGTGGTGCTTCTTCTCCGGATAGGCGTCGAGGTAGTGAACCATTGCCCGCAGCAGACGGAAGTCCGGCTGCAGACGGCCGGCGCCGATTTCCTTGATCATGTGGCGGATCGCGTGAAGGATCGCAGCCAGCGACTGATGCTCGTCCTGAATGATGCTGAGTGCTTCCATGATGTGTGTCCTCTCTGTCGTTTCTTCATAGCAGGCAGCCCAGCTGCCCGCGAGCTTCCATCGATTGCCGGGTAGTGCCCCGGGCAGCTGCGGCCGACTCCTACGGCGGTGCGTCGGCTCAGGTCGCCAGCATCGCCTGATGCTTTCCCCCCAGGCCGAGATAGGCCTCGATCACCCGCGGGTCGTCCTTGAGCTTCTCGGCCGGGCCTTCCATCGCGATCTGCCCGGTCTCGAGCACGTAGGCGTAGTCGGCCACCTGCAGCGCGGCGCGCGCGTTCTGCTCGACCAGCAGGATCGACACCCCGCGCCTTCTGAGCTCGGCGATGATGCGAAAGATCTCGCGCACGATCAGCGGCGCCAGCCCCAGGCTCGGCTCGTCGAGCATCAAGAGCTTGGGTTTGGCCATCAGCGCGCGCCCCACCGCCAGCATCTGGCGCTCACCGCCCGACAGCGTGCCGGCGAGCTGGATTCTTCTTTCCTTCAGCCGCGGGAACAGGTGATACACCTCCTCCATGGTCTGCGCCTGGTCGCGCTTGCCCATCCGGTAACGCTGGAAGGCGCCCAGGGTCAGGTTGTCTTCCACCGTCATCTCGCCGAAGAGTTCGCGCTTCTCGGGCACCAGGTTCATGCCGCGCGCGACCATGCGCTCGACCTCGGGCACCGCCTCGATGCTGCCGTC